>CASFEZ010000069.1 GCA_949293815.1 uncultured Eubacteriales bacterium | reverse complement strand
GGGTGCAAAAGACGAACAGCATCCGAAACCGAGCCACTGAAATCGTCAACAACGAGTTGATTTACATATGAAAGAACAGAAATTTCATCTTTATCTTTCGGAAGCTGAGCGAAGATTTCTTGCCCAAAATCTCCTTTGGTTTCAGAGTAAGTTGCGGCAGGAAGGGCGTTATACCGACACTGTGGATGGTGCGGATGTTCATAACGGATTTGATAAAAACACACGGAAATACAGTCAGGACACATATTGTCTGTGATTCGCACATTTGTTCTCTATTAACATAAAAACGATAAACAACGTAACGGCAAATAAATTTTCTCCGAAAGTCCGTTTTATTTGTATTTTCAGGAACTGCCGGTTATACTCAAGAAAACATGATAAAGGCGTCTTTAAAAATTACATGTTGTATCATTATTGTTTATGCAGAAACCGAAAATCATTTGGAGGAATGAGTATGAGCGCATTTGATAAGGTTATAGGTTATGAAACAATTAAAAACGAACTTATGCAAATTTGCGATATGGTGCATAATAAGGAGTGTTATGAGGCTCTTGGAGCCAGGCTGCCGCAAGGTATTTTGTTATACGGTGACCCTGGACTCGGCAAAACCCTTATTGCAAAGTGCTTTATAGAAGAAAGCGGTCTTAAATCTTATGTCGTTCGGAGAAATAAGGGCAATGACGACTTTATAAGTAATATTACGGAAACTTTCCAAAAGGCAAAAGAAAACGCCGCCCCCTGCATCGTTTTCCTTGATGACATGGACAAGTTTGCCAACGAGGACAGCGATCACCGTGACGCAGAAGAATATGTAGCAGTTCAGTCAGGTATTGACGAGGTAAAGAACTGCGATGTGTTTGTCCTTGCAACAGCAAATGAAATGCGGAAACTCCCCGAATCTCTTGTGCGCTCAGGACGCTTTGACAGAAAAGTCGAAGTAAAGTGTCCCACTGACAAGGATGCCAATAAAATCATTGCGCATTATCTTTCCGACAAGAAAGTTTCGAAAAATGTTAATATGGAAGATCTTTCAAAGATGATCAGCTATAGCTCCTGTGCCGAGCTTGAAACAATTCTTAATGAGGCGGCAATCAGCGCCGCCTATAAAAGAAAGACCGATATCGAAATGGAAGACCTCGTGAAATCCGTTTTAAGAATGATTTATGATTCACCGGACAACTACACAAAAGCTTCCGCAGAAGACATGAAAAAAACGGCGCTTCACGAAGCCGGTCATCTTGTCGTTTCGGAAGTTCTTTGCCCGGGAAGTGTGGGACTTGCCTCTCTGCGTTCTACCGGCAGGGATTCTACGGGAGGATTTATTCACCGGTGCAAGGAGCTTTCCAGAAGACCTTATTATGTTCTTGTATCTCTTGCGGGAAAGGCCGCTGTTGAACTTTACTATTGTGATACCGTCGCAAGCGGCTGCCGGAGCGATATCAATCGGGCTTGCAATTATATAAGGGACGGTATTTCAGAGAACGCTACCCTTGGATTTGGAATGATTGATGTTTCCACACGAAGTTTTCCCGAAACTTCCGAGAATATGAACTCTCGCAGCGAGGCTGTGACTCATGCGGAACTCGAGCGGTATATGCGGATTGCCAAAGACATTCTTCTGAAAAACAGAGAATTTCTTGAGAGGGTTACTGCGGCTCTGATTGAAAAAGAAACGCTTCTCTATTCCGATATCCGCGCTTTGACGGAAGGCACAACCATTACCGAGGTGGCGGTATAAATCACTATAAACCCGTCGGCGTGAAAGAAAACAGCCCATTGGATTTCCGGACAGGAATTCCGATGGGCTGTTCATAATAAGTAAAATGATTTCGTTTTTTAGATAGCCGATTACCGCCTTCTGCTGGCACCATAAATGAGACGAATGACCCGCAAAACCGCTTTCTCCGGTTTTCTGTATCCGTGCAGCGAGCAGACTGTTTGTACTCCCACAGTCGTAAAACAGTGTTTCCCGTTAGGGCGCTGCCCTAATACCCATATATATCGGGCCGCTGCGTTTGGCTGTAAGCTCGGTACACAGTGACTCAGTCCGCCAGCACCAACCGAATTTCAGAATCCGTGCGCGTGTCCAAACGGCGCAGCCTTTCCCAAAGAAGCCTGCCGCGCGTCTCGTCGCCTGCGATAAAATCCTGTATGTTTTGAAGCAGGCAGTCGCTTTCCGGAAGAGGCTTCGGGTATGTCTCCAAACGGTACAGCGGCGAGAGGAAACAGTCTCTGTCTGAAAACAGGCTCCCGTGCTTGAGCGCGCCGATCGTCCAAGTGCCGTTTTGGCCGCAGCAAAGCGCCTGCACACAGCAGCAGTCCGTATTGTCCCCGACTTCCAGCAGCACAGCGGGGCGCTCCGGCTGAAACGGCCGGCAGTCCACGCGCACAATATCACCGGCGCAAAACGGGATGGGCAGATTCAGATGCTGTCCATCCTTGGCATACCGCCGGGATTCCGGCCGAAACAGATATGGTTCCCGTGTTTCTTCAAGCTTTTCAAAAAAGCACGCGCGGTCTTTGAGAAAATAATAAGTGTAGCCGTGGACGCAGGAGACTTTTCCGCTTACCGGGTCTGTTGACGGCTTCCATTTTTGAAGCTCGTACCAGCAAAGATTACTGTAATCATCACCGGCGCTGTCCATATCATACCGGATATATTCCAAGGCGTCGTCCGCATTGAAAAACGGCGTGCCCGCAGAAATTTTCCGGTCGTCGAGCTCCTCATCGTGCCAGGCCTCAATTAGCAGAAAAACCGCTTCGGTGCCCATTTCCAGTTCCTCTAAAGCCAGCTTTATCTGCTCCGCATGATACTAAAAGTAAACCTCAACCATCCGCTGCGCCGCCGGGCCGGCGGCTGACTGCTCCCGCAGAGACAGACTCTCTGACGGACGATCGGAAAACAGGTTTTCCTTTGCGGCCAAATATTTCA
>CASFEZ010000068.1 GCA_949293815.1 uncultured Eubacteriales bacterium | reverse complement strand
AAATATTTGCCGTTTATCCGGTAAGAAATTTGCCGTCGGCCAGCGAGACACTTGCAATCGGCAAACGTTTCATTTGCCGACGGCAAACTAAAAATTTGCCGTCGGCAAGTGCGCCGCTGGCCATCGGCAAAATTTATGTCTGATAAACGGCAAAATAAAATTCAGCCATCGGCAAATTTTTATTTTTTAAATGGGAAATCTGACAGCCGTCGGCAAAATGCGTATTGACAAAGCGGCGCCTTCGGAACGCATGGCAGACCGCAGCGGACAGGCATTGCGCATGCCTGAGATTTCCACACATGCGGAGGAACTCACGATGTGCGGCCTGTTTTTGGTGCGGCGCGCCCAGTTTGAGCCCTTCGCTGCGGCCTGCCTTTCTGTGCGCGTGCTTCTTTTACCTCTGTTATAAGAGGTCATTTAGCAGATTCATGCACTTTACTTTCTGTTGAAGATTTGCGCTTCCATAGACATTCAAAGTGAACGATACATTCTTGTGGCCAAGGATTTCGGAGAGCGATTTGATGTCAAACTCCGGTATCTCGATTGCCCGTACTGCAAAGGTATGCCGGATTTCATGGAACTTTACCTTTTGCAGCCCGCTGCGCTTGAGAAAACGGGTAAAAAACTGCCGGTATGTACGCGGCTCGGTCGGCTTCGTTTTGCCCGTCAGAAAATAGTGATTCTGATTTTCCGTGTAGAACTTCTTGATGATGTTCATGAGCAATGACGGAACAGGAATAACACGGGCGGATGTATTTGTCTTCGGCGGTCCTATATGAAGATAGGACAATCCCTTTCGCTTGTCATAGATGCGCTGGACTGTCTTGTTGATATTGATAGTCTTGTCTGTGAGAGAAATATCCTTCATCTGGAGTCCGCAAAGCTCACCAATCCGAACGCCGGTAAACAGTGCAATCAAAATCCCCGCCGTTTTTCTGTTCAAGTCCATGTAGATGCACTGAATAAGAGCCTGTTCCTGATCTTTGGAAAGCGAGTTGACTTTCCTGATGCCCAATTCTTTAGGGTACTCAATCAAGTCCCAATTCAGCAACGGAATAGTCCGCTCTTTATAGGCGTACTCCATTGCAAGCCTGAGAACGAGGATGACATCCCGTATGGTCTTCACGGTAAGCCCTCCCGTGCTGTCCAGCCGACCGGCATTGTAGAGATACGAAATGTAGCTCTGAATGTCTGTTTCGGTGATGCTGCCAATCTTACGCTTGCCAAAATATGGGATCAGATGATTTTCGGCAATCAGCGTGAAGCTGGCGTGGGTTGACGGCGTGATCATTGGCTTCTTCTGATTCAGCCAAGTGTTCAGCAGCGTCTTGAATTGTGTATTGTTAGTCATATTGACCACCTCCGCGAGCATTATCACGCGAAGGCGCGATCGGAGCAGCAAGATCCTCAAGTAACGGTCTTGAAAAGCGCCCGAAGCTGCGCTTTCCGGGCTTTGATGAAGCGTGGCATGGCAAGCCATTTGGCGATCTTATTCAGGAATACAGTGATCGCACTCAAACGGAAGACGAAGATACTCTTCTCTCTGCTGCGATAGAAGGAATGTTCCTAAATTCAGAGTTGTTTGGTCATCAGCGTGGAGCGAGTAATAAAGGTTATAAAAAAATCAAATACGGTACAATGGTTTTATCTACCCAAAATCTGCATTTGGGAAACGCAAATGTAAACCTTCGTTTTAAGCACGGCATGGTATCTCCTGCATATAAAACCTATGATATAACTGGATGCTCGATAGAGCTGCTGGCTTATTGGATTAAATCGGATGCTGCAAAACATTTCTTTTATAATGCTACAACCGTCGGGGCGAGTATGTGCCGACGAAATGTAGAATGGGAAACGCTCTATGAACAGCACTTGTTTTTGCCATCCACTGATGAGCAAGATAAAATTGCTTCCTTCTTGAGTATTCTAACTCAAAGAATTGATGCACAGCAAAAATATGTTGCGACTCTCAAGAAGTATAAAAGAGGTGTCATTCAAAAGTTCTTTTCAGAGAAAGACATGGCGCAATGGAAAGTCGTAAAATTAAAAGATGTTGTTGATATTTTT
>CASFEZ010000067.1 GCA_949293815.1 uncultured Eubacteriales bacterium | reverse complement strand
ACCCCGGAAGCAACGCTCAGCAGCAATACTCCGGCCAATGATGTCAGCATTTTTTTCAACATGCAGCTCCTGTTATATATTTTTCAGTTCAGTCTATTTTGTAAACGCCGGAATCCAGCTGGGACATTTTATACGGACGATAATTCTCCGCATGACCATCGGTCCAGAGCGCATTGGCGGAATTGCGGTGATTGCCCTGAACTTTGTCCGGAAATCCTTTGCTGGACACCCAGTCGCGGAAATAAGATTCCAAACGGGTTCCTTCGGCAAGAATGATTTTTGAACGTCTCAAACGACTCTGTTTCACGGGCGATTCAGCACATTGAAAACGGTAACTGGGATTGTAGTCCCGTCCCAACACTTTCCCTGAACTGAAAGTCACGACTTTCCCTGATGGACAAATCTGAACCGGGGCAATTTTCCATGACATATAAAAAGTGAAATTCTGTTGAAAAAACAGCGAAGGTATCAGAAAAAGACCTTGACATCCGCCGTTTTCCGGATTCTGGTTGATGACATCGCCGGCTCCTCCGAATTTGAAAACGGGGAACATGTCATCGTACGTTGACAGATACTGTGCATGAGCTGTTCCATGTTGTTTCAGATTGCTCATGCAGGAAATCATTTTAGCTTTTTCCCGTGCCGTGTTCAAAGCCGGCAGCAGCATTCCCGCCAGGATTGCGATGATCGCTATTACAATGAGAAGCTCTATCATTGTAAAAATTAAAGACTTATGTTTCAAATGTAAAAAACAGGAGACATGAGATAGATGATGAGAGGGGCGTCTGGTCATAATTCCACTTCCTTTCACAAATTTTGAAATTGGCTCACATTTCATATTTTTTATTTCTAATTGTTTTTACAAAGAAAACAAGCTGGCAGCACCAGTAATTTAATCAAGGTGGATTGTCCTGCCCAGCCACAGAAATTCCACACGCCTGCACTTCTCCTTTTCATACCGCCTCCTTTACTCGTAAAAATCGGATTCTATCTGGATATGCCCATACCGACTCTCTCCGGCAAGAGCTTTCAATAACAGTTCGGCGGCCGCATGACCCGTTTTGCGGTAATTCAGGTCAAAGGAGACTGTAAGCCCCAGCTCTTTTGCCTTTTTTACTGCGGCAAGGGCAAGCTCGCCTACCTCCCGGCTGAGGACCGGAGTGATCCCGGAAATGTGGAGCAGATCCGCGCCGCAAAGCGCAAGATCAAGCTCTGCTTCATCGGGCGTCATATGTGTGATCAGGGAATCTTTCCTGTCGTAAATGACGGAGGAGGGACGCACGGACGCCCCGTTTTCCAGAAAATAGATCCCAAGCCGCCCGTTGCCTCTCCGCACATGGCGGCAGTCAACGCCGTATTTTTGAAGCGTTCCGATGACTGCATCGCCGAGACTGTTATCCGGTACTTTTGAGATGAAAGCGGCTTCGTGGCCGAACTGGGAGAGGGAGACGGCCACATTGGCTTCCGCGCCTCCGTAGCAGACATCAAAGGACGATGCCTGCATGATCCTCTGATGCTGCGGGGGAGTGAGACGGAGCATGATCTCTCCAAGCGTAATTACTTTTGACATGGAGCGTCACCTGCCTGTTCCCCGCCGCATACAGAAGCGGCAATATCAGCGGCCTCTTTTACCAGCTGTGTGATCTGGTCAAAGTTTCCCTCACGGATGAGGCTGCTCTTTACCATCCAGCTTCCGCCGCAGGCAAGGATCCGGTCATATGCCAGATATTCTTTTACATTGACCGGATTGATGCCGCCTGTGGGCATGAACAGGACGTCCGTATAGGGAGCCGCCACAGCCTTGATATATTTGAGGCCGCCGGCCGCCTCGGCAGGGAAAAACTTGACGACCTCCAGGCCGCACTCAAGCGCCTGTTCGATATCGCTGGGAGAAGAGCACCCGGGAATCACCGGGATTTCTCTGTCGATACAGTACTGGACGATCCGGGGATTTAAGCCGGGGCTTACGATGAAGCGTGCGCCCGCGTCGACAGCCCGGTTTACCTGGTCTATGGTAAGCACAGTACCGGCGCCCACCGTCATCCCGGGAAATTTTTCTGCCATTATCCGTTTTTCATTTATTGATTAGGATGTTTTTCAATTGTGTTTCCGTTTTCAAAATTAAAATAAAGTGAGCAGTGTTTCCACATTTTTTGTTTATATTGCATCATAAACGGCATTTTATCTATATTTGTCTATATCTATGGACCAACGGAAA
>CASFEZ010000066.1 GCA_949293815.1 uncultured Eubacteriales bacterium | reverse complement strand
TGGAACATATGCGGCTGATTATATAGCTTTGCTGAATGACGGCTTCGCCTTATTGAAAAAAGCCGCCTGGAAAAGCGGTTGAATACATAATTGACATTATGTAATAAACGCAGTGCGGATTTTGCAGTTTAAAAGTGCCATATTGTCATTAGCCGCAAAGCTCAACTTAAAAATAAACGCAGAAAGTCAAGTCTTTTCAAAATTCGCTTTGAAAAGACTTATTTGTGCCACTTGTTTTTGACAATATCCCGTAAAAATCATACTTTTCTTCGTTGAATTGCTTGTAGTTTAACTCTGATTATGATATAGTTATATTGATAAAATAGGTATGTTATAACCATTTACAACATAATGTCAATTATGTTGTAGTTCATTTACTGAGGGAGAGAAAACATATGAAACGAACTTTTTGCTTATTATTCTTATGGAGGCAGGCTGACAAGGTGCTTCTACACGGAAAAGAACTGACAAAGCAGGGTGTATTCGTAAGGAAAACGGTGTAAAAACGCATGGACGAATTGAGATATGCCAATATTGTGCTGGATATTTTCTGTATTATATTATCCATATTGCCAATCGTTTACCTGGTCGGCAATCACCGGTACCGGCAAAAGCTGAACCAATTCTTTTTGGGCGCATGCATCTCTAACATTTTTATGATTGTGGGGGATCTTTCGGACTGGATATTTCCCACGATTGCATCAGCTTCGGAGAGGATTATTCTATCAGCTGCTACAACGCTTTACTACGCAGCCTCTGCGTTCGTCCTGTATTTTTTTATACGTTATATCATGAAATATCTGCAAATGACAGGATGGACAAAAAAATTCTGTTTGATTTACGCTATGGTTCTTTGTGGTATACAAATTGTTTTTGCACTTATAAGTCCTTTTACCGGTTCCATCTTCTATGTAACAGCGGACGGTTATCAGAGAGGACCACTATTTTTGATTTCACAGTTTGTGCCATTGCTTTGCTATCTGCTTTTTATGGCGTTGGTCATTGTCTACCGAAAAAAACTGCTCAGGCGTGAAGTCGTATTTTTCCTGTTATATATCTTTATCCCGCTGGGTTGCGGTGCGGTACAGATGGCTATGCGGGGAATCGCAATTGTTAATGCGGGAGTTACTATCGCTACGCTGATTATCCTCATGAACATACAGTTTGAGCATGAGGTTACCATGAAAGAACGAGAAAGGGAATTGGCAGAGCGCCATATCGATATCATGCTCAGCCAGATCCAGCCGCATTTTTTGTACAATTCCCTGGGGGCTATCTATCACCTGTGCGAAAGCAATCCAGAGGCGGCAAGGAAGGCGATAAAAAAATTTTCGGAATTCCTGCGTGGCAATATGGAAAGCCTGAAATCACGTGAACCCATTGCATTTGAATCAGAACTAAATCATGCGGCAAACTATCTGTATCTGGAACAGCAACGGTTCGGCGACAAGCTTCAGGTTATTTACCAAATTGCAATAGAGAATTTTTTGATCCCACCGCTTACCCTTCAGCCGCTTGTAGAAAACGCCGTACAGCACGGCGTCCTGAACAGAAGGAGCGGCGGTACGGTTATCATCCGTACTGAGAAGACGGACAAATGTGCCGTCGTGATAGTTGCTGACAACGGGGTCGGGATAGAAAAAGCGAAAGAGATCCATTCCATGGGAGACCGAGCTCATATCGGGATTTCCAATGTCCGCAGCCGTTTGAATGAAATGGTGGGCGGCAGTCTGGATATAGAAAGCAGCGGCGAGGGAACCACAGCCATTATCCGGATTCCCTGGGCGGAAGGGGGCGGCACGTGAACATATTAGTCACCGACGACGAGCCTTTACAGCTTGAAGAATTGATAAATGTTTTAAGGCGGATACGCCCAAACGCAGACATTTTTCCTTATACCTGGCCGGGCGATGCATTAGAGGCGGCAAGACAGCGCCCAATAGATGTCGCTTTTCTGGACATTCAGACGGGTGGCATGAACGGACTCCAGTTGGCGGTAGAGCTAAAAAAGGTGAAGCCGGATATACATATTATCTTTGTCACTGGATACTCTCAATACGCTGTAGAGGCTTTCTCTATACATGCTACCGGATATCTTTTAAAGCCGGTTACAGAAGAGGCGGTAAACCGGGAGCTTACTTTTATCTACCGGGAACGCCTGCCAAAAAGGCGTATTGAAATCAAAACATTCGGTGGATTCGATCTTTATGTGGATGGACAGCTTGTCCGGTTCGGCAGGGCGAAATCGAAAGAACTGCTGGCCTATC
>CASFEZ010000065.1 GCA_949293815.1 uncultured Eubacteriales bacterium | reverse complement strand
GAAGTTTCCGACAATCCGCCAGTATTCCTCGCTGAACACATCGACGTTATAATACACCGCAAGGCAGTCCGTATGAAACCAGTGCGTATTGATGAGTTTCTGCACGGGAAGCTGTGCATCAAGCACTTCCAGTGTAAAAGACACGTTTTTCCGGATCGGTTTCTCTGCCAGTTGACCAGCCACTGAATCAGGGGGATCAGTTCCTGTCCGTCCTGCAAAATCCGATACTCCACCCGAGGGGGAATTTCCTGAAACTGCTGCCGCTCCACTAAGCCGCTGCGGCACAGTTCCCGCAAGCTCTGGCTCAACATCATGTCGGTAATCCCGGAAATTTGTCCCTTGATGCTGCTGTACCGCAATCCTTCGCCGCCACGCAGGCTCCACAGCACCTGAAGACGCCATTTTCCGCCCAGTTCTTCCAGTGCACACCGAAGGTCTTTCATACTCTCCGCTGTTTCCGTTTCTCCCGAGATTTTTTTCTTGTCAGTTCCTGCCGCTGCCGCCAACTCCGGTGTTCCTTTCTCCTCTTCCCGAGCGGCGGACAGCTGTTTCTCCCGTTTTTTCTTCTTGTCCTTTTCTTTCTTCATCACAATCACCCCTTGACATCTCCGATTTTTTCTATGCAAAATATACTACTACACTAAGCATATCATGATTTCAGGGGGAAGTAAAGGAAATCCCGGAAAAAAGCCCGCGAGGCGATGGCCATGTTTTCGGCGCAATCGGAAACCTGCTCGCAGAGCTCAATGACCCGCGAATGGTACTCGGCCGGGATGTCGGGTTGCTCAATGTAAAATTTGTAGGTGACTTCATCAAATTTGTTAACGATTTTATCAAGATTTTCAACCAAATGCAGAACATCGCCACGAAGATCCGGAATCAGGTTTTGGATGTAGAGTTTGTTTTCAATGTCACGGCGGAGAGCATCGGCGTCGTGTTCGATGGTTTTTATCTGTTTGCTCAGTTTGCGGTAGGCTTCGCTGCGTTTCTCGCTTAAAAATACGCGAATGGCCTTTTTGAAGGTCATGGCCGCGTCAATAATTTTGTCGTGGAACAGGTCTATTTTGTTTTCCAGCGATTTTGTGCGCGCAAACATAGAAACTTTAATATGGAACATCTCCGCATCCTTAATTTAAATTTTTTGACATCATACTCTTAAATTATGAAAAAAGCTTTTACAATGGCTGAATTGTTAATTGCAATGACAGTACTGGGGATATTAACAGCACTTATGATACCTGCAATTATAAATACTAAACCTGATGAACGCAGAATGCTTACTAAAAAAGCTTACTATGTAACAGAACAGGTAATAAGCAGCTTAATAAATGACCCTTCATTATATCCGGATAATACAATGTATTGTCCGTCTGGCTCTGTTACGGGAGAAACCTGTACTTATGGGTTTGATGACGAAAATGCAGTTGTTTATAACGGAGAAACATACTCAGGCAAAAGTAAATTTCCAAAACTTTTTGCAGAACAGGTTAACGTAATTGATACAACTGAAAGCAGTACAGAATACAAAATTAAAACTTCTGATGGCATGATTTTTGATTTTTTAAAAGCGTGGTAAGCTCGTCTCATGAAACAGACAGACTTTCGTGATGTGCCTGATGAGCTGTGGGAACGTATTGAGCCTCTTCTTACCCCGTTCAAACGAAAAAGAAGTGGCGGCAGCAAGCCCCTTTCTCAACGTACGGTCCTTGCCGGAATCCTCTATAAATGCCGAAGCGGATGCCAATGGGCCATGCTTCCCGCCTGTTACGGTTCAAAAAGCACTGTCCATGAGCACTTCCAACGCTGGAGCAAAGCCGGTGTCATGACGGAGATTTTCCGCATACTCCTTGCGGAATATGGGGAAAAAGTCGGCGTGGACGCCCAATGGCAAGCTATGGACGGCACCTTGCTGCAAGCGCCGACGCGCTCTCAAAAAAACAGCGGCTGAGGGGCTTGGGCGCAATCCGACGGACAGAGGGCGAAGTGGCGGCAAGATTCATCTCCATGTGGACGGCCAGGGTATTCCTCTGGGTGTGACGGCCACAGGCGCCAATGTGCATGACAGCCGCCTGATAGGACCAACCCTGAAAAATTCTCGGGAAATGGGCGGCTGGTTTTTGGTGGCTGAAGTTCGACACCTCTGTCTGGACAAAGGATATGATTATCCACGAGTCCGCGAGGAAGTCTATGTTAACGGATTTGAGGAGCATATCCGCAGCCGGCGGGAAGAAGTCCGTGAAGGCCGGAGGAATCCAGCCCGCCGCTGGGTAGTGGAACGGACATTTGCCTGGCTGAAGGGTTTTCGGAGTCTGCGCACTCGCTACTGTTGTTACCTCGTCAATTTTATGGGACTGCTTTACCTTGCTTTGGCCTGTATTCTTTGGAGAAAACTTACACAGCAATAAATATG
>CASFEZ010000064.1 GCA_949293815.1 uncultured Eubacteriales bacterium | reverse complement strand
TATTTGCAATAATTCTATCGCTGTTCTCATCTGTGATCCATGAATTGACGGTTTCAAATACCTGTGGGAGCATCGGCTCTAATTCCTGTACCAATCTCTCCATCAGGGGCTTCACATAACCAGAATACTTTTCCATCAGAATGCGCAAAATGCGCATTCTGTCAATTGCTACATAGTTTAGGGTATATATATTTTTCGGAAGATTCGGCTTTACCAGATTTGCATTGTCAAATAATGGCGCAAAGCGATAATCTTCTTTTCCTACAGATGTGAGTATACCGTAATTATCCATTGTGCGGTCGGTCTGTCCTGTCAGAAGATCAAACACAATCATTTGGAAGTAATTCTTTCGAAAACATTCAAGAGCCGCTTCATTCTGATTATACAAGTACGCAAGAATATAAATCGGGAGCATAATCGCAGTCTCACAATCTGCATCTGTTTCACACAGAAATTCATTGCTACCTTCGATATCCGGAAAAGCCGAGTGTTATGGTGGCTCGTCAAACAGCCCGCTGTGTTGTACTGCCTGTGGAATTTTTTCAAAGACTCCGGCGTCATCTATTTTAACCGGGATACCGGCAAATGGCAGGGGGTAGATTTTCAAAATGAAGATTGAATTTTTTATGGCCATGGTTCCGCCTACCGTTACCCATCAGGAAAAGTCGGTGAAGGTGGTACATGGGAAACCGGTGTTCTATGAACCGGAGAAGCTGGCCGACGCCCGGGCCAAGCTGAAAGCCCATCTTTTCGCCCACCGCCCGGAAAAGCCCCTGACAGGGCCGGTGCTGCTGAAAGTGGTATGGAAGTTCCCGGCTGTGGGCAAGCACCGGGACGGCGACTGGCGGGACACTCGGCCGGACACCGACAACCTGCAAAAGCTGTTGAAGGACGTGATGACCGACGTCGGCTTTTGGAAAGACGACGCACAGGTGTGCGCGGAGACGGTGGGCAAAATCTGGGCAGACCATCCGGGGATTTATATTCTGGCAGAGGAGCTTCAGCCGTGAAAAAACAACCCGTAAAAAAAGAGCCGCCGCCCGGATCACCCTTAGCCCGGGCAAAACAGCTGGACAAAATCGCCGGACAGCCCGCTCCCGATACTGCCGGTTTGCCGGAGAAGGAACGGCTGTATGTGGAAAAACTCCACGGGTATCTGGTGCGGTACTGGCACCGGGAAATCAGCGGCGAAGAGCTGGCGGCTCACCGGAATATGCTGGCAGCACATCTGCTGTGCGAATCTCAGAAAAACTACTATACCCGTCTTTGGGCGAAGAAGGAGGAATGAAGATGCCAACCCCAGAGAATGAACTGAAAATCCGGTATCTGTCCCGCTATCGGCGAATGAGCAAACGGATTGACCGGCTCCTGGAAGAGCAAAGTCGGTGGCGGGAACGGACCCTAAAAATAACACCGACTTTGTCACAGGCCCCGGGAGGGGGCGAAAGCGGAAGCCCCATCGAGCGGCCTATGGATAAGGTGCTGGAGATTGATGAGGAGATCAACCGGGAGATTGACGAGCTGCAAACTGTCCGGCAGGAAATCCGCGCCGCACTGAATCAGCTGGAGGACGAAAACCTGAAGCTGCTCATGGAATACCGGTACATAGACGGACTGACATGGGAACAGATTGCAGAAAAAATGGATTATTCCCGTCAATGGGTTACCAGTTTGCACGGAACGGCTTTACTAAAAATCGAACTTACTTGCTGTTAGTTTACATTCCTTCTGTGCTATGATGTACCCGGGAAAAGCTTTTGCTGATACCTCCTCAAGTTTCCACCCTGTGCCGTCGGGCTTCCCTTGGTTCCCCCGGCGGCAACTATGCGGCGGCTGGTGGGCCTGCAATCCTAGGCAGCAGGCATTGAGTTCGATTCTCATACGCTGCTCCAATTACAATTTCATTTGTACACTCCTTCACAAAGGCAGTCCGGGAAACCGGGCTGTTTTTGTTTGCACAGATTTGAGGTGATCGTTTTGACAGTGTGCCCGCTTAACGGGAATTGTATTTATAACCACCGCACCAATACCGGTGTGGACTGCTGCGGACGCTCTGTCTGTGCGTATCCAGGGCTGCAAAAGCAGCAGCTGGCCGGAGGAATCGCTGAGCTGTTGGCGGTTATCCGCCGCACTCCGGCACAGGAAGAAAAGCTCCAGCGTTACCGGCGATACTTCCGGGAACTCAGCCACCGGGGCGGTGATCCGTAACCATGGCCAATGAGAAAAATCTGGTGCCCTTTGATGAACGAACAGAGAGCGAACAGAGAGAAATCGCTTCTGCCGGAGGAAAAGCCAGTGGAAAAGCCCGACGGCGCAAAAAGAGCATGTGGGGCTTATAATAAGAAAACGCGGCAAAAATTCTTCCTCGGGGATGTACGAGGGTTATGAAAAAAAACGCGGCGCATTGCTATCTCTTTGCGAATATATTTTGTACGGAAAGGATGATTTTTACAAAAAAGTCAATATTTCAAGAGAGTATGAAAATATTCTGACGCTTGACGAGGACAGCTTTTTGTACAACGCGGATGAACTGTGCGCCGTTTTAAAACATCCCATGAATTCGCAATATGCCGTTGCCGCATTGTGCGGAAAACCGTATTTGTTTTCGCAAAATAAAAATGCTTTTA
>CASFEZ010000063.1 GCA_949293815.1 uncultured Eubacteriales bacterium | reverse complement strand
AGCTCTCTCTGCGCCTTCGCAAATTCCTCGGCTTTGCGCTTCTCCCAGGCGGTTGCCTCCTTAAATTCCGTCGGCTGGTTGATCACGATCTGCGGGAACTCGTCCTGCAGGATGCTTTCCACACGTTCCAGAGACTCGCCATATTCGATACCCACATCCACCCAGGAGTAGGAGTAATCTCTGGTCATGTTGATGACTCCGGTCACATCGCTGTTGCTGATGATCTTGATCTTCTTGTCCGGCATGACCACATCTACATTTACCCGGTCTTTTCCACAATGTCAAGTGATGAATTCAAAAATGGCAAAAAAATACTCCCTTTCCATTTGAAAAGGGAGTTGAATAGAGAATTAAAAGCCTTACCAAGAACGAAGCTCAATTAAAGTGCTGAAGCGCAACGGAAAGCTGCGATTTAATCTCTCTTTATTTTTTCAGGCGTATATACTTTAGTAAGCAGAGCGAAACAATTAAGATAACTGGGAAAACGCATGCCGCAAGCATTCCGGCTTTCATGTTGTCGCCTGCGTTTTGTGTAATAACACCTATGGCGGCAGGGCCAATTGACGCGCCCAAATCACCCGCCATAGCAAGAAATGCAAATAGCCCGGTTCCACCAAGCGGAATTTTACTTGATGCAATACTGATAGAGCCGGGCCACATAATTCCAACAGAAAATCCGCAGACAATACAGCCAATTAGTCCCAAAACAGGATTGGCAGAAACGGCGGCAAGCAAATAGCAAACCAGGCACAGAATGCCTGACCCCATCATAAAATTTACCAAATTCATTTTGTGTCCGTACTTTCCGTAAATGGTACGGCTGAGTCCCATTGACACGGCAAACATACATGGCCCAACGATATCCCCGATGGTTTTAGAAAATCCTAATGCGGATTCCGCATAAGCCGATGCCCATTGTGCCATAGAGGCCTCGCTGGCACCTGCTCCAATCATCAGCAAGAGGGAAACCCAAAAGAGTGGGATGCTGAGCAGTTTTTTTGCAGACAATCCTTGTCCTTCCTGTGTCAAGCGTTCAATGGGGCAGGTCATAAAATTATAGATGTTGAACAACGGAAGTAGCGCCCATAGACAGGCCAGAATCCACCAATATTCTATTCCAAAAATGGCAAAGAAAAGCGTTGAAAGGGAAATGACCCCAACCGCGCCCCAGCAATAGAAGGAATGGAGTAAACTCATCACGCTGTCTTTATGCTCAAATGGACAAGCCTCAACGATAGGGCTTACCAACACTTCTATCATTCCGCTGCCCATTGCATAAACGATCACGCTAATCAATATTCCGGCAAATGGATTTGACAGCAGGTTTGGTAAGGTTGCCAAACCAACCAGTCCCACTCCCGCCAGAAATTGAGAAATCACAACACTTTTTCGATATCCTATGCGATCCACAATTGTCGCACAAAGTGTATCTACAACTATTTGTGTAACGTAAAATACGGTAGAAATTAAAGCGATTTCCCCAAGAGGGATATTATATTCGTTATGGAATCGTAAAAACAACAACGGCGTAAAATTCGCCACAATTGCCTGTGTGATGAAGCCGATGTAACAAGTTATCAATGTCTTTTTATAGTTCTTTTTTTCTGCCATGTTATCTCTAACAGACCTCTCTTCCGTAGTTTTCGGGTATTATATCACCAAAAAACAGGAATTTAAAGCCTTATTATCACTGTAAGCAGGTACTATTTACCCAACTTTCGCAGTTCATGAGGAGTGTGGCCATATTTCTTTTTGAACTGACGATTGAAATAGCGAACAGAATGAAATCCACAGGCGCAGCTTATTTTCTCCAGCGTCAAGGATTTATCGCCAAGTAACTCATGGGCGATTTGCAGACGATACTGGATTAAAGCATCAACAGGAGAGCACTCCATATAAGTTTTGAAGCACCGCCCCGCCTCACTACGACTGATATTAGCCGCATTTGCAATGTCCTCCAGTGTTATTGCATTGGAGTAATTATCATAAATGTATGAAAGCATCTTCTGGATTCGTATTTGTGCGGTGATTTGTATGCGTGGAACCTCTGTCTTTGGTAAGCACTCAAAATTGCGAAATAAATATTCAAATATTTTACTTAGATTACGCTGAACCGCCATCTCAAAACAGTTTTCTTGTCTACGCAATCGGGAATAAATGTCTTTTAGCCAGTTGTTTACCTCGTCCTGATTGAGATCGTTATGTCTAAACACTACAAAGGGCATCTGATCACACAGTGCGATTGGCTTGATATATTTTTGAAAAATGATGCTGTTTTCCGGTGCGATTGCGCTGCCAGAAAAGACGATATTACGATCCTGATCAGCCGCCGGGTGCGAAAGCTGCACGACCGGTATTCCACACTGCAGGCAACCAATGAGAACTTCCCTATTTATAAGTTTCGCCGCGTTGTCCTCACTCCCTGGGCTGGGGATATTCTGCTGCGTCGATTGGAACAGTTGCGCGCCCTTGGTCTTTCCGATGATCAGATTCGGGAAATGCGCCTTTCGTCGGAAAAGCCGGGCGGCGCCATCGTCGGGCCGGAGGAGCTCGCCAAGCGCCTGCGGCAGCTTTTGCGGCAGGCGGGTATTCCGGCCGCGACCCCCACCCGCACCGACAAAAAGGGGCACGCCTATCGCCAGACTGTAAAAGAGGATATAGCCCTGTTGCAGCGGGATGCCCGCTATCTGGCAATACAGTGCGGCGCCGACGAAGTGATGCTGCACGCCATGTTTGGTGACACCTGGACCGACACCGACGAGGAAGCATATCTGGACCTGTTGGGCGACCGATATGCCGTGGCTCGCTGGCAGCGGCTGCGGCGCTGGTCTCCCCTTGCTCCGGCTTCTCTACCCGATACCTGCAAAGGGCATCTGACCGGCTATACCCATGCACCCGCCCGCCACATTCTACAGGTAATCAACTCCACCGGCCATCCGGTGACATTAACCCTGCGTGCCCCCTATGCGCTTAGTGCGTACTGGGCCCGCAACGAAAAAGAAAGGAACGCGATATGAAAAAGAATTTC
>CASFEZ010000062.1 GCA_949293815.1 uncultured Eubacteriales bacterium | reverse complement strand
CGGCTGTTTCTATACCTTTGTAGTGATAAAGGAAAATTTTTAGACCTGATTTTACTTTGTTTATGCGCCTTTCGGTGTTTTGCTCAGGGCTATAAAGTAAGAAAAAGGAGGAGAACGCATGAAAAAGTTTATTTCGATTTTCTGCGGAAGGGGCGCCGTGTGGCTGTATCTTTCCATTTATGCTATGGCTGTCTGCCCCACTATGGTTTCAGTGCTTGCGGCGCTTATAAAAGGGGCGCTCTTAGGGGAAACCGAAGTGTTTTTCACCAAAATGGCGGGTTCTTTGATAGGCTGGCTGTTTTTGTGCCTTGCCTTCGGGAGAGCTCTGAACGAGGAATATACCCACAAAACAGCGCTGCGTCTTCTGCCGCGGCAGCTGTTAAACGGTATTTTGCCCATGCTTGTGATCTATACCGCCATGCAGTGGTTTGTTTCCCGCACCGAGGGTGAAATGCCGATAGACTCTTTTGTCCTGCTGTCAGCGGCAGAGAGTTTTCTTTTCGTACTCGCACTTGGGCGGCTTGCCATTTCTTCCCGCATCGGCGATGAAGTGAACCTGTTTCCGAAAGGCGTTTCCGTGCTGCTTTGGGTGCGGCATCCCCTTGCTTTTCTGGCGGTATATGTCAGCTATGGCGTGTCCAAGCTGCTGGGGGTTCTGTTCGACTACCTGTTTTCCGGCAGCAGCTTTTTTGCGGCTTTGCCAAGGCAGTTTTTGTTATGTTTTGTGGCGGCGGTCCTGCAATGGATAATTCTACTGCCTGCATACCATTTTGCAATGAAACGATGTTTTGAGAATCCCCGCAAAAAACAGAGAAAAAAACAGAAAGATAAAACAGAGCATGTTGAAGTCACCGCTGCGCAGGGTGTTCCGGTTTTGGATGAAGAGAAGCTGCCAGAGCCCAAGCACAGACTTTTTGTTCCTGCTCTGGCTGCAAGCGCCTGTTCTCTGGTGCTTTTCGGCATTTTCATAGCGGGTAATCTTTACAACATAAACAACAATCCCAACTGCACCGACGGCAAATATCGCCCATACGCCGCGATATCCTCAATAGACGCTTATCTTGAAGCAGGTGACGATGCTTTTTCAAGAAACGATTATATCACCGCTTCTCTCTATTACGACTACGCCCGTACTCTGACGGCGGCATGGCAGGGATATCTTACGGATGGAGAAGGTCTTAAGGAAGCCCTTGCCGCCAATACCGGTGACACCCAGATCCTTATTCTTAGCGCGCTTGCGACCGATGAACCGGCGGCACAGCTCAAGCGGCTCATGAACGAGGGGGTGGAATCGGATTATCTGCTGGAGGCTCTGCTTTCAGTTGAAAACGCGAGTGAAAAGCGGACAGCGCTGCACCGCCTGATCAGCTACGGAATTGTGCAAAAACGCATGGTTCTTCCTACTGAGCTTGACGAAGAAGAAAGAAAGGAACTGGAGGACGCAGTTTCCATTGCTGTACGAATGCTGGATCGGCGAAAAATCGTAGAGTCGTATTACTGGCTGTTCCGTGAGGACAATAAAAGCAGTAAGGCGTTGAATATTGCTTCGGAGCTTGCCAATCAGTATCCTGATGATTTTTATATTCAGGCGATGACGACGGAAATTATGTGGATATTGGGCGAGGCCGGAAATACCGCCCTTGACCGGGATACTTTGGAACGGTTTTCCGGTATGATCCGTGATAACACAAAAGAGGATGAAACCGAAAAAATTCTTTCGTTCAAAGCCTTTTTTACCCAAATATATATGAATGCGGGAGATGAAAAGGGCGCGCTTGCGTTTTTGGAAGGCTTTTTCCCTGAGGTCAGCGCAAAAGAAATCGAATCCCTACATATCAGCCTCCTGCACGGAGAGGGCAAATATGACGAGGCGCTCAAAGAGGCGCAGGAGTTTGCCGAGAAATATCCGGACGACATCGACAACCTCGGTTACCTTGCGGTGGGGATGCTCCCCCGTGACCCGGACATTGCCATAGACAGCGCATTAAAACTTGCCGACATTATCAAAAACTCAGAGGATCCGGAGCAGATCAGCGCCGCAGATTCCGCGATTGGCACCTTCTTGGAATATATCTTCAGCTACTATACGGCGCCAAATCCCCAGTTCTGCGGATTTCAGTATTTTTACAGCAAGGTGTTTACCGATGAACAGCGGCAGAAGCTGCTCGACGATCCGGTGATATATGACTACCTGCTGCTCTGGCAGGACGGCGGGGGCGACCTGGGCAGCAACCCGGGGTCGGCCATCGTTCAGGCAAACAAGATGCTGGAACAGCATCCCGATCTGCCGTATGTGCTGTATATCCGCGGCTTCAACAAGGTGCAGGGAAAACTCTTTGAGGATGCGATACCGGATCTGGAAAGAAGCATTGAACTCGATCCCAGTAACCCCTTTGTCCGCATCGAACTGGCAGTCGCCTACAACGGTGTAGGGCGATACGCCGATGCGCTGCGGGTCACCGAGGAAATGGACGAAATGCTGGATGATATGGGCTATCACCCCTCGGCGGGCTATGTAGGTTTTTCCTATTATATCAATGAGTTTCTATACGAAGTCAAGCAAAATATGTATGAAACGGCGGACGGAACTGCCGAATCCGCAGAGTGAAAGGAGGCGGACAGAATGCTCAAAATTATAACAGCCGTTTTCACAGTACTGACCCTGTTGCTGCTGGTTGTGACCGGGTTTACGCTTTGGGGGACGCTCGCCTTTCTGCTGGCGGCTGCCGCCCTGGTGGGCGTATGTTTCTTTGGGGAAAAGCTGTCCGGAAAAATGACCTTCATCGGCGTTGCGGTCGCTGCCGTCTCCTTTCTGGTAAGTGCCCTGTTTGGCGCCCCCGGTATGCCGCACTTCGACGAGTCTGCGCAGTCTGAAGTTTTGATGACGGAGGAAAATCAAGGGGATAACGACCAATGGGACAGCACCGTCGCAGCGGATATTGACCGGATGATTCTGGATGGAAAATACGACGAGGCAAAAGAAAAAATCAGCGGCCTGCCCTACTGCGACGATCGTTCGGTTTTGGAGGGAAAGCTTCTTTTGGCGCAGGAAGAATATTACTCGGCAATCCCGTGCTTTAACAAAGTCGAAAGCAAGGATGAGGAATGTTACAGTCTTTTAATTGAAGCGATGTACCGGCAAAACAAGGGAAAGGTGAACGAATCACTTTGCGATAAGGCGCAGGACGCTGCCTATGACTGTCCTTTTGACCCCTATCTGATGTATTTTGCGGGATACTCCTGTTATGAGACCGACC
>CASFEZ010000061.1 GCA_949293815.1 uncultured Eubacteriales bacterium | reverse complement strand
GGTGATCCCCTTCTGCACCTCGGGCGGCTCGGGCCTGGGACGCAGCGGCGAGCGCCTGGCGGAACTTGCCGGCAGCGGCGACTGGGCCGAAGGCCGGCGCTTTTCCGCCGGCGCCGGCGCGGAGGAAATCGCCGCCTGGCTGGCGGAGCTGGGGCTGCAGCTTTTGTAATGGACAAAGGAGGAACCAAACCATGAAAAAGAAGATCGGAAATGCGCTGGCGCTGTACTTCGGGCAGGGGAAGGCGGATCGCGATACAAAGTAAAAAGTCGTATCAAAGGGTTTCAATTCATCGGACTGATTGCTGGATGGATCGTCAGCTTTTATCTTTCACCAGCGTGTGCCGCAGGTAGATACAGGTGGCGCACAGGGTGACGGCTGCGAAACCGCCGTACACTGCGCCGAACGGAAAAACTTTGAACGCCAGCGTGATGATGGCGGTCAGGACGATCCGCAGCACAACGTTGATCAGACTGACCATGGACTGAAAATAAGAGCTGTTTTGCAGATCTTCAATGCTGTTAAGCACGCTGATGTTCAGATGAATGTTGTAGTAGGAAAAGAAGATCTCCTGAAAGCAGACGCCCAGCAAGATCAGAGTGACGGATCGACTGACCAAAAACAGGAAGCTGAACGGCATCAGGAGGAGGACGGCGCTTGAAAATCGGGAGGCTCTGGTTTTTTCATAAAACTTTACGCCGATGATGTTAAGGATGCCGAACGAGGCGTAGATCACGCCGATCATGCTGACAGAGATGCCGGCAGATTCGAAGATCATGGAGAAGAAATCAAAGTTGGAGATCAGGATAGAGGTGCAGGTCGTGCAAAACAGCATCTCGAGAACAAGCGCTCTGCGGCGCAGAATCTGCTTCAGGACCAGTTTTGATGTGAAAAAGAAGTTTTTGGGAAGTTTATTTTGTTCAGGCTGGGCCGCGTCATCCGGCATAGCCAAAAGGAGCGCCGTGGCGGCGATATAAAACAGCGCGGTCAGCAGCAGGGGAAGGTAGATCGATGCCTGGAAAAGCGTCGTGCTGACAAGCGCCAGAAAAAAGTTGACGGCATAGGTGTATTTTGCGGCGCGGACCTTCAGCTTTTGGTAATCGAGTTTTTGCAGCAGGCACTGTTTCAGAAAATACGAATCTTTGGCGCCGGACTCCCAGGCGTCGGCAATGCCGAGGAGCAGGTTGGCAGTCAAAAAGCCGGCAAACGATGGCAGCACGCAGTAAAACAGCATCGACGATGCGATCAGGATGCGCGACAAAAGCACGGCGCGGCGGTTGCCGTACCGGTCCGAAAAATACCCGCTCGGCAGCTCAAAGGCAAAGGAGAAAAAGGTGAAAACGAGCTTGAAAAAGGAAATGTCGGCGCTCTGCATCAAAAAGTGCAGCAGATACAATGTTTTGGTCGATGTAATGAGCGCCTGGGTCGACAGACTTTCAAACAGAATGATTTTGCGTGCGGTGAAGTGTGTTTTCTGCATATATACCACCTTTTTTACAGTCATAGCCTGGTTTGATACGATAGCAGAACTTGCAATTTCGAAAATCCATTGTGAACTCCTTTCCTGACAAAACAAACGGCTTCGATGGGACGGTTGCGAACGCAAAAAATCCCGTCCCTGTTTCCAAGGACGGGATGCAGACATTCCGTGGTGCCACCTCAGTTCGCCTGCGATTCACAAGCACAGGCCTCGACGGGTACGGGCAGTTTCCAGCGGAAAACACCGATACCCCTGCGCTGTAATGGGCGCGCCCATCATAGTCTTGGCAGGGCGGCAGGGCCCTGCGTTCGGTATGCGGCTCCAAGGTGTTATTCGACTTCCTATGGGAAGCTTTGTCCTGCGGTCGCGCCTATTGCGCTGCAAGACAAAATATCTGCTCCTGCATCCCTTCTCAGCTGCCGGGATTCTCTGTAACATTTCCAGATACCTACTGGTCCTTTTCACAGCCTTATCTGGCATGATTGTAGCATGGCTTTTCTCTGCTGTCAACACGGAATTGTGGGGGCAGACCGCACGCTGCTCGATTGCCGCCCCTGCCCAAGACCCAAACCCAAACAACACAAAAGACCCGAAGCATCTGCTTCAGGTCTTTTCCTGGTGGAGATAAGCGGGATCGAACCGCTGACCTCTTGAATGCCATTCAAGCGCTCTCCCAAGCGGTACGTGTGCACACCCCCGTGATTGGTACTTGGAAGATGCGATAAATACGATGATTCGAATAAAAACTTTTTTTCTAAAATTCTTTACAATCGGACCGGCTGTAAGAGAACAAAGAAAGTGAAATTTTCAATAAAAAGGGCACCTTGATTCATGCAAAAATCAGGGTGCTCTTTTTTGCGCCCAATCAGAGGGAAGGAGACGCTATGTTGGACTACTTTTACGGCGGCCAGGCCGACCTGTTTTCCTTTTATCGATTGCCCAAAGCTCTCTTTGTAGACCCCAGATTTCGCGGTATCTCTGCAGAAGCAAAAATCCTGTATGGTCTCCTGTTGGATCGGATGGGGCTTTCGGTGAAGAATGGCTGGATGGATGATACAGGCAAGGTGTATATCATCTTTACAACGGAAGAAATCATGGAAGCGCTCTGCTGTGCGGATAATAAAGCCACCAAGCTCATGAAAGAACTGGAAGGTTGTGGCCTGATCGAACGCAAACGCCGGGGCCTCGGAAAACCCAGTTTGACTTATGTGAAAAACTTCATCTCTGAACCGTCAGAGCCACGAATCCAGAGTCGTGAAAACCACGATTCTGGAACCGTGAAAAACGCGACTGCTGAATCGTTAAAATCACGAGGAATTAAGAATAATCAAAACAATACTGACTTGAGTGATACTGATCCTTTCCTTTCGGACGTGGCCGCCGGAACGGAATCCGAAGGGAAAGATGACCGCACCCGGTATCAGGAATATTTTCTCCGGCAGTTTGCGTTTGACTCTCTTGTTGCAAGCTGCCCCGACGATGAAGATATGCTGCGCGAAATACTGGAGCTGCTGGTGGACACTGTGTGCAGCAAACGCCGCCTCATCCGCATCGCGGGCGACGATAAGCCCGCCGAGGTTGTGAAAGCTCAGCTCATGAAGCTGAACAGCGATCACCTGCGGTTTGTCCTTATGTGCCTCAAAGAGAACACCACCCTTGTGCGGAATATGCGGCAATACCTGCTGGCTGCGCTCTACAACGCACCGCTGACCATGAATAACTACTACACAGCACGGGTGCAGCACGATTTCAAAACCGGATAAAGAGTTTGGCCCAGGGGTTTCTCTGGGCCTTTTCTGTTGGGAGGTGATGAATCATTTCAGAGCAAAAAAGCGAAGTTATCTCAACGGAACCCAACCGCGAGCAGATCCAGCAAATCCCCATCACGGACCTGCACCCCTTCAAAAACCATCCCTTCAAGGTGCTGGACGATGAGGCCATGCAGCGGACGGTGGAGAGTGTGGCTCAGTTCGGGGTGCTGGCCCCGCTC
>CASFEZ010000060.1 GCA_949293815.1 uncultured Eubacteriales bacterium | reverse complement strand
AGTTCTTTCTCCGCCACAAGCTCGTGTATATCATAGGGGCAGCAGAAAATCACATCAAGAAAATCTCCTTTGCGGAGCTGCTTTTCCATCACACCGTTTAATGTGTCCGGAAAAAAGAGCTCATTCACCGATGCTCCGTATTCCAGCGGAAGATCGTCCCCGCTGCGGCTGAGTTCATGATAGCGTTCCCTTCGCTCCCGGTTAGCATCCAGCCTGTCCCACCATGCGATGACATTTTCAAAATCCTTTTGCGTTCTGGCAGCGTCCTCCAGACGAGCAAGGGCTTCCGCCTGCAATTCCCTTCTGAGTTTCTTCCGTTCCGGTTCTTTTTCTTCGGTATCTTCCTCAAAGGGATGTTCTGCGGCATCGGTTTCCAGATCTTCAATAAGACGCTGCTCTTTTGCAAGCTGCCTCTGGGCCTGCTCGGATAAACCGGCTTGCTCAATATCACTTTCGTTTTCATAATCATCTTCAAACACCGCAGAAACCTCCCTTCAGACATATTCTTCAAAATTTCTTTGATTTTGCGAAAAAACAGTTCCGCCAACCGCCCTGTATTTCTCCTATTAGTGAGGGAGTAATCTATTTCTTTTGTTTTAGATTACTTCCAGCAGTAAGAAAGGAGGAATGACCAATGCCAAGCCAAAACCGTGAACTGACAGGCCGGGAAAAGCAGCGGATAAAAAAACTGATTACTTCCTTGTGCGCCAACTACGACAAAGAATATGGATGTTTGCCGCTGAACTGCGACTGTCCCATGTTCGGTATCTGCTACACAAACAGCGCTCTGTGCCGGTATTTCCGCAGCGCAGTGCTGCCGACCGACGCAAAGCTGCAAGCTGTGTTTAGCAGTGAGCCGATGCCATTAACGGCTTGCGGGCAGTGCGGCAAACCGTTCCCGGCTGACGGGAAACGGATGTACTGTTCACAGCGCTGTGCCGAAGAAGCCCGGCGCAGGCAGACCGCCGCACGGGTACGGAAATACCGGGAGAAAAAACAACAGCAGATGTAACGCTTTTGCCCTCGGAAAGCCTTACGGCACAAGGCTTTTCCGGGGGCATTTCTGCACCGGCAGGGTGTTTATCCCTTATGTTCGTTTTCAGCCGCATAAATGGTTACACCATGCCGGAACTAACCACATTATACAAAAATTTTATGAATTTTTCAACAAGAGGTGTCTATGGCAAACAATGAAAACAACAGCGCTTCTTATATGACACGCCGGATCGGCGGCACCACCTACAAAGTCAGGGTGTGTTTCAGCGAAACGGCGCAGGAAACGCTGGAAGATAAAATTTTACGAATGATCCGAAATGAAACGGTTACAAATGCCGGAACTTGTGATATAATGAAATCACCACAAATGAGCCGGAAGTCTGAAAGGAGCGCATCATGAGCGTGAAACAGACGGAAGGAAAAATCACAGCATTATACGAAAGACTTTCCCGTGACGATGACCTGACCGGGGACAGCAATTCAATCATCAATCAGAAAAAATACCTCGAAGCCTACGCACGCCAGCAGGGCTACGAAAATCTTGTCCACTACACCGACGACGGGTATTCGGGCGGCAATTTTGACCGCCCGGCATGGAAGGATTTGATTGCGGATATTGAGGCCGGGAAAGTAGCGCATGTCATCGTAAAGGATATGAGCCGGGCAGGGCGTGATTATCTGCAAACCGGCTTTTATACCGAGGTGTTTTTCCGGCAGCACGGCGTACACTTTGTTGCCATTGCAAACAGTGTGGACAGCAACGACCAGAGCAGCAATGAGTTTGCGCCTTTCCTGAATATCATGAACGAGTGGTATTTACGGGATCTGAGCCGCAAGCAGAAAGCCGCTGTCCGTGTGAAAGGTGAATCCGGCAAACCGACCACCAATATCGCTATTTACGGATACAAAAAAGATCCGCAGGACAAATACCACTGGCTGATCGACGAGGAAGCCGCCGCAGTTGTCCGCAGGATATTCCGCCTGACCATTGAAGGAAACGGCCCGTATGAGATTGCCCGCATCCTCTTTGACGAGCAGGTGGAAACGCCCGCCGTTTACTTTGGCAAAAAAGGTATGGGCGTCTGGAAAAGCAGGAAGGAATTTCCCAACCCGTATAACTGGAGCGGCTATATAGTGGGGCAGATTTTATCCAAGCCGGAGTATATGGGGCATACGGTCAACTTCCGTTCCCACAAGGCCTCCTATAAGGATAAGAGCAGTGTCCCCAACCCAAAAGAAGAATGGCTGATTTTTGAAAACACCCACGAAGCTATTGTGGATAAGGAGACATGGGAGCTGGCGCAGAAGCTGCGGAAAACGCCCAAGCGCATTGACACCATCGGAGAGGCGAATCCTCTGACTGGGCTTCTCTACTGCGCCGACTGCGGCGAGAAGATGTATAACCACCGTTCCAGAGGCGGTACAGCGAAAAATCCGTACCCGTCAGACTTCTTTGACTGTTCCTCCTATACGCTGGCACATCAAAAGCGCACCCACGCTTGCAGCGGCCACTATATCCGGACAAAAGCGGTCAGGGAGCTGATTCTGGAAACCATCCGTGCAGCCAGCGCCTTTGCTGTCGCTAATCAGGATGAATTTATGAAAAAGGTACGCTCCGCTTCCCGGATACGGCAGGCAGAAGCCGCAAAGGAAATCAAGCGGAAACTCAGCAAGGGCAAAAAACGCATTGCCGAGCTGGATACCATCATCAAAAAGCTCTACGAATCCTTTGCCATCGGGCGCATTTCAGAAGAGCGCTTTGACAGCCTGCTGGCAGAGTATGAAGCGGAACAGAAATCGCTTCAAATATCGGCTGCGGAGGCCGAACAGCAGGTATCCGCTTTTGAGGAAGATAAAACTTTTTAAATGATTTTGACCGAAATGAAATCAAATATGTTAAAGTTGTTTATGATGTCGTTTTTGTTAGGCATCGTAGCTTTGGCAAATGCGCAGACAGACCGCCAGTTCATACGTGACGGCAACCGGAAAACATTCAGTGGCTGGCTGTATTGAATCATGACGCTGGTCATTGATTCAAATTCCCACAAAAACGGGTCAACCAGTTTAAACATTGTTCCCGGTCCTGTTCCCTGGGCGGCGTAAATTGCGATATTGTTTTCATTGTCCGCGCCGAATAACGGATTTACATCATCGTCGGCCATCGCGGGCAAAGTCAAAACAGATAAAATTACAGCAACGAATTTTTTCATGATAAACGAATTATACACCAAAATACCCCATCGGACAAATGATAAAAATTCCCGCGTGCGTGCCTGGTTTTCTTATTTACAGACCGCGCCAAAAATGCTATAATTATAAAAACAGGTGATTGATTTGCATGCAATCAAATCGCTGAACGTCGGGTTTTCCGGGCGTTTCCGGATTACAGGGGGAGTTTTCAATGAAAAACCGTAATTTCGCAGAACATATCAAAAATGCGATGGGCACAGTATTTTTACTGGCGGGCGCATTCTTTGTTTGCTCTACATTGGTGTCAATGCGCGCCGTG
>CASFEZ010000059.1 GCA_949293815.1 uncultured Eubacteriales bacterium | reverse complement strand
CAAGCCGGAATACTTCTACAGTGCGGCAAAGCCCTTTGCGGCAGCGCTGATGAAGATTGATTCGTTCCGGAATGCGGTACAGGAGAAGATGTCGGCAGAAGGTGAAATGCAGCAGCTGAAAGAGCTGATGTGCGCCCAGGGCGGCTGGATAGATACCTACACCGCTGAAGTTTCGGCATCGCAGGCGATGAACTACAAGCTGTGGGATATCTGCAACACCGACACGCCTCAGATGTCTCAGCCCGCCGGCACCACCTTTGCTTCCGCAACCGAGCGCCTGACCAGCTTTGTTTCCACTCGTGCCGATTGGCTGACAGCGGAAACCGCACAGTGGACGGACGATTCTTATCAGATTTTGACCAAGCCGCTTGGCGAAATGGTTAGAGACATTCTGCAAAAGATTTTAGCCTTTGTTCGTCTGTTCTTGGAAATGCTTTCCGGATGGACACATGTAGTTTGAGTCTTTTTATGAAACGGTATTCGATGTACTGTAATTTGTAAAAATTCACATGCGAGCGTAAAATGTAGTTGCATTTTACGCTCCTTTGTGTTATAATAGGCAAGCTATCGGAAAAGGAAGGTTGCAGATGAAACTTGGTATTGTTGGATTGCCCAATGTCGGCAAAAGCACTCTTTTTAACGCGTTGACCAATGCCGGCGCACAGTCAGCCAACTATGCCTTTTGCACCATTGAGCCGAATGTCGGCGTTGTTCCTGTTCCCGATTACCGTCTGGATCGTTTGGCGGAAATGTATCACCCTGTAAAAGTGACACCGGCGACTGTTGAATTTGTTGATATTGCCGGTCTGGTGAAAGGCGCGTCCAAAGGCGAGGGTCTTGGCAATAAATTTCTCTCTAATATTCGCGAAGTGGACGCGATTGTACATGTGGTGCGCTGCTTTGAGAACGATGATATTGTCCATGTGGAAGGCGGGATCGACCCGGCTCGCGATATTGATATTATCAATTTTGAATTGATTCTTTCGGATATTGAAATTTTAGAGCGCCGGATTGACCGTGACACCAAAGCAATGAAAGGCGATAAGTCCTTGGCAAAAAGCGTTGACTTTTTTAAGCGGTTAAAAGCTGAGCTGGATGCCGGTAAATGTGCACGCGCCGTTGAAGTGGACGACGACGAAAAAGAATGGATGGATACCGTTGCTCTGCTGACGGCAAAACCGGTTATATATGCCTGCAATATGTGCGAGGATGATTTCGCGTCCGGTGATATTGAGAACAATCCTCATTATACCGCCGTTAAAGCGATTGCTGCGGCGGAGGGGGCGGAAGTATTGCCAATTTGCGCGGAATTGGAAGCCCAAATCGCTGATCTTTCCAAAGATGAAAAAGAAATGTTCCTTTCCGATTTGGGTATTGCCCAGGGCGGCTTGGATTTACTGATTCAGCGCAGCTACGATTTACTTGGGCTGATGTCGTATTTAACCGCGGGTGAGCCTGAGGTGCGCGCTTGGACGATAAAAAAAGGAACAAAAGCGCCCCAGGCAGCCGGAAAAATTCACTCTGATTTTGAGCGTGGCTTTATTCGCGCCGAAGTTGTCTCTTTTGATGATTTGATGGCTTGTGGCAGTATGAACGCCGCCAAAGAAAAAGGTCTTGTACGCTCAGAGGGCAAAGACTATGTGATGCAGGACGGCGATATTGTCCTGTTCCGATTTAATGTTTAATCATTTGCTGATACGAACGTTGTTCTTATCATATCCGCACGTAGCGCAGCTGGATAGCGCAGCAGATTCCGATTCTGAAGGTCGGGGGTTCAAATCCTCTCGTGCGGGCCAATGAAAAAGACAGGTTGCTAAAACCTGTCTTTTTCATTTTTATATAAAAAGAAAAAATCCCGGCGTTATTGTTGGGTAACACCGGGATTTGTATGTTCTGTTTTTTGCAACTTGAGGGTATCAGGCGTTTGGGTTGACCAGTGTTTCCAGACCGGTTGCTGCGCGCAGAAGCAACCGGGCATCCGCAGAGGTCAGGTTCCCGTCCCCGTTTGCATCGCCAAAGGCAATGGTATCCTCCTGAACCTCCTCAAGTCCGACAGCAATTTGCAGCGCGTAACGCGCATCAGCCGTACTGATGCGGCCGTCGTTGTTCAAGTCGCCAAACTGGCGGGGCGTCCAGTTAAAGTTGCTGTAGGTCACTTCGCTCTCGTAAATTTCGGTATTGTTGATGGAATCGATATACTGGTTAATATCATATGCGCCTTCGGAAGTGTCGATTTGCAGAATGCACTTGTAATGAGTCGTATATTCCAATATATTGCCGTCCTCGTCTACGCGCCCTTCCAAATAGCAGTCCACATACCGAATCCGGATGATGTCGGAATCAAAATCCGGTGCAAGAGATGCAATTGTTTGGTACAGTTGTACATCAGAAAACAGGTCAAATACCTTTGCGTGGGCGGAGTTTTCATCCGGGTTAATTGCATCCTGTAAATAAATCTTAAAAGTATAGCTGTCATCATACCGGCTCTTGGTAATCGGATTGTTGTTATAAATATCCTTTCCCTCAATGGCGCTGACAAAGTTCGCGCCGGAAACCGAAACAATGTCATTGCAGTCCATGCCGGATAAGTGGTTAGAAGAACCGATATCGCTGAAAAAGCTGGTAATGCCCAAAGAGGAGAGAATGGTGTCTACATCAAAAGGATTCTTATCTCCCCACAACAGGTCACCGATGGAACCGGCAATGGAGGAAATACGGTCAATAATCGACATTGCCTGATCAGCATTGGTGCCGGGCAAGCCGCGCTGCACACTCTTTGTAAAAGAGGGCTTTTCGGTTTTTATGCGATTCAAATCGTGGTTGATCAGCTCGGCAATCGCGTTGCGTTGGGTGAGCTGCTCTTCAGTATATTCCACCTGCTCAAGCGGGCGCTCTACGTAGTCCTTTCCATCGCTTTCTGTTGTAATCATATTTAAAATTGCAAAAAACATACGCAGCGGGTCACCGCTGAGAATATCGGTAAAACCGGCAGCCGAAGTAGAAACGGTCAGCGTCAGACTGAGCAGGACGGCAAGCAACCCCGCCATGGTTTTTTTGATTCTTTTTTTCATTGTTACACAACCTTTTACGGGTAATATCACAGATACAATATTATCATACCATACAAAGCGGGAATTGTCAAAGCGTTTGACCCCGCTTTTCCATGCAATTTATAGTAAATTCATATGCTCTTACAGAATCAGTCAAAAATCAACCGTTTCTTTCAAAACGACGATTTTATTCTCCTGCTCGGCGCGTGAATGCTGTAAAGCGATACCGGAATGTTTTGCATAGGCGAAATAGTCGGTGCATTGTCCGGTAATACGCTCGCCCGGTGCACAGACCGGACTCCCCGGCGGGTAAGCGTATATATATTCGCCGCAAATTTTCCCCTTTGCCAGCGGTATCGGGATCTGCACCGTTTCCCGATGAGTTGCTTCCCATGCGCTCATACACGGCTGTGCGATCGGCACAGGCGGCGGGGTGACAGGCGGTTTTTCGAATATCGGCATGGCATCCATAGCAAACAGCGCGTTCAGCAGCCGTTGGTAGTCCTCCCGGGTATCCATTGGTGAGCTCATCAGCAAAACCGTTTGCAGGGAGTGCAT
>CASFEZ010000058.1 GCA_949293815.1 uncultured Eubacteriales bacterium | reverse complement strand
TGTTTTAGAGCAAATTCCGTATCCGTCCTGATTGACAGGGCATCCGTAAGTACAAGTATATTTATCGCCGATTTCTTCGCCGTTGCGGCAATACCGCTCTGTTTGGCTGCCGCTCAAAAAATCGGTAACTTCAATTTCAAAGGCATATTCCTCATCATACCACTTTTTCATCGCTGCCCTCCGTGAATGGTTTTCCGCCGGTTTTGTTATGTAAGAACGATACGGCAGATCCCATAAACTGGTTCTTTCAAAACATTTTTTCTGGTGCTTTGAGCAGCTTAGTTTTTCAGGCTGTTCATGGGGGCGGGAATGCGTCCGCCGCGGTCGATAAAGGCTTTGGAGGAAAACCGGTGAACCGGCATGACCGGCGCGGAGCCCAAAAGCCCGCCAAATTCGATTTCATCGCCAACGGATTTGCCCGGCGCAGGGATGATGCGCACCGCTGTGGTTTTGGTATTGATAACGCCGATGGCCGCTTCATCCGCGATAATGGCGGCAATGGTTTCCGCCGGGGTATCGCCGGGCACGGCAATCATGTCAAGTCCCACCGAGCAAACACAGGTCATGGCTTCCAGCTTATCGAGGCAAAGGGCGCCGGATTTTGCGGCGGCAATCATCCCCTCGTCCTCGCTGACCGGAATAAACGCGCCCGAAAGGCCGCCGACATGGTTGCTCGCCATCACGCCGCCTTTTTTGACTGCGTCGTTCAGCATGGCCAGCGCGGCGGTGGTGCCGTGGGTGCCGCAGACCTCAAGCCCCATTTCTTCTAAAATACGGGCAACGCTGTCACCCACCGCCGGGGTCGGGGCTAAAGAGAGGTCAACAATGCCAAAGGGTACCCCAAGGCGTTTCGACGCCTCCTGTGCGACAAGCTGACCCATACGGGTAATCTTAAAGGCGGTTTTCTTGATGGTTTCTGCCACTACATCAAAGGGCGCGCCCTTGCAGCTTTGCAGCGCGTGATATACCACGCCCGGACCGCTGACGCCCACATGGATGGCGCATTCCGGCTCGCCCACGCCGTGGAACGCCCCCGCCATAAAGGGGTTATCCTCGACCGCGTTGGCAAAGATAACCAGCTTTGCGCAGCCCATGCCGCCGCTGTCTTTGGTCATCTCCGCCGTTTTCTTCACCGTCTCGCCCATGCGTTTGACCGCGTCCATATTGATGCCCGCCTTGGTGGACGCCACATTGACGCTCGAGCAGAGAAATTCCGTCTCGGCAAGCGCTTGGGGAATGGAGTCAATCAGCTTTTTATCACTTTCGGTAAAGCCCTTTTGCACCAGCGCCGAAAAGCCGCCGATAAAGTTCACACCGCAGGTTCGCGCCGCTCTGTCCAGCGCTTTGGCTATGGGCGTGTAATCGTTTGTACGGCAGGCCGCCGCCACTAAGGAAATGGGCGTGACGGAAATGCGCTTGTTGACAATCGGAATGCCGAATTCCTTTTCAATCTCGCAGCCGACCTTTACCAGATTTTCGGCTTTTATTGTAATTTTATCATACACCTTCTCCGCGCATTTCTGAATATCCGTATCCGCGCAGTCCAAGAGCGAAATGCCCATGGTGGTGGTTCTGATATCCAAATGCTGGTTGTCTATCATATCAATGGTGCTTAAAATGTCCGAACGGTTCAGCATAACGGGTTAAATCCTTTCTTGGTAAATTGGGCGCAAAGCCGCTCAGATTTGGTGCATGGCGTTGAAAATATCTTCCCGCTGGGTACGGATTTTCAGCCCCAGTTCTTCGCCGTGCAGGGTCAACCGGTCGCATAAATCGGCAAAGGGCAGGGGACAGTCCTCGGTGTCAATCAGCATAATCATGGTAAAAAATTCCTGCATAACGGTTTGGCTGATGTCCAGAACATTCACGCCGTTTTCCGCCAAAAGCGAACAAACTTCCGCGATGATTCCTTTTCTGTCTTTACCAACAACCGAAACAATGGCTCTCATGGGGTACCTCCGAAAAAATAGTAATGTTTTTTCATGAAAAACTCCATACCGTAAAAGGTACGGAGTTTTTTGTCAAATGGTTTGCGGCTTTGCTCAGCCTACAATGCGATAGGTGTGAATATAGGTGGCGACCGTGTGGTCGTAGTCCGTAATCGTCAGATAGGTTTCCCCGTCTTTTTCAAACAGCGTCAGCCCCTCCGATTCCCAATCGATAAGACCGGTAATCGGGCGCACAAAGGCGGTTTCGTAGGCGCCGGTCGTCAAATCCACCTTGCCGACAATCCGGTTCTTTTCGCCGTCGGCGGTGGCGTGGTCAATGTTCAAATACAAGTATCCGTCAAACACCTCCGCGCCCTGAATGCGGTTCAGCGGTTCGGTGCCGGTAATGGGCAGCTCGTATAAAAATTCCAGCGTGGTTAAATCGTATACATACAGCCGGTCTGCGCCCTTGTAGCGCGAGCAGTACAACCGGTTATTCTCGTCATCCGCCGCGCACCAGGGAATACCATCGCATAAAAACTGTCCGGCGTCCGGTCGCTGGTCGGCAGGCAGGTTGCTGCCCAGTTCCTCATCAATGACATAACCGCGCATGGCGGCATAGCGCCCGGTATAGTTCAGGTCGGTGTCATAAATCAGCACCAAATGGTCGGCGTTGTCGTCAAGGTTTTCCAGCGAACAGTACAGCAGCTTCTCGCCGTCCACTTCCGCGTAGCTGATATCGCCGATATGGTCGTATTGCAGCTGTTTAAATTCGTCTGGAATCACATCTATTTTCTGTTCGATAACTTCACCGGTTTCCATATCCAGCTTCGCCAATGCACAAAGCTGAATGCCGGCAAGCGAACCGGAGGTGTAGTAGTATTCCCCGTCGGTGGTAATGCCCTGACTGCCGCTGACAAATGCGTCAAGCAACACCGTTTTGTGGGTAGATACCAGCTCCAGCTCGGCTGTTCCCTCGTGTACTTCGCCCAATCCCAACAGACCGGTAATAAAAACGGCTATGGCACAAAGCAAAGACCAGATTCGCGTCAACAACATGGACATAATGACCCCTCACAATCGCGCTTTTTTTTATTATAGTAGATGGAGCGTGCAAAAGCAATCATTTTTTGATTTTTTTATTGCATTGATTTCCTGTTTTTGCTATAGTTTAAATGAAGAATGCAAGGAGGGATGTCATGATGCTCAATCAACCGCAAATCAACAAACTGCTCGGCAAAATCAGCCGTTTTGAACAAACGCTGTATAATCGGATTTTTGAAAAGGTCGGCGAGGTCGATTTTTCATTATTTGAGACCTCTGAATGGCTGACCGAAATTCCCCAAAACGGGTACATGCCCATGGCACGCGGCGCGCGCTGGGGCGGAGAGGGGCATTACGGCTGGTTTTCCGCTGCCTATACCGTGCCTGCGGCGCTTGCGGGAAAACGGCTGTTTTTGATGCCGAAAATCGGCTGCTATGAGGGGCTGCTCTTTGTGGATGGCAAAGCATACGGCACCTTTGCCAATAAAATCCAGGTGCAGTACACCGACCACGGCAACCATTACTGTGACATGATTGCAGACCGCGCTGCTGCCGGTCAAACGCTGAAGCTGGTGCTGGAGCTGTATTGCGGGCACGAAAATCCCGGCAACCATCCGTTTTCCAAGCCGCAGATAACCGATTTTACTTATGTTTATAACGGCGCAGATATCTGTGTCAAAAATGAGGAAATACAGGATTTGTATTTTGATTTGCTAGCTGTGCGCCAGCTGGCCGAGGTGCTTCCGCAGGGTGATTTCCGGCGCGGCGAGGCGGTTCCCGGCATGAACCGGCAGGAGGTTATTTTCGCCTATGGTCCGCCGCCGAGCTGCCGTACGCCGAACCTGCGCAACGAAAGCTGGCTCTACTGGATCACGCCAACCCAGACGGTCCGCGTGGTGTTCCGCGGGGACACGATTCGTAACATTTTCAACATCAACAAACAGAGATAACCCCCATGGCCGTGCCCACCTTCCATGCGGCGGAACTCGCCGCAGCCACCGGCGGTGTCTGGCGTGGAAACCGTTCCCCGTCGAATGTTGTCCGGGGAGTCGTCACCGACACCCGTCGTTCCGCGACCGGGGCGCTCTT
>CASFEZ010000057.1 GCA_949293815.1 uncultured Eubacteriales bacterium | reverse complement strand
AGCATCCACACAACCATAACCAACGAATACAGCACCAGAATTATCTGATACACCACTGTTTTCATTGCGATAATGGAACTGGCTGCTCCCGTATCCATACCCAACCGGCGCATAGAATAAATCTGCATTGGCTGCCCGCCTGTGGAAAAGGGAGTGAGAGCGCTGTATAATATTCCCTCCATCCCGATACAAAAGGAGTATCGAAATTTCCATTGCTGATAAATCACCTTGCAAAATATATTCAGAACGATTCCTTCCAAAAACCATGCTGCTACAGCCACGGCCAAAGCAACCAGCAACCATTCATATCTCATATTTTGCGATATTCGGGCTAACGATGCGATTCCATCTGCGGAAAACAGGAATCCCAACAAAACGCCTGCTGAAAGCACAGCTGTAATAATTCCGAAAAGATTCTTTTTAATTGTACCGAGGAATGCGGGTTTCATGTTCTGTCTCCTGATGTCAACTGTTCTTCATGATTGCACTTTCTACAATATCAGCGATATGTTCACAGGTATCCGCACATTTTTCAAGATAAAGATAAATCTCACGCCATGCAATCACATTGAAGGGATCCTTACATATGCTATGAAGCTCGCGCATACAGTCTATAAACATTCTGTCTACCTCTTCCTCCAAGCTGTTGATACAGACAATATGCTCATGAAGACGCTTAGAACGCTTAAATTCTGGGAATTCCCGCATCAGATTGCAGACCTCTTCGCAACAGCGGATAAGTATATCAACCAATCCCAGAGCGTCTGACCGAATTTCTGTAATATGGTTGTAGTAAATACGAATTAGAACATCTTCAATTTTGTCTGTAAGATCGTCCAAATTCTGGCTGATTTGCATGATATCTTCCTGTTCAATCGGCGTGATAAAAGCCTTTGCCAGAGCGTTCAGGAGATCGTGCTTTTTCAGATCCGCCTCATGCTCTATTTTGTGCATTTCATCAAGATACACCGGTAAACTCTCTAAATCAAAGTGTATCATTATTTCCTTCAGAAGTTTGACGGCCTGCCGCGAATGATCTGCACATTCCATAAAATTTTGAAAATAAAATGCATCCTGTTTTTTTGACATATTTACCACCCCATACTTTTTTGATATGCCTATGTATTTACTTAAAATATCGCAATGAACAATTTCGCCATTGCGAAGCTGATCAGTCCACAGCCTGGGAATGTAAAAATCCATGTCAGCATCATTTCCTTTACAACCCCCAGGTTAATTGCAGAAAGCCGCTTTACAGCCCCTACTCCCATGATGGCGCTTGTCTTGGTATGGGTAGTGGAAACTGGTATGCCGAACAGGCTGGAAATCAAAAGGCAGGCCGTTGCCGCAAGGTCTGCGGAAAAGCCTTGATATTTTTTCAGTTTTACCATATCCATACCAACGGACTTTATAATCTTCTCTCCTCCGACGCTGGTGCCAGCGGCCATAATAACGCTACAAAGCAACATCAGCCAAACCGGTATCGTAATTCCACTGACGTCCTCCTGTCCATTGGAAAAAGCAAGCCCCAGAAATAAAACACCGATAAACTTCTGCCCATCCTGCGCACCATGCATGAAACTCATAGCGGCTGCACCAAAAACCTGAGCGCCGCTGAAAAAGCAGTTTGTTTTTCTGCGGTTCATGGACCCGCAAATCACCGCTACAATCTTGCATATAACCCAACCGGATACAAAGCCAAGGACAAGGCTCAGAACAAGACCGTAAATCACCTTTGCCCATTCTGCCATATTGATGCCAGCTGTACCGTTCTGGATGGCAATCGCAGCGCCGGTAAGTCCCGCAATCAGGCTGTGGCTCTCACTGGTGGGAATCCCAAAATACGACGCGCCCACGCTATACACCACAATAGAGAGCAACGCCGCACACAAGGCAATCAGCGCTTCATGGGCATTGCCGCCGAAATCCACCATATTGCTGATAGTCGAAGCCACAGAACTGTTGATTTGGGTCATAACCAGCACCCCCAAAAAATTAAAGGCGGCGCTCATAAGTATAGCGTTCCGAACGTCCATACAGCGTGTTGTCACACAGGTGGCGATGGCATTGGGGGCGTCTGTCCACCCATTCACAAAAATAACGCCCAAGGTAAGCAGCACCGTGATGCAAAGAATCGGGCTTGATGCAATTCCCTCTATAAAAGCTGAAAACGATATATCCATATATTCTCTCCTTAAAATAATCTGGTAGTCAAAACCTCCGGCTAAGCCGGAGACTTGATTAGCCCTATGGTCTGCCAAATGATCTTCTTGCCGCTGATTTCTGCTTTTTATTTCGCCCTACTGTATCTACATAATATCCTCTGGCCCAAAAGTGTCGATTCCCATACTTATATTTCAGGTTTGCGTGTCGATCGAAAATCATCAGACTACTTTTTCCTTTCAAAAATCCTACAATCTGCGAAACACTATACTTGGGTGGTATACTCAGCAACATATGAATATGGTCACAACACGCATTTACCTCTATGATCTCTACTCCTTTTTGCTCACGCAGCTTTCTTAGGATAACTCCGATATCTGCTCGCAACTCTTTATAGATTGCTTGCCTACGATATTTAGGTGCAAATACAATACGATATTGACATCTCCATTTCGTATGCTCTAAACTGTTTATGTCTTTCATGCGAAGACCTCCTCGATAGTTTTGGTTAGGTTGGCAGACCTTTTCCTTTACTCTATTGGGGAGTTCTTTTTTGTCCATAGCTATAAGCTCTTTATCCACTGGCTGAGCCAGTGGTTGTTTAAGCAACAGCAAAAAGGGACAGACTCTCAAATTGAGGGTCTGTCCCTTTAACAACCAACATTTGCTAAACCAAATCATGATATAAAAGGCGCTTACTTGGAATAAATAGAGACGCTATTGCTCTCTATGACAGACTCCACCACTTATTCCAGCAGAAAATAGTATACTGGATACCTCAAGATAAGTCAACACATTTTTATTTTCTTCCATATAAAGAAACCACTCGCTGGCGAAATGCATTCAAGTTGTGGATGCATTTGGTGTTGAGATGGGTACTGACCACCGCCTGAAATTTTCCGCCGAACAGCCGATCCGCAAATTCCACTCCGATTTGATGCGCCAGTTCCGGGGAGATTTCTCCGGGAGCAAAACTCTGCACCAGATGGAATCCCTGTACACCTTTTTCCTTATGCCATATCTTTTTAATCTGACACATATCCTCAAAGGCGGAGTCTATGGTACAGCCGATAGCTGACTGGAACAGATCCTGTTCTGACTGGTCTTTATTGAGAGCCTTATCGATCTCCCTTTCCAACGATTCTCTGTTTTCGGCACGGGAAGATTTTTTCTCATCGAGAGCATAGTCGATGACGTTATCAAGGCGGTGAACGGGGATAACGCTGGTATATACGATAGCGGTTTTCTCCTTGTATTTTGAGGGCTTGAAATTGACCCATTTGGGGCTTCCGTCAATCTATCTATATATCTGCCGAAAACTTTTACAGTTCCGACAACGGGAAAAAAGAGTGGTAAACGCAAAAAAAGCGGAGTTCCCAGCCTGAAAAATCAGGTGAAAACTCCGCTTATGCTCATAAAAAGTCTTTGTTTTGCTATTTTTTGGAAAAGGCATCTATGGAAAATCACTTTGGATTTTGCGCTCTAAAAAACCCGCAAACCCGCATGAATACTGATAAAAATGGGGTAGACATCTAAAGTGTCTACCCCAGATGGTGGGAGCAGGTGGATTCGCAAGCCGCGCCCTGAAAAACAGTCCGCCGGACTGTTTTTCCCCGCCGGAGGGCGGGACGGGCTGTTCTCATCTCACCCTCTCAAACCACAAAACAAAAAACCCGCCGATCTTCGGCGGGTTTTTCGTTTTGGTGGGAGCGGGTGGATTCGAACCACCGAAGCAATTATGCAACAGATTTACAGTCTGCCCCCATTGGCCGCTCGGGAACACTCCCACATGTTTCCGCGCTCAATCGAGTGCTTATCTATTATAGCAAGGGGGCAAGAAAAATGCAAGCGTTTTTTTCATTTTTCCGCCACTTTTTTCTCGCGCGGCAAAGGCTGGGCGGTGCGTTCAAAAATTCGTCACACCTCAAATGCCATTCTGTGGTATAATTACAAAATAAAGTATAATTGCGAATGCAAAAAATGCGGCACATGCCGCGGGGAAAAGGAGGCGTTTATCATGGCGGAATTTTCGGATTACTCCCGCATCACCCCCGAACTGGAGGCGCTGGCGGCGGTGTGTCTTTCCAACAACCAGATCAACAAAGAGGACTATGTGCGCTACAATGTCAAGCGCGGCCTGCGCGATCTGGACGGCACCGGCGTGCTGGCGGGCCTGACCGAGATCAGCGAGATCATCAGCAGCAAGGTGGTGGACGGCAAAAAGGTGCCCTGCGAGGGCGAACTGTACTACCGCGGCTACCCGGTGGAAAAACTCACCGGCGGCTTCATCCAGGACAAGCGCTTCGGCTTTGAGGAGACGGCCTATCTTCTGATGTTCGGCCAGCTGCCCACCGCGGAGCAGCTGAAGTCCTTCAACGAACAGCTGGCCTTCTACCGCAGCCTGCCCACCAACTTCGTGCGGGACGTCATTCTCAAGGCCCCCAGCAGCGACATGATGAACACCCTGGCCCGCTGTGTGCTGACCATGGCCAGCTACGACGACAAGCCGGACGACATCAGCCTGCCCAACGTGGTGCGCCAGTGCATCGACCTCATTGCCATCTTCCCGCTCATCTCGGTGTACGCCTATCAGGCCTACAACCACTACAAGAACGGCAACAGCCTTTACATCCACACCCCGCGGCCGGACCTGTCCACCGCGGAGAACATCCTCACCCTGCTGCGGCCGGACGGCCGGTACACCACGCTGGAG
>CASFEZ010000056.1 GCA_949293815.1 uncultured Eubacteriales bacterium | reverse complement strand
TGGCGCATTATATCGGTTATTTAACCTGATAACCAAAACGAGTTGACGGGTTGTATTCGTTCCCGATTTTTCGGGCGGGTACAGCCCGTCTTTTTTTGGTTTGCTGTTCTGCAAGATAAATCGATAAGCCTTATCGATAAAACTTATCGATAAAAGACTGGTTAATTTTTATCGATAAACCGTATCGATAAAACATATCGATATATTTTATCGATACATAATATCGATATAGTAAAATCCGGAAGCGCAAAAAACGGCGGCATTCGGTTTTTTATTGTCCGCTTGCTTCTTTTGACCGAACACAATATGGGAAAAAGGCAGCAGCGCAAAAGAGGCAAAAACAGAGAATACCTGTCGTTTTTTCCTGGTATTCTAATAAATTTCTTCGCTTAATTGTAAAAAGGTATAGATTTATCGATATGAGTATGTTATAATTCTATACTGTATGAAACCGGCTGTATGGGAACGGTTTTATGAGTATCAGGGCGGCGGTGAGAAACAACCGCTGTATATCATGAACGGAGGAAATTCTAAATGCAGAAAAAAATCAGCAAGATCCCGTTTAAGGGAACTCCGGAACAGGAGGCGCAGCTGAAAGCGGTTATCGCCGAATGCTGCGGCGACAAATCCAAGCTGATGCATGTCATGCAGCAGGCGCAGGGTATTTACGGCTATCTGCCCTACGAAGTGCAGGTGATGATTGCGGAGGGTATGGATGTCCCGCTGGAAAAAGTTTACGGCGTATCCACCTTTTACGCGCAGTTCTCCCTGTCCCCCAAGGGCGCCTACAATATTTCGGTTTGCCTGGGTACGGCGTGTTATGTCAAAGGTTCTCAGAAGATTTTAGATAAAATTTGTGAAGAACTGGGCGTGCAGCCCGGTGAATGCTCGGCGGACGGCATGTTTTCCGTTGAGGCGTGCCGCTGCATCGGCGCGTGCGGTCTGGCTCCCGTTTTCACCATCAACGATGAAGTTTACGGCAAGGTAACGCCCGAGGAAGTTCCCGCGATTCTTGCCAAGTACAGAAACGGCTGATGCGGGAGTTATCGCTGAATATTCTGGACATCGCGCAAAATTCCGTTTCCGCGGGCGCTACGCGGATTGATATTGATGTTTTAGAATCTTCCGGGGCGCATACGCTGACCATTCGCATTTCGGACAACGGCTGCGGGATGAGCGAAGAGACCGTGAAACGGGTGCAGGACCCGTTTTATACCACCCGCACCACCCGCAAGGTCGGTATGGGCATTCCGCTGTTCAAAATGGCGGCGGAGATGACCGGCGGCAGCTTTTCCATTGAATCCGAAGTGGGAAAAGGTACGGTTGTAACGGCTGTTTTTTGTACGGACAGCATCGATTTTACCCCCCTGGGCAATGTGGAGGACTCCATATGCGCCCTTGCGAGTATGAATGAAAATATTGACTTTGTATATACCAGACGGCTGGATGAGCGGGAATTTGTCTTTTCCTCGGGCGAAATCAGGACGATGCTTGATGGCGTGCCGATGAATGAGCCCTCGGTCATGCAGTGGCTCGGTGAATATCTTGCCGAACAGGTCGCGGCGCTGCGCCGCGCCGAACCGTCAGAAAATCAAGGAGGACAGCAGCAGGCATGAAAAGTATTGAAGAATTGAAAGCTATCAGAGAAAAAGCCAAAGCGCAAATGAATATTCGTGAAGAAAACGAAGAAGGCAACATTCGTGTTGTGGTCGGCATGGCCACCTGCGGCATTGCCGCCGGCGCGCGTCCGGTGCTGAACGCATTTGTAGACGAGATTGCCAAGCGCAACCTGCACAATGTATTTGTTGCCCAAACGGGCTGCATCGGTCTTTGCCAGTACGAGCCCATTGTTGAAGTGATGGTGCCCGGTCAGGAAAAGGTTACTTATTGTAAAATGACGCCGGAAAAGGCGGTGCGCGTGGTCACCGACCACATTGTGAACGGAAAGCCCATTGCGGAGTATACCGTCGGCGAAGCCACAAAGTAAAGGGAGGAGAATGGAATTATGTATCGTGCTCATATCCTGGTATGCGGCGGCACCGGCTGTACTTCTTCCGACAGCCCGCGCATTATCGAAGCGCTGGAGCGGGAAATTGCCGCCAAAGGGCTAAAAGACGAGGTGCAGGTAGTCAGAACCGGTTGCTTCGGGCTTTGCGCTTTAGGTCCGATTATGATTGTTTATCCCGAGGGCTGCTTCTACAGCGAGGTCAAAGTGGAAGATGTTCCCGAAATCGTTGAGGAGCATCTTTTGAAAGGGCGTATCGTCAAGCGCCTTCTGTACAGCGAAACCGTCAAGGCAGCGGATATCAAGCCCTTAAAGGAAACGAACTTTTATAAAAAACAGCACCGTGTCGCTCTGCGCAACTGCGGCGTTATCGACCCGGAAAATATCGAAGAATATATCGCCATGGACGGCTATCAGGCGCTGGCCAAGTGCCTGACCGAGCTGACTCCCGACCAGGTTATCCAGATTGTGAAGGATTCGGGGCTGCGCGGCAGAGGCGGCGGCGGATTCCCCACCGGTCTGAAGTGGAGCTTTACCGCGAAAAATCAGGCGGATCAGAAATATGTGGTCTGCAACGCCGACGAGGGTGACCCCGGCGCGTTTATGGATCGCTCGGTTCTTGAGGGGGATCCCCACTGTATCGTAGAGGCCATGGCCATCTGCGGCTATGCCACCGGCGCCAGCGAGGGCTATGTGTATGTGCGCGCCGAATATCCCATTGCCGTGGCGCGTCTGCAAAAAGCCATTGACGATGCCAGAGCTTACGGTCTGTTGGGCAAGGACATTTTCGGTACGGGCTTCGATTTTGATTTGTTCATTCGTCTGGGCGCGGGCGCGTTTGTCTGCGGCGAGGAAACCGCGCTGATGACCTCCATTGAGGGTAACCGCGGCGAGCCCCGTCCCCGTCCGCCCTATCCGGCGGTCAAAGGTCTGTTCGGCAAACCCACCACGGAAAACAATGTGGAAACCTTTGCCAATATTCCCCAGATTATTCTGAACGGACCGGAATTCTTTAACACCATCGGCACCGAAACCGCCAAGGGTACCAAGGTTTTCGCCCTGGGCGGCAAAATTACCAATACCGGTCTTGTGGAAATCCCCATGGGCACCACCCTGCGCGAAATTGTAGAGGACATCGGCGGCGGCATTCCGAACGGTCATCAGTTCAAAGCCGCGCAGATCGGCGGTCCCTCCGGCGGCTGCATTCCGGCGGAATATCTGGATATCCCCATGGATTACGACAACTTAATTTCCATCGGCGCCATGGTCGGTTCCGGCGGACTGATTATTATGGACGATACCGACTGTATGGTGGATATCGCCAAGTTCTTCCTGAACTTTACCGTGGACGAGTCCTGCGGTAAATGCACCCCCTGCCGCGTGGGTACCAGACGTCTGTTGGAAATTCTGGAAAAAATCACCGCGGGCAACGGCACCATGGAAGATTTGGACGAAATGGAAGCGCTCTGCTATTACATCAAGGAAAATTCCCTCTGTGGTCTTGGTCAGACGGCGCCGAACCCGGTGCTGTCCACCTATAACCGGTTCCGGGAGGAATACATTGCCCATGTCAAGGATAAAACCTGCCCGGCGGGCGTTTGCAAGAAGCTGATGAAAATTACCATCAACCCTGACACCTGCAAGGGCTGTACCGCCTGCGCCAGAGTTTGCCCGGTGGGCGCGATTTCCGGTTCTGTCAAGCAGCCGCATGTGATTGACCAGAACAAGTGCATCAAGTGCGGCGCCTGTATCGAAAAATGCCGCTTTGGCGCGATTTCCAAGAAATAAGGAGGAGCGGGACAATGAACAATGTCAATTTGAAAATCAACGGGATTGAGGTTTCCGTTCCTGCGGGCAGCACCATTTTGCAGGCTGCCAGAACGGCGGGTATTGAAATCCCCACCCTGTGCTACTTAAAAGAGATTAACGAGATTGGCGCCTGCCGTATTTGCGTGGTGGAGGTCAAGGGCGCCAGAAGCCTGGTGGCTTCCTGTGTCTATCCGGTAAACGAGGGCATGGAAGTGTTCACCAACACCCCGAAGGTTATCGAGTCCAGAAAAACCACGCTGGAGCTGCTGCTTTCCAACCATAAAAAAGAATGCCTCTCCTGCGTGCGTTCGGGCAACTGCGAATTGCAGAAGCTGTGCACCGATTACGGCATTGAGGACGCCCATAAATACAGCGGCGTGATGACCCATTATGACATCGACCGCTCCGCGTCGCATATGTACCGCGATAACGAAAAGTGCATTCTCTGCCGCCGCTGCGTGGCTGCCTGCTCCAATGTACAGGCGGTTTCGGTGATCGGGGCGAACGACCGTGGGTTCGATACGCATATCAGCTGCGCCTTTGAAAAGCCGCTGGCGGAAACCTCCTGCGTGTCCTGCGGACAGTGTATTACCGTCTGCCCCACCGGCGCTTTAAGCGAGCGGGACGACACCGCCAAGGTCTTTGACGCCATCAACGACCCGGCAAAGCATGTGATTGTGCAGACCGCGCCCTCGATTCGCGTGGCGCTGGGCGAAGAGTTTGGTTTACCCATGGGCAGCATTGTCACCGGCAAAATGGTTGCCGCGCTGCGCCGTTTGGGCTTTGACAAGGTGTTCGACACCAACTTTTCTGCGGATTTGACCATTATGGAAGAGGCCAACGAGTTTATTGAGCGGTTCACCAAACAGGAGAAGCTGCCGCTGATTACCTCCTGCTCTCCGGGCTGGATCAAATACTGCGAATATTATTTCCCGGATATGATTCCCCATCTTTCCAGCTGCAAATCCCCTCAGGGCATGTTCGGTTCGGTTGCCAAGACCTATTATGCCGAAAAAATGGGCATCGACCCCAAGGATATCTTTGTAGTTGCCATTATGCCCTGTACCGCGAAAAAGTTCGAGGCCGAGCGGCTTGACCACACGGCGGTAGCCGGTTTGGCGGATATCGACGCGGTGCTGACCACCCGGGAGCTGGCGCGTATGATTAAAAAAGAGGGTATCCTCTTTAACCTGCTGCCCGATGATACCTTTGACGCGCCCTTTGGGCTTGGTTCCGGCGCGGGTACGATTTTCGGCGCCACCGGCGGCGTGATGGAAGCGGCGCTGCGTACCGCTTATGAAACCCTGACCGGTGAAACCCTCGACGATGTGACCATTGATTTCAACGATGTGCGCGGTACCGAAGGCGTAAAGGAAGCGACCTACAATATTGCCGGTAATGAAATCCATGTGGCGGTGGTCTCCGGTCTGGCCAATGCCGAAAAGGTACTGAAGATGGTCAAGAGCGGCGAAAAGCACTATGATTTTATTGAAATCATGGCTTGCCCCGGCGGCTGCGTCAACGGCGGCGGCCAGCCCATTCAGCCCGCTTCGGTGCGCAACAATGTGGATATCCGCGCGGTTCGTGCGGCGGGACTGTATCAGGACGACAAGAGCCTGCCGGTCAGAAAGTCCCACGAAAACCCGGATATCAAGCAGATTTATGCCGAATATCTGGAAAAACCCGGCAGCCATCGTGCCCACGAAATCCTGCACACCGGCTATATTGCAAGAAGCAAATATTAAAAGCCCTTGGGAATGCATCCCATCAACAAAGCGGCAGAGACCATTTTGCGTCTCTGCCGCTTTTGCTGCGCTGTACGCCGGGATCTTGGTCAGCG
>CASFEZ010000055.1 GCA_949293815.1 uncultured Eubacteriales bacterium | reverse complement strand
GGACGCTCCAGCGGGCCCACGTCCTGCTGGTAGCACCGAAGCTGGGAGCCGTCAAAGGACCGGCTTCGGTGCTACCAGCTTCAGTGCTTTATGGTGGCCAAGAGGGGCTTAAGCCCCTCTCTTTCAAAATGTGTGCTTTTCAGGGGGAAAAACCCTTGACAAATCGCTTACTGTCTGATTATTTTATGATTATCTACCATGCAAGCCCGAAAAACTGCCGACACTGGTCACTGCTATACGAGCAAAAAACCTCACCAAATCACTTTACTCTGTACATCCGCAAGGGCGCTGTCAAGGAAGGCTTCTACGGTCATGGTATTGCTCTCCTCGCTGCCCCGACGGCGGACGGCGATGGTGCCTTCTTCGGCTTCCTTATCGCCAATGACCAGCATATAGGGCACTTTTTGCAGTCTGGCCTCACGCAGCTTGTAGCCGAGCTTTTCGCTGCGGTCGTCTACTTCGGCGCGAAGACCCGCGTCTTTCAGCTGCTGCAAAACCGCATACGCCGCTTCGTGGTGGCGGTCGGCAATGGGCAGCACCCGTACCTGTTCGGGCGCAAGCCACAGCGGGAACGCGCCCGCGTATTTTTCAATCAGCAGCGCCAGCGTTCTTTCGTAGCAGCCGATGGAGGTACGGTGAATGATATAGGGGTGCTTCTTCGTGCCGTCCCGGTCGGTATACTCCATACCGAAGTTTTCCGCCAGCATCTGGTCAATTTGAATGGTAATGAGGGTATCCTCTTTGCCGTACACATTTTTAATCTGAATATCCAGCTTCGGTCCATAAAACGCCGCCTCGCCGACGCCCACTTTATAGGGGATTTCCAAGTGCTTCAAAATGCGCTCCATGGAATCCTGCGCTTCGTCCCACTGCTCGGGGGTGCCGATGTATTTGTCCCGGTCGTTGGGATCCCACTTGGAGAAGCGATAGGAAACATCCTCGTAAAGCCCCACGGTTTTGAGCATGAAAATCGCAAGCTCCAGACAGCCCTTGAACTCCTGCTCGAGTTGCTCGGGGGTGCACATCAAATGCCCCTCGGAAATGGTGAACTGCCGCACGCGGATCAGACCGTGCATTTCGCCGCTCGCCTCATTGCGGAACAGGGTTGATGTTTCGTTATACCGCAGGGGCAAATCCCGATAGGAGCGGGCGCGGTTCAAATACGCCTGATACTGGAACGGGCAGGTCATCGGGCGCAGGGCAAAGACCTCGCTGTCCTTTTCCTCATCGCCGAGAACAAACATGCCGTCCTTGTAATGGTCCCAGTGACCGGAGATTTTATATAAATCGCTTTTTGCCATAAAGGGGGTCTTCGTCAGCAGCCAGCCGCGCTTCTGCTCCTCATCCTCTACAAAGCGCTGTAAAAGCTGCACAACCCTTGCGCCTTTGGGCAACAGAATCGGCAGACCCTGACCAATCACTTCGGAGGTGGTGAACAGCTCCAGCTCTCTGCCGAGCTTGTTGTGGTCGCGTTTTTTGGCTTCCTCCAACGCCGCCAGATGCTCTTCCATATCGCTTTTTTTGGTAAACGCCGTGCCGTAAACCCGCTGTAACATCGATTTGTTGGAATCGCCGCGCCAATAAGCGCCGGTCGCCTGCTGCAAACGGAACGCCTTCACCGCGCCGGTGCGCATCAGATGCGGTCCCGCGCAAAGCTCCGTGAACTCACCCTGCCGGTAAAAGGAGATGGGCTCGCCGGAGGCGGCATGCTCTTCAATCAGCTCCACCTTATACGGCTCGTCTTTCTCCTGCATCAAAGCAATGGCTTCTCCGGCGGGCAGCTCGAACCGCTCCAGAGGCAGGTTTTCCTTGACAATCTTTTTCATTTCCTCTTCCAGCGCCTTTAAATCCTCGGGCGTGAAAGGTTTTTCCACATCAAAATCATAATAGAATCCATCGTCAATGGCAGGTCCGATGGCAAGCTTTGCCGACGGGTACAGGCGCTTGACCGCCTGGGCTAAAATATGGGACGCGGTGTGGCGGAACGCCCGCTTGCCCTCGTCGGAATCAAAGGTCAGAATTTCCAGCTCACAGTCGCTGTCTAAAACGGTGCGCAGGTCTTTGACCTCGCCGTTGATTTTGCACACACAGGCGGCGCGGGCAAGCCCCTCGCTAATCGCCTGAGCCGCTTCATAAGCGGAAATACCGGGCTCGACCTCTTTGACCGAGCCGTCCTTTAAGGTCAGTTGAATCATAGCAGTTCTTCCTTTCCAAAAATAGATACACACGAAAAAGCGCTTCATCCCAAAAAACATGGGATGAAGCGCAAATGCTCCACGGTTCCACCCAAATTGCGGATTGCTCCGCCGCTCGAGGTTGGCTTTAACGCAGCCGCACGGACGCCTTACTCGCAAAAAGCGTTTTCAGCGCCACTCGGGAGGGGTAGCCTTCGGTCGTACTTCGCGCGCCTTTCACCACAGGGGCACGCTCTCTGAAGAAGCGAAAACCGAGACCTTCTCCGTCATCGTGTTGTTCTTTCTCTTTCATTATAGCCCGAAAAGCGGAGTTGTCAAGCGGTTTTCGCAAAAAACTTTTTGCCAGTCGGGCGACAACGCTTACTGTCCGCAATCGCCCCGGCAAAGGTCGGTAATGCGCGCCACCGCCTCGGAAAGCAGCTCGCTCATGGTTTTTTCGCCGGAGCCGACGACGATGGTTTCACATTTGCCGATGGGAATCAGCACCCGGGCAGCGCGGCTTTGGGCAACGGCAAGCGCCATGGCGGGGGTGATTTCGCCCAGCATGGAATCGGCAATGGCGATGCCCACCGGTCCCGCGATAATGTCTGCGCTGCGGCAGACCACCCGCACGGCGTTTTCCCCGGTAGCGCCCCGTGCGGCACCGGCGGCCAGCATACGCTCGGTAGCGGCAGTATTGGCGCCGGCGGCTAAAATTTCCGCTTCCGGCAGGGCTTTGCGGATTTCCTCCACCAATCGGACGCCAATGCGCCCGCCCTGCCCGTCGATTATGGCTATGGTCACGGTTTTCACCATCCTAATTCTATCCATCATAATAGAGCGCCAAAAGGCGCTCGTGTAGGGGTGCAAATCATACGATACGATAAAAAGCCGTTTACTGTTCCGTCCGCACAAACGCATCCAAACAGCCGCCAATCATCAGGCACATCATATCAATAATCCCCTTGGTCGGCAAAGGCGCTTTGTCGTTGAGCCAGCGGACAAACAGCCCCTCGATGCCGTTGGCAACATAAATCAGAAACGCTCTGGTTTCGTCTTTGGACTTCGCGGGGAATCCGGCGGTAATTTCATCCACAAACCGGTCGCGCAGCGTGTTGATCAGCCGCTCGGAAATCACCAGTGCGCTTTTATTCAGCAACAGATTTTTATAATACTCTTTATCCTTTTCAATGCCGGCCATCAGCAGCTCCAGCACCGGACGGGGATTTTCAAAGAAATTGACCACGCCCATGTCCTCGATAAATTTCATAACATAGTCGATGGTTTCCTTTTCCATCTGTTCAAACAAGTCGTTGATGTCAATAAAATGCGCATAAAAAGTGCCGCGGCAAATTTCCGCCTCTTTTACAATATCGGAAACGGTAATTTTGTTCAGCTCTTTTTCATGCAGCAGTTTGGCGAACGCCTTTTTTATCAGCTTTTGGGAACGCAGCGCATTTCGCTGCGGTCTTTTCTTTTTTTCTGTTTCAGCCATATTTAAACCCTCCGTCATTTTTGCAGCACAACCCTCGCAGCCGCCCGTACCTTTGGCGGAACGACCATTTCCAACTGTTTCTTTTTCTTTGTCTACATTATGGAATAAATTACAATGTAAATAAATAGTCAATATTTTTTAAGTTTGTATAAAATAAGATAGTTTTATCCCATTCTAATGATTTTATGTTAAAAAACTTAGAACATAATGAAAATAAAAATGCAACAAAACTTTTTCTATTCGTGTTCTTTGTCAGATTTTGGACGAATTCCCCCTTGCGGATGTATATTTGACCCGCCGCCGCGGGCGTCCTGATGTATTGTGGTGCAAGCAAAACAAACGATTTTTCGGAAAGCGATTGACGAAAATCTGTCTTTATATTATCATAGAACATGATTGACAAAATATTGAAAAAAACCGGTCATCGGTTAAAGACAGGTGAAAAAAGATGCCATTTCGAGAAGAACACGATTCCATGGGAACTATTTTGGTTCCCGCCGATAAATATTGGGGCGCGCAGACCCAGCGGAGCCTGATGAATTTTCAAATCGGGGAAGAAAAAATGCCGAAAGAAATCATTTCGGCATTTGCACTATTGAAAAAAGCGGCGGCGCTGGCCAACCGGCGGCTGGGCAAGCTGGACGAGCGGCGCTGCCAGCTTATCTGCCGGGTCTGCGATGAAATATACGAGGGGAAGCTATCCGCGCATTTTCCGCTGGTTGTCTGGCAGACCGGCAGCGGCACCCAATCGAATATGAACGTCAACGAGGTCATTGCCAACCGGGGCAACGAGCTGGCGGGCGAGACGCTGCTGCACCCCAACGACCATGTAAATATGTCCCAAAGCTCCAACGACACCTTTCCCACCGCCATGCACATTGCGGCGACGGTGGAGGTAAAAGAAAAACTGATTCCCGCCATCGATTCGCTGATTGACACCTTTCGCTGTCTGGAATATACCAACCGGGGGGCTGTGAAAAGCGGCAGAACCCATTTACAGGACGCCACGCCCATCGCCTTTTCGCAGGAAATCAGCGGCTGGCGGGCGAGCCTTGCGCAGGACAAAAAAATGATTCTCGGCACCCTTTCGGAAACGGCGCAGCTGGCGCTGGGCGGCACGGCTGTGGGCACCGGCTTAAACGCGCCGAAAAATTTCGATAAACTGGCGGCACAGATGCTTTCCGACTGCACCGGCATCCGCTTCCGGACAGCGGAAAACAAGTTCCACGCCCTGACCAGCAAAGATGAGCTGGTATTTTTACACGGTGCGCTGAAAGCATTGGCGGCGGATTTGATGAAAATTGCCAACGATGTGCGCTGGCTGGCCAGCGGACCGCGCTGCGGATTGGGCGAAATATTTATTCCGGAAAACGAGCCCGGCTCCTCCATTATGCCCGGCAAGGTCAACCCCACCCAGTGCGAAGCGCTGACCATGGTCGCCGTACAGGTGATTGCCAACGACACCGCTGTAGCCATAGCGGCGTCCCAGGGAAATTTTGAACTCAATGTCTTTATGCCGGTTTGCATTTACAATCTGCTGCAATCGGTGCGGCTGCTGAGCGACGGCATGAATTCCTTTAACAAAAACTGCGCGGTGGGCATTGTGGCGAATCGGGAAAAAATGCACGAAAACCTGCACCGGTCGCTGATGCTGGTCACCGCCATCAGCCCTTATATCGGCTATGAAAACGCGGCAAAAACCGCAAAGCTTGCCCATAAAGAAAATATTTCGCTGAAAGAAGCCTGCTTGCGGCTCGGCTTTCTTTCCGAGACGGAATTTGACCGGCTGTTCCGACCGGAAGAGATGATTTAACCGGAACCAAACCAATGAGGGGGTAACGATGATGTTTGCAAAGGTACAAAGCCTTGGATTTTTCGGCATGGAAACCTATCTGGTAGAAGCGGAAGCCAATATCATCAACGGCAAAAGCCGGTTCGACATTGTGGGGCTGCCGGATGCCGCCGTCAGCGAAGCGCGGGAGCGGGTGGAGGCTGCCGTTAAGAACAGCGGTTTCGTCTTTTCCTACCAGCATATTACCGTCAACCTTGCTCCTGCCAGCAAACGCAAAGAGGGCTCGGCTTACGATTTGCCCATTTTAATGGCGCTGCTGCGCGCACTGGGGCAGATTCGCGCGGATTTGTCGGGTATGGCATTCATCGGCGAATTGTCTTTGGCAGGGGATGTGCGCCCGGTAAAAGGCGTATTGCCCATGCTGATTTCCGCCGCCGGTACCGGCATTCGCGAAGTCTTTATTCCGGAACAGAACGCGGCGGAGGCGCGGGTGGTTAAAAATCTGACCGTCTATCCGGTCAAAAGCGTAAAGCAGCTGGCAAAGCATTTAAGCGGCGAGGCGCCCATAGAACCGGTGACCTTTTCGCTGGAAAACGCCCAGCCGGAGACCGAACCGCTGCCGGATTTCGCGGATGTAAAGGGACAGGCCGCCGCCAAACGGGCGCTGGAGGTCGCGGCCGCCGGCGGGCATAACTGCCTGCTGATAGGTCCGCCCGGTTCGGGGAAGAGTATGCTCGCCAAGCGCCTGCCCTCGATTTTGCCGGATATGACCTT
>CASFEZ010000054.1 GCA_949293815.1 uncultured Eubacteriales bacterium | reverse complement strand
AGCCGGGTGATAGATGCGCTGGGCAGCTGGGCAGCTGAACAGCCGGGCGTAACGCCAGCGGATGACAACCGGGAAGGTCTTCGGCTGAATTTCGATTCGGCGCACGGGGACGGCTGGGCGCTTTTGCGCCTGAGCGTGCACGACCCGGTGCTGCCGCTGAATATCGCAAGCCGCCGCAAAGGCGGCGCGGCCGAGATCGAGGCGCAGCTGCAACCGTTTTTTGATGCATTTGAGCAATTAAAAAAGTAACAGAACGCTTATCGCGGATTTGCCGGGTTTTCGGTAAATCCGCTCTTTTCTTGTTTTTTGTGCGGCACGCATAAAATTCCGGTAGCGGTAAAAAATAACCGCAGAGCCAAAAATGGGAGGAATGCGTTGTGAGTGTCAAAGGCGTGAGTAAATGCGTACTGGAAGTGCATGAGCTGGACAATGATTATTTTGAAAAAGCCATCTTTTTTGTCAAGCCAGAATACAGCGGCGAGGAGGAGAACCGGCTGCGTGTCAGCGCCAAGGGTGCTCTTCGCCGGGCGATGCCGCCAAAGCTGAAAGCGCGGGAGCGAAAACAAAAACGCCTGTCGCTGCTGTATGCGTCCATCGGCGCGGTATGCGGCGCGGCGGTTACCGGCATTTTGTCGGTACTGCTGTAATTTTTCGCCGGATTTTGTCGTTTGATACGCAAATTCATGATTTGTGAATTGACTTTCCCGGTTTCTTTCGATATAATGAAGATTGACCCGTTTTGGATGCGGGAAAAATCGCGGGCAGAACGCCGAAAGGGATTGAGAAAATGAAAAAAAGCTATATCATTACCGCCGTTGTTGTGCTTTTGGTTGTGCTGGTTCTCGTGGGTGTTTTTCTGCGGGATGACATTGCCCGTCTGGTCGGCGGCGATGCCGGTACTACCGCGCCCATGGCAGTAGATTTGGACGAGGAAAGCTATGTGAGCATGGTCAAAGGGTCGGTGGACAATGCCGAGCCGATGATGAAAACGGATATCGACAATTTGTATTATACCATGTCCCGTGAGGGCGAAGTTTCATTTTTCCGCGTAGAGGGCACCCAGATTCAGCAGGTGGCCGCCACCGGCTCTTATGAGGTAACGGTCAATTGCACCGAGGAGAATATTCCCGCAACGGTTTATTATTATCAGACCGGGGATGGGCAGATTGCGGGCTACGGTTTGTTTACCACTCAGATGTCCGATGCGGATGTGCAGATTTACGAATATGCCTTTTTCCGCCTGATGAACCTGCCAGCCTCCTATGCCGAGGACGGCGCGTATATGCTGATGGTGGACACCACCAAAGAGGATTTTTACAGTAATGATAAAGTTTATGAAGAAAACATGATTTTCCATACCGATTCCGGCGATACGGAATATCTTTTGTCCAACAACAACCGCGCCTTTGATACCACCGGTGCTTACCGCGCCGATTACGCCATGCTGACCGAGGACGCGGTGAAAAAATGCGGTGAACGGTTCCTGTTCTTCTCGTCGCGCCAGTACCACCTGTATACCAGCTCCAACCAGATGGATATTTATATGGCGGACGGCTCCGGCAACAATGAGGACAATGACCGCTATATTCAGGATGTGGTGGACTTCTACTTCAGCTTTGATGAAAGCGGACGGGTTGTCTGTTTGCAGCGAAACGGCGAGACCGGGTTCCATGTCATTGCTTTCAGCGATGGTGAAACCACCGTTCTGAAGGAATTTGAGGGCGATTACAGCGAAAATTATCTGCGCAGCGGTGACTGGCTCCTGAATAAGAATACGCTGGAGGTCTATCATATTATGACCGGCGAAAGCCATACCCTTTCCTTAAGCGGAACGAGCGGCTTTGTACCCGACCTGTTTGAAACCGACGGCAGCCATATCTTTATGCGCGGCGTTTCCGCCAACGCCGCCGCCATTGTTTTAGGGATCATGGACGGCACCTGCGGCTGCTACCACAATGAGATTTTCTCCCGGGTATTTGCCCCGGCGGTTTTGACCGACGGCTCGGTGATGGTGTCCGTAGCGGCAGACGACGCGGGCAGCTCGTATTCGATTAAGATTTTCGGCGTGCCGGAAACCGATGCCGCGTAAAGCAGCAAATAAAATAACGGGGCGTGCCGCCGTGTGCGTGGCTGCGCCCTGTTTTTATGGGGATGGATGGTTTTGTTTTTATATGCCGCCCGCCACGGGCAGACGGATATGAACGCTCGCAATGAAATCTCGGGCGTGACGGATTTGGATTTGAACGAAACGGGCATCGCCCAGGCTGAGCTGCTGGCGGAAAAACTGGCCTTACTCCCCTGCCCGCCCCGGCTGGTCATCGCCTCGGATATGCAAAGGGCAAAACATACCGCTGCCATCGCCGCCGATCGTTTGCAGATTCCCCTGTTGTACGACAAGCGCCTGCGGGAGCAGAACTACGGCAGCTTTGAGGGAATGGATCGGTTTACCGATGGCTTTTTGCAGACCAAAAGCCAGTTTGCCGTGCGCTATCCCGGCGGCGAATCCATGCTGATGACCGGTCAGCGGGTCTATAACTTTTTAGATGATGTGCTGCAAACATATCGGGGTGTGGATTTATTGGTGGTCGCCCACGGCGGTATCTTGCGGATCCTGCGTACCTATTTTATGGATATGACCAACAGCGAATTTTTCCATTACAACGCCGATAACGCCGGTTTTGAAACATATACGATAGATATTGCATCGGAGGGTTCTTTATGAGTGAATGTACACACGATTGCGCCTCCTGTTCGCAGGAATGCGGACAGCGCCAGGAGCCGCAGAAAGACAAATTGAACGAGTTAAGCTCGGTAAAAAAAGTCATTGCCGTTGTCAGCGGCAAGGGCGGCGTGGGAAAATCCCTGGTCACCTCCCTTTTGGCGGTGCTTTCGCAGCGGCAGGGACTGAAAACCGCCATTATGGACGCGGATATCACCGGTCCGTCTATCCCCAAGGCCTTTGGGGTGCACGAACGGCTTGCGGGCAGCGAATTCGGCTTTTTCCCTGCCCAAAGCAAAACGGGGATTGATATCGTTTCCCTGAACCTGCTTTTGGAGCACGAGACCGACCCGGTTATCTGGCGCGGTGCGCTGATTGCGGGGACAGTCAAGCAGTTCTGGACGGACGCAATCTGGAAAGACGAGGACATTATGTTCATTGATATGCCGCCGGGTACCGGCGATGTACCGCTGACGGTGTTCCAGTCCATCCCTGTGGACGGCATTGTGATTGTCGCCTCGCCCCAGGAGCTGGTGTCCATGATTGTGGAAAAGGCGGTAAATATGGCGGATATGATGCATATCCCCGTGTTGGCGCTGGTGGAGAATATGTCCTATTTCCAGTGCCCCGACTGCGGCAAAAAGCACGCCATCTTCGGCGAAAGCCATATTGAGCAGGTTGCCGCCGCCCACGGCATTGATACCGTGGCGCGCCTGCCCATCGACCCCAAGCTGGCAGCCGCCTGCGATAAGGGCATGATTGAGCTTTCGGACAATGAAGATTTGCTGCCGGTGCTGGAAAAAATCAACCAGACACCCGCCACTGAAAAATAAGGCTTCTGAAACGAGGCGTTCAAAATACGCACGGCAGCGTTTCCTGCCATACAAAAAACCGGTTCCCGTGTGGGAGCCGGTTTTTTGGGTATATGGATGAATGGTTAAATGGATTTCAGCAGCGCCGGAAGACGGGTCAGCGCGCCGCCGATGCGCCAGAAGATTTTGTTGAAGCCGGCAAAGCTCGACTCATCGTCGTTGAGAATCTGCAAAAGCCCCTCCGCCATCTCCGGCGAGAACACGCCCATGCTCATGGCAATGAAATTGCGGATGGGAATCTGGGTGGCCATGGCAGCCAGCATTTTGCCGTCGCCGTTGGCGTCGGAACCCATTTTGGACATAATCGATTCAATCAGATTGCAGATTTTGCCGCCCCATTTGGTATGGCGGGCATCGTTTAAGCAGCAGTAAAGATCAATCTTTTTATTTTTATCCATCGCCGGGCTCGGAAGCTCTGCGCCGTAGACGGCGGCAAACTGCTCGCCCCTCATGCCCGTAAGGTCGGCGGTATAATAGGCCGGCGCGGTTTTGCGGTAGTCGGGCATCTCCGCCTCCTGTTTGGCGGTGACGGTTACCGTTTCTTTCAGGCGAATATCCCGGGAAGAAGCGCCGACCAAAATATCGAACGCGCCGCTTTCTACAGTCCAGTCCCCTGCCGCCACATGATAAAACGCAAAGGCGCGCTTGCCCAAATTCAGGGTAATTTCCTTTTCCTCCCCGGCTTTCAGGAATACCTTCTGGAAGCCCCGCAGCTCTTTTTCGGGACGGTAAACGGTGGATTCCTGATCGTGTACATACAGCTGCGCCACTTCCGCGCCGTCCACGGAACCGGTGTTTTTCACCGTAAAAGTCACCGCAAGGGTGTCCTCATCGCTTATCTCTTGTTTCGAGAGCTTCAAGTCACTGTAAGTGAAGCTCGTGTAGGAAAGGCCGTAGCCGAAGGGGAAGAGCACCTCTTTTTTAGCGGTGTCATAGTAGCGGTAGCCGATGTATACGGACTCCCGGTGCTCCGAGGTAACCGGTCCGCCGGGATAATTGCCGTAGGTCGGGTTGTCAGAGAAAGCGAGCGGATAGGTTTCGCTGGTTTTGCCCGAGGGGTTGACCTTGCCGGTCAGCAGGTTCGCCACGGCGCTGCCGCCTGCCTGACCGCCCAAACCGGAATTGAGCAGCGCTTTCACCTCGCCAATCCAGGGCATGGCGACCACCGAGCCGCCTGCCAGCACCACGGCGGTATTGGGGTTGACTGCCGCAATGGCGGAAATCAGAGCGTTGTGGCTCTTGGGAATGTCAATATCCACCCGGTCGTAGCCCTCGCCCTCAAAGGCTTCGGTCAGCCCGGCGAAGACCAGCGCCACATCCGCTTTTTGCGCCGACGCCTTTGCTTCGTCAAACAGCGCCTGGTCGATTTCATCCTTGCTCTTGTCATAGCCCCGGGCATAAATCACATCCACGCCCGCTTTTTTCAGCGCGTCCAGCGCGTTGTCCAGCCGGGTGGGGTTAATTACTGAGGAACCGGCGCCCTGGAACCGGGGCGCAGCGGCCATTTCGCCGATTACCGCCACCTTCTGCCCGGCTTTCAGCGGCAAAAGCTGGTCGTCGTTTTTGAGCAGCACCATGGCGTTTTCCGCCATTTTGCGGGCGACGGCGTGGTGGGCTTCGGCGTCAAAGGTATGTTTTTCAGCCAGTGCCGGTTTCGATTTGAGAATGAGTTCTAATACATTGTCCAGCCGCTCATCCAAAACGGCTTCGTCCAATTCGCCGCTTTGTACGGCTGCAATGATTTTTTTGGTGTTCAGCTGACCGGAAGAGGGCATTTCCAAATCCGTGCCATGCTGCAAGCCCGGAATGCGATCCACGGAAGAACCCCAGTCGGTGACGATAAGCCCCTGAAAGCCCCATTCTTTGCGCAGGATCTGCTGCTGCAGCTTTTCGTTCTGGGAGGCGTATACGCCGTTGAGGCGGTTGTACGAGTTCATCACCGTCCAGGGCTGGGCTTCTTTGACGCAGATTTCAAAGGCGGTCAAATAAATTTCCCGCAGTGCCCGCTCGTCTACTACTTCGTTTACGACCATGCGGAACGCCTCCTGGGAGTTGCAGGCGTAATGCTTTAAAGAGGTGCCAACCCCCTTGGACTGTACGCCCTTGACAAAACCGGCAGCGCATTTGCCCGCCAAATACGGGTCCTCGCTGAAATATTCAAAGTTTCTGCCGCAGACCGGCGAGCGCTTGATATTGGTACCCGGACCGAGCACCACGGATACCTGCTCGGCAAGGCATTCCTCCGCCAGCGCTTTGCCCACCTCTTCCAACAGGTCGGGGTCCCAGGCGCAGGAGGAGGTGGCGGCGGGCGGGAAACAGGTCGCGGGCACGGAATTGCCAAGCCCAATGCCGCCGGATGCCTTTTTATTGGGGTTCTGCTTGCGCAGACCGTGGGGACCGTCGGTAACCATGATTTTCGGCAGCCCCAGTTCGGGCGCTTCTTCCAGATGCCAATAGTCATAGCCGGAAACAAAGGCGGCTTTTTGCTCCAAAGACATCTTTTTGATTAAATCGGAATGTTTCATGCTTTTGCTCTCCTTTTTTGCAGAAGTCAAATTCATCTTATTGTAGCATATCTTACAAAAAAAATATAGCATAAATTCGCAGTTTTATCAGGATTCAGAAATATTATCTATTTCGGGCGCATTTTGTTTGATTTTTCCGGAACTCCCTTCGCTCCCCTGCCGGTTCGACCGGATTCGGCAAAGAAACAGTAAATTTCTTTTCTGCGTTCAATCCAATTTTAATCCAGCCATTGTAAAGTTTGTATAAAGATTTTGCCGGGAGTGATACCCATGAAACAATGGCTTCGACTGGGATTGGTCGGCTGCTTGGTGCTTTCCTTGAGCGCCTGTTCCTTTGAGGAACACATTTCCTCTATCGTTTGAGAGGATACAACCTTAAATACGCTTTTGCTATACTCCCCCATCAGGTTCCTAGCGCATACAGCCCCGTTTTCCCGCCATACTTTCGCGCTCCGGCACAGCCTGTTGCTGCCCCCCATCACAAGGTCAGTATAATATCTAAGGCGAAGGCCATCTACTTCTCCCTTTATCTCCAGCATCATAACCCTTGCCGCCATATCATTCGGCACAAATGAAGTGAGCCGCGTGCGCACTCTGCCTATCTGCCTCTCCCACACAGCATATCCGAAACCGTATCTGACAAGCGATGGATATCCATCCCCAGAGGCAAACAGTGAAATATCTTCCCCATCCACCATAAGCCTCATCTCCTCTGTGCCGGCTGCGGTCATCGGGTCGCAGAGCCATCTGTTAACTTTCATCTCACGGGAATTGCCATACCACATGAAACCCGTTCCTGTTTCTGTAGCCAGAAAGCCAAAGTCTCTGTTCGCCAGCACATTTGACCATGCCACTGGAGGAAGCGTATCTCTTACCGCCAGGCAGGCAGAGCCGTCTGTATCTACTTTGAACGACGCGTCTGTGCTGCCTCTGGTATAGGAGCTCTTCCTCAAAGCCAGATCTTCACAATGCGCTATATCCTGTGCCTCTTCACCATCCGCTTGAAATACATCCGCCATAGCTTCAATAACATCAGCATTAATGTCCATTGCGTCAACCATGTGGACCCCTCCCGGCTGGCTAAGAGTGCTATCCCTTCCTATTTTTCTCAAAAACTCTTTTATAGCACTG
>CASFEZ010000053.1 GCA_949293815.1 uncultured Eubacteriales bacterium | reverse complement strand
TCGCTAAAATCAGGGTAGAGCATATTTGTCATCTCCGTTCTGGTTTTTCATCAACTCCATTTTAACGGATTCCTACCAAATATGCTCTACTTTTTTTGCTTTTTCCTGGCTCTATTTGGTTACTTACCCCAACATTTAGTATAGAGCTGTTTGTTTCTGTAAAAATAAAAAAGGACTGTCGCACATAAGAGCATTTTGCCGGTTCCTTTTGCGTGTAACAGTCCATGTTTTTATTCTTTTGCTTTTTTGCCTGTAGCCCCTTTAAGAAAGCACATAAACTCAATCTAAATCGCCTATGTCGATAGAACCGGGATCGCCGTCATCGGGCAAAAATACGACCGAAGGCTCTGTCGTGGGCTCGGGAGTTGTAGGATCTGTTGTGGGCGGCTCGATCACTGTGGGCTCAGTTCCCGGAGGCTCGGTTGTTGGCGGTTCCGTTGCGGGCGGCTCGGTTGCAGGGGGTTCAGTTTCCGGAGGCTCGGTTGTGGGCGGCTCCGTTACAGATGGCACCGTTTCTGAAGGTTCTGTGGAAGCATCAGGTGTGGTTACAACGATGGTGGAACTTTCTTCCAAATTGACAGCAATGCGCAGTGCCAAACGAGCATCGGCAGAAGTGATGCAGTTGTCCCGGTTCAGGTCTGCCAGCAAACGGGGTGTGCCAGAAAGGCTGTCCAGTTGTACCGCGCACCGTAAAATCAACCGCGCATCCGCCGAGGTAACACGCCCATCGCCGTTCACATCCCCCAACAGATATTCCTGCCCCGCCGGCTCGGTAACCGGCGGCTCGGTGGAAGAAGGAAAATCTGATTCGGGAATATCTGAATTCTCGGTTTTTTCATTTATGACGTTCATAATCTCATTCAGAATATCTGGATTTATTTCATTTTTATATGCTTCTTCATTGATGGATTCTCTCATCTCATTTATTTCTTCTAAAGACGGTTCATAAATGATTACCGAGAAACTGGCATGTACATCGTCCTGGTGATCATTGGAAATCACACACTTGACATTGTATTCCCCTATATCTAAATCTGATTTAACAGGAATGCAAATTCTTGTATTTTCAACTTTTTCCTTTGAGCCGCTGACTGTAACAGTTTCTTTGTATGTATCGAATAATATCTCACTCTGTATTTCCACGGCAAATGTGGCATCATTTGCTCCTAAATTGGTAATGTCGAAATAAATATTTTGATTATCAACATCTTTAACAACTGTCGGAGACACAATTTCAATACATCCCGTTCCATCTGCTGCGAGTGTTGCTGTTTCTAAAGACTCATCGAGTGTCTTTTCTTGATATGAAGATAGCCCCGCAGAAACGCGAACTTCCGGAACTTCATCAAGGTCGGCAGTGGAACCTATGGTTCCACTGTGATACTTAATTGCATTCCAATCGTTAAAACTTTTTAAAATAGCAATGGGGTCGTCTGCAAAATTGCCTTGGGGATTTAAATCCAACGATATACTTTCCTCTAATGTCCCATTTCCATTCATATCGATAGGAGCACGTGCTATTGCGCCAGTTGTAATTTGTGCACTTGTTCTCGTAAATAAGGTTGTAGCAAGATTTGTTCCAACCGTTATCCCCATCGGATCGATGCCGCGAATTTCATTAATATTGGCTTCATCAATATCTGGAAGCTCATAATCTGAATAATTCAAGTTGCCCGTACCGGCCAATCCGGTTGTCTGGAAAGAATAGTTCATGATGCTTAAATAATTTGGCTTATAATTTTCATCGTCGCACCCCCCATGGTGTAAACCTAAGGAATGACCCAGCTCATGCATAAAAGTACCGGCAATGGTAGTATCGTTTACCGTTCCCCATCCGCCAAGTGTTACTGCAAAATATTGCCCGAATCCCGGAGTCATGCCAGATGTAGTATTAGATGGATCGCTACAAAGAAGGTCGCCGAAAATACAATGATGAAATACCAATGCTCTGATTCCTGACATATCAAGCAGGTTATTCCATGTATCTGCATTTAGGTCAGCATTCAGGCTTTCCGTATAGGTAAGCTCGTTTCCTCCAGATAAATCTCCCCATTTTTCTCCGGTAACAAAGTCGGTAGAATCGCGACCGGCATCAAGATGTAAATTTATACCATGCGCTTGAAAGGCCTCATATACGGTTCGCAGTACTGATTCGCTTGGTCGAAAACTGTAGGCAGGGTCTATCACCCAAAAGAAAAACTTTTTTTCCGGCCGAACCATCCAGTCGATTTCTACAAAGATATCTGGTACATTTTTGTCCGCCCCCATTGCCGCCAAATCAAGCTCGGGGATACCATCTCCATCTATGTCAATACCATTTACTTCCCAATCGTCCGGTATTCTGTCCGCGTCTGAATGGTAAAATCCCTTTGCGTCCCATATGCAATCGGTTTCATTTTGCAAATCAAAATTGGATGTAAACAGGAGCATGCGCGTATCTTCTGTGATATTGAAATCATTTCGAATCATGCTCTCTCTTTCCTGCGTCAAGGCAGCAATTCGCTCAAAATTTTCTATGGATTGATAATCCGACAGGTAAATGTCATTGACAAAATCATTGAAAACCGTACTGCCGCTCGAAATACCGGCATTATATTTTATAGGGCAGTTCCAGTTTAGACCAGAAAAATCATAAACGGCGTGTCGCTCGCCATGTCGGTTCCCTCCGCCCAGAATTCCAGAGGCATATGATCCAGTAATGTATATATAACCATTTGCTGTATAGACATCAAAATATAAAGACATATCAGTTGAAGTAACGCTAATGTCAGTATCATATGCTTTGGCATATATCGTATTCTGCTCGCTGTAAAAAGCAAGCAACTGTAATTCCTGCATGCCAGATTGCGTGTCCTGGACCACACAAACCGCGACCAATTCCAAGTACCCATCTGAATTGAGATCCTCATAAAATGCACTGTATGAACCCAGTGAATCAGGAGTTATGTTTGTTGATTCGGCAGAATAAGAAGAAGAAATATTACATTTATCATGCATTTGTACACCAACAGATGCCAACAGTTTGTCAATGGAATAGGCAGACGTCATACCAGTTAGCCTCGTTTCCACGGCAATATTATTTTCAAATGTAACCGGGGGATTCTGATTGGTATCACTTAAGGCATCGCCCAGGTTGCTGTCATCGAAGAACATATCATACAGAGCAAAAGAGGTTCCGCTTTTTACTGCTACATTGTCTTGTACAAGAATTTTCAACTCATCAACGCCGGTGACATCAACTTCTATATCGAACACATAGTTCTCATCTGTCAAGGTATATGATTGCAGCAGTCGTTCCCCATCGTAAAAATAAACAGTGGTATCAAAATTATTGCTGTTCGCAGATCCCTGAATCAAGCCGCTCTTACCGGTTAATTTTTTAAACCTGCCATCGAGTTTGTATACTGCTTCTGCCCAGCTGATTTCCGCACTGGGGTTCCACCGGGCAATCCATACTTCTAAGCCGTTTTTATATTCCGTGCCGTCTATACCAATATTCCCATTTCTGTAGTACGGATTACCTGAAGTCCCAATGAGTCCGGAGCGATCAAGGTTATAAATGCAGCTATCGCCCAGATTTCCCGTGTATCTGTCAAACGAAACAATCTCCCGGCTGGTCAGGCAGATGCCAAGTTGACATGTCGCGTTAAGAAAGGCTTCATTGCCTTGACCGGTGATTACTGTATCCCATCCTTCTTGCGTTCCGGCGTAGTATACGGTTGACAGTGCGTTGCAGCCTTCAAAGGCATAATCATCAATATAGACAATCGTACTTGGCAGAGATACAAAAATCAGATTATAGCATTGGGTAAATGTGCGTTGCCCGATGCTGACAACACCATCCGGTATGGTTATTTTGCGCAAAGCATTGCAGGAATCGAAAGCCCAGCCTTCGATGTCTTGTACGCTGTCCGGAATATCTATTGAGGTCAAGTTTCTGCAATACCCAAATGCGCCCTCGCCAATACGGATTACCGTATCAGGAATTTTTACTGTTGTCAAACTATTGCAGCCGGCAAAGGAGGAAACGCCAAGGCTGGTGACGCTGTACCCGTCAAGGTTATCCGGAATTACGATATCTCCGCCGCTGCCGGTATACTCCGTAATCTCAGCCGTGCCGTCTTCAAGTATTGTATACACATAATCCCCGGAGGTAGCCGCACTGGCTACCGGAAAGAGTTCCTCCCCCAGTCCGACAAAGCCGGATAATGGGATGCCGGTTAGTAGCAGTATCGCTGCCAGCAGTGTTGCAAAGATTCGTTTACCCATCTTCATGTTCCTCACCTCTCGACCGTCTGCCGGTTGCGGCCAACGATCGCCTTTCTTATTTTTTTCGGCAAAGCATCGCTTCGCCGTGATTTTCGCTGTTGACAGCGGTTATTACCGCTTTTAAGTATCAAAAGGAAATATGTTCATGTTGCAAAAGCGTAGGATTTCGCATCAAAGCGGGGATAGCGCAATCTACTTCGGAAGGGGAGCTGCCAGTAACATTTCCCTGATATTTGCTTAGCTGCGCGGTGAATGGTTAAAAAAACAACATGGAAGAGGACAAAATAACAGGTGATGCAGGCATTCGATTTATTAAAGCAAAATAAATATTAGTGCACATCGATGCATATCATGTAAATTATAACAGTTTTTTATCAATCTTATAATAAACATTATATGTATGTTTGTCAATCATTTTTTTGTAATATCTCTGTCCTGAATAATCTGTTTTTATGCAGCATTTGCCATATTAATCGTGTGTTTTTGTATGGCAGGTCAAAACGCCCTATAAATTTGAAATTTCCCCTTGCATTTTAAGTGGTGCTGTGCTATAATCTATCGGTAAATCTCATGCGGGAGGAGTCTGTCCGTTGTGCGCTTTGCGTGCGGGCAGGCGGCGAGAACCGCAGTGGTTCAACAAAAGGAGGAAAAACCATGTCAGTCATTTCTATGAAACAACTGCTCGAAGCAGGCGTCCATTTCGGACACCAGACCAGAAGATGGAACCCAAAAATGGCTCCGTATATCTTCACCGAAAGAAACGGTATCTACATTATCGACTTGCAGAAGACCGTGAAAAAATTCGATGAAGCGTATATGTTCGTCCGTGAAATTGCAGCTGAAGGCAAGGATGTGCTCTTTGTGGGCACCAAAAAGCAGGCGCAGGATTCTATTAAAGAGGAAGCCACCCGCTGCGGTATGCCCTATGTCAACGCCCGCTGGCTCGGTGGTATGCTGACCAACTTTACCACCATCAAACTCAGAATTAAGCGTCTGGCGCAGCTGCATGCCATGCAGGAAGACGGCACCTTTGATATGCTTCCCAAAAAGGAAGTGGTCAAATTGCAGCTTCAGATTGAAAAACTCGAAAAATTCCTCGGCGGCATCACCGAGATGAAGAGAATGCCCGGCGCCATGTTCGTTGTTGACCCGAGAAAAGAAAAGAATGCCGTTCAGGAAGCCAAAAAACTGGGTATTCCGATTATCGCTATTGTGGACACCAACTGCGATCCCGATGAAATCGACTATGTTATTCCCGGCAACGACGACGCGATTCGTGCCGTTAAGCTGATTGCCGGCGCCATTGCCGATGGCGTTATTGAAGGCCGTCAGGGCGAGCAGAACGCGCCCGAGACCGAAGAAGCCGCCGCTCCCGCCGCCGAAGCGGAAGCCGCTGCCGAATAAATGGTAACCATTCCCAGCCCGTGCCAGTTCGTGCGGGCTGCTTTTCAGAATAAGTAAGAAATTAGAAAAAATCAGGAGGATTATATTATGGCTTCTTTTACCGCGAAAGATGTTGCGGCTCTCAGAGAAAAAACCAACGCAGGCATGATGGACTGCAAAAAAGCGCTGACCGAAGCGGACGGCGATATGGATAAGGCCATTGACTTTTTGCGTGAAAAAGGCTTGGCAGCGCAGGCGAAGAAATCCGGCAGAATCGCTGCCGAAGGTGTTGTGCAGACCTATACCGATGAGGCGGCCAATGTCAGTGTTGTTGTAGAGGTTAACTCCGAAACCGACTTTGTTGCCAAGAACGATACATTCCGTTCTCTGGTTCTCGGTGTCGCCAAAACCATTGCCGAGCAGAATCCCGCTTCTGTAGAAGCGCTTCAGGATATGACCATGTCCGGCAAAGACGAAACCGTTGCCGCCGCATTCCAGGAAGCGGTGCTTTCCATCGGCGAAAACATGAAGATTCGCCGTTTTGAGCGCGTTACCGGTCATACCGCCACATATGTACACGGCGGCGGCGCTGTGGGTGTTATCGTGATGTTTGATACCGACGATGCCACTGCTGCTACTGCGGAATTTAAGGAAATGGGCAAGGATGTCGCCATGCAGGTAGCCGCCATGAGCCCGCAGTACCTCGATCCCGCTTCTGTTCCCGCCGATGTTCTGGAACATGAAAAAGGCATCATGATTGCCCAGATGAAAGAAGACCCCAAAATGGCGAATAAGCCCGAGGCAGTTCTGGAAAAAATCGTTGTTGGCAAAATCGGCAAATTCTATAAGGAAGTCTGCCTGCTTGACCAGCAGTATGTCAAAGACGGCGATATGGATGTAAAAGGTTATGTGGCTTCCGTTGCCAAAAAGCTCGGCGCTGATATCAAAGTAACCGGATTTATCCGCTACGCTAAAGGCGAGGGTCTGCAGAAGAAAGAAGAAAATTTTGCAGATGAAATCGCCAAAATGGTAAAATAAACAATTTCTATGCCGATATGCAAACAGGCGGACTTATTCCGCCTGTTTTTTAGCTGCATTTCGTAGGTTGTGCCTGATGGTTCTATAATTTCAAAAAATAAACTTCGCGCAGGTGGGTGGCACAGGTGTTATTATAAATATTTTTTGTGTACATGTGTGAATTTGTACAAGTTATTTTATACAAAGTTAGGAGTCACTCTTTGTGTAAAATAACGGTATTTTGGTTGATATTTTAAAATAACTAATTGTTTTTCTTTTTTTGGAATTCTTTCATGCTGCCGCGTGTTTTTACTGTCTATTTTTTTCTCTGTTTTGTCAATGGCTCTTTTATCCTGTGTTATGGTATAATTAGTGTCAGTAAAAAATGGAGGGATATTAAATGAAAATGAATCAAAAGTGGATAGCTTATTTGTTATCCTTTGTGCTGTTTGTCGCTTCACTACCGATGAGCACTTTGTCACTCACAGCATCAGCGGAAAAATCTGGAGATTTTGAATATGAAATTTTAGATGATGGCAATGTGAAAATAACTCGTTACAATAGTACCGGGGGAAATGTTGTAATTCCAGAAACCATTAACAGCTGTATAGTAACTGTTATAGGTGACTCTGCATTTTCTGGTTGTAAAGGATTGAAGAGTGTTGTCATCGGAGATGAGGTTACTGTAATCAATGCAAATGCGTTTAGTGGCTGCAGTGGACTAACTTCCGTTACGATTGGAAATAGTGTAACGGAGATTGGTGCAGTGGACTAACTTCCGTTACGATTGGAAATAGTGTAACGGAGATTGGAAATAGTGCTTTTGCTGATTGTATCGGATTGCCAACTGTTGTGATTCCAGATAGTGTTACCAAAATTGGTGAGTACACTTTTGCAGGATGCTCTGGTTTGAAATCAGTGGAATTTGGAAACGGACTAACATCGATTGGGTATCGTGCATTTAGGAACTGTACAGGTTTAATGGCACTTGAAATTCCTTCAAATATCAATACCATAGGGGATCGTGCTTTCGAAGGATGTACAGCATTAACCACCGTTTCTATCGACGAAGGATTATCAACCATTGGTGGCTCGGCATTCAGTAATTGTACAAATCTGAGTGCTATTGAAATTCCCAATAGTGTAACTGTCATGAAAGACTTGTCGTCATCGGAGATGGGGTTACTGTAATCAATGCAAATGCGTTTAGTGGTTGCAGTGGACTAACTTCCGTTACGATTGGAAATAGTGTAACGGAGATCGGAAATAGTGCTTTTGCTGATTGTATCGGATTGCCAACTGTTGTGATTCCAGATAGTGTTACCAAAATTGGTGAACGCGCTTTTTCTGGATGCGTTGACTTAAAAGCAGTTGAGATTGGCAACAGTGTGACGAATATACTGTATTCTGCTTTTGATAATTGCACATCGTTACAAGATGTTTATTATAATGGAACAGAAGCAAGCTGGAGTTATGTCGATATTGGAGATAAGAATCAACCACTGTTATATGCAAACCTACATATGGGAAAAATGCCTGTTTTTGTTCCCGATACAGACACGACGATCCCCAGCACCGAATCGAGCGAACCGACACTTGCTCCGTCAACTGAACCAGAACCTGTCCCGTCTCCGTCTGGCAGCCAGGAATCCAGTACTCTTACCACGGAGCCTACCGCACCTCAAGAAAATCCAGCTTTGTCACCGATTGCAGGCGCCGATATTATGGTAGATGAAACGGATAAAACCGTCATCATAGACGTGGGAACAGATTTTGCGCTATTTGTTTCACAGGTGAATAATGCAAATATTACACTCCTGCAAGCAAACAGTCAGCCACTTTCTGCTGGCATGCTTATTGGAACCGGTTGCAGTGTACAGGTTTTGAACGAGGGCGGAATTGCGCTTTCCACATATGAAATTATTGTCCCCATGGATGTGGGAGGCGATGGCCGTATTACTTCAAGCGATGCGCGTACCGCCTTGCGCGCGGCGGTTAGTTTGGAATCGATTCAGGGGATATACAGCAAAGCCGCTGATGCCAACGGAGACGGCAGGGTCACATCCGCTGATGCCCGTGCCATTCTACGCTGTGCTGTTGGATTGAATTAAACGAAAAGCAAACTTCCGCCTGCCGGTACAATTGGCAGGCGGCGGTTTATTTTTGGATATTCAATTAGTTGCGGGCGGGTAAAAGACGGCCGTCAATGCCCACGGTAATCACCTGGGTGGGCAGAAACTTGCCGCTGTTCTGTATTGCCTGCCGCACCGCGTGCTCAATGCCGCCGCAGCAGGGCACTTCCATACGCACAACAGTCACGCTGTTGATGGAATTGTTTGCGATAATGGCGGTGAGTTTCTCGGTGTAATCCACCATATCCAGCTTCGGGCAGCCAATCAGGCAGACGCGGTTTTTGATAAAATCGTTATGGAAATTGCCGTAGGCATAGGCGGTGCAGTCGGCGGCAATGAGCAGATTGGCGTTGCTAAAATAGGGGGCGTTCGGCGCCGCCAGTTTGATTTGCACCGGCCACTGGGACAGACACGAGGGCGCATTCGCCGCCTGCGATGCGCTTTCCGCAGCAGGCGCAGCCGCAGCGGCATGGTGAATCGACTTTGCCATGGTGCCGGGGCAGCCGCAGGGCAGGGGATCCGCCTGCTGCTTTGATGCCTGAACGGCTTTTTCATCATAGGCAAGCGCTTCCCGCTCTTCGAAGGTAATTGCTCCCGTGGGGCAGGCGGGCAGGCAGTCGCCGAGCCCATCGCAGTAATCCTCGCGCAGCAGTTTGGCTTTGCCGTTTATCATGCCAATGGCGCCCTCGTGGCAGGCGCTGGCGCAGAGGCCACACCCGTTGCATTTTTCTTCATCGATTTTTATAATTTTTCTTATCATCTTTATCCTCCGACATTTCATTTTCTAAATGGTTCAAGGCAGTTTTGCCGGTCAAAGCAGCACAGGCTTGACTTCTGTTTGGTAGTATACTATCATAGTAAAAACAAGTCGGTTGTATTTACAACAAAACGGAGGGCGTATGCAAAAATATATCGAAGTTTTAAAACGGACCAGATTGTTTGCCGGCGTGGCAGATGCGGACATCGAAGCCATGCTTGGCTGTTTGGCGGCGGCGGGGCGGTCGTATCAAAAAGGCGAATATGCCCTGCACGCCGGAGAACCTGTGAGCAGTTTGCTGATTTTGCTGGAAGGGAGTTTGCATATTCAGACGGATGACTATTGGGGAAACCGGGCAATTTTGGGTAATGTCGCTGTCGGCGAGGTGTTTGGCGAGGCGTATATTGCCGGCGGTATTCCGCTTAACGATGTGGTCGCGGTAGAGAACAGCATTGTTCTGTGTCTGGATGTGCAGCGCTTGCTCTCGGTGTGTTCTTCGGCTTGTAAGTTCCATTTGCTGGCGGTAAAAAACCTGTTTTTTGCTTTGGCCGATAAAAACAGAAAACTTGTTGCCAAGCTCGGCTATCTGTCCAATCGGACGACGCGGGAAAAGCTGTTGTCCTATCTTTCTGATGAGGCAAAACGCAGCCGTAGCGCCTCATTCGTCATTCCCTATAACCGGCAGCAGCTGGCGGATTTTTTGTCGGTGGACCGCAGCGCCATGTCCGCTGAGCTGTCAAAAATGCGCGATGATGGGTTGATTGCTTTTCACAAAAATCAGTTTACACTGCTGTAACAATGTTTGCATAACAGCTGAAGCGGCAGCGGCAGGACGGCTGTGGTTGTTGCTACGGCGCAGCATAATACAATATCTTGCGGTTCTATCGCTATTTGCTCCTAAATATGGATATACTGTTAAATTTTTCGCCGCTCTTGACATTGTGCCAATAAATGGTGTATACTCGTTAGCGATATCGAAGGATATACTAAATTTTTGGAGGTTATACATATGAAAAAATGGGTTTGCCCGGTGTGTGGTTATGTTCATGAGGGAGATACACCCCCCGAAAAATGCCCCCAGTGCGGCGTTGCCGGTGATAAATTCACGGAGGTAAAAGCCACCGGTTCTTATGCTACCGTTCATATTGTGGGTGAAGGCGCCAAGGGCAAAATTGAAGACGATGTTTACGAAGGGCTGGTTGCCAACTTCAACGGCGAGTGCTCCGAAGTGGGTATGTACCTTGCCATGAGCCGTGTTGCTGAGCGCGAAGGCTATCCGGAAGTTGCGGAAGCCTATAAAAGATATGCCTTTGAAGAGGCGGAGCATGCAGCCAAATTTGCTGAGCTTTTGGGCGAAGTGGTTACCGATTCCACCAAAAAGAATCTGGAAATGCGCGCCGAGGCTGAAGCAGGCGCTTGTGAGGGCAAATTCCAGCTTGCCAAGAGAGCCAAAGAACTGGGCTATGACGCAATTCATGACACCGTTCATGAAATGGCGAAAGACGAAGCACGTCACGGCGCCGGTTTTGCCGGTCTGCTGAAGAGACTGTTCTGAGTTTTACTGAATGCAAAAAAGAACTGCTGCGAGATTTTTCGCGGCAGTTCTTTTGCATTTAATAAAGACATCAGGGCTTTTCCCAGAATTTACCCTTGTGAAAATTAGGATTGTTGAGCGGTGTTGCAGTCAGGCGGAACAACACGCATCCATCAGGACAGACGATGGTTTTGCTGTATTTGCTGTCGCCGCCCAAATTTTCCAAATCTCCGCCGCTTCTGACGGCATCCATTAACGGAAAAAGCAGCATCATTGTTTTAGAGCAAATTCCGTATCCGTCCTGATTGACAGGGCATCCGTAAGTACA
>CASFEZ010000052.1 GCA_949293815.1 uncultured Eubacteriales bacterium | reverse complement strand
AAAACTTTTCCTATTTTTCGCTGCCGATGCAGGCCGTGTGGTTTTCTGCCGCTGGCAATACAAAAATTTTCCCAATCGCGCTATTTTAAGAAAACAGAACCATCCGTAGCCACTGCCGTATACTGATAGCGAGGATCTCCTCAATACAGAAAAAGGAGCGATCACACTTTGAACAGAAAAAAATGCTGTGATTGTCGAGAGGAACCGGCGGCTATGTACGATGCCTGCAAAATCGACGACGGCATCTATACCGGTCTGACACCTCTGCCGTCAAATCCTACGGTAACCATGGCGTATGTGCCCTTTCAGACAGATAGAAAGGTTTATGACGCAGCTACCGCTCTTTGCAACGGCACGCTGTTTCCGGTGCTGAACAAACCGTTTACGGGAGGGTGCTGCCAATGAGCAGAAGACAACGACTGCTGCGGGAACTGTCAGCCGTGCAGTTTGCCAAATGGGAGCTGCACCTGTATCTCGACACCCATCCATCCGATATGCGTGCGGCAGCCCTGCACGCGGAGTATGAAAAAAAAGCAGCTGCGCTTCGCGCGACCTATGAAGAAGAATTCGGTCCGCTGACAGCGCCGAACGGCGAAGGCGTGGAATGGCTGCAAAATCCGTGGCCATGGGATATAGAGAGGTGCGACTGACATGTTTACATATGAAAAGAAATTGCAGTACCCGGTCAATATCAAAAATCCGGATCCGAAAGCCGCGCAAATCATTATTACCCAGTACGGCGGACCGGACGGGGAACTGTCCGCTTCCATGAACTACCTGTCCCAGCGCTACGCCATGCCGTATCCGGAGCTGAAAGGTCTTTTGACCGATATAGGTACAGAATACGCATAATGACGCACGGCAGCCCTGTTTATTCCATTTGGCGCAAAAGCCACTGTATACAGGCTGCCAATCGTTTTTCCGGTTCATGGAAATGATTCCCGTCGTTCAGTGCAAACACCGTTTGTACGCCCTTTTCGGCAAGATAAGATACAAGAGCTTCGGTTCGCTGCCGCACCGGGCGCATATGCGTATTGCGCGTTTTCTCCTCCTGCCGCCCCAAAGAAAAATACACGGTCTGCGGCAGATGGGCAGGCGGGCAGGTGCAAAGCGCTTCAACAAAACCCGGGTACCAAAGCGAACCGGAAACACTGCCGCCAAAGGAAAAGCAATCACTGTGAAACAGCGCATAAACAGCAAATAACCCCGCCAGAGAATACCCGACAATACCGCGCTTTGCAACAGGCGCAAACAAAGCCTTTTCAACAGTGGGAATTATAATCTCTGTCAATTGCTGAAGATAGATCTTTGCGCCGCCGCCAAAAGGTTCACCGCCGCGCACAATCGGCGGGCTCGGCGAGGGGGTAAGCTCCCGGTTCCACGAAACGCCCTGAAGTACAACCAGAGTGCAGTCGCCGCACGCGCAGTTTCTCATCGCGCAAAGCAGCGGCTGGGCATCGCTTGTGTGGCTGTGCAGATAGATAACGGGACTGCTCTTCTGCGCTGCCGGGTAAACGAACGCCGTTTTACCTGCTGCTTCCATTGAAAACATGCACTCACCTTCCGCTTGACGGGGATTATAAAAACCATTATACTGATTCTCAGAAGAAAAACAAGACATATTTTTCCATTGCCCTGCTATTATATTGATTTTATCCAAAAAGAAGGGAAACGCCTTGAACAGAAAAACGCAAACCTCTATCAGAGAAAATGTACTGCGTGCCGCCGCGGAAAAATACCGTGCCGAACCGGAATATCTGTGGATGAACGATCCGGATGCCGCCGTCCTGCGCCACACGGAAAACAGAAAGTGGTTCGCGCTGCTTATGCGCCTGCCCCAGCGTACCCTGGGCTTGTCCGGCGAAGAAAAGGTGGACATATTAAATGTAAAATGCGATACGCTGCTCGTAGAGCTCCTATTACAGGAGCCGGGCTTTTTGCCTGCTTACCATATGAACAAACGCAGCTGGATTACCATTTTGCTGGACGGAACGGTTGCGTTTGAGCGTATCCTGTCCCTGTTGGAGGAAAGCTATCGGGCAACCGCCGCTCAGCGCACCAAAAAGCAAATGCGCGCCCCCGGGAAGGCATGGCTGCTTCCGGCGAACCCGAAAGTATTTGACCTGGATGCGGCTTTTTCCACATCAGATACCCTGCTTTGGAAGCAAAAAGATTCTGTTTTGGTCGGTGACTATCTGTTTATTTACATGGCCGCGCCGGTATGTGCCGTGCTGTATTATTGCCGGGTCGAGGAAATGAACCTGCGCCCTTCGCCGGAGGACGGCGACGGTATAATATGTATGAAAATTCGCCTGCTGCGGCGTTTTCAGCCCGAGGAGCTGCCGCTGCGGGTTTTGCGGGAATGCGACGTGTATTCCGTTCGGAATCTGCGCAGCGTGCCCCCATCACTGCAAGTCGTTCTCGATGCGCTCCTGCAATAACACACCGTCATAGCGGCTCGGCAGACGAAACCATACAGCCTGCGGCTGTTCTTTCAGCAGCACGCATAGGCGCCTATCCGGATATACCTCGATTCTCTCAATCAGATTGGCATAGAATGTGTCGCTTTTATAACCACCTGCTGAAATCCACTCCTTTTGCCGGCTGAAATGCTTATCTGTTCCGCAAGCAGCAGAACCCTGCGATAGCAGCTGTTTCATTTTATCCTGCTGTTCCTGCCGTTGTTTGTCATAAAACGCCAACATGTTATGCAGTTCGGATTCCGTAATTGTGTTTGACAGGAAAGCGTCTACCACACTTTCTTTTTTCTGCTCGATTTGCGCTGATTTTTCATCGATTGCCCGTATCTGTCTTTGCTCCTGCACACGCCTCAGCTCACTGGCGCGCTGCAAAAGCCCTGTTATCGCCTGTGCCATAGCTTCATCAGCCGGCGCTACGGATAAGACAGCTGCCCGCACGGCTTCCATCGCCGTTTCATTGCGAATCTGCCAGCCGATTTCGCATGTGTTTCGCGCATGCGGCAGCTTCCCTTTCGCTGCCGCTGCACAGCGCCATACCGGGTAGCTGCTTCCGTCCTTACGATAGCGGCAGCGGGATACAAAAAATTGTCCGCAGCAAACGCATTGTATTTTTCCGGAAAGGGCATAGGTATTGCCTGTGCCGCAGGCAGCCGGTTTCCTCTTCCCCGTGCGGCGGCGCTGTGTTTCTGTCTGTGCCTGCTGCCAAAGCGCCCGTGATACAATCGGTTCGTGGTGGTCGGCAATATATACAAAAGGCTCTTCTCCATGGTTGACCTTTTTTTGATGGGTCAGATAATCAGGGGTAATGGTCTTTTTTTGTTTTAAATCGCCGCAGTATTTTTCGTTTTTAATAATTTTTAAAATGGTTGAGGCACTCCAGTCCCTGCTGCCGCCCGGGGAGAAAATTCCCATCTGTTCCAATTCCCCTGCGATATCGGCTGCGCTTTTTCTCTCATAAACATACTTCTGAAAAATCAGCCGCACAATGTCTGCGCCGGCTTCGTTGACAAACAGCGCGCCGTTCTTCACATCATACCCCAGCAGCGAACGCCCAAACACAACGCCCTGCTCCATCCGCCGCGTCTGCCCCCATTTCACCCGTTCCGATGTTTTTCTGCTTTCCTCCTGGGCAATGCTGCCCATAATGGAAAGCCGCAGCTCCGCATCCGCCGATAAGGTATCGATACCGTCATTCAGGAACAACACGCCGATGCCATGCGCCTTCAGTTCTCGGGTATAAAAAATGGTATCTAAAATATTTCTGGAAAACCGGCTGACTTCCTTGGTCAGGATCCGCTCAAACAGCCCCGCTTTGGCATCCTGAATCATGCGGTTGAAGGCAGGCCGCTTCTCCGTTCGCGTACCGCTGACGCCTTCATCCGCATAAATTTCGTATAACTCCCAGCCGGGATGAGCGAGCACATAATCATGAAAAAACCGTTTTTGCGCGGCAAAGGAATGCGCCTGATCCGCAAGGTCGGTGGAAACACGGCAATAAGCGGCAACTTTCATATGCCGTCGATCTCTTTAACGGGCAATTTTATGGTTGACCGGCAAACAGACCGATCGCCTGCTGCTGCCTCCTGCTCCAGAAGCGCAAGTGCTGTATGAAGCGCTGCGGCGTCAATCAACCGGCTGCGAAACAATTCAGCCAGAATCTCTTTTTGATAAGCTAAAAAGAAGGCATCTGTTTTAAGCGAGCAATGCGCCACCTCTTTGTCTGCCATGCCTGTATTTTTCTTCATGCTCATTCCCTCCTGCTATACCGTATGTCAGCAGAAGACAAAATTTGCCCGTCCGGCGTAAAACAGGCAAAAGATTGGCGCGCCTGAAAAAAGTACCTTCATCTGCGATTTATACAGCGGCAGCCGTTTGCAACACCTCCGGCTGCGGCGCTGTATAATGGGCAGCAGCGTATACAAAATTTTCCTCGAATGCCGCGATTGCCAGTTTGCTGATTTTTTTATGCGGCAGCAGCATATCAAAAGCATGCACACCGCCGGGATATATATCAACTTTTGCCGGTATGCCTGCTTTTCTCAAATTCTCAATATAAGTCAGCGTTTCACTGTAAAAGGGGTCGCGGTCGCCAACAAAGGTGTAGGCCGGCGGCAGCCCGGTATAATCCGTCTGTCTTGCCGGTGCGGCATAGACCGGCGCTTCCCTGTGGCGAAGCGCCCCCAAATAAGCATTCCATCCAATATGGTTCCATCTTGTATTCCAGACCGGCGCATGGTTGTCTACCGAAGACGGGGTATCTCTGTCGTCCAGCATCGGATACAGAGGCAGTTGAAAAGCGATATTGATTTCTTTCCGATCCCGCGCATACATACAAACAGCTGCTGTCAGACCGCCGCCGGCGCTTTCTCCGCCCACCATGATTCGCTCAGGGGAAAACCCAAGCTCCTCGTGATGCGCCTTCATATACCGCAGCGCAGCGTAGCAGTCCTGCAGCGCTGCCGGAAAGGGCGCCTGAAAAGACAGCCGGTATTCGGGCGTTACCACCACCGCCCCGTATTTGACAACCAAGTCCAGCGCGCGGGACATATAAAACATTTTCGCCATACCTGTTATGTATCCGCCGCCATGAATCCATAAAAGTCCCGGCGTTTCCTCCCTGCGTTTTGCCTGAAGGGCTGGCTTGAGAATATAAATTGTCATCGGTTTGTTATCTGAAAGAATCCTCTTCTTTTCCACTGTAAACTTTCTCATGACACAATCGCTCCCGTGTTTTTATAAGCCAATGTTTATTATAGCAGATTATGCGGCAGATTGCGACAGGGAAAGCCCTTTCGATAAATTTTTTTGCGTCATTGCGCTTCTTTTGTAGGTACAGAGGAATTGGGACACTTTGAAATGATTGGCGCTATTGTTTATCAGCTGACACGCAACCTGACGCCGGAGCAAATCAAACAGAGCGGGTTTGATACCTACTTTGTTGACCACACTGCCGGTATTTATCCGCAGGCAGCCAGCGGCGCTCCCTGGACAGCGGCCTATATCCAGTCCAAGGGCGATGTCATTTCTGACCTGCATAACGATTTGGCTGCGGAACAAAAAGCCCGGACGACATACGACAATATTCTGCGCCTGGTTGACGACCCGGATATTATTGACCCGATTCGCTTTTTGCGTGAAAGGGAAATTGTCCATTATCAGCGCTTCGGCGAAGGTCTGCGCCTGGCGACGGATAAGCTGAACAGCAAAAACTTTTACGCGTTCAATCCATCGTTTGACAAATGTAAAAACAATAAGTAAAGCAACAAACAGGAGGAATGCCGCAAGACCGGCGCTCCTCCTTTTGTCTTTTGTATTTTGTGGCATCATTCTTCGGTTTGTTTGCCCAAAAAGCTCGCCGCTACCTGTGCCAGTTTAATTTCCGTTGAAGAGGGAATCTGCTGGTTTTCGCCGGTAAGCAAAATGACACAGCCGCTGACATCGCCGCTGCCGATGATAGGAAAAGCAACAGCCGCCGAGCGCTGCATGCCGTCAACCGGAATCAGCGTACCCGATGTGCCGTCCGCGATAAACTGCGAGCGATTCTCCATAATTGCTTCCAGCTCGTGGCTGATTCGTTTTTCATAGGCTTCCCGTTTCGGAATGCCGACAACGGAAATCACATGATCCCGGTCAGTAATGAGAACCGGCATATTGGTTGCGCGGTACAATACCTCAGCATACTGCGAGGTAAATTCCGACAGCTCGCCCATAGGAGAATATTTTTTGAAAATGACTTCCCCATCGGCATCCGTATAAATTTCCAGCGGATCACCCTCGCGGATACGCATGGTTCTGCGAATTTCTTTCGGGATAACCACCCGCCCCAAATCATCAATTCTTCTGACTATTCCGGTTGCTTTCATATACAAACTCCTTTTTTTGCTCTTATATTTGCCAAAATTCCATGGTTTATGCAGGCTTTCAGCTTTTTTTCAACTGTTCCCGCATCCCGAGCGGATGCGATTATCAGTATTTCATGTCTTATTATCCCGCTTTTTCATAAAATTATGAATGTATGCTTTTGAAAAACAATCAATTTATATTTTTCAGCCATTCCATGTGTTTTGTACTTGAATCGATCCGGTATATAGGGTATGATGGTAGCAGAATGTATGCGTACCACATTTGGTCAGGAGCTTATATGAAAGAGAAAGAACTTTGGGAGCGCCTTACGGCATATAGTGATTCGGACATGCTGCCTATGCACATGCCCGGGCATAAACGAAAAGAAACGGCATATTTACGCGCGCTCTCTGTTAAACAGGATGTAACGGAAATTCCGGGATTTGACAATTTACATCACGCACAGTCGGTACTGCGCGAATCCATGAAAACAGCGGCTCGGGTTTTCGGAGCCAAATACAGCCGCTATTTGGTCAATGGAAGCACCGGTGGGATTTTGGCTGGTATGTACGCCCTGTACCGACCTGGTACGACTATATTACTCGCCCGTAATTGCCATATGAGCGCGTACCATGGCGCAGAGCTGCTGCGGGCATCGGTTACCTATGTACAGCCGCACTATGACAAAGAAACGGGTATGTTTACCGCAATATCGCCGGATGCCGTCCGCGACGCCATACAAAAATCTGATACCCCCTCGCTGCTTGTACTTCCCTCACCGACCTATGAAGGGGTTGTATCGGATTTGGATGCCATTTGCGACCTGGCGCACCGGAACCATATTGCGGTGTTGGTGGATGCGGCGCACGGCGCTCATTTTGGTTTTCACCCGGCGTTTCCGGCAAATCCTGTTGCCAGCGGCGCGGATATTGTGGTGGGAAGTCTGCACAAAACATTACCGTCACTGACCGGCACGGCAATTGCCCATATTGCCGACAAAGCCACGCTGCGCGACTTCGACCACGCGCTGGAAATTTTTGAAACCAGCAGCCCATCTTATTTATTTTTATCCTCCATCGATGGCTGTATTCACTATTTATCCAAAAATGGAAAAACCGATATTGACCAATGGGCACAGGAACTGACCTTGCTGCGCGCCGAAGCACAGAAATTGAAAAATCTTGTCGTATATGAAAAATACAGTTTTCCCGACGCATCGTCTTCTTTCCATGGTTTCAGAATCTAAGTACAATTTTATGATGGATGTATAATCCAATTGTAACTGTATTTATATTACATTAATCAAAAAACCGTGGGATACAAAGGAATTTTAAATTCGATACAGATTATTCCATAAAACTACACAATAAAGACATTAAAGGAATGTCGTGTAGTTTAGCATTCCACAAAATAGAGAACGATTAATACTAAGAGGATAATCTGGTAACAGAGGTGCGGAGATGGTGTACAACGACAACTACAATCCCGAGGGCATAAAGGTCTTCGAGGAGAAGAACGCCATTCCGATCCTGTTCTATCTTTTCGAACATGGAAGCTGCAGGAAGATGGACCTGTACAGGGATGTCACACGCAACTACCGTGTGCCCGAGGTGCTGGAGATGATGGATGAGGAGATCCGCAAAGGGT
>CASFEZ010000051.1 GCA_949293815.1 uncultured Eubacteriales bacterium | reverse complement strand
TCTTGATAGCGTAGGTTTGTCGTGATTCTTATTCTATCTTATCTCGGCTCAGTCGCTTTTTCAATCTCTTTTTAGTCTCACTTCTATTGTAACGCTACAGTGTGAACTGTATAAAAAATGAAAAATCAGTTGAACATTTGCGTGTGATATGTTATACTGGTGCGTAGTAGAACAGCAAAGCGAAATATTCGCCGGAAGAACGAACGGCGTGCGCAGCGCTTTGGTCGCTGTTTCACAAGGCTGCATATTTTTGCTGACTACAAATGCTTGAGATGGGAGTTTTGCAATATGGCAAAGTGTCCGAATTGTGGGTATAAGTTAAAAATCACAGATTGGCGACCGGAGTGCCCAAAATGCGGTGTAAATTTAATGTATTTTCAAATGGAAGAGCGGCTTCGTGCCGATGCCGATAAAGCGGAGCTGGAATATGCGAAATCCCAACCGCATTATGACCGCCTGAAGGCATCGATTTACGGATCGCCTTTGGCAATTATACGCTTGGTTTGTCTGGTATTGCCATTGTTATCATTGTTGCTGCCGCTCGGCAAAGTCGCGGTTTCTTTGCCGTTTTATGATAATGCAGTTACGGTCAATGCCATTGCGGTATATAATACGCTTAGCACAATGGACTTCGATGTTTTGTTTACCCTGACGGATTCAGCTATCGTTGGAACGCCGGTAAAGTTATTTACAGCGTCTTTGATTTTCCTTTTGCTGACCGTCCTGTTGATTTTAATTGAGTTTGTTTGTGTTATATTTTCTTTCAGCAAGGGTTGGTTTGCGCGTAATTTGTCGCTGGCATCTGTTGGTATTGTATTTTCTTCTACCTCTGCCATCCTCTTTTCAGCGGCCTGCAACGGTTTTCAGACTGCCGTTCCTCAGTTCTTTGTTGGCTCCGTCAATATCTGGGGTGTTCTTGTGGTCATTTTAACCTTTTTATTGATTATTTTGATGAATGTTCTGATTAAGGTAAAAAAAGTTGAGGTTAAGTATACGGATGTTTCCGAATATTTCCTGCCGTATCATGAGCGCCCGTCCGTCATTGCCGCTGAAAAAGCTGCCCGTGAATCTTCTGAGAAGGCAGCCGAAGCCCAGGAAGCAGAAGCCGTTCCGGCATCTGTATAATACATGTTTATTTTGCCGCTTATTCTGAAAGGTAATAAGCCCTCCAATCTATATGGGGCGGGCGGTTCCTTCCGGTCAGGCGGCTTTTATTTTTTATCATATCATCTATCATAAAAGGAGAACAACGATGTATCACAGAGTGTCGTTTCGTGATGTAAATTTGTTTGGGGATTTTTGGGAAAAAAGACAGGACATCAATCGGGAAGTTACCATGCCCGCCATTCGGGATCGTTTTGAGCAGACCGGAAGGTTCCATGCATTTGAAATGATTCCTTTATCGGAAGGCGGCATCAAGCCTCATATCTTCTGGGATTCAGATGTCGCGAAATGGATGGAATCAGCCGCCTATATACTGGAGAAGCATACGGACAATGCGTTGATTGCGCAAGTGGACGCAGTGGTAGATTTGATAGAAAAGCACCAGGATGAAAACGGCTATTTCAATTTGTATTTTACGGTCGTTGAACCGGATAAACGGTTTCAAAGACGGGATGATCATGAGTTGTATTGCGCGGGGCATCTCATAGAGGCTGCGGTTGCCTATGCGCAGGCAACCGGAAAAACAAAGTTTCTGGATTTGATGAAAAAGTATGTCAGCTGCATTGAAAAAGCTTTTGTACAGGAACATACAGCAGCGTTTTGTACACCGGGACACGAAGAAATTGAATTGGCGCTGTATAAGTTATATCGTTATACTGGCGAAAAAAAATATTTGGATTTGGCGCTTCACTTTATCAACCAGCGCGGAACGATAGAAAACGAAAAATCCCTGTATAATCAAAGTCATTTACCGGTGCGGCAGCAATCGACCGCAGAGGGTCATAGTGTGCGCGCCTGTTATCTGTACGCTGCCATGGCAGATTTGGCATATGAAACCAGGGATGAAGAACTATACAATTCCTGTAAACAATTATTTGATAATATATATCAAAAAAGATGTTATATTACCGGAGGTGTTGGTTCCTCCCGTCACGGCGAAGCCTTTACGGTTGACTATGATTTGCCGAATGCCGAGGCGTATGCCGAAACCTGCGCTGCCATTGCGTTGGCGTTTTTTGCAAGCCGAATGCAGCGTTTTTCACCGGACCCAGCTTATGCGGACATCATTGAGCGCATTCTTTATAACGGGATGCTGTCCGGTGTGTCTTTAGACGGAAAAAGCTTTTTCTATGAAAATCCATTGGAAATCCTGCATAGCCGCCGTGGAAGGAATGTTAGTGTGTCAGATCCGGAACGGTTTCCGTCCGCACGCAGACAGGAAGTTTTTGACTGTTCCTGTTGTCCGCCCAATATTACTCGCTTTATTGCTTCTGTGGCGGATTATTTGTATACATACAGCGACGACGCGATTTATGTGCATCAGTATATGTCCGGTGTGGCGAATTTTTCAATTGGAGAACGGGCTGTCAGAATATCGCAAAAAACCAATTATCCTGTGAGTGGACAAATTGATATTGTAGCTAAAAATATCAAGGGAATGTGCCTTGCTGTGCGCATTCCGCCATGGTGCGATGACTTCTCCATTTATATTGATGGGGGAAAACGCGAAAATCAGGTACGGGATGGCTATTTATATATTTCAGCAAAAAGTGAGGTCCTGTCTCTCACATTAAATTTGTCCATGAAACCCCGCCTTATCTATTCGGATGCGCGCAATGCGGAGGACGCCGCTCTTTGTGCGCTTGGACGCGGACCGCTGATTTACTGCATGGAGAGCTGTGACAACCAAATACCGCTTCGCAGCATCCAACTGTTATCGCCGCTGCAAACCAACGAATTTTATAATCAGGATTTGGATTGTATACAAATTACGGCAAGGGCATTGGTGGTGGAGTCGCAGACAGATAGTGGAGCTCTATATTATCATCAACCAAAATACCGCCAAATTTCATCAGAATGGATCCCATACTATGCTTTTGCCAACCGTGAAGAATGCGACATGCTTGTCTGGAGCCGATATCAAATTGACATAAGCAAACAGTAAATGTGAAAAAATCCCGGTTTTTCCGGGATTTTTTCTTAGAACATCTCGTCATCGTTATCAGTAATTCGCTTTTTGATTTCCGATAAAATGTTTTCCGCGTATTTCATGGTGCGCTCTGCTGTACTTTGGATGTTTTCGTAGGCGCGGTACATACGGTTTTTTGCGGGCGGCTTCGGACTTGTTTTGGCTTCTTCGGCAGATGTTCTGTCTGAAGCCTCTGAATGGCGCAATTCATCCAGCTGACGATACAAAGAGGCAATTCGCAATGTGAATTTTGCACCGATAGTGTCTTTGGACTCGTCAAGCTTTTCTTTAATTTCATCCCGCATTGAAGCAACGCTGTCCGAAAATGCATGCAGTTTGTTCATGAATTTTCGAATATCGATGGCGTTTTTTACGGCGTTAATTAAATCAATTATAAAGAAGAAAAAGATGACACCAAGGATAATATATCGAATTTTTTGCGGGATCTGAAGATATATTTTCAAATATATCGGTTGGAACAAGTAAATATAAACAAGGGAGGCAATCCCCCAATAGCAGGTATGGCGCAGACAAATTCTGCCGTTGATATTTAGAAATTTATCGGAATAATCCCACCAACGGGCATGAAACAGTTTTTCCATCAAAACACTGGTGATATATTCTACCGTATCAGCCAAAACCATGCCAATCAGCAGAACAACATACCATCTTTCGGAAAACGGCGTCAGCAGTACCATAAAAACAACGGCTCCGGTACCATAGATAGGGCAGAGGGGACCGGTTAAAAAACCGCGATTCACAAATTTCCCCTTTGCCAGTGAGCAATATGCCGATTCCACAACCCAGCCAATAAAGCTAAGCGTAAAAAAGGTCAGCACATAGTCAAAAAAATGAAATTCTTTAAGCATTTCAATCGCTGTCATAATTTGAATCCCCGAACATGTGTTTTTTTATCGAATGGAAAGGCGCGCGGCATAGGCGGGCATGCGGCTGAGCAAGACTTCCTGGGTTGCGCAATATTTGTCTGCCATGCTTACGATAAAGCCTTCCTTGTATTTCGGCGGTATCGGAGTCAGCGGCCACATATGCCGCAAAATAATATTCTTTTCCACTTCCGTGATTTTGGGGTAAAGCGCCCTCGCGTTTTTGACGGCAAATCCCGGATGGCGATAACCATGCAGCCGATGAGAACCATCGCCCGCTTCGTGCCAATCATAATAAAATAAATCGTGCAGAACCGCACCGCGAAGTGTTTGCCGAATATCCGCTCCCTGTTCTTTTGCAAGGATATAGGACAGATAGCAAACGCTGGTAATATGCTGTAAACGGTTGATATTGCCGTGCTGCGGATAGATAGCCATGCCCTGTATTTCATCTGAAAAATACAAATCCTCAATATACGAAAAAAAATCGCTGTCTTTTGTTCTGTCTAAAGAAAAAGATTTGATATAAGCCTGTTGTAAATCAGCCATGAAATCACCTCAAAAATATTCCGGAAAACGCGCTGCAAGAAAACGAGCCACGCCATCTTCATCGCAGGATGGTATCACTCCGTCCGCCTGGTTTTGTATGACTTGCGGCGCATTGCTTGTCGCATAGCATTCATCTGCGATTTCAAACATGGAAAGGTCGTTATCATTATCTCCGAATGCTACAATCCGATTCGCGTGTACAATCTCTGCAAGGCGTCGTACACCAGCTGCCTTGCCCGCTTCGGAGGAAAAAACCTCTAAATACCAGGCATTTAAGACCGGATCATGATAAAAAACTGATTGCACGCCCGGAATATTACGCACAATTTCATTTACACGCTGTAAAATATTATATTCATCCAGAAAATTGATATAAACAGGAATCCCTTCCTTGTGGAAATACGGCGCGTGGACCTTCACCAATTTTTTATACGCGCTGTCCTTGCGTATTTGATAAAATTGTTCCCGAGGAGGATAGTTTAAATCAAAATACTGTAATTCCATCTTTTGCTCATTTGGTAAATACTGATACAAAAAAGGGGACGCACCAATGCGCAACGATTCCCGCAGAAGCGTTATCGCCGCCTCTTTTGGAAAAGGGCAAATATCCACCGGGTGTAAATTATCCTTATAATATAAAAAGACGCCGTTCATCAGGCAAAATGGTATCCGAATATGAAGCGGCTTTATTTTATCAAACGCAGTGCCGATCGAACGGGCAGTTGCAACAGAAAAAAGAATGTCCTGCGCTGTCAGACGGTTAATAATTTTTGCGGAAAAATCGCTTACCTGGGAATTGCTATTCAGCAATGTTCCGTCTAAATCGGAGACGAATAAGGTTGGCATGTACAATCAGCCCCAATCTATTTTATTTTATCACAACTGTAAGCATATTTCAAGTCTAACACAGATTAGCGCAAATTTAATTAAAAAAAACTATAGAATTGATTAAAATTGTTTAATATTTCCGCCGTGTTCTCCCTTGGAAAAATTATTACTTGACAGTCAACAAAAAAAGCATTATACTATGATAAAGAAAATTATGTTTGGTGGTAAAAATGTTTAAGAGAAAATGGATGAGAATATGTACGACCTTGTTGCTTATATGTACGACCGTGCTTTTGCCTCTGCCCGTATTTGCGCAGGCTGAATCTGCCAATGCGAAATCCTCTGTTTTTCCGGAGATGAATGAGGCCGCTTTCCCGGACAACTTCTATCTTACAACAAAAAAAGAGTATAAAGTGGCAACCGGTGTGTATGAAACACAGTTTACAGCGAACAATGCATCTGCCAGCCGGCAAAATATGTGTTACGCGCTGACGATTGACATGAATGGACCGGCTACCATTTTGGCGAGTTATAAAAACCAGGACGGCTCAACCTTAGGCATGCAAACCGTGCGCGACCAGGCAACCGCTGCCGAAAAAGTACGCGGCGTTGATGTGGTTGCTGCCGTGAACGCTGATATTTATAATATGACAACCGGCGGTACCACCGGCGTTCTGGTTATGGACGGCGAAGTATATAACCAGCATGGCAATGCCAACCCTACCAATGGCAGACCGTATTTTGCTATTATGAATGACGGAACCGCGCAGATTCGTGAAACCAACGATCCTTTGGATAATGTGAAAGAGGCTGTCGGTTTATGGGAAATCTGTGTGCGGGACGGAGTCAATGTCTCCTCTCCCAGCGGCAGCTCTTATGAAGACAATGGAGAACCGCGCACGGCGATCGGTATAAAAGCCGATGGCTCTGTGGTTATCCTTGTCAACGACGGTCGGCAGAAACCTTATTCTGCCGGTTTATCCTGGCCGGAGATTGCAGATGTCATGATCAGCCTTGGCTGTGTGACAGCTGGACATTTGGACGGCGGCGGTTCTTCGACTTTCTTATCGCAGCACGAGGGCAGCAGCGAGCTGGTCTGCCGCAATACCCCCTGCAACGGCAGCGAACGCAATGTCAGTACTGCTTTGATGATTGCCACGAATTATGAAGCTGATGGTGTTTTTGACCATGCCTCCATTCAAAGCGAGGCGGACAGTTGCCTGCCCGGCGAGCAGATGACCTTTACGGTGACCGGTACCGATTTGGCGGGCGGCGCGGCTGTTTTGCCTGAGGGTGGTTATTTTTACTTGCAAGATGAAACCTGCGGTACGATCACTTCTGATGGTGTGTTCACCTCTAACGGTCAGCCCGGTACTGTTCAAATTTTGTATGGCAATGGTTCGGATGTTTACGGACAAGCGTCTTTTACGGTTGAAGATGTTGATGTTGACGCCCCGGACTATATCGGCTTCGTGCGTGATGCGCAAACCGGTCGGCTTCGCTATACATATCGTGGCAGCTATATTCAATCCCAATGGGTCGCAGTTGATAAAAATGTATATTATTTAGATGCAGACGGCTATGTTGCCACCGGTTCTTTCTCCGTTACAGAATCCATAACGCCCGGTCGCAACGGATTGTCTGATTTTCTGTTTGATGGACAGCCGGTTTCTATGAACTATACCGCAGATGAATCCGGTAAACTGATCAAGGGCGCTCTTTATAAGCGAAGGAGCGATACTTATTATATTTTCGCAGGTATTCTACAGTTTGGCTGGCATTATTATGACGACAATTGGCATTTCTTTGACGGCGTTGTAAAAGAAAATCAGTATGGAAAACTGTTAAAGGGTAACTGGACGCGGGAATATCGACGTTATGTTTGTGACTCCGAAGGTAATTTAACAACTGGATTTATATATGAAGACGAAGGCGGCATGAAGTACCTTTGGGCGGGACAGATTGTTAGTGGCTGGGTAGATGTTAACGGCGTTACCTTTGGTACAAAAGAAAACAAGTATGAGGATTATACTTTTATCCAAGGTAGGTTCTATTTTGACCCATCGAATAGCAGTTACCGCGCAGAAGACCAGGCAAAAATCAACGGCGTGACGCATTACTTTAATACCGATGGTTCACTGCGCAATGGCGTTATGCAAACGGATGCCGGTACGCTTTATTTACAGGAAGGCGTTCCTGCCTATGGCTGGTTTGAAGTGGACGGGGAGTATCGCTATTTCGACGAGCAGAACGGCGGATATATGACATCCGAAACGATAGAAGAGCTTGCGACGCTTGTTCGTCAGCTGCTCGATTATTGCAGGCGTATCCTTGAAACAATTCAGGTCATTCAATCTTCGTTTGGCGTATCTACTGGAGAGCAATTATAAATTGAAATATAATTGTACTATTTTGAGGAAAGGTAGTTGAAAATGAAAAGAAAGACTTCATTTGTGAAAGCTCTGGCTGTATTCATTTCCATTCTCATGCTGCTGACATCGTTACCCTTATCGGTATTGGCAGCTGTGGATTTGGATGCATCCGCTCTTCCCAGCGACACATATCTGATTTCCAAAACGGATTATCAGATAGCGCCGGGCATTGAGGAAACCCAATTTCTGATTAACAATGCCGATGGCTCGAATCAGAATGCCGGTTTTGCCGTCACCGTTGAATTGGGCGGCACGGCGTCCCTGATTGCCAGCTACAGGAATCAGGACGGCAACACCTAC
>CASFEZ010000050.1 GCA_949293815.1 uncultured Eubacteriales bacterium | reverse complement strand
CCGCTTCGCGTGGTCGGCGTTTCACGCCCGATTGAGAACATTGTATCATGCAATCCTTTTGCCTTTGGCAAAAGCGCGGCGCATCGCCGCTTCCCCCTGTCGGGGACAATTGCTGGTATAATAACCTCAATCACAAATCCGCTTTTGCGGATTTGCCCCCCGCTTCGCGTGGTCGGCGTTTCACGCCCGATTGAGAACATTGTATCGTGCAATCCTTTTGCCTTTGGCAAAAGCGCGGCGCATCGCCGCTTCCCCCTGCCGGGGGCAATTGCTGGTATAATATAGTTGTTAATTGCATACGGGGGAACAGAAGCACTGTTTCTTTTTTTATACGGAGGTTTTATGCTGGAGTTCAAAACGCCCTGTCTTTCGGATAAATCCCTTGTGGATTCTTACTTGAAGCGTTCCGATGCGGAGGGCTGTGGATTTTCCTTTGGTAACTTGTTTTTGTGGCGAAAAGAATACGATATGACTTTTGCTGTCAGCGATGGTTTTTTGTTTATTTCTTCTACCTTGGGTGATAGCCGTGCTTTTGCCGTGCCGGTAGGGCAGGGAGATTTGACCAAAGCGGTGGGAGCAGTCTGCGAATGGGCCAAAGCGCACCAGATTCACCCCATCTTTTATGCCATTACCGATAAGCAAAAAGAGGCCATTGAAGCCGCTTGTCCGGGCAAGTTTTTTTTCTGCGATGAGCGGGATTATTACGATTATATTTATAAAACCGAGAATTTGGCAACTCTTGCCGGCAAAAAATACCATGGCAAACGCAACCACATCGCTAAGTTTGAAAAAAATCACACCTGGTCGTTTGCGCCGATTACGGAACAAAACCTGGCGGATTGTGAGCTGATTTTGCAGCAGTGGCGCTTGGGAAAATTCCCCGAGGGCGGCGACAGCGAAGCGGACGCGGAAACCGAGGTTGCCAGAGAGTCAATTCAATATTTTCATGAGCTTGGATACGAGGGAGGCATTTTATATGCCGACGGGCTGCCAGCCGCGTATGCGATGGGCGAGCCGCTGAACGACCGTGTTTTCTGTACTCATATCGAAAAGGCTACGCCTCAATTTCGGGACGCCTACGCGCTGATTAACCGGGAGACGGCTAAAAGCCTGTTGGGGCGGTACGAATATATCAACCGGGAGGATGACGCGGGTGACGAGGGCTTGCGCAAGGCAAAGCTGTCTTATCATCCGGATATTTTGCTTGTGAAATCCGCCGCGTCTTATCATTGTTATGATTGAGTACCGGCTTGGAAATGTTGACGACCGGGCGGGCTGTTCTCTGTTATGGCAGCAGGTTTTCGGCGATGAGGCAACCTTTGTGGATTCGTTTTTTTTATCAATACCGAACCTGCGCTCCTACATAGCTTTGGCGGACGGACAGGTTGTCAGCGCTTTTCATCTGCTGCCCTGTTCGATTGTTTGTAAAGATAAGATGCTGCTGCGCGGTTGGTATCTGTATGCCGCCGCCACCGCGCAGCCCTTTCGCGGTAAGGGGCTGATGGGAGCGCTGATTCAAAAAGCGGCCGGGGCTGAGCGGCGGACAGGAGCGGATTTTATCTGCCTTTATCCTGCGGAGGATTCTCTATATTCATATTATGCACGCCTCGGGTTCCGACCCAAATTACAGGCGGCGTTCTGCCGCCAAAATCCGTTTGCGTTTTCGGCTGACGCGCTTTCTTCCGGCAGGGCGTGTATGGAATTGCAAGAGCAATACTATTCCGGCGCGTATGTCCGGTTCGATGGTGCTGTCTATGATTTTTGGCTGCAAGTGTCCGAAGTGCCTATCAGTTTTCCGGCGCAGGACGCGCAGGGGCTATATAAAGTGCCGGTTGCCAATGCGGCAGGCACGCAAGCTGTTTTGCGGCGAGATGGTATGCTTTTGCCGCTTTCGGATAATACGCGGCAAATAGACGAACCCATCTTTTTGGGGCTGACACTGGCTTGATTGCTGTAATATGATTTTATTATGAGTATATAGGAAAGGATTTGAGCGTATGGTTTATCTGTTTATGGCAGATGGTACAGAAGAACTGGAATCCGTTGCGCCGCTTGATGTGCTGCGCCGCGGCGGTGTTGAGATTATAACGGTGGGCGTCACCGGCAAAACCGTAAAGCTTTCTCACGGGCTGTTGGTCAATTGCGATAAAACGTTGGAAGAGCTGGATGCGGATGCTGTTCCCGAAGCGGTTATTTTGCCCGGCGGTATGCCAGGCACCATCAATCTCGAAAACGCCGCCAGGGTGCATCATTGGATTGATTTAGCAAATCAGAATCATAAACTGCTGTGCGCCATTTGTGCCGCGCCGTCTATTTTGGGGCATAAGCACATTTTGGAGGGGAAGCGCGCCATCTCGTTCCCCGGTTTTGAAAAAGACTTGTACGGAGCGCTTGTCTGCAAGGATCAGGGCGTGGTGCGCGATGACAATATCATCACAGCGCGCGGCGCGGGCGTTGCCCTGCCGTTTGCGCTGGAGATTCTGGCGGCGCTGACCAGCAAAGAAAAGGCAGCGGAAGTCGCCGGAGCGATGCAGTGCCAATGAGCGACATTCGACCGTTGAAAAAAGAATTGCGGGAAAAATACCGTGCGATTCGACAAAAAATTTCTACAAAAGAGAAACAAAAAAGGGACGAAAGTATTACAAATTTGCTGATTCGCTTGCCAAGTTTCTGCAAATGTGATACCATTTTATTGTATGTATCGGTGCGATCCGAGATTTCCACCTGGAATCTTGCCGATGCCTGTATTCGGGCGGGAAAACAGATTGCCGTGCCGAAATGCAGCGGCAAACGCCATATGGATTACTATATCGTGGATTCATTCAGCTGCCTGCGTCCCGGTGCGTTCGGTATTCCCGAACCGGAGCCGGAAAGCAGCACGCTGCTGACGGATTTCAGCAATTCTCTTTGTGTGGTCCCCGGGCTGGTTTTTGACCGGTACGGTTATCGCCTGGGGTATGGCGGCGGCTACTACGACAGCTTTTTGACCGGTTATGCCGGTGAGGTTGTCGGTCTTTGTTACAGTGATTGTATCTATGATAAAAAGCTGCCGCACGGAAGGTTTGATTATCGGTTTTCGTCCTTTTTGACGGAAAAGGGCGTCATCGTTTGCAGCAAATGAAAAGGATGATTTTATTTGGCAAATCAAGACTGGAATAAGAACGGGGATAATACGCAGCGCACGCGCAAATTCGATGCGGTTTCTCCCGGTGTTTTATCTGATTCTCATGAAACGGACGGCGTGTATATTGGGGAGCGTCCGGTCTATCCGTCGGCGGACAAGTCCTCTGCCGTACCGCGCGGCAGCCGGACAGCAGCCGCACCGCAGCGCCAGGCAGTCGGCGCCCAGAACCGTACACGGACAGGCGCGGCTCCGGCGGGGCAGCGAGCTGACCGCAAAACGGCAGCTGACCGGCGGGGTGCGGGTAAAACAGCGATTAAGAAAAAACCAATCAAACGCAAAAAGGGATATACCCAACAGGAACTGGCTGCCAGAAAAAAACGCAGAAGTTTTGCTTTTGCTTTTTTTTCCGTTGTTATTTGTGTGTCGGTACTGCTTTCGGTCTTTGCGCTGAGCTGTGTGAATGATATTTTGGCAATGAACCGTTCTACCGAGAAAATTTCCGTGTCCGTTAATCAGGATATGACAACCAATCAGGTTATTGACGCGCTGGCGGATAAGGGCTTAATCAAAAACGCCTGGTTTTGCAAGCTGATGGCGGGCTTCCTTGGGTTCGATGATACCGAATACCTGACTTCGGTCTATTCCCTTCAGCCCAGCTACGGTCTGGAACGGATGCTGCGCACCATGAGCACCAGTTCGCTGGGAACAGAAACGGTACGGCTGATTTTCCCGGAGGGCTATACGATAGAACAGATTTTTGCAAAGCTCGAAGAATTTGAGGTCTGCTCTGCTGATAGCCTGCGGGCTACGGCAAGGGAAATGGATTTTTCCGAAGATTTCCCATTTTTGGCATCCATCGAAAACCCCACGGAGCGTTATTATTATTTGGAAGGCTACCTGTATCCGGATACCTATGAGTTCTATGTGGGCGAAAACGCGACCAGCGTTATTTCCCGTTTTCTGCGCAACTTTGAAAGCCATTGGACCGATGAATATGCCGCCCGTGCCGAAGAACTGGGCATGAGCATGGATGAGATTATCAATCTGGCGTCTATTATTGAAAAAGAGGCATATGGCGAAGATCAGATGTATCAGATTTCCTCGGTGCTGCATAACCGATTGCAGGATACCAGCGGCGCGTTTGCCTATTTGCAGTGCGATTCCACCAGCACCTATATTTCCGGCATCCCGGAGGATGTTTTGTCCGGTAATGACCGTGTGAATTTTACAAAATTGTATGACACCTATCAGTCAACCGGGCTTCCCGCAGGTCCTATCTGTTCGCCGGGTGACGATGCGATTCAGGCGGCGCTGTATCCGGCAGATACGGATTATTACTACTTCCGCCACGATGTGAACCGCAACATTTATCTGGCGCGCACCGAACAGGAGCATAATCGCAACGGGGAAGAAGTGCTCCGTGTCAACGCCGAAGCTGCCTCTGCTGCCGAGGAATAATGCAGCGATAATCATCGTTAGATAAACAGCGCCGGTACACGGCTGAAATCGTGTGCGGCGCTGCTTTTTTTGTTGTTTATGTTTGTCCGTTTTGCGTGAGGATTCTTGACAATTATATTGGGTTATGTTAGCATAATTTGTAAAGTATGCGAAAGGGATGGGAAGATTGCGCCAAAATATCAAAATTGGCAGAGCCGACGCATCACAGTATCAGGAGCTGATGTCGGTTCTGGACACATCGTTTGGATTTGAAACGGAGGACGATCGGTTTATCCACCTGCTGCCTAAGCTGTACCGCCCGGAATATAATCCATGGGAAAATAATATCTGCGTGTTTGAAGATGGCAAAATCTGTGCCGCTGTCGGATTATATTACGGAAAATACCATATCTGTAACGAAACGCTGCTCTATGGCGGGATAGGCAATGTCGCCGTACTGCCCGAAGTGCGCCGCAAGGGGTATATGAAGCTGGCCATGCAGGCTGCCATACAGGAGATGGCAGAGAACGGAACGGCTTTCTGTGTGCTGGATGGTCAGCGGCAGCGGTATCGCTACTTCGGCTTTGACAATGCCGGCGCGTATTTTGTTTATCATGTAACCAAGACCAATTTGCGGCATATTTACGGTGCGGATCGAAAAACAGGCATTACCATCGAGCCGATTATCGCATCGGACACCGCCGCACTGGACGCCGTTTATGAATATAACCGTTCCCGCGCCCTGTATGCTGAGAGAAGCAGGGACGCACTTTATGATCTTCTGTTGTCCTGGCACGCCGCTGCGTATAAGCTGATGAAGGACGGGAAAATGGTCGGGTATTATGTGCTTGGCGCAGACGGCAAAGAGGTAAGAGAATTTACCCTGTCTGATTTGTCTTTGCTGGACGAAGCAGTCATTGCCGTTGTAGATGGCGCGGAGCAGTACGGTGTCAGGTTCACATTTGCGCCCCACTGCCATGCTTACTGCGATTTCTTTTTTGGCATCTGCGATTGGATGGATGTGGCGGGAAGCTGTAAAATTTCGGTTTATCGCTATCAGCAGGTGCTGCATGCGTTCTTACAGGCAAAAGCGCTGGAGCATCCGTTACCTGATGTCCGGTTTACCTGTTTGATTCATGGCTGGCGTGCGGATGAACAGCTGGAAATTATTTGCCAAAATGGTCAGGCAGTGGTACAGCCGACGGAAAAAGCGCCGGAGCTGGAGCTTTCGCATCTGGATGCCGGGAACTTCTTTTTTGCCAACCATTCCAAATACAGAAGAGAATTGCAAAATGCCGGCGCGGGACTGCTGCCGCTGCCGTTTTTTCTGTTTTCACAGGATCATGTATGAGGTGTTTTTATGAAGTTTGTTTTACCGCCAACGGTCATGTCTGCCGTTTCTCTGCTGTTTGCAGACTTTATGGCTTTGAAATCGCGTCTGGAAAATCCTTTTGCGCCCCATGACGGCGTATTGCCCGAGCCGCCGGATATTTTTAATCCGATTTTACGGTTTGCCGTTTGCAGCGATATCCATAACCGCAACGACCGCTTTTGCGCCATGATGGATGCCTGTTATGCCTATGCGGATGCGGCGGCGGGATACCGAAAACTGGATGCTGTTTTAATCGGCGGCGATTTTACAAACAGCGGTTTTTATGATGAAATGGTGCAATTCAAAGCTGCGCTGGATGCGTCTTTGCGCAGGGAAACCGTGCCGATCCTGTGTATCGGCAACCACGAATATTTTGCCTGCAAGCGCCGGAATGAAACCGAATATGGTACCACCGAACAGAAATTCCGCGCAGTCTTCGGCGCGGAGCCGGATGCGGTTTATCAAATCAACGGTTTTACTTTTCTCGCTGCTTCATATGATGAGTCCGGCAAACATTTTTTTGGCAGGGAAAAACGCGGTTTTTATCGGCAAGCCTTGAAAACGGCACGGCTGCATTCCCGCGAAAAGCCGATTTTTGTTTTACAGCACCCGCATCCGGCGCTGACGGTTTACGGCAGCTGGTATTGGGCGGATTTTACAACCGGCAGGCTTTGGCGCAAAACGCCGAATGTCGTCAATTTTTCCGGTCATTCCCATTATCCTATGAATGACCCCCGTTCGATTTGGCAGGGAAGCTATACGGCGCTGGGTACGGGCTCGCTGAAATATTTTGAAATCGAAAAAGAGCTGCGCTGCGGCTTTTACGGCTCTGTCCCCGATGCGGCGGCACAATTCTATATTGTAGAGGCGGATGCGAAAGGCTCTTTGATGATTCGCTGCTACGACCTGAATACCGCGTCTTTTTTCGGCACCCCCTATTATATTGATAAGCCGTCTGATAAAGGCAGCTACCGCTATACCTATCAAAACCAACGCCGGGCGGATGCGTCTCCTGCCTTTCCGCCGTCGCCGGTTTTTTCGCTGACGCAGGATTGCAGGGGGAATCATCTGCTGACTTTCTCTGTGGCAGCGGATCGCTTTGCGGTGCATGATTACAAAATTAAAGTGCAGGATATACTCGGCAGAACCGTTTATTCCGATTCCCATTTGTCAGAATATTATCTGCTTTCCCGCGATTCCAGATATATAACAGTCAATCTTGGTCGCCGCCTGCAAAAGGGCAGGGAATATACGATTTCCGTTTGGGCGTGCAACTGCTACTATCGGTTGTCAAAACCAATGAAAAAGCGGTTTCTGGTTGCTGAATAACCGCCGCGCCGGGTGCGGATAATGACAAAGAAAAGACGGGACAGCGCGCCCGTCTTTTCTTTGGAACCACATGTTTATAAGTTTACAAAAAAGCCGGAAATGACAGACGCATTTCCGGCTTTGGTATTGGTGGTCGCTAACGGGCTCGAACCGCTGACCCTTCGCACGTCAAGCGAATGCTCTACCAACTGAGCTAAGCGACCATGCCTGACACCGTTATATTCTACCTGATTTTATCGCTGTTGTCAAGCACTGATTTTTGTTTTTTTATCTTTTTTTGTGGCGCAGCCTGTTGGGACAGGTCGTGCGTGTTGTTTTTACATGTACGGCAGAAAAGACTCTGCCGCCCAGCCGGCAACACCGCCGAATACTACGCCGAATGCAAATAAAGCCAGGACAATCCGTAAATTTTCTTTTGGCTTTTTATTGACGCGCCCCAATACAACCAGCCCGACACCGGCGTTGGCAATCAGTCCGGCGAGCAGCGGCGCGGCACCCATGACGCCGTTTACATATAAATTGGTCAGCATAACCGAGGCGGAGCAGTTCGGGATCAGACCAATCAGCGCTGCCAGCAGCACGCCAAGCACGGGTACGCGCCACAGCGAAGCAATTTGTTCTTCCGGCAAGAACAGAAACGCTATATTTAAAAGAGCGGTAACCGCATAGATTAAAAGTCCGATTTTTACCGTATGTTTCAGGGCGGAAACCACAATATGCTCCTCGCAATGGCAATGCTCCTGTTCACAGAAAGCGTGAATGCTTGCGCTGCTCTGGTGTTCTTTTCCCCTGACCAATAAATCTGCTAAAAAACCAAGCAGCAGTCCGCTGATAAATTTTATAACCAGCAAAGTTAAAATCACTGCGGCGGACAGCTTGGCAGAAATAAAAATCGGCAGCATTTCATCGGATGTGGATGCGAAAACTGCCAGCAGTGTACCAACGGTTATCGTGCCCGAAGCGTATAAGTTAGCTGCCGCACCCGAAAATCCGCATTGCGGAATCAGCCCTAGTGCTGCGCCGAGCAGCGGGCCGGTTTTTTTTGTTTTTTGCAGCAGCCGGTTCATTTTCTCGCCCGCGCGATGCTCCAGATATTCCATAAATAAATAAGTTAAAAACAGCAAAGGCAGCAGCGTTAGGGTATCTTCTCCCGCGTGCAGCAGCTCATGCAGAATTTCGTGCAGCAATGCGAACAGCTCCTTTGATTGCTATCTTAAATTATATCATAAATCATGCCCCGGTAAATCACGCCCCGACAGGGGGGCGGCGAAAAGACGCGCTTTTGCCAAAGGCAAAAGGATTGCATGATACAATGTTCTCAGACGGGCGAAAAAACGCCATCCCCGTGAAACGGGGATAAATCCGTAGACAAGCGGATTTGAGCCTGAGGTTATTATACCATAAATCATCCCCGACAGGGGGGCGGCGAAAAGCCGCGCTTTTGCCAAAGGCAAAAGGATTTTATGATACAATNNNGCCTGAGGTTATTATACCATAAATCATCCCCGACAGGGGGGCGGCGAAAAGCCGCGCTTTTGCCAAAGGCAAAAGGATTTTATGATACAATGTTCTCAGGCAGGCGTGAAGCGCCCTGCCCCGCGAAGCGGGGACAAATCCGCCGGTAAGCGGATTTGAGTCTGAGGTTATTATACCATACCTTGGCAAAAATGACAATCATGGAATATCATCCGGCAGTTCGCCGGTCTGGACTCGTATTCCGTTTCCTTGTCAAAATGATACGGCAGAAATGGAAAAAATGTCCTTTGTTAATTATGTACAAACGGTAAACAAGCCCGTTTTTGGTTAAACTGTATTTAATTTTTTGTCAGTTCTTGTGCAAAAAGCACAATATAAATCGACAAAAATACCTAAAGTGTCTATTAGCGGGAAAATTTTATGGTTTTTTTTATAATATGCTTGCAAAATCACTGTTGATTGTGTAAAATGTTAAAGAAGAAGTGGTAATATTGCATAAATTGTTTTTCCAGCGCCGCGCCGTATCTGAATAAGCACGGTTCAATGTGTATTCAACATTTCCGGCTCAGAATGGCTGTTAAGCCGGCAGTATCGTTATCACTTTTATTCCCGATAAATGAATATTGTAAGCTGCACAGGGGGTTGTTGTTATGTCCAACAGACTGTATCAAAGCATTATCCATCAAATGAAAGACGCCGTTGATTGCCGGATTGGCGTTGTGGATGAAACCGGCACCATCATTTCCTGCAGCGATTTGGGAAAAATCGGTGAAGTTGTTCCAAATTCGCTGACCGAGGCATTCTCGTCGAACACATCTGTTATTATCGGCGATTGTGTTTATCATTCCTTTGGTTCGCCCATTCATCCCGAATATGCGGTTTTTGTCGATAATACCGACCCTGCCGCGCAGAAATACGCTTCGATTCTGGCTATTTCCCTTGCCAATGTCAAGCAGTATTATGATGAAAAATACGACCGGGGCAATTTTATTAAAAATGTCCTGCTCGACAATATTCTGCCGGGCGATATTTATTTGAAAGCGAAAGAGCTGCACTTCAATAACGAAACCACCAGAGCGGTTCTGCTGCTGCGCATTACCGAAAAAACCGATATCGCCGTTTACGATTTGGTGCAGGCGTTTTTCCCGGATAAAAATCGCGATTTTGTCATCAACATCAGTGAAACGGATATTGCGATTGTCAAAGAAGTACGCCCGAATATTGAACCGAAAGATCTCGAAAAACTGGCTCGTTCCGTGGTGGATTCGCTTGGTACAGAGCTGTATTCCAAAATCCTGGTTGGTATCGGTACGGCGGAAACCGGCATCAAAGAGCTGGCGCTGTCCTTTAAGGAAGCGCAGGTTGCTCTGGAAGTCGGTAAGGTTTTTGATACCGAGAAAACCATTGTCAATTATGATAACTTGGGCATCGCCCGCCTGATTTATCAGCTGCCGACCACCCTTTGCGAGATGTTCCTGAGGGAAATTTTTAAGAGAGGCTCTATTGAGTCGCTCGACAGCGAAACATTGTTTACCATTCAAAAATTCTTTGAAAACAACTTGAATGTTTCCGAAACCTCCAGAAAGTTATTTGTACACCGCAATACGCTGGTGTATCGTCTGGAAAAAATCAGAAAATTGACGGGGCTCGACCTGCGCGAATTTGACGACGCGATTGTGTTCAAAGTTGCGCTGATGGTTAAAAAATATCTGGATTCCAACCCTGCAAGATTCTAATCGTCCCCGCAGAACGGAGTTTTGATTGCATGATACAATTTAAAAATGTGTCCAAAACATACAAAAACGGCACCAAGGCGCTCAGTCATGTCGATATTCAAATCGAGGACGGCGAATTCGTTTTCGTTTTGGGCGCGTCCGGTGCTGGTAAAAGCACCTTTTTGAAATTGATGATGCGCGAGGAGGTTCCTTCCGCCGGTGAAGTGGTCATCAACGGGTATAATCTGAATACCATTTCCAAGCGAAAGATTCCGTATTTCCGCCGTACCCTGGGCATTGTGTTTCAGGATTTCCGCCTGATTCCTACGATGCGCGTGTACGATAATGTGGCATTTGCCATGCGCGTCATCGGCGCCAAAGAAAAGGACATCAGCAAGCGTGTGGCATATGCGCTCAGCTTGGTGGGGCTTTCCTCCAAAGCGAAAGTATACCCCAATCAGCTTTCGGGCGGCGAGCAGCAGCGCGTGGCGCTGGCCAGAGCGCTGGTCAACGATGCAGACATCATCATTGCCGATGAGCCGACGGGCAATATTGACCCGGAAATGTCCTATGAAATTGTGGACTTGCTGAACCATATCAATGCCAACGGTACCACGGTAATTATGGTTACACATGAACATAATTTGGTTAAGCAGTTCCCCGGCAAGCGGATTATCACCATTAAAAACGGCAGTGTGGTCTCCGACACCGCCAAGGGGGATGCTCCCTTGCAGCCTACAGAAAAAGCGGAGCCGTTGCCGCAGATTCAAAGCAATTATTATGATGTGCCTAACGAAAACGCCGAAGTCGAACACTTTTTGCAAAACTATGGCACCGAAAACGAAGACGCGCCGGTGGAAGAGCTGACGGAAGTCCGGCTGGACAAAACCGAAGCGGCCGAGCGTTTGGCAGACCCTGCGTTTACCTCAAAAATCAGTATCGCGGAAGTGTATGAGGAGCTGTACGCCGATTCTGTTTCTCCGGCGGACGAGACGAAAACCGATGTCATTCGTAAAAAAGGCGCGGCGTTCTCCGCAGATACCGAAGAAGGAGGCGAGGCGCAATGAAAAGCGGCAGTTTACGCTATTTAACCAAAGAGGGCTTCCGCTATCTGTTTGTCAACCGGCTGATGTCGCTGGCGTCCATTACGGTGCTGATGTCCTGTCTGGTCATTATCGGTGTGGCGGCTATGATATTTTTCAATATCAACGCGATTCTCGACAGCATAGAAGCCCAGAATATCGTTATGGTATTTATTGACAGTGAGGCGACCGAGGCGGATATTGATGCTCTTGGCGAGCGCTTGCGCAATACGGACAATGTTGCCAACTGTGAGTTTGTTTCCCATCAGGAGGGCTTTGACAGTGTCTTGCAGGACCTCGGCGATGAAGCCACCGTTCTGGAGGGGATGGATTCGAGCTTCCTGCCGGACGGCTATCGTGTTACGGTGGATGATTTGTCCCTTTTCAGCCAAACCGTGCAGACCGTTCAGGGCTACGAGCATGTGGATTCCGTCAAAGAAAACAGCGATTTGGCAGGACGGCTGACCAAGGTGCGCGATGCGGTGACCTATGCGAGTGTCGGCGTTATTTTACTGCTGTTTTTGGTAGCGCTGTTTATCATTGCCAACACGGTGCGTATTACGATGTTCTCCCGCCGGCTGGAAATCAGCATTATGAAAGCTGTCGGCGCGACCAATAATTTTATTCGTTGGCCGTTTATTGTTGAGGGTATTTTAATCGGTATCCTTTCCGCCATCATTTCGGAAGGCGTTTTGTATTTGCTGTACTTATTCGCTTCCGTTTCTTTCTCCAGCGTGCTGGTGCTGATGAACAGCACTTTCGTTCCGTTTGAGCAGTTCGGCGGATGGACTTTTCTGGCATTTGTCGGAATCGGTGTTTTAACCGGTGTTTTCGGCAGCCTGGTTTCTATGGGAAGATACTTAAAAGAACAAGGAAGTGTTGTCAGTGTGGACGAATAAAATAAGTAAAGCGTCTTTTGCCGTTTTTTTGTCGGTCGCGCTTTTATTTGTTTCTGTTTGTCTTCCGGTTTACGGTACGGATACGGATGATCAAATTCAGGCACTTCGTGATAAAAGTGAAGAGCTTCAGGCGCAGATCGACGCCGCCGAAGATGAGATTGCGGCGCTTCGTTCTGATATGAGCCAAAAACAGGAGTATGCAGACGAGCTGAGCGGTCAGATCGAGAATTTACAGGCGCAGATTGATGTGCTTGACCAAAGCATTGATGCGGTTCAGGTAAAGATTGACCAACTGCTTGTTGACATACAGGAGAAGAATAACACCATTGCCGCCCTTGAGCAGCAAAATGCGGAGGCGCAGGCGGAAATTGAACGCTGCGAGCAGGAAATTGAGGAAACATATGACCGTTTGAAAGAGCGGCTCCGCAGCCTGTATATGAACGGCACTTTGTCTGAGCTGGAGCTTTTGATGTCAGCAACGGATTTTTCGACCTACTTAACGACCCTGCAATTGATGGAAAGTATGGCGGCGCACGATGATGCGCTGATTAAATCCATTGAAGAGGATATCTTAAATTTGCAGGAATTGCAGGAAACCCTGCGCGCGAACCAGCAGAAGGTGGAGGAATCCAAGGTCGAGCTGGAAGCGGCCAAAGCGGATCTCGAAGCCAGCCAGGCGGAAATTGAAGAAGATAAGGCGGTTGTGCAGCAGGCGCAGAATCAGATTCAGAGCAAATGGGACGAAGTGCAGGCTGTCATCAGCGATTTGGATTCTCAAAGCGAGGCTTACCAATCACTGAAAGAGTCTTATGAGCGGCAGCTGAATGAGGCGGCGGATGAAATTGATGCCTTAATTCGTGCACAGGCCAATAGCGGCGCAGCCTCCTGGGGCGATGGTTCGGTGTCCGAAGGCGGTTTTGTATGGCCGGTGCAGGGCAGCGGTGTTTATACCACTACCGAATACGGTCAGGGCGGACACGGCGGTCTGGATATCACCTGCCACGGCGCGAGCCAGCTGACCACGCCGATATACGCGGCAGCTTCCGGCACGGTTATTACCGCGACCTGGCATTCGAGCTATGGCAACTATATTGTTATTGACCACGGCAACGGTCTGACAACGCTGTACGCGCATTGCAACAGTATCTCGGTTTCTGTCGGTGAAAGCGTTTCCCAGAACCAGCAGATTGGCATTGTGGGCAATACCGGTTATTCTTTCGGCGCGCACTGCCACTTTGAGGTGCGTATCAACGGTTCGCGTACCAATCCGAGAAATTACCTGTAAGATTACCATTGAATCAAAAAGAGCTTTTGTGCATAGATTTGCATGAAAGCTCTTTTTTTGTGATGCGGAGGGATTGAATGTTCGGTTTTTTGGAGACGCTGCCGGTCATTGAGGGTCGGCGTGCCCGCCGCAGCGAACGGCGCACGAAGCCGCGTCCGCTGGTTATGCTGTACGGCGGTACGGGACGGAACACCATTTATCGTGTTGTTGTGCGAAAGCGCCAGGACGGGCGGGAATATGCGCACTTTACGGAGGATGTCGCCCCGCTGCGGGGCAAGCTTCTGGCAGCTGCGGGGGAGGAGCTGCCGCAGGAAATCAAACGGTACCTGTTTAGGCCCCAATGGTACCCCGACCGGCTGCTTGCCGAAACCGCACTGAGTTTGCTGGCGGATTGCCCGGGGGAACGGACAGAACGAACCCTTGGCATTATCGACCGTGACGGGCGGTTGGTTGCACAGATGGAGCGCTTTGTGCCGTTGGTCAACCGCATGGAGTTGATGAGCGAGCGCGTTGACCGCTACGAGCAAATTGCCGCTCAGTTGTACCGTGAGTATGGAGCGGTTCTTACCTGCGGCAGAGATAACATACGGGCGCTGACAGCGGATTTTATCATCGCCTGTGGCAGCGACCCGCGTCTGTCTGCCGTTCGACGCCCGTTTTTGACCGGCGCAGACTGTGCCGCCGCTTTTGCTGTAAGACTGAAAAGGGTTCGGCTTTACGGCGCATCTGCCGTGCCGGACGGCGTAGACAGCCTGCTGTTCAGCGCGGCGCTCGCGGAGTGCAATGGCGTAGCAGACGGTGGCGGCGCAAAGGTCAGTGCCTTTGATTTTCGCGGAAAAACCATCAGCAGAGCGGCTGCCCTTGAATTGCTGACAATTCCGCCATTTTTTTAGGCAGACTTTTTGTTCACTTGTCCGAAAATTGCGCACAGCGTGGCTTTTTCAGGCAAAATACTTGAAAATATTGAAAAGATGGGATAAAATAACAGGGTAAAAAAATAAACTTTACCTTTGGAGGAATTTCACATGTCTGTTAAAGTTGCGATTAACGGCTTCGGTCGTATCGGTCGTCTTGCGTTCCGCCAGATGTTCGGCGCGGAAGGCTATGATGTCGTTGCCATCAACGATTTGACCAAACCCTCGATGCTTGCAAACCTTTTGAAATATGATACCGCTCAGGGCGGTTACTGCGGTGTAATCGGTCAGAACCTGCACACCGTTGCTGCCGATGACGAAGCCGGTACGATTACGGTTGACGGCAAAACCCTGAAAATCTATGCTGAGAAAGATGCCAAGGATCTTCCCTGGGGCGAAATTGGTGTTGATGTTGTTCTGGAATGCACCGGTTTCTATTGCTCTAAAGAAAAATCCATGGCGCATATCAATGCCGGCGCAAAGAAAGTTGTTATCTCCGCTCCTGCGGGCAACGACCTGAAGACCATTGTTTACAGCGTCAACGAAAAAACTCTGACCGCTGATGACCAGATTATCAGCGCTGCTTCCTGCACCACCAACTGCCTGGCTCCCATGGCCAAAGCCCTGAACGACTATGCGCCTATCCAGAGCGGCATTATGTCCACCATTCACGCTTATACCGGCGACCAGATGATTCTGGACGGTCCCCACAGAAAAGGCGATTTGAGAAGAGCCCGTGCCGGCGCTGCCAACATCGTTCCCAACTCCACCGGCGCTGCCAAAGCGATTGGTCTGGTTATCCCCGAGCTGAACGGCAAACTGATCGGTTCCGCGCAGCGCGTACCGGTTCCCACCGGCTCCACCACCATCCTGACCGCTGTTGTCAAGGGTGCGGATGTGACCAAGGAAGGCATTAACGCCGCTATGAAAGCTGCCGCTTCCGAGTCTTTCGGCTACAACGAGGATCAGATTGTTTCCTCCGATGTTATCGGTATGCGTTACGGCTCCCTGTTTGACGCTACCCAGACTATGGTCAGCAAGATCAGCGATGATCTGTACGAAGTACAGGTTGTTTCCTGGTACGACAACGAGAACTCCTACACCAGCCAGATGGTCAGAACCATTAAATACTTCGCTGAACTGTAAGAGTTCCCCTACTCATTTGCTTTCTCCCAATCCCCCCTTTAGCCGCCGTCGCATCTTGACGGCGGCGCTTTTTTTGTCTGAAAAAATACACAACAAAAAGAGAGCACCAATGAAGTGCCTATATAAGCATTCATTGGTGCTTTTTTGCTTTCGTTGCTAAAATTTATTCCTCGTCAAATTTTCCAA
>CASFEZ010000049.1 GCA_949293815.1 uncultured Eubacteriales bacterium | reverse complement strand
CAATAATCTGTGTGGCATTGGGAAACCATGCAGAGGCTGCCGAGGCATATGGTCTCCACATATCACTGACAAAATACCTGACCTTTTCCCGCTCTTCTCTGGGATAGCTTTTGAAGTAGTTGGTTAGATAGTAATCATATCGCTTCGGAAGGATGTCCAATACCACATGCTTGACCGGATCTGTAAGGATACATTGGTATTTCTCTCTGCCGGTATTGCCCTTAAACTCGTCTATAGACAGGGCGTAAGAGAGCGTTGCTTGTTGAGAAGAAGCACCGCAGGTCGCCCAAAGCAAGGCGCATCCTTAATTGGCTGCAAACGATAGTCATGCACATGGTCTGTTTTCGCTAAAATCAGGGTAGAGCATATTTGTCATCTCCGTTCTGGTTTTTCATCAACTCCATTTTAACGGATTCCTACCAAATATGCTCTACTTTTTTGCATTATTTTTGCTCTATTTGGTTGGCTACCCCAACATTTAGTATAGAGCCAAATAACATTCTGTCCCGTCGGTTCGGTATTCGAATCAGCGGGATTTTTATATTGAAACGCAAGCACGCTTCGGCGTGCTTCAGTCTGTCGAAAAAGTCCAGCGAAAGCTGGGCTTTTTTTCAAAGAAGTGGTATAATAGAAGCGGTGATAAAAAATGCTGGAAGAAAAGAGAACCGGGAATAACCGCAACAATGGAGAAATCGTGAGTTTAGATGAATTGGTACCGAAATTTCATATGCTGAGGAAAATAGACAGAGCAATTGACTGGAGAAAAATCTATCCGATAGTGGAGAGCAAATACAGCAAAATCGGCAGGCCGAGTGTAGACCCGGTGGTGCTGGTAAAGATGGTAATGCTGCAACACCTTTACGGGATACGCTCATTAAGGCAGACAGTAGCCGAAATCGAAGTGAATGTAGCCTATCGCTGGTTCATCGGGTATGGGTTAACGGAACGAATCCCGCACTTTTCTACGATCAGCTACAACTTTCTGCACAGATTCGATAGCGAGATGTTTGAGGAAATATTTACGCTGGTGCTGAATGAAGGAATCGACAGCGGGTATGTAAAGCCGGAAGTCATATTTGTGGATTCCACGCATATCAAAGCCAACGCGAACCGCAAAAAACAAATGAAAGTGCATGTACCGAAAGCCGTAAGGACTTATGAGGAACAGCTGCATAAGGAAATTGATGAGGATCGGGATGAACACGGAAAGAAACCACTGAAAGAAAAAGAGGAAGAGGAGGAAATCGTAGAGAAAACCGTTTCCACAACCGACCCGGAAAGCGGAATGTTCCATAAGGGTGAGCATCAGAAATGCTTTGCATATGAAGCACAGACGGCGTGTGACAAGAATAATTTTGTATTAGATGTAACGGTTGTTCCGGGGAACATACATGACAGCGTTTCCTTTGATGCACTCTACGATAAAGTAACCGAAAGGTTTCCAAAAATTGAAGTAGTAACCGTTGATGCAGGCTATAAAACCCCGTGGATTTGCAAGAGAATTATAGACGACGGCAGGATCCCGTCCATGCCGTACAAAAGACCAATGACAAAGAAAGGCTTTTTCAAAAAATATGAATACATTTATGACGAATACTACGATTGCTACATTTGTCCAAACGACAAGATATTAAGCTATTCTACAACGAATAGAGACGGATACCGAGAATACAAAAGAAATCCTTGCGACTGCGCAAAGTGCGATAAAATCAGCCAATGCACAGAGAGTCAATGTAAGCAAAAGATTGTACCCCGCCACATTTGGGAGCATTACATAGCGCAAGCGGAAGACATTCGGCATACCCCCGGGGAAAAGAAACCTACGCCATGCGCAGTCAAACAATTGAGCGGGTATTTGCCGATGCAAAGGAAAAACACGCCATGCGTTATACTCCGTACCGAGGTCTAAACCAAGTGACCAATTGGGTTAGGCTTAAGTTTGCTGCAATGAACCTCAAAAAAATAGCAAAATGGAAGTTCAAAAACGAGGGCGCTCTTTCGTTCTTTCATATTTTATTTCCTTTTATCCCTAAAATCCTCGAAAAACCGTGCCTCGCTTAATCGCTTAGCACGGTTTTTCGACAGGCTGAGAGGGCGCCGACTAAGGCGCCCTCAAAATTTAAGTTAAATGATTAGAATTCCCTTATTATTGAAACAATATTAAGGAGATATTCCCTCATACCATTGTCAATTCCCTTATAATATGATATAATTTGAGGGAAAGAAGGCGAGGTTAAGGTTATGAGAACATTTAACTACTCAAAAATTAGCGAACAAAAATGGGATTCGGAACTGCTTGGCTTGATAGCTGCCATTTACAAGGAAGCCGGAAAGCAAGAGATGTATCTCAAGCAACGTCCTGAAGAGCTTGAAAAGCTCGTTGAGATTGCAAAGGTGCAGAGTACCGAAAGTTCCAATGCGATTGAAGGTATCGTTACGACCAACACGAGAATCAGGCGGATCGTAGTGGATAAGACCACGCCCAAAAATAGAGATGAGCAAGAGATTGCCGGATACCGTGATGTATTAAATATCATCCACGAGAGCTTTGATGCCATCCCGATTACTCCTAATTACATTCTGCAACTCCATAAAATTCTGTATAGCCATATGAATAACCCTGCGGCAGGCAGAACAAAGAGCGTACAGAATTACATCAGCGCAACCTATCCTGACGGCAGTACGAGAACGTTGTTCACTCCGCTCGATCCGATTGAAACGCCTACCGCACTCGAAAGCATATGTAACGAATTTAATCGAGTAATCGGTAATAACGAGTTAGAGCCGCTCATAGCGATTCCGATATTCATCCACGATTTTCTTTGCATCCATCCGTTCAATGACGGAAACGGCAGAATGAGCCGTTTGCTCACAACTCTGCTCCTTTATAGAAGCGGGTTCTATGTTGGAAAATATATATCGCTCGAAGCAAAGATCGCGGGGAATAAGGACTTGTACTACGATGCGCTTGCCAAAGCGCAGAACGGTTGGCACGAAGGAACTGCCGATGCCGTTCCGTTCATCAAATATCTGCTTGGCACGATACTTGCAGCCTATAAGGATTTTGAAGACAGGTTTGCGCTCGTGGAAACAAAGTTGCCGGCACTTGAAACTGTTCGCCGTGCAACGATGAATAAGATCGGCAGATTTTCAAAGCAAGATATCCGAGAACTTTGTCCTTCACTTAGCATAAGCTCTATCGAAGGTGCTCTTCGCAAGTTGGTTGCTGAAGGGGAAATCAAGCGTGAGGGTAACGGAAAGAATATTAAGTATTTCAGACTCAAATAAAAATTCAGTCCGGATGCAATAAAACTGTTTGAGAAAGAATAAAGTACTCAACGATTGCCCCGCAGTAAACAAAGAAAAAAGCAAAACAAAAAGAGGGCGCCGATTAAGGCGCCCTCAAATATTGGTTTGCAGTAAACAAAGAAAAGGAATATGAAGTGATTTTATAAAAACAGTTATTCATATTTTGTGATTATCTAAAATGGATTGAAGACTATCCTTCAATTCTTTTTGCTTGTTTAATACCTCTTTTAAGCTATTAAACAATTGATCGTTGCTAATTGCTTGATATATCTCGCAGTATGAAATCACGCCAGGAGCAAATGGTTGCACATCTGTATATTCCTCTATAGGCGAGTCGTTGTGAATTTCATCGTGGCGGATTTGTTTAACAAATTTCACGTCTTCGTTATTAAGATACTTAATATATGTTTTTCTAAATTTTAGGACAAGTTGGTTGCTTTTCGCCTGTTGCTTCAAGTGATACATAAAAATATCATGTTTGCGAGTTGATGAATTAAATTGCAAAATTAGACGGATCATATTTTTGATCTTTTCTTCATACATAAAAATCTCGGCACAAACACAGCGAGCAGATCTTCTGAAAAGAACTTCATAGATTATACGATCATCTTCTGTTGTGCTATCTTTCATCAAATTATAGTAGTTAACCATTCGAAAAATAGCATCCGTTAAATAGAATACATCATTGTTGAATCTGCGAACTTTTTCTCGCAAATCTTGATTTACAGTATAAAATAATCCTTTTGAATCAAAAAAAGTCTGTTGTGATTTTCTTGGATAAATTATTGAGTTTTAAGTATGCATCTATATCTAAATGTAAATTCGTTGTGTTAAAATAATTTGTGAAAATATCAACTCTTTGATCCATAGTGGGATATTTAACACTATTTAAAAAATCTTTAATCGCCATTTTTCCTCCCGAAGCTTATTATCAAAAGTTAAAAATGAGCCTAAATTTCTGCATTTAGGCTCATTTTTGGTCGGAGTGACAGGACTTGAACCTGCGGCCTGATGGTCCCAAACCACCCGCTCTACCAGCTGAGCTACACCCCGATTTTGTATTGAATTTTTATGTTTTTGCGTAGAAGTGGGACAAACTGTGGTCAAAGTCCTATTTCACGCTTTTTTGAGATTTTGTAAAGTGCCGAAAAGGTGCATAAATAAAAGGCTTTTTCGCACTTTTGATTTTTCGAAGCGGCGTGGGTTATGCTTGCTCCCAAAGCAGGCGCGCTACCAACTGCGCTACACCCCGATAGTATTTGGAAATATGCTGTTATTTTTATTCTGCTTGTGTACCTCGCCAGCTTTGTTCGCCTTTTCGAGCTCATTTTATACATCACACCATCAAAATCAAAGATTGCGCAGCAATCTTTGATTTAAGCGGAGGAGCAAGGGAGAGAGCGGATATTTGATTTTGCAAAACAAAATCAAATGGAGCGGTGCGAACTTTGCGACGACGCGCGCTACACCCCGGTTTTTAAGAGTGAAGAGTGAAGATATGTAAGGCTTCGCCTTGGGCGCCGCTGAGCGGCGCTAGTGATTAGTGATTAGTGGTTAGTGTCGGAAGGCTTCGCCTTAAATTATAGATAATTTTATCTAGTTGGGAAGATAGAGAGTTAAAGGGAAGAAAGATATAAGCACAAAACTTTCAATTATCACAAACCAATCTACAATTCACGCCCGAAGGGCGTCCGAATCTTCACTCTCCACTCTTCACTCTTCACTCTTAAAGCGCCGCTGGGCGGCACATAACGCTTTGTACATTATAATGGATTTGATGGGAATTTGTCAATGGTTTCTTTACAGCGACTGCAAATAAGTCAGCAGCGCCTGGGGGGTATTTTCCGGCAGGGTGATTTTATGGGCAGGTTCCTGCATTTTATCCAGATAGTGGGCGTCGGAGCTGTGGAAAATTTTCATTTGCTGTAAAATCGGGTGCTGCACCTTGAGGGATTCGGTTTTTTGGGGGTCGAAAATTTCCACGGCGCGAAAGCCGAAGCTGGGGTCAATCATGCCAAGATTTGACAAAATACTGTAGGAATCCCGGTCGATATGCGCCGGGTAGCAAAAACCGCCGTATTCAGCCACCCGGGCAGGCAGCTCGGAAACGGTCAGGCTCGAAGCGGTCAGCAGCAGGATTTCTTCTTCGCCAAGAATGGCGTCCTGCTCGTCCATATAATATTGATTGCCGAAAATATGCGGTTTGTTTTTCACCGGCGGCAGCGTGGTTTTCACAAAGGCGGAAAACGCTTCCGCGCTGTCTGCCTCCGGGAACAGACAGACCATATGCACCTCTTCCGCCGTGCACAGCTCCATACCCGCCACCACGGTAATGCCCGCCGCCTCCCCCGCTTTTTGGGCGGCACGGCAGTTCCCGGCGGTGTTGTGATCCGTCAGGGCAATGATGTCAAAGCCCATAAGCGCAGCCATATTCACTAGGTTATAGGGCGTCATATCGCTGTCGCCGCAGGGGGACAGGCAGGAGTGGATGTGCAAATCGTAATAGTAGTCCATTTTACTCTTTCAGCAGCTCATAAATTTTAGCCGCCGTGACATAGGTATTATCACCGGTGGTCAGAATGGTTACGTCATTATCGATGGCGCGCTGTTTTGCCTCCGCGTCCAGGGCGGCGTTTTCGGTTAAAACAATACAGGCAATATCCGCCAGAACGGCAACGCCTACGGAATTGATATTACCCATCACCGTAAGCCACACGTCCCCGGCCTCGGCGCGGGACATGACCCAGCTCAATAAATCGCCGCAATAGCAGCCGGTAACCTCGGCGCTTAAATCTCCCTCGGTCAATACCGTCAGCTTCAAAGCATCCATCAGCGTTTGAACGGTCATAGCAATCTCCCTTTATTCGGATAATGAATGGATAAACAGGCCGCTGAGCAGCTTCGGCTCGAACCAGGTGGATTTGGGCGGCATCACCAGTCCCGCATCGGCAATGGCCATTAAATCATCGAGGGTGGTCGGATACATCGAAAAGGCCAGCGCCATATCGCTACCCGCGCGTCTTTCCAGCTCCCCGAGGCCGCGGATGCCACCGACAAAATCAATGCGCTTATCGGTGCGCGGGTCAGTAATACCGAACAGGGGCGCAATCACTTTATCCTGCAAAACCGAAACATCCAGCCGCGCCACCGGGTCTGTTTCATCCACCACGCCCGGTTTGGTCTCCAGCTTGTACCATTCCCCGGCGGTATACAGTCCAAAAGTATGCTTCTTTTCCGGTCGGCAGACGGTTTTGCCCATGGGGGTTATGGTAAAGGATTCGCCCAGCGCTTCCAGAAGCTCCGGTACGGTTCTGCCATTCAAGTCCTTCAATACCCGGTTATAGTCCATAATCGCCAGTTCATCACTGGTAAACAACACCGCCAGAAAATAATTAAATTCCTCCTCACCGGTATAGCCGGGATGGGCTTTCCGGCGCATCTCGGCCACCCGCACGGCGCTGGCGGCGCGATGGTGCCCATCGGCAATATACAGCGCGGGGACGGCGGCAAAGAATTCGCGCAGGGCGGCAATATCTTTATCCTCCGACACCACCCAAACCGTATTCTGTACCCCCTCCGGGGTGGTGAAGTCGTATTCGGGCGAAGTGGCGGTGTATTTCGCCAAAAGGCTGTTAATCTCCTCCCTGCCCCGGTAGGTCAGGAAAATTGGACCGGTGTTCGCGTCGCAGGTATCCACATGGCGAATGCGGTCAGCCTCTTTATCGGCGCGGGTATGCTCGTGCTTTTTAATCACATTGTTTAAGTAATCGTCCACCGAAACGCAGCCCACCAGACCGGTCTGGGCGCGTCCGTTCATCATCTGACGGTAAATATACAGCTTCGGCGAATCCTCCTTGAGGCAATAGCCATTTGCGGAAAGGGCGTCAAGATTTTCTTTTGCCTTGGCATAAACCGCGTCGCTGTAAATATCGGTTTCGGGCGGCAAATCCACTTCCGCTTTATCCACATGCAAAAAGGAGAGCGGGTTGTCCTTTACCATCTCGCGGGCTTCCTCGCTGTTCATCACATCATAAGGAAGCGCCGCGATTTGAGCGGCAAATTCTTTTTTGGGGCGAATGGCACGAAAAGGTCTGACAACTGCCATCATATATCCATCCTTTCTGGAATCAATTGGTTTTATAAGGGACGCTCAGGAACGACTGGTCTGGGAAAAATAGACCAAAACATTGCTGTTGTAGCGGATAATACCGGAAATGTCATTCTGACAGATAAAATAAGAGTTTTTTTCGTAAATCGGGTAATAGACGGCGTTCTCCGCCAGATGCGTGATGGCATTGCTCATGGCGGCGGCGCGCTCGGCATCGGTTTTGGCATCGCAAAGTGCCGTAAACAGCGCGTCATATTCGGCGGAGGCATAGCCGGTGATATTATCGGCCGCGCCGGAGGTAAAGCTCGCCAAAAACGAAGCGGCAGAATCGCTTTCGGCCCGCAGGGGATAAAACGCCGCTTCATAGTCGCCGGACAGCACCCGGCGGAGCAGCTCATTTTCGGTTACGGCGGTAATGCGTACCGCCAAAGAAACCCCCAGCACCCGCTGCCACTGCTGCATCTGGTTTTTCAATACGGTTTCGTAGGCGGGGGTACAAAGAATGGTAATCTCCGTATCGCTGACATTCAGCTCTGTCAGCGCAGCCGACAGGGACGCGCGGGCATCGCTTTCGCTGAACACCGGCAGAGCGTTGCCGGTAACGCCGTCCGGCAGTTGCAGGTTGCCCGGCAGAAAAACTTCCGCCATGGTTTCCGTCTCTGTCTCGAACAGAGAACGGTTCAGCCCCGCCAAAAGGGCTGTGCGCAGGGATTTCACCCCGGCAGTGGTGCTTTGGCAGTTAAAAATCAGGGAATACAGCGTATCCGTCAGCGGCGTGGCGGTGTAATCGCCGTCCAGCGCATCGATATTCACCGAAGCGTTTGCGGTAACACCCGCGGTATAGACGCCCTCCAGCAGCTTCCGGTTCATATCCGGCACATCCGTATCGTTCAAATAGAACCAGACCGTATCCGGCACAGCCGCGCGGTCGCCGTTGTAGGTATCGCTTTTGGTAATGCGGAACGAGGCATCGGTATTCCAGCGGCTGAAATAGAAAGGTCCGTTGGTCAGCATATACATGGTCATCAGCCCGTAGCGTCCGCCGCAGGCATTGAAAAATTCCTCATTGCAGGGCATGGCGCAGGGGGCGAGCAGCTTATATAGAAAATCCGGGTCGTCGTAGGACAGGGTAATGGTCAATACCGAATCGCTCTCGGCGCGCACGGCAATCTGCTCCGCAGAAGCCGTACCGGCCAGCGCCTCGGGAAAGCCGGAAATGCTGCGGAACAGCCAGGCATCCGGCGCGTTGGTGGCGGGGTCGGCAAGGCGCTGAAACGCGAAAACAAAATCATGGGCGGTAACGGCAGGCGCAAAGTCATCGGGAATTTTGCCGCTCATGCCCTCTTCGGCAGTGGAGGATAACTTCCAAACGGCGCCCGACCGCAGCGTAAAGCGGTAAGTCAGACCGTTTTTTTCATAGCTTTCGGCGGCAGCAGGAATAATCTCGCCGGTTTCATCTACCGCCACTAGCCCCTCAAAACAATTCACGGCAATCAGCTGCGCGGTAGAGGAAGAGGCGTATTGGGGGTCGAGGGTGCGCACATTTTCCGCAACCGGATACGCGATATTCAAGCTGTCCTCCGAACAGCCGGAGAACAGGGTCAGGATTAGCGCCATCGCCAATACAAGCGATACAACCCGTTTTTTCATCCTTCGCCGTCCTTTCCGCCGTTAGGCTTTATCAAAACATATAAACAATACTTTTGGAGATTTTCCGTATGAAGCGGGGTAAATCCGCTGACAAGCGGATTGGAGTCTGAGGTTATTATACCAAAAATCCCGCCCCGACAGGGGGCAGCGGCGTTCAGCCGCGCTTTTGCCAAAGGCAAAAGGATTTTATGATACAATGTTCTCAGGCGGGCGTGAAGCGCCCTGTCCCGC
>CASFEZ010000048.1 GCA_949293815.1 uncultured Eubacteriales bacterium | reverse complement strand
CGTCACGGCGGGCAGCGGCGCTGTGGCAGACGGCACGCTTGTCACCATTTCCGCTGCCGGGGAGTATGTGGTTTCCGGCTCCTGTACGGACGGGCGCATTCATATCGCCGCGCCGGACAGCGACGATGTGCATTTAATCTTAAACGGGCTTTCATTGCAGGGCGCCAACGCGGTAATCACCGCCGAGAGCGCCGATAAGGTGATTATCACCTTAGCGGATGGCACAGCGAACACCCTCGCCGACAGCGCGGCAGCGAGAGCCTGTTGACCGTTACCATGGATTCCGACAACTACGGTTCCTCCGCCTTCGGCGGCTTTGGCGGCAGCGAAGCCCCCGGTGGCATGGGCGGCGGTCGGGGCGGCTTTGGCGCAAGATAAGCGCCCCTCTTGTAAAGATTTGGAAAGTAAAACAACCGAAGGCAGCTGCTGCCCTCGGTTGTTTGCTTATGTGTACAAAATATATTTGCGGCTGCCCTTCTTTGGCGTGATACGCTTATGCTTTTTCCCGCAAAACGGCAACCAGCTCCCGCAGCTTCGGCGGTTTGCCGTACATCAATACCCCTGCGCGGTAAATGGCGGCGGCGGCAAAGCCGACGGCAATGGTAGAAAGAACCAGAATCCCTACCGACAGGAGGATTTGCCATACGGGCACACTGCCCATGGCAATGCGCACAAACATGGCCATCGGCGAAGTAAAGGGCACAAACGAGCAAATCTGAATCAGCAGATTTTCGGTATCGCCGCTGGAGAGGGACGCAACGACTACGGTAAACGCAATGACAAATAAAAAGGTTACCGGCAGCACCGCCAAATTCAGCTGCTCGAGCTTGCTGACAACAGACCCCAGCGCGCCGTACATAAAGGCGTAAAGAAAATAGCCGAGAATGAAGAACAGGATTGCGTATAACAGTATATCGGTCGGGATGTTGAAAATGGACTGTATAATTTCGTTTTCCTGCCAGCTGTCCTTGTTCAGGTTGTAAAACACAAAACAGCTGCCGAAGATGAGGATAAACTGTAACAGCCCGGCGCTGCCCGTGCCTAAAATTTTGCCGAACATCAGATATTTCGGCTTGGTGGAGGTAATCAGCAGCTCCATGGCACGGCTGCTTTTTTCCGTTGCCACACTGGTCGCAACGAACTGCCCGTACAAAAGAATCGCCATATACAGCGCGAGCAGCAAAATATAGGTATAGAAAAAGCTCTGCATCTGATCCGTTCCGTTCTCCGTTTGCAGAATGGTCGATTCCACCCGGGCGCCCAGAACAGTTTCAATGGTCTCGGTCGAAGCGCCGAGGCTTGTAAGCTGCGTTGCCCGATAGCGGTTCAGCAGGTATTCGTCCACCACAGCGGTGGTCATATCGTACAGCCCCAGTGTTTCGGCAATGTAGGTATAGGACAGCTCGCCGGTAACCACAATCGCGGCCTCATAGGTGCCGTTTGCCACCTCGGCTTGCAGCTGGTCCGCGTTTTCCTCGCTCAGCTGCAAGCGGCTGTCCGTCAGCGCCGCCGCCAGCCCCGCCATCTCCTCAGCCGTAAGTCCGCTGACGGCGACAACGCCGCCGGTGGGTTCGTCCGCCGGCTGTTCCTGCGCCGGCGGGCTGCTCTCTTCGGCAGAAAAAACAGATTGGATTTGCGGGAAGAACAGCACAACGCCTGCCGCCGCCACCAGAATAAGGGTTATGGCGATAAACACTTTATTTTTTGCGTAGTTGAAAAACTCGAATCGAAAAACCTGTAAGAAATGCCGCATGGTCAATCCTCCGTATATTCCACAAAAATATCGTTCAGCGACGGCTCATAAACCGCCATGGAATCGAAGTCGGCGCTGCAAGTGCCCAAAAAAGCCGCCAGCGCCTTTTTGTCCTCCGCCTTTTGCAGCTGCACCGTCACCAGATTCGGCGCGGTGTCGATATGGGCGGCGATGCCGTCCGGTAAGTTTTGCAGCGCCGCCGCCATCGCCTCGGCGTTTTGGGTGCGCAAAAGAATTTTTCGCCGGTCATATCCCCGCTTAATTTCCGAAAGATTCCCGTTCAATACAATTTTCCCCTGGTTCAAAATCGCGATTGTGCGGCAAAACTCTTCAACATAGTTCATCTGGTGGCTGGAAAACAGCACGGTCTTGCCTATATTTATCTGCTCGGTGACCACATCCTTCAGCAGCATGGCGTTTACCGGGTCCAGTCCGGAAAAGGGTTCGTCCAGAATAATCAGCTCCGGATCGGTTAAAAGCGCCGTAGCCAGCTGTATTTTCTGCTGGTTGCCCTTGGACAGGGTGTCGAGCTTTTTGTCCGCGTATTCCTCCATTTCCAGCCGCGCGAGCCATTTTTTGACCGCCGCTTTGGCGTCCCGGGTTTTCATGCCCCGCAGGCAGGCGAAATAAACCATCTGCTCGGCAATGGGCTTTTTGGGGTAAAGCCCCCGTTCCTCCGGCAGATAGCCGATGTTGATTTTATCCCGCCGAATCGGCGCGCCATCCGCTAAAATTTCTCCCCCGCCGCCGAATACGCCCATAATCATGCGTATGGCGGTGGTTTTTCCCGCGCCGTTTCTGCCCAAAAGGCCGGTGGCGCTCCCAGCCTCGGCGGTAAAGCTGATGCCTTTTAAAACCTCTTTTTCGCCGAAGTTTTTGGTTAGATTCCGCACTTCCAGTTTCATGGCTGCTCTCCTTTTTTTCGCCGCCCGGCGGCGATATTTGAAAAACGATTCCTGTAATCGGACGCCTGTAGTTTTATACGGGCGTCTTTACTTAAATATTATAGCATCTTCGCCGTGTTTTGACAACATATGTATTCAATATTTTTGAAAAATTTCCGTAAAATGAAAGCAAGGAGAAGATGCGTATGTTAGATTCTGTAACCGTCGGTCGCGTGATTCGCCGTTTTCGGGAGAGCCGCAGGTTATCGCAGGAGGTTGTCAGCGGGCTTGCCGATATCGGTCGCACGCATTTGAGCGCCATTGAACGGGGCGTGCGCAAGCCGACGCTGGAAACCTTTTTCAAGCTCAGCGAGGCCATCGGCGTGCGCCCCAGCGAGTTGATGCGCGCGATTGAAGATGAGCTGGGCGAGAACGCGCAGGTGCAAACAAGACGGTCGTAAGTGTGTCTGCGCGATATTTGCCTGCCGCATGGGAAATTTTGACTGCACCGGTTGACTTTTTCGGCAGATGTCATTATAATGGCACTGTATGGCATTCTGAACAGAATCATTAAAAAGAAAAGGAATGGTTTATATGTCTTATCCAAAAATTGGCATTCGTCCCATTATCGATGGTCGCTGGGGCGGCATTCGGGAAGGGCTCGAAGAAAAAACCATGAATATGGCGAAAGCTGCCAAGGCGCTGATTGAAAAAGAGCTGCGGTATTCCGACGCCACCCCGGCGCAGGTAGTGATTTCCCCCTGCACCATCGGCGGCGGCGCAGAGGCCGCCCGCTGCGCGGAATATTTTTCCACGCAAAATGTCTGCGCAACGCTGTCCGTCACCCCCTGCTGGTGCTACGGCAGCGAAACCATGGATTTAGACCCGAATACGATTAAAGCGGTTTGGGGCTTTAACGGCACCGAGCGCCCCGGCGCTGTGTATCTGGCGGCGGTGATGGCGGCGCACGCCCAGCGCGGTCTGCCCGCGTTCTCTATTTATGGGCACGATGTACAGGATGTAACAGACAATACCATTCCCGCAGATGTGGCGGAAAAAATCCTGCGCTTCGCCCGCGCCGCACTGGCCGTGGGGCAGATGAAGGGCAAAACCTATGTCAGCATCGGCAATGTGGCCATGGGCATCGCCGGGTCCTACTGTGATGCGGCGTTCTATCAGAAATACCTGGGCATCCGTGCCGAGTGGGTGGATATGGTCGAGGTACGCCGCCGGGCGGAGCTGGGCATTTATGACCATGAGGAATATGAAAAAGCCATCGCCTGGATTCGCGATAACTGCAAAGAGGGCTTTGACATCAACGAAAAACCCCATTCCCGCCTTCGCAAGGACAAGGAATGGGAGTATAACGCAAAAATGACGCTGATTTGCCGGGATATTATGCTGGGCAACCCGAAGCTGGATACGGTTTTGCCGGAAAACAGCTCTGACGAGGAATCCTGGGTCTTAAAAACCGGCTGGCACGAGGAAGCGCTGGGCAAAAACGCCATTATGGCGGGCTTCCAGGGGCAGCGCCAGTGGACGGACTATATGCCCAACGCCGACTTTACCGAAGCCATCATGAACTCCAGCTTCGACTGGAACGGCAAAAAAGAACCGCTGACCTTTGCCACGGAAAACGACGGACTGAACGGTACCGCCATGCTTTTTGGAAAGCTCTTGACCGGCAAAGCCAGCCTGTTTGCGGATGTGCGCACCTATTGGAGCCCCGAAGCGGTGGAGCGCGTTACAGGTAAGCGCCCCGAGGGCAAAGCCGCCGGCGGGTTTATCCACTTAATCAATTCCGGCGCGGCGTGTCTGGACGCCACCGACTGGTGCCCCGCCAACAACCAGTATTTCCGCGGCGGCGGCTTCAGTTCCCATTTTAAGACGCTGGCGGAAATGCCCTGCACGATGATGCGCGTCAATTTGATTGACGGTCTCGGACCGGTGCTGCAAATTGCCGAAGGGTATACCTGCGTGCTGCCCGATGAGATACATGCCGTGCTTGACAAGCGCACCGACCCCACCTGGCCGACCACCTGGTTCGCGCCGCGCCTTACCGGCGAGGGCGCGTTCCGGGATGTGTATTCGGTCATGGCGAACTGGGGCGCGAACCACGGCGCCATTTCCTACGGTCATATCGGTAAGGATTTGATTACCCTTGCGGGTATGCTGCGCATTCCCGTCGCCATGCACAATGTGCCCGATTCGGATATCTTCCGTCCTCACGCCTGGTCCGCCTTTGGCACCAAAGATTTGGAAAGCGCCGACTACCGCGCCTGCGCCGCCTATGGTCCGTTGTATAAATAAAAGCTAAGACAAAATACGAAAAAACCGAGGCTCTCCCCCATGGGAAACCTCGGTTTTTGTTGTTTAGGAATATGAAAGATTGCGAGCAAAATAGCGCCTGCGGTCTTTTGGGTTGGGCAGGGCAGCGATAGTTTATCGGCGGTTTTGTCCACAAAGCAGAGGGGGCTGTGTCCAAGCAATTTAAGCAGGTTCGGTAATTTGGCAGACGGAAAAGTCCGCAGAAAGGCATTACAAAGTCATATAGATTACTCCGGTTTTTTATGTAACCTTTCGCTGTTCTCTATATCTTTTTGGCAGCGCGTAAATTTTTAAAAAAAGAGGAGAGCAGCGCGGCGCAGTCCTCTTCCAAAAGACCGCCCTCCGCCGCCGGGCTATAAACGCCGGGCAGCTCAAACAGCCGGGTCGCCGAAGTGAGCGCGCCAAATTTTCGGTCATACGCTCCAAAAAAGACCCGCTCAATACGCGCGTTGATAATGGCGCCCGCGCACATGGGACAGGGCTCCAGTGTCACATATAATTCGCAGCCGGGCAGCCGCCAGCCGCCCAAAGCGCGGCACGCCTTGTCAATGGCCTCGATTTCGGCGTGGTACAGGGCATTCTTGCCCTTTTCCCGCCGGTTTCTGCCGCCCGATATGATTTCGCCGTTCCGGGCAATCACCGCGCCTACCGGTACTTCCCCCTCCTGTGCCGCCGCCTCGGCCAGGACAATGGCGGCGCGCATCAATTCCTCCCGGGTCATGAGTACATACCGCCCATCAGCATGGAAAACAAGTTGGATAAAAAGGGGATATCCACCATCAGCATGGTTTGGAAGACCATATAAAGCAGAACCAGAAGCATGGGTATGGTCAGAATAAAGCTGCTGTAGCATTGCTTGTTGGGCAATACAGTAACATTTCTTCCCGGTTTTGCCAGCTGATGCCGCACGCCCAAAATAACGGCGCAGATGACGCCGCCGACAATCAGGACGATTGAGCCGACAAGGGAAAGGATGTTATAAGTTTGAACGAACCCCCATTCATAGAAGACCGAAAGGGTCACGGAAAAGGCGTTGTTGATAAAGTGAATCAGAATCCCTGTCCACAGCGAACCGGTGCGAATCACCGCGTAGCCCAAAATCAGCCCCGCCAAAAAAGCAAAGGGCGCCTGCACCATATTGCCGTGCATCAGCGCAAACACCAATGCGCTCATGGTCATGGCGAACCAGTCGCCCCAGCGCTGCAGGGACTGCATGACCACGCCCCGCATGGCAAATTCCTCCGCCAGCGCAGGCAGCAGCGCCATACGGGCATAATACAATACCAGTCCGAATGCCGAGCGCGGCACGGGCGTTTCAGAATAGAGAAATTCCACACCGGTCATCATTTGAACAAAAGCGTTCAAATAGCTGGTAAAATAGCTGGCTGCCAGCAAAAAACCGCTGCCCGCAAAAAGAAACAGCAGCGTATGCCCCGTCGAGCTCTGCGGCCGTTCCATGCGAAAGGGGCGGTTATGCAGCCGGTTGGTAAAGAAATAGTATACCAGCGCAAACGGTGCAACCAGCGAAACCATGGTTATCAGCAAATCCACGCTGTAATACACCAATAGCTCCGATTCCGTCTGGGGATACAAAACCGCGCCGGGCAGTAAAAGATAAAAACGGTACAGCACCGCCGCCAATAAGAAAAAACCGGCGGTTGCCGCCGCTGCGCCCAGGCTGCGCTGGCGGATCATCTTTTTTTCCTGCGCTTGTTGGCGGTAAAGATAAAAGGAATCCTGATTGGGCATGGAATAGTTCGGGTAGCCGTTGTTTGGCGTGTACATCAACTTCACCTCTGATTTCTGAATGGAAAAAAACAGAGCGGGGCTGTTTTTTGAAACCCCGCTCCCGTTTCGTTTATTCGTTTCTGCCGCAGCACTTTTTATATTTCAAGCCGCTGCCGCAGGGGCATGGGTCGTTGCGACCAATTTTTTTGCCTTTTTTCACCGGTTCTTTTTTGGCGGAACCGTCGGTGCTGCCGCCGGTGGCGGTGACGGTGGGGTTGGCTTTGCGCTGGGTGTCTTTTTCCGAACGGATAACCGCGGTCAAAATCATCATCACCGTGCCGTCCAGAATATTGGCGGTCATTTCATCGAACATATCAAAACTAATCTGCCGGAAAGCAATGACCGGATTCTGCTGACCGTATGCCCGCAGCCCGATGCCGCTCTTGAGCTGATCCATGGCGTCGATATGCTCCATCCAGCGGATATCCACATTCTCCAACAGAATCTTCTGTTCCAAAAGGGACATCAGCTCGCTGCCGTATTCGGCGGTCTTTTTGTCCATAATGGTATTCGCCTTGTTCAGCATATAGTCCAAAATCGCGTCCCGGTCGGTTTCCGAGGGCAGTTCGTCGTTTTGCAAGAGCCAATTGTATTTGGACTTCAGCCCCGCCAGGTTCCAGTCTTTGGCGTGGTTGGATTTCGGGCAATACAGATCCAGCGCGTCGGTAAAGCTCTCGCGAATCATCTTGCGGATGGTTGCGTCCAAATCGATGCCGTCCAGAACCTGGTTGCGCTGCCCGTATATTTTTTCGCGCTGCTGATTCATCACATCGTCATACTGTAATACATTTTTACGCACGGCGAAGTTGTTGGATTCCACTTTTTTCTGGGCGCTTTCAATGGAGTTGGAGAAAATTTTCGCTTCGATGGGCATATCGCCGATGGATTTGAACGCATCCAGCGTTTTATAGAACCGGTCGCCGGCGAAAATACGCAGTAAATCGTCCTCAGCGGACAGATAGAACCGGCTTTCGCCCGGGTCGCCCTGACGACCGGAACGACCGCGCAGCTGGTTGTCGATACGGCGGGATTCGTGTCGTTCGGTGCCGATGATAAACAGACCGCCCGCTTCGCGCACCTTGTCGGCCTCGTCCTTGATCTGTGCCTTAAATTCGGCTTCGTATTCGGCAAAGACCTTGCGGGCGTTCAGAATTTCCTCGTTGTCCGTCTCCGCAAAGCCGGTGGCCTCGGCAATGAGCTCATCGGGGAAATCCGCCTTTTTCATTTTGGCGCGCGCCATATATTCGGCGTTGCCGCCCAAAATAATATCCGTACCGCGACCGGCCATATTGGTGGCAATGGTCACTGCGCCGTATTTACCCGCCTGCGCCACGATTTCCGCTTCGCGCTCGTGCTGCTTGGCGTTTAAGACCTCGTGCTTGATGCCGCTGCGCTTTAAGGCGCGGCTGAGCTTTTCGGATTTTTCAATGCTGACCGTACCCACCAGCACCGGCTGCCCCTTTTCGTGGCAGCGCTTAATCTGCTCAATAATGGCGTTGAACTTGGCTTCCTCGGTTTTATACAATACATCGGGATAGTCGGTGCGAATCATCGGCTTGTTGGTGGGAATTTCTACGCAGTCCAGATTATAAATTTCCTGAAATTCCTCGCTTTCGGTCATGGCAGTACCGGTCATGCCGGAAAGCTTATGGTACAGGCGGAAATAGTTCTGGAAGGTGATGGTCGCCAGGGTGCGGCTCTCGTGGCGCACATGGACATTTTCTTTTGCCTCAATCGCCTGGTGCAGACCGTCGGAATACCGTCTGCCCAGCATAATGCGGCCGGTGAATTCGTCAACAATCAGCACCTCGCCGTCCTGCACCACATAGTCAATATCCCGCTGCATCACGCCGTGGGCTTTCAGCGCCTGGTTCAGGTGGTGCTGCAAGGTCAGGTTCTCGGCATCCATCAGGTTATCCAAATTAAAATACTGTTCTGCTTTGGCAATACCGGTTTTGGTCAGAGTGGCGGTTTTTGCCTTTTCGTCTACCACATAGTCGCCTTTGTCCGCCATTTCCTCTTCCGAAGAGGTTTTGCTGTCGATTTCGGTTACCTTGACCATTTTCAGACGTTTGACAAAATCATCGGCAATTTTATATAAATCGGTGGATTTATCGCCCCGACCGGAAATGATTAAGGGGGTGCGCGCCTCATCAATTAAAATGGAGTCTACCTCGTCCACAATGGCAAAGGCGTGACCGCGCTGCACGCGGTTTTCCTTATAGGTCACCATATTGTCCCTAAGGTAGTCAAAGCCCATCTCGTTGTTGGTGCCGTAGGTGATATCGGCGTTATATGCCGCTTTACGCTCTTCATTGGTTTTTTCGTGAATAATCAAACCAACGCTCAGCCCCAAAAACCGGTAGACCTTGCCCATCCACTCCGAGTCACGCTTGGCCAGATAGTCGTTGACCGTAACAATATGCACGCCCTGCCCGGAGAGCGCGTTCAAATAGGCGGGCAGGGTAGCCACAAGGGTTTTGCCTTCGCCGGTTTTCATTTCGGCAATGCGCCCCTGGTGCAGAATGATGCCGCCCATCAGCTGGACGGGGAAATGCTTCATCTCCAGCACCCGCCAGGAGGCTTCGCGGCAGACGGCAAAGGCTTCGGGCAGAATATCGTCCAGCGTTTCGCCGTTTTGCAGCCGCTCTTTGAATTCGGCGGTTTTGCCCCTGAGCTGCTCGTCGGTCAGCCTGGCGTATTCGTCCTCCATGCTCAAAATCTTATCTACCGTGGGTTTGATTCTTTTTATTTCTTTGGTGGAGTAATCACCAAATATCTTTGTAAGTAAAGACATTTTTTTGGTTCCTTTCCGCAATTATCAACTTCATATAGGAATACAAGTATACAGTATACCACAAAGAGAACATAAAATCAAATCAGAATTGAAAAAAGAAAAGCGCGCCGATGTAGCGTTACAATAGAAGTGAGACTAAAAAGAGATTGAAAAAGCGACTGAGCCGAGATAAGATAGAATAAGAATCACGACAAACCTACGCTATCAAGA
>CASFEZ010000047.1 GCA_949293815.1 uncultured Eubacteriales bacterium | reverse complement strand
CGAAAATTTCCTTTTTACTTTTCTTCAAAAAGTCCAGTCCTTTGGCTGAAAATATTTTCAGCCGTATATTCAAGTTTTCTGTCACAGCCACAAGTATTATATACGATTTTGTCAGTCAATGCAAGATTTTCTTTCTCTTTGAAAAGTGAATGATGTGTAAAATAACTGGGATTTTCGTAATTTACTCTTGTAAATTTGCGGGGGATTGTGCTATACTGTAGTCTATAATACAGAATTGTGCCCGAAAACCAGTAGTTTCGTTTTTTCGGGAAAGAGGTACTTCCATGGAAACATATGATGTCGTAATTATCGGCGCGGGTCCCGCAGGGATTTTTACAGCGCTTGAGCTGTATGAAAAATTCCCCGATACCTATCGCGTTTTGGTTGTAGACGAAGGCAAAGGCATTTATGAGCGTACCTGTCCTGCGCGTAAGCACGGGCAGTGTGTTCGCTGCAATCCCTGTAATATTATGAGCGGCTGGGCGGGCGCCGGCGCCTTTTCTGACGGTAAGCTGTCTTTGTCTGAAGAGGTCGGCGGTAATGTTACCGACTACCTGCCGGTCGAAACCGTGCGCGACTATATCAAATATGCCGACTCCATGTACCTTCGCTTTGGTGCGCCGGAGGAGGTCTTTGGGCTGAATGATAAAAAAGCGGATGAAATCGCTTATGAATGCTCCAAACATAACATCCGCCTGATTCCCTGCCCGGTGCGTCATATGGGAACCGAGTATTCCTATGATGTGCTGCGCAGCATGTATGATTATTTGGAAACCAAATCCGGCTTTACTTTTCTGGCGAATACCCATGCCGATCCGATTATTGACGAAAACGGTACGGTTCTGGGAGCGGAGCTTATAGACAAGACGGGCAGCAAAACCAAAGTTGCCGCAACCTATGTGGTTGCAGCGCCCGGCAGAGGCGGCGCGGACTGGCTGACCGGTATTGCAAAAAAACATAGAATCGGTACGCGCAACAATGAAGTGGATATCGGCGTGCGCGTCGAATGCCCCAATTCGGTGATGGATCATTTGACCCGTCACCTGTATGAGGCGAAAATGGTCTATTATTCCGATACTTTTGAAAATAAAGTGCGTACCTTCTGCATGAACCCCGGTGGTATCGTCAGTGAGGAGCATTACAACGAGGGCTTCAACAATAACTTTGCCCAAAGCATTGCGGTTGTCAATGGTCATAGCTATGCCGATGAAGAGGCGCATACCGAGAACACCAACTTTGCGCTGCTGGTTTCCACCCATTTTACCGAGCCATTCAATCAGCCGATTGAATACGGTCGTTATATCGCGCAGCTGGGCAATATGCTTACCGGCGGCGGCGTCATTGTACAGCGACTGGGGGATTTACTTATGGGCAGACGGACGGATGTTTTCCGCCTGAAAAAATCCACCACTCGCCCCACCTTGACCACGGCTGTTCCCGGTGACCTCTCCTTTGTTTTGCCGCATCGCCATTTAACAAGCATTATTGAGGCGTTAAAGGCGTTTGATAAAGTCGCTCCCGGTTTGTATTCTAAAAATACCCTGCTTTACGGTGTGGAAGTAAAGTTCTATTCATCAAAAATAGATGTGGATCAGCACTTTGAAACGGCAGTACCCAATTTTTACGCTATCGGCGATGGCGCGGGCATTACCCGCGGTCTGATGCAGGCATCGGTCACTGGCGTAGTGGTAGCCCGTCACATCATTGAAAAAACCGAGGGTGAAACAGCGTGATTGACCCGCTCATCAATGAAAAAGCAGCCCTGGCTGTATCGCTTCTGCTCAAAAATAAAAAGAAAGTTGCCTGTGCCGAGTCCTGTACCGGCGGGCTGCTTTCTGCGGCGATTACCGAAATCAGCGGCAGCTCCTCGGTCTTTGATTTCGGCGCGGTAACTTATGCAAACACCATGAAGCAGCGCCTGCTCGGCGTATCGGCAGAAACGCTGGCTGTATATGGTGCTGTCAGCGAACAGACCGCCCGCGCAATGGCAAAGGGTATTTTATCCTACAGCGGTGCGGATTACGCACTGGCCATTACCGGCATCGCCGGTCCGCAGTCTGATGGAACAGATAAACCGGTAGGGCTTGTTTATATTTGCCTTGCCTCGGCAGCCGGGCAAACCGTTGTGCGCCGACTGGACAATCAGTTTGCTGAAAATATAAGAGAAAATAATCGAAAAGCAGCGGTTCTGGCCGCATTGGAATTGCTGATTGCGCAATTCTGAAAATTGGGGTGACAAGCGTGAACAGAATGTCTCAAGACAAAGATTCCAATCTGAAAAAGAAGCAGAAGATTGTTTCCCGCAGTGCGCCGAAAACGCAAGCGAGCGCGGCGCGCAGCGCGTCCGATAATTCCGAAAATTCCGGACAAACTAAAAAACAGCCGCTTCGGAAAATGGACGATGCAAAGGCAGCCGCTCTGGCGCGGGACAGCGCTCACGAGCAGAGCAGACGGAAAGTTGCTTTTTGGAGCTTAATCGGTGTTACAGTCAGCGTTTTGCTTTGTTTTGTAGTCTATGTATCTTTTTTCCGCACGCAGCCGCTTGAAACCGATAACGGCTCTGGTTCACAGGTTAAGATGTATGACCCGTCCACCGTTTTTGACAATTTAACATATCGTGTTCCTGAGGGGTTTTCCTATCCGGAGGGAATCCAGGAAAAATATAAGGCGCTGTATGCCGCCAACCAAAATTTTGTCGGCTGGCTTTCCGTGCCGAACACCTCCATCGACTGCGCCGTTTATCAGGCGGATGACAATTCTTTTTACTTAAAAAAAGACTTATGGGGTCGCTATTCCCGCTATGGAACCGTTTTTATGGACGCATATGATGACATTACCAATATGAAGCGCAACACGGTCATTTACGGTCATAATTTCGATGATGACGGCGATGACAGCTACGACGATATTATTTTCGGCGATGTGCATAAATATTTGGATGTTGAATTTTACAGAACCGCACCGGTCATTGAGTTTAATACCCTGTACGCCGATTATAAATGGAAGGTCATCGGTTGTTTCTATACCAACGGCGCCAGTTCCGGCGATAATGGTTATCTGTTTTATTATATCGCCACCGGTATGAACGATGACAACTTCATGTCATTTATTGATGAAGTCGAGCAGCGAAGCTATATTCACACGGCGGTTGATATACAGCCGACCGATAAAATTTTAACCCTTTCCACCTGTACTTACTTCTTCGACCGCAACGGCAGTCTGCAAAACGCCCGCTGTGTGTTGATAGCCCGTATGGTGCGGGAGGGAGAGAGTGAAGAGGTAGATGTAGCTTCTGCCACGCAAAACGAAAATCCCAGATATCCGCAGCTGTATTACGATGTTTTCGGCGGTGAAAATCCATATGTCAACGCCGAAAAGTGGCGTCCTGAGGAATAGGAATATCAACTTTCTTTACCAATAACAGAGGGATGGTGACAGTCTATGAGCGATACAAATACCGGCTACGGCCGTGACGGCGATATTGATTCCGAAGTTGCGGAAATTCTCGCCGAATACGACAGTCAATATGCTCCTCTTGACAGTGATGAAAACATTCGGGAAATGGCGCAGCGCTACGGTGTGGATGTGAGCGCCTCCTACTATCCGCGGGAAGCGTATCCGCCTTATCCTGCACCCGGTGGGCAGGCTGCGCCCTATGTGTCCCCGATGCAGTACCCGGCTGCGCCGCCGAGCCGCTATGATGAAAACGGAGGCAGAATTGTATATGACGCTGACGCCCAGCCGTATACGCCTGTGGTGCAGCAGCCCTATATTTATTATCCGCAGGGTTCCCGGGGGTACTCTCAAACGCCGCCCGCCGCCGAGCCGCGTCAGGCGATTCCCTCCGCCGCTGAGCGCAGGAAGAACCGTGCGCAGGACAGCTCATCGGTTCATGTGCTTTACGATGCGGAAACTTCGGAAAAAACAGCTTATGAAGCGCCGTTTGAAAATATCGGGGAACAGCCGCAGTCAGTCAGCGTTTCGGACGGTATTGAAAAAAACCGCAAAAAAGAAAAACAAGCGAAGAAAAAGAAACAGCCACAGCGCAATGCGGAGGGCTTGACACGCACACAGCGATTCTTCAAGGTCATTGTGCCCTGGAGCACGGATTCTAAAAAAGAGAAAATTCGCAAAATTGTGATGGATGTTTCTTTCTTTGTCTTATTTTTTTGCGCCATCTATTTTATGAATTATTTTGTCGAGCTGTCCGATGCCATCAACAGCGAAAAAGAAATGCAAAATCTGGTGCAGGCGCAGGAACCGACAGATGATTTGTCGCAGCGTTGGGCGGTAATCCGTGCAAAGTATCCGGATGTGGATTTCCCGGAGGGTATGAATATCGATTATGCCGAGCTGTATGCGCGCAATCAGGATTTTGTGGGCTGGATTTCTATTGAGAACACCAATATTGACGCACCGGTTGTGCAGGCAGATGATAATGAATATTACCTGAAGCATGATTTCGCTAAGAACAATACCAAATACGGCAACTCCTTTATGGATTACCGAAATAACAATAAAGAGCTGGATCAGAATACCATTATTTACGGTCATCATATGCGCAACAATATGCTGTTTGCGCAGCTGGAAAACTATATGACCATTGAGGGTTTTTCCGCCTCACCGGTTATTGAATTTAATACCGCATATAACAATTACAAATGGAAGGTTTACGCGGTATTCGTTACCAACGATGTGCGCGAGGATGACAACGGCTACCTGTTTAACTATATTGTTCCGAATTTCCATACGCGCGAATCTTTTGAATCCTATATTGCTGCTTTGGACGAGCGTAAGCTCTATGACACCGGCGTGGACATTACCGCCGATGATAAAATTTTAACCTTGTCAACCTGCTCGTATGAGTTCGACGGTGCGCGTCTTGTGGTGGTTGCCCGTATGGTGCGCGATGGTGAGAGCGAGGAAGTTGTTGTTACGAAAGCAGTTGCCAATGAGAACCCGCGGTATCCTCAAAAATGGTACGATGTGAACGGTTTGAGCAATCCTTATCGTGATGCGTACCGCTGGGAACCGAACCAATAATGTGCGGAAAGAAAGGGTACTATGAAAATCAGTCTTTTGTCCGTCGGCGATGCTGCGGAACAATTGAATATTGCCGTTCGCGCCAGAATTCAGGCGGTGTTTTCCGTGTTTGCGGAGGAAGATTGCCCCATTGGGCAGTATGCCGATTTTAAACAGCTTCTTCGTCCGCTGTCTGATTCATTGGCGGACAAGCAATTCACCGTTGTTTTTGCCGGCAGCGATTGCTTTGAGTCGGTGAAGCAGTCCCTGATTCGCGCGCTGCACCTAAAGTGTGAGTTGTCTTTGGATATTATTGAACAGCTGCCCGAGGATATGAGCGCGGTGCGTAAAGAATTGCACGGCATGTTCCCCGTAAATGCAGTTGTCTTTCCCTCATCCGACGGCATGTACAGCGCGTTTTGCTCCCGCGCAGGGACGCAATATCTGCTGCTTTGTCCGCTTTGCGGCAATTATATGCATGTTCTGGAAAATGATATTTATCGCTTTCTTTCCCGAACGGTTTCGCTGCCATCTGATGCGGGTGAACCTTATATTATGCTGTTTCGCCGGGTTGCATCGGTTTTGTCTCAGCGAAATTTGTCTGTTGCCGTTGCTGCAACGCAGACGGCGGATTTTGTTCGCACTCCCGCCTCTATGGGAGGCAGAAATGCTTCCTGTTTTAAGTTTTCTTCGCTTCCCGTTCCTCCCTGCGACTGCGAGCCACAGGACCATACGGCGCGGGCTGCCAGCTCTGCTGCTTCCGCTTGCAACACGGTCCTGGGGGTGGCCATGTCCAATATCTTTTTGTTAAAACGCAATGGGAGTGAGCAATATGTCGTTTATATTGCTGTTGCACATGATACCAATGTCACGGTCAGCCGGGTATATTCCGGTGATTTGCCGGTCAAAGACTTTTTAAAAAAGACCGCATGTGAGCTGTTTTCTCTTTTATCCTGTATTGTTGAAGCATTGTATGGCAATGCTGAACCGGATGATTTTGAGGTGTTTTAATCTACCGGATATTCTGCCGTAGGAGGTCATATATGAAAATACTTCATAAGCCGCTATTGCGGCGGGTAATTTTGCTGGTCTCGGTTTTTGCTTTGATTCTTACATATTACTGTGCGGCGGTTTCCGCTGTCGATGTTATCAAAGGTGATTATAACGGGGACGGCATTGTTACCACCTCTGATGCCAGAGCGATTCTGCGTATTGCCATTGGTGTGCAGTCGGAGAGCGATGGTGAGGTTTTGTTTCGCTGTGACAGCAACGACGATGGGAGCCTGACCTCCGGCGATGCCAGGCGTGCGCTTCGGGTTGCCATTGCACTGGAAGAGGCGATTCGCGTTACCTCCGAGCCGGTGGCGACCGGGGAGGTGAGCGCAACTGCTGCCGAGGATAACACAACCTCCGCCGCAACCACAACGCCCACCACTTCTCCTGTTTTGAACACCACCTCGGTATTTTTACCGGTTGACGATGTGTATATGGACAAGCCTGCATATCCTGCCGTTCCGTCTTATGAGATACAGCCGAACACCTTTGTTTTTATTTGCTATGGTTATGGACACGGTGTGGGACTGAGCCAGTACGGCGCAATAGCCATGGCACGCCACGGCTATTCCTACACGCAGATCCTTGCTCACTATTATCAGGGAATCACCATTGTTAAGGAAACCATTCCGGTCTCTGAGAGCATTTTATACACTGGCGAGACGGTAGATACCGTGGAGCTGCTCTGCCGCGTGGTCCAGCAGGAAATTGCGGGCATTACCCGCGAGACCGACGCCGAAGCGCTGAAAGCTCAGGCGGTTGCCGCTTATACCTTATTAAAATCTCATAACTTCGCACTGCCGAATCAGTATACAATGGCATATGCGCCGTCCATGTCCTCGGTACGCAGCGATGTCATTGCTGCGGTGCAGGCGGTTTTGGGCGAATATCTGACCTATAATGGTCAGCTGATTTCCACCCCTTTCTTTGCCTATTCCGCCGGTGTTACAACGGATGCTTCTACGGTTTGGGGAGGGGACTACCCGTACTTAAAACCGGTAACCAGTTATTATGACATTGAGGTTGAAAAATATGCCGGTTACCGCTCGCTGATTACCGTAGAGAGTTTTTCCGCCGATGAAATGGCGCAGCGTATCCATGCCTACAGCAGCACCATTCAATTGCAGGATGATCCCGCCCAATGGCTTCAGGTTTTGGCGCATGACTGCGCGGTTTCCGGCGAAATTGGCTATGTCAGTGCCATGCGCATCGGCGACCGGGTGTTGGATCGTTGTGCCGGTCAGACTTTGCGTATGAATATCCTCGATCTGGATATTGACTCGCACTGCTTTTCTTTGATATACTATGATGAGAACTGTCAGCCCCACAGCTGTAACGCAGTAACGCCGGGCGTATCATAAACAGTTCTATATAGATTGGTAAAATGGAAAGGTGATTGTATGTCTATTCTTGTTGCAGGAGGCGCGGGCTATATCGGCTCGCATACCAGCGTAGAACTGCTCAAAGCAGGCTACGATATTGTTATTGTGGATAATTACAGCAACAGTTCGCCGCTGGTGCTTGATAGAATCAAACAGATTACCGGTAAGGATTTTAAGTTTTATCGCTGCAATATTTGTGACCGCAAAGGTCTTGAGGAGATCTTCACCAAGGAAAAAATTGATGCGGTGATTCATTTTGCCGGTCTGAAAGCAGTAGGGGAGTCCTGCGTCAAGCCGTTGGAATACTATGAAAACAATGTGTGGGGCTCGGTTTGTCTGCTGGAAGTCATGAAGAAGCATGGCTGCAAAAAAATTGTTTTCAGCTCATCCGCAACGGTTTACGGAAGCGAAAACAAAGCGCCGTTTGTTGAAACCATGCCGGTCGGAACTGCGACCAACCCCTATGGCACAACCAAAATTTATATAGAAAATATTTTGCAGGATGTGTATAAATCCGATAGCGAGTGGAGCATTTCGCTGCTGCGGTATTTCAACCCCATCGGTGCGCATGAGAGCGGTCTGATTGGCGAAAATCCCAATGGCATTCCCAATAACCTGATGCCCTATGTGTCTCAGGTGGCGGTCGGTAAACTGCCGTATCTGAATATCAATGGCAATGACTATCCCACGCCGGACGGCACCGGTGTGCGCGATTATATCCATGTTGTGGACTTGGCGCTCGGGCATATCAAGGCGGTATCGCGTGTGCTGAAGAAAACCGGAGTTGATATCTATAATCTCGGTACCGGCGTAGGCTACAGCGTTTTGGATGTGGTGGAAACTTTCAAACGGGTCAACCATGTGGATGTGCCCTACAAGATTGCGCCGCGCCGCCCCGGCGACATTGCCACCTGCTACGCGAATGCGGATAAAGCCTTAAAGGAACTGGGCTGGAAAGCCGAGCGGAACCTGGAGGATATGTGCCGCGATACCTGGAATTGGCAGAAAAACAATCCCAATGGCTACGAAGCCTGATTTGCTGTTGTTATATAATTGTGAAATAAAAAAACCGGAAGTCTTTGTTGCAAAGACCTCCGGTTGTCTTTTTAACAGGCGGATTATCGCTTCTTTTTTATTCTGTCCCAATACTCTTTAGCCGCCTGTTCATTTTTATTGTCGCCGAACCGGTAGTAGACCGCATCACGGATTTCATCGGGCAGATATTGCTGCGGCAGCCAGTGGTTTTCGTAATCATGGGGATATTCATAAAACTGCCCTTTATTTTTATTATCGGCACCGTCATAATGCATGTTTTGCAGACGGCGGGGAATGGCGCCGGTTTTTCCTGCGCGAATATCGCCAAAGGCGGCGTTGATGGCCAGATACGCCGAATTGGATTTCGGCGCATTGCAAACCAGTATGACCGCATCCGCCAGCGGAATGCGCGCTTCCGGCATTCCAACCTGAAAGGCGATGTCGACCGCCGCTTTGACAATGGGAATAATCTGCGGGTATGCAAGTCCCACATCCTCACAGGCACAGACCATCAGCCGCCTGGAGGCGGATGGGAGGTCGCCCGCCTCCAGAATACGGGCAAGGTAATGCAGCGCCGCATTCGGGTCGGAACCGCGCATGGATTTTTGAAAAGCGGAAAGTAAATCGTAATGTTCATCGCCGCCCTGGTCATATCGAATCACTGTTTGCCGGCCAACGCCGACAGCCAAATCCAAACTGATTTTTTTATGCTCGCCGGCTTTGGGCACCGGCGCGGATAATACGGCGGCTTCCACGGTATTGATTGCGGTGCGCACATCGCCGCCGGCGGAATGGGCAATTTGTTCAATAACCCCGGATTCAATGTCAAAAACCGTGTTTTGCTCTTCCGATAGAATAGTAAAGGCGCGCAGCACGGCTTTTTTTATCTCCTGGATCTCCACCGGTTTAAATTCAAAAACAATGGAACGGCTCAGCACAGCGGGGTAAATATAAAAATACGGGTTTTCTGTGGTGGAGGCAATCAGGGTTATGCGTCCGTCTTCGATATATTGCAGCAGGATTTGCTGCTGTTTTTTGTTAAAATACTGGATTTCGTCCAAATACAGCAGGACGCCGTTCTGCGCATCTATGGTATCTAAGGAGGCGACAATTTGGCGCACATCCGCTATGGAGGCGCTGGTGCCGTTCAGCTTGACAATTTTGCGATTGGTTAGTTTTGCGGCAATTTGGGCGATGGTTGTTTTTCCGGTGCCGGACGGACCGTAAAAAATCAGGTTCGGCAGCTCACCGGATTCCAGAATATTGCGCAGCGGTTGATTTTTGCCGATCAAGTGCTGCTGTCCGACCACATCATCTAAATTTTGCGGGCGTATGCGCTCGGCCAAAGGGGTGGCCATAGAATCACCTCTGTTATGCGACTGAATTTGCATGCATATGTTTGCTATACTATCAATCCCCCATACCGACAGGGGGGGCGGCGAACAGCCGCACTTTTTGCCAAAGGCAAAAGGATTGTGTGATGCAATGTTTTCAGACGGGCGTGAAACGCCCTCCCACAACGCGGGATGAAGCCCGCGTTCAGCGGATTTAAGTCTGGTGCTATTATACAATATCTGTCTATCCGGCGCAAGCAGATAAACAGGGGAATTTTTTCGATAAAAATGTACAAATTTTGTTTGACTGTTCTTGAAAAATATGGGGCAATCTGATATACTGTTTGGGTAATAGGTGTTGTTTTTGCATCAAAGGAGGATTTTATATGAAACATTACGGCAAAAAAGCAATTGCGGTTCTTCTGGTACTGTCGCTTTTTGCATCGCTGTTCTCTATGTTCGGCGCTGCTGCGTATGAAGAAGAGCAGGATTATTCCATTTATCCGGAATTATCTGCCATTTCTTCGGAAGATTCCGCTTACCCTGTTATTATTCTCCCCGGAATTAACCATTCTGTTACATATCTTGCCGATGAAAACGGCGAACCGGTGAAGAACAGTGATGGCGATGAACTGAGCGGCGGCTTGCTGTTGATTGACGGTTCAACGGTTGTTGCCGATGTAATTGGGCTGATTCCGGATCTCCTGTTCAGTCTGATTGGGCAGCGCTCCACTTCCGGATTGAAAAATTCTGTTTATGAAACAGTGCAGAAAATTATGGGTATCCAGCAGATGGATAACGACGGCGTGCCGGTCAATAACCTGATAACGGATGCCTACGATTATCCGGTTGCTGAAATGGATGAAGATACCAGAAACTGGTTTTACCGTATGATCCCAATGGAGCCTTTTGCTTCCATTTTCGGTGAAGACCTGATTTACTTATACACATTCCCGCTTTATGGCGACCCAATGGTGGCTGCTGAGGGGTTGCACAGTTATATTGACATGGTAAAAGAGCAGACGGGCGCACCCAAGGTCAATATTATCAGCATCAGCTTGGGCGGTACGATTCTTTCTGCGTTTTTGGATACGGAACCGGATTATACCGAAATCAACAAAATTGTAAATATTGTGTCGCTGTTGGACGGCACGGATTTAATGGCGGATTTTATGGCGCGCCGTTTCAATTTGGACGATACTTTCTTATACTCTGATTTTATTCCCATGATTATGAAAGAGGCCAGCGGCAGCGCGACTGTTGGTTACCTGTTAAACATTATTTTACGCATTTTGCCGAAGCAAACCTTTTATGATGTTCTGACCGCCGCATTTTCCGGCATCCTGGATACCGTAATACTGAATGATCCCCAGTTCTGGGCCATGCTTCCGGGCGATGAGTATGAGGCGCTTGCGGATAGGTACCTGCGCGACGGCGAGCATGATGTCCTGCTTGCAAAAACGGACCGCTACCAGCAGGCGCGCGTACAATTGTATGATAATATGCAGGCAGCGAGCGCGGCCGGTATTGGTGTCTACAATATCGCGGGTTATGGATTGTCCTTTACGGATGGTGAATATAATTTCTTCGGTATCGTGCAATCGTCAGCAACCGTCAATTCCGATGCCATTATTCCGGTAGAATCGGCTTCTCTGGGCGCAACGGCAGCACCGGCGGGGCAGCAGCTTTCCGGGGCGAACGGCGATTATCTCTCTCCGGACGGCAGTATTGACGCTTCTACCTGCCTGTTCCCGGATACAACCTGGTTCTTCTCGCAGCAGCACCATGAGGTTGGCCGCAACGATGTGGTTATTCGTCTTGCCTGTATGATTCTCGGCGGCGCGGTTGAGGATGTTCATTCTTCATCGCTGTTCCCGCAGTTTATTGAAACCCGAAACACCAGAAGTCTTGTCAGAAGTGACAGCGGCTATCTTTTCAAGGCGGTAGAGGTTTTACAGGATACGGAGGGTACTTATACCGCGCAGGAAAAAGAAATCGTTCAGGCTGCTTATGACAAAGTACTTACTATGCTTGCTGACACCACATCCGGTGCAGCGGTGGCCGAAGAAGCGTCGAACGCGCTTTATGATGCGTTGGCTGAAATCGGCATTTATACCCCAAGAGCAGAGGAAGCACCGTTTACCTCTATTTTGGAATGGCTGATGAAATTCCTGAACGATTTGGTCATGCGCAGTGTTGGCGGTCAGGGCTACTCTGATTATGTAGAACAGAAAAAAGGTCTGTAACTCCCTTTTTCTATAACAGCGGGCAGTGGATTCTCCTTTTGTGAGGGCGCATTGCCCGCTGTTTTTACAAGAATTTGCTGGCGGGGTTATTGTGAACAGAAGAATGGAGGACGAAACTTTATGAAAAAAATGTCAACGAAGCTGCTTGGCATTTTAGCAGCGATATGCTGTGTTTTCTGCATAGGCGTACTCAGTGCAACAGCCGCAGATGCAGCGGTGCTGGATGCACTGACATATACGGAGAATAACGAAGAAGTACCCGGGGCGGTGGTCACCCCCCAGGCAGGACGGGATGGGAAGACCTATCTGTTTTTGCCCGCAACAGCTGATTACGCGGCGCTGACCTTTACATATGACGAAACGGTGTATGCGAATGTTACGCTGTCCGCAAACGGCGCAAGCGTCAGTATAGCAAACGGTGCGGCGGCGGATGTAACCGCGCTGCTGACCGCCGGGGCAACAGAGCACCCGATGACCCTTTCCGCGGATGTCTCCGGAGTGAATCAAACAGCGGAAGTTATATTGATGAAATCCGCCACCATCAGAACCATGTATTTCACCAGCGACGACCCGGTCAATTACGGCAGACCCTATGTGGATGCCAGCAAGGACAATGAGGATTGCTCCGGCGTAGTAGCGATCATAGCCGCAGACGGCACGGTGGATTATGTGGGAGATGTTAAAGAACTGAAGGGCAGAGGCAATACCACCTTCCAGTTTTTTGACAAGAAGCCCTATCAGATTAAACTGGACAAAAAGGCAGAACTTGTAGAGGGAGCAGGGAAGTCAAAAAAATGGATCCTTTTGGCCAATGCCGCAGACCCGACCCTGGTTCGCAATTCCCTTGTGTTTGCCGCTTCTGAGTATGTGGGTATTGATTATACCTGCGCGTTTGAGTCGGTAGACCTGTATTTTGACGGAGAATACCGAGGCACCTATCTGCTGACGGAAAAGGTTGAGATCGGGGACGGGCGCATAGAAATCTCCGAAACGGATGATTTGATAGAGGATGCCAATAAGGATATGCCCGCCTATGAGGATCCGTCGGTTAAAATTGTTTCCCGCAAGGACGGAACAACCCTGCTTTCCATGAATGACGCCGGTTCGTTCCGGTATGTGGAAGGGTTGGTAGAGCCTGAGCTTCCGGAAGACGCCAGCCATCATGCATATCTTTTGGAGTTTGAGCTGGAAATTCGGTATCCGGATGAGTTGACCGGATTTATTACTGACCGCAATCAGCGCATTGTAACCAAAACGCCGGAATACCTGACCTACGAGCAGGGTATGTATATATCCAACTTCTGGCAGGAGTTTGAGGATGCGGTGTACAGCCCGGACGGCTACAACGCGGAAACGGGTAAATATTATTACGACTATTGCGACTTTGATTCGCTGGTCAATTGCTATGTGCTGAATGAATTTTTTAAGAACTGCGACTACTATGAGTCCTCCACCTTCTTCTATCTGGCGGAAGATTCGGATAAACTGGTATGCGGTCCTCTGTGGGACTATGACCTGGCGTTCGGCACGGGATATGATTTGGACAGAGAGTCCTTAGTAACCAAGCCGGAATACTTCTACAGTGCGGCAAAGCCCTTTGCGGCAGCGCTGATGAAGATTGATTCGTTCCGGAATGCGGTACAGGAGAAGATGTCGGCAGA
>CASFEZ010000046.1 GCA_949293815.1 uncultured Eubacteriales bacterium | reverse complement strand
TTTTTAACTTTTTTTGAGCCGCTCTCGCGACCCCTCACTCTCTCGAGTGCCTGCATATCTTAGCACATTCTATCTTCCTTTGTCAACACCTTTTTCTCAACTTTTTTCGACTTTTCACAACGCCGCCGCGTGTTTTTACAGCATATATCCACCGCCGGCGAAACACCTCAATATATTGTGATGGCTGTCCGCAAGATCCTTTGCCCTTCTACCTGTTGCAGCGCAGATTCAAAATCAAGAACCAGCCGTCCGCCCTGAGCAGCATCGCGCAGCGGATATAAAACAAACGCCCGGTTTCGCATTTCTTTATGGGGAACGGTCAGCTCTTCGGTGGCAAGTTCCACGCCCTCATATAATAACAAATCGATATCCATCACCCGCGGCGCATTCGGGAACGGCCGCTGGCGCCCCATTGCCGCCTCAATTCCCAGACAGGCGCCGAGCAGCGCCGACGGAGACAGCGCGGTTTCCAGCCGCACACATAGATTTAAAAAATCCGCCTGATCGGTATAGCCGACCGGCGCGGTTTCATACACGGCGGAAATTTTTTTCACCTGTGTTTTCGGCAGGTGCCGCAGCGCATCCACTGCCTTTTGCAAGTTGTCTTCCCGCGCACCGATATTGGTGCCCAGCCCAAGATATGCTTCTTTCATGCCAAATCCTCCGCCGAACGGGTGATTTCCACCGCCATATAGTCAAAATCCGCCTGTACCGGCGCTTCCGGCTTTTTGACGCAGACCGTCACCTGCCTGATGGCGGGATAGCCATGCAAAATGCCGCCGGCTACCGCATCAGCCGCCCGTTCGATTAAATCAAACCGATTTTCCGTAAAAATAGCAGCCGCCGTCCGGCTCACCGCTGAATAGCTGACCGTATCCGTCAGCGCATCGGTCTGCCCCGGGGTTTTCAGCGGTAAAAACAGCGTGATATCCAATATAAAAGTTTGCCCGTTCTGCTTCTCGTGCGCCCGCACCCCATGATAGGCGAACAGCCGCAGTCCCTTAATAATAATCTTATCCATCCATTTCACCATTTCCATCCGGTGAATCGCAAAGCACTCCGGTTACCCACACGGTAAAGGTTTCATACAACCATCTATCATCAAGCCCGCAGGGCTTCCAAATCTTCACTCTCCACTCTTCACTCTTCACTCTCACATCGATAGACCGCATCCGCGATTTTCGCCGCCTGCACACACTGTGCTACATTGTGCACCCGCAGCATATCCGCCCCTTTTTGTATGGCAATGACAGACGCCGCCGCCGTGGCAAGATCCCGCTCCTCAGGCTTTTCGACACCGGTCAGCGCCCCTAAAAAGCGCTTGCGGGAAAGCGCCGTCAAATAGAACACATCGTCCCGGCGCAGCGCATCCAATGCCTTTAGCAGCTGCACATTCTGTTCGGCATTTTTGGCAAAGCCGAAGCCGGGGTCCAGGCAAATCTGCTCTTTTCTGACACCTGCATCGGTCAGCTTTTCGAGTATTTGCGAAAAAAAAGTATCCACATCCCGCACAACGCCGTCCGGGTAATGCCCATTCTGTTCCGCCCGCTCGCCCGGCCAGTGCATGACAATATAGCCGCAGCCGGCCTCCTTCACCAGCGCCGCCATTTCCGGCTGAAAATGACCGCAGACATCGTTAATCACCGCCGCACCGTTTTCCAGCGCAAAGAAAGCGACCTCGGGACGATAGGTATCCACCGAAACCGGAATTGGAACCCGCCGGCAGATTTCCCGCAAACAGGCAAGACGCGCCATCTCCTCCCGCGGCGGAACAGGCTCGCTGTTCGGTCGGGTAGACATGGCGCCCACATCGAGCATATCCGCCCCCTGCCGCCACAGCGCCTCCGCCCGTGCAATAGCCGCTCCCGGGTCAAAATAGATGCCGCCGTCGGAAAAGGAATCGGGCGTCAGGTTCAGAATGCCCATGATATATGTTTTTTTACCTCTGACAAAAGAAAAATTTCTGCCGCAAAACATGGTCGGATGCTCTTTCATGCTCACACTTCCTGAATGCCCATGAGCTTCAGCGCCTCTTTTGCCGCCTGCTGCTCGGCTTTTTTCTTACTTTTGCCCAGACCTTTGCCAATCACATTGCTGTTCAGGTGCACTTCCACCTCAAACCGGCGGTCATGCGCCGGACCGGATTCGCTGACCAATACATAATCCAGATGTTCCTCGGGATTCTTTTGAATGATTTCCTGCAGCATGGTTTTATAGTCGGTCACCGGCTCAGCGGAAAAATCTTCATCCCGAAGAAAGCGCAAAATAAAAGCCCGTGCCGGTTCGATACCGCCGTCCAGATAAATGGCAGCAATCAGCGATTCAAAGGCATCCGCCAAAATGGACGGACGCTCCCGACCGCCGGTATGCTGTTCGCCCTTACCCAGCAGCAAATAATCGCCCAACGAAATGGACAGGGCGAATTTATGCAGCGATTTTTCGCACACTTCCGCCGCCCGCCGCTTGGTCAGCTCCCCTTCCGGCTCATCTTTCATTTTATGGTACAAATAGTCCGCGGTCACGAAGCCCAGCACCGAATCACCCAAAAACTCCAGCCGTTCGTTACTTTGGCCGCTGCCTTTTTCGTTGGCATAGGAGGAATGGGTCATTGCGTTTTTCAGAAGGGCTTCATCCTGAAAATGATAGCCGATGGCGTCCTGTAATTTTTTCATTGTTTCCACACCTTTCGCGCCATATCCGGTCCTGCTTTTATGATTCCTTCGGCGCTGCCGGTTCTATGGGAGGAAGATTGCGGATAATTTCATCGACCACGCTTTTTTCCACGCATTCCTTCGCCTGGCGAATGGCGTGTTGAAACGCCCGGGCGTCCGAAGAGCCGTGGGCTTTGATAACCGGCGCCTGTAGTCCCAGAAGCGGCGCGCCGCCGTATTGTTTATAATCCATTTTTTTGCGAAATTCATCCAGCCCGCCTTTGACGCAGAGCGCACCGAGCATGGTCAGGGCGTTTTTCTTGAACAGCGCCTTGATATTTTTATTGAGCATACCCGCAACGCCCTCGTACATTTTTAAGATGACATTGCCGGTAAAGCCGTCCGCTACAACCACATCGCAAACGCCTGCGGGAATATCGCGCACTTCGGCGTTGCCGATAAAATGAATGGCTTTTTCCTGCCGGAGCGCATCGTAGCAGTCCCGCACAAAAGGCGTGCCCTTGGTTTCCTCCACGCCGATGTTGGCAAGTCCCACGCGAGGTGATGCTACATCCAGAATCCGATTCATATAGATACTGCCCATCACGGCAAACTGGCAAAGGAACTGCGGCTCGCAAACCACATTGGCGCCGCAGTCAATGAGCATAAACGGTGTTTTATCGGAGGGAAGCACCGAGGCGATGGCGCAGCGTTTAATGCCTTTGATACGCTTAACGATAAAGGTACCGCCCATTACCAATGCACCGGTGCTGCCGGCAGATACAAACGCATCGCCTTTGCCGTCGGCCAGAAGCGTCAGACCGACCGTCATAGAAGAATCATGCTTCTGCTTCAGCACGGCTTTCGGCTCATCCTCCATGGTAATCACGCTTGGCGCATGCGCGATTTCACAGCCGGAAATATCCATATTGAGCGCCGCAGCGCGGGCTTTGATGGCTTCCTCATCGCCAACCAACAGAAGCTGCACGCCGTATGCCTTGGCAGCCGCCAGAGAACCGGCAAGAATCTCGTCCGGCGCATGGTCGCCGCCGAAAGCATCTACAATAATTTTCATTCTCTTCACTCCGTTTCCGCATTTTACTCTTCTGATAAAATATGTTCCAAAACGGCAAGACTGCGCATGGCCAGCGCCTCATACCGCTGTTTTTTATCCCGTATTTTTTCTTCTAATGGAGGCAGAAGCCCGAAGCTTGCGCCCATGGGCTGAAAGTCCGTAAGGCTCCGGTCGGTAATATAGGCGGTCAGCGCGCCCATCATGGTATTTGCGGGCAGCACCAACGGCGGTCTGCCTTCAAGATACCGCACCGCATTTTGACCCGCCAAAATACCGGACATGGCGGATTCCATATACCCCTCCACGCCGGTAATCTGCCCGGCAAAAAAGAGCTTGCTCTGGGCAATCAGGGAATAATTCGGCTGTAGCAGCGACGGCGAATGGATAAAGGTGTTGCGGTGCATGACGCCGTACCGTACAAACTCAGCGTGTGCCAGGGCGGGAATCAGGGAGAAAACCCGTTTCTGCTCACCGAATTTCAGATTGGTTTGAAAGCCGACCAAATTATACATACTGCCCTGCATATTCTCCTTGCGCAGCTGCAAAACCGCCCACGGGCGGTGCCCGGTGCGCGGGTCACGCAGCCCCACCGGCTTCATCGGACCGAAACGAATGGTGTCCGCGCCGCGCTTTGCCATCACCTCAATGGGCATGCAGCCCTCATAAACGCCCTTGCGCTTATCAAAAGTATGTATCTCGGCGACCTCGGCGCCAACCAGCGCTTCATAAAACCGCTCGTATTCCTCCCGGTTCATCGGGCAGTTGATATAATCGTCGCCGCCCCTGTCGTAGCGGGACTGCACAAACGCCTGCTGCATATCAATGCTGTCCGCCGTTACGATGGGCGCCGCCGCATCATAAAAGCTCAAAAAACCGCCGGTCAGCGCTGCGATTCTTTTGCTCAGCGCTTCGGAAACCAACGGTCCTGCCGCAATGATAACCGCATCCGCCTCAGGAATGTCGGTCACTTCCCGGCGAATGATGCTAAGATTTTCCGTCTGCTCCATCCGCGCAGTCACCGTCCGGGAAAAGGCATGGCGATCCACCGCCAGCGCGCCGCCGGCGGGCACCCGGGTCTGTTTGGCAGCGGCAACGGTAACGCTGCCGAAACGCTCCATTTCCGCTTTTAATAAACCGGCAGCGGAACTGAGCCGCTCCGCTTTCAAAGAATTGGAACAGACCAGCTCCGCGAGGGATTCGCTTTCATGCGCCGGAGAAAACCGCTCCGGCTTCATTTCATATAAGATGGTTTCATAACCGGCACCGGCGGTTTGATACGCCGCTTCACAGCCCGCCAGCCCGCCGCCGACAACGACAACCGTTTTATTGTTCTTCATTTATTCTTCAACTTCCGCGTCCGCTTTGGCGCGCTTTTTGGCGCTGGTCTTTTTTTCTTCATAGCCGCAGCCCTCTTTCAGGCATTTGAGCACACCGCCCCTGCTTTTGAAAAGCGAGCTGCCGCAGCGCGGACATTTCTGGTCCTTGAGCGGCGCGTCCCAGGTCATAAAATTACAGTTCGGATAATTGGAACAGCCATAAAAGGTATAGCCGCGCTTCGTCTTTTTGGTAATGACATTTCCGCCGCAAACCGGACAGGTAGCGCCGGTTTCCAGTACATAGGGCTTGGTATTTTTGCATTCCGGATACCCGGGGCATGCCAGGAACTTGCCGTACCGACCGACCTTGACCACCATCAGTCTGCCGCATTTTTCACAGGGGATATCTGTTTTATCCTCTTCCAGCTCAATTTTGACGCCCTGCATGGACTCCTTCGCCTTTTGCAGCGTGCCGTCGAAGTCGTCATAAAAGGTATGCAGCATTTGAATATAATCCAGATCGCCTTTTTCAACCTCGTCCAGATTATTTTCCATACCGGCGGTAAATTTGGTGTTGACGATTTTGGGGAATTTTGCTTTCAACAGGTTGGTAACCGCCGTGCCCAGCTCCGTGGGCTTCAGGGATTTATTTTCCCGCACCACATAGCCGCGGCGGGATACAATGGTGGAAATAATGGAAGCGTAGGTGCTGGGTCTGCCGACGCCGGTTTCCTCGAGCATTTTGATAAGCGAAGCTTCGGTATACCGGGCGGGGGGCTGGGTGAAATGCTGATTACCGGTCAGCTCCTTGAATTTTAATACATTTCCGGCTTCCATTTCCGGCAGCGCGCCCGCGTCACCGGCAGCATCCGCGCCGTCGTCATACAGTACCGTATAGCCGTCAAAACGCACCGTATAGCCGCTGATGCCGAACTGGCAATATTTTTCGCCGCCCGCTTCCCGGTCGGTATCGCCCACCGCGTGGATGTCCACCTTTACCGTATCCTGAATGCTATTGGCCATCAGGCTGGCGATAAAGCGTTTCCATATCAGGGAATAGATTTTGTACTGATCCGTTGTCAAAGAACCCTTGACCCGCTCCGGTGTCAGGGACGGCATGGCGGGGCGAATGGCCTCGTGCCCGTCCTGGGCGCCGGCACGCACCTTAAAGTAACGGGGTTTTTCCGGCAGATATTTTTCGCCGTATTCGGACAAAATAAACTGGTTGCCCTCAGCGCGGGATTCTTCGGAAATACGCAGCGAGTCGGTTCTCATATAGGTAATCAAACCCACCGAACCGATGCCCTCCACATCAACGCCCTCATAAAGCTCCTGGGCAATGCGCATGGTGCGCTGGGCGGTAAAGCCCATCCGGCGGGATGCCTCCTGCTGCAGGGTGGAGGTAATAAACGGCGGCTGGGGCTGCTTTTTGCGGCTGCCCTTTTTGACACCGGCCACGGTGTAAACCGCGTTTTCCAGCCGCTGCAAATAGGCATCCGTCTGCTCTTTGCTTTTTAGCTCCACTTTGCCGGTTTCGTCCCCTACAAAGGAGGCTTTTAAGACCTTGCGGGAGGAGGGGGCAGAGAGCTTTGCTTCAATCGTCCAATATTCCTCGGGCACAAAGGCGTTGATTTCCTCTTCCCTGTCCACAATCAGACGCACTGCCACGCTCTGCACCCGACCTGCCGATAAGCCCCGGCGAATCTTCTGCGAAATAAACGGGCTCAGACGATAGCCCACCAGCCGGTCCAGAATCCGCCGCGCCTGCTGGGCGTTGACGATATCCATATCAATGGCAGACGGATGCGCCATGCCGTTCTGCACGCTTTTTTTGTTGATTTCATTAAATTTAACCCGCTTGGTTTTGGCAATATCCAAATGCAAAAGCGTTGCCAAATGCCAGGAAATGGCCTCGCCTTCCCGATCCGGGTCGGTGGCAAGATAGACTTCCTCCGCTTTTTTCGCGTCTTCGGACAGCTCGGCAATCAGCTTTTCTTTTCCTTTAATAACAGCATATTTCGGCGCGAAATCATGCTTGACATCCACGCTGAGCTTGGAGGGGTACAAATCCCGCACATGCCCCATGGACGCTTTAACCTCATAACCGCTGCCCAGATATTTTTTTATGGTTTTCGCCTTGGCGGGCGACTCCACAATAACAAGTTTCGACATCTATAAAAACCCTTTCGGTGATTGTATTCAAGTTAGTAAATATTGATTGCCCTCGCCTTTTTGCACCACACCGGCCATTTCCAGGCTCACCAACGCCGATAAAACAGAGGCGATGTCCAAGGAAAGGCTCTCGGCAATCCAGTCAACCTCGGCCTTGCCGGTTGACCAAATCAAATCATAAATGTTTCTTCCGCTTTTGTCAATATAAGAAGGCAATTCTTTTTTCGTCTTTTTCTCACTTTGCGCCTGCCGAGTAGGTGCCGCGCCCTCTGCCTGCGCTGGCTTTGCAGGGTGCTGCGCCGCTGTTTTGGACGCCTGCTCTACAGGCAGCGGCTGGGGGGTTACCGACGCCTGCTGCGCTTTTTTCAAATCCAGCCCCGCGCCGTATTCATATGCATATTCTTCTAAAATATCCATGGCGTTGAACACGGGCTTCGCGCCGTCGTGTATCAGCCGGTTGCCGCCGGTAAAGGCGGGGCTGGTGATTTCTCCGGGAACGGCAAACACATCTTTCCCGTATTCCATGGCATAATGCGCGGTAATCAGCGCACCGCTTTTTTCATTCGCCTCAACCACCACAACGCCCAGCGTGGAAGCAGCAATTAACCGGTTGCGAACCGGAAAGTTCCCTTTGGTTATCACGCTGCCCGGCGGGTATTCGGAAACAATGGCGCCGTGCTTTGCAATGGCAGCCCGTAAACTGCGGTTGCCTTTGGGATAATCCGCATCCAGACCGGTGCCCACATAGGCAATGGTTGAGCCCTTCGCCTGTAACGCACCGTAATGGCAGCAGCTGTCAATGCCCATTGCGCAGCCGCTGACCACAACCGCGCCAGCTGCGGCAACAGAATAGCTCAGCTGCTCCGCCGCCCGCTTCCCGTAAACCGAAGCATTGCGCGTACCCACAAAGCCGATTGCCAACGGCTGCACCAAAAGAGACGGGTCACCGTTGACATATAAAACCAGGGGCATGGCGTCCAGATGGCGGAAACCTGCCGGATAAAACGGGCTTTCCGGTGTGATGATATGATAGCCGCCCTCCGCACATGCCTTTTGCACGGCATACGACTGCGACGGGCTGCTGCGACTCAAACGGCGGCGCACCGATGGTTCAACCAGCGAATCCAGCTCCCTGCGGCACAGCGCGTCATAAATCGCAGCCGGATCCTTATAATAGTTCAACATGCCGGATACCCTCGCCCCCGCACCCAACGCGGATTGCAGCCAAATCCAATATTCCTCTCCGACTGTCATCGGCGCATCAACTCCCACATCAGAATGGAGGCGGCTGCGGCGGCATTCAGCGATTCCGCCCGGCCGCGCATGGGAATGGTAATTTTCTCATCACACAATGCCAGCGCCTGCGCCGACAAACCGTTCCCCTCATTGCCAATTAAACAAACCGTGCCGTGCGTGTCACTCATTTCGGTAACCGGCAGCGCGGCAGCATCCGGCACAGATGCCAATAGGCGAAAGCCCGTATGCTGCAAATCGGCAAGAAATGTCAAAAAATCCGCAGTGTCCCAAACCGGCAGGCGGAACATGGCTCCCATGGACGCGCGCAGGGTTTTTGGGTTATACAGATCGCATCCGCCGCCGACTATCACGCCGTCAATGCCCAGCGCCTCCGCCGTGCGGCAGATAGCGCCTAAATTATCGGGCGTTTGTATATTTTCCAGCGCGATATACCTGCCGTTTTTTTTCGGCTTCTGCTGCGGCACGGACGGCATAGCACAGAGTGCGAATACCCCCTGGGTATTTTTGGTGTCTGACAATTTTTCTGCCAGCGGCAGGGCAATTTCATAGCTTCTCTGCGCAGCGGCGAACAGCTCGGCAAGCGCGTCGCGCTGTTTTTCAGCAGCAGCAGGCGTTACATAAACCTCCCGAATCAAAAGAGAGCTGCGGGCGGCATCCAGACAAAGCCGAAGCCCTTCCGCAACAAACAGCCCCTGCTGCCGCCGCAGGGATGCGGAACGGACAAGCGAGGCCGTCTGTTTAATTTTCGGATTGTTTTTCGAGCTCAGCGTTTCCAGATGCATTGGCAGTCCAACTCCTAAGCGGTGCATACAAAGGAAATCTTCCTTTTTCTCCAGCCGCAAGCAATAAAACGAAAAACAGGGAACACATGCGTGCTCCCTCGGAATAACGGATTATTGAAGCGCAGCCTTTGCCTGTTCGGTAAGCGCCGTAAACGCTGCGGGATCGGCAATGGCAATCTCGGAAAGCATTTTGCGGTTCAGCGTAACGCCGGCCTTTTTCAAGCCATTCATAAAAGTGGAATAATTCATGCCGTTCATCTTGCAGGCAGCAGAAATGCGGGAAATCCACAGACGGCGAAATTCGCGTTTTTTCTGTTTTCTGCCGATATAGGCGTAGTTGCCGGATTTCATAACAGCCTGCTTGGCGGTCTTAAACAAACGGCTCTTGGAGCCATAATAGCCCTTTGCCATTTTGAGAACTTTATTTCTTCTCTTGCGCGTCATCAGCGCACCTTTAATACGTGCCATAACAATACATCCTCCTTAGAATCAATCACAAACTCAGACTTATTTATAAGGTACAAGGCGTTTAATCTGCTTTACATTGGTGGTATCGGCAACGCCGACCTTACGAAGATTTCTTTTACGCTTTGTATTCTTCTTGGTCAGGATATGCGATTTATTGGCATGCGCACGCATGGGTTTGCCGTTTTTGGAAAGTTTAAAGCGTTTTTTTGCGCCCGAATGGGTTTTGATTTTAGGCATGGTAAAAAATCCTCCTGTTTAATCTGTACAACATCATTTAGCCGTTTTGGCGGCCAGAAACATCAGCATGGTGCGGCTCTCCATCTTCGCGGGCTTTTCCACAACGCCCACCTCGGTCAGATACGACGCAAATTTTTCCATAATTTCAATGCCTCTTTCCGGGTGCGCCATTTCGCGCCCTCTGAAGCGGATAGAAACCTTTACCTTGTTCCCCGCCGACAAAAACTTTCTGGCGTGGTTAACCTTGGTTTCCAAATCATGCGTATCAATATTCAAAGAAAGCTGCACTTCCTTTACTTCAATGACACGCTGATTTTTACGAGCCTCTTTTTCCCGTTTCTGCTGCTCAAAGCGGTATTTGCCGTAATCCATAATTTTACAGACCGGCGGCTTTGCGTGCGGCGCGATTTTTACGAGATCCAGGTTCTTCTGCATGGCAATTTTCAGTGCGTCTGCTGTTGACATAATACCCATTTGCTCGCCGTTGTCGGCAACGACACGGACTTCTCGGTCGCGGATATCGTCATTGAGCTGCAATTCCTTCGTAGCGATGTTCAAACACCTCCAAAATATTCTGACTAAAAAACAGAGCGCAGACCAAAGCCCGCACTCTCACCAAAACAATTCCCGCCGAAACGGAAATAAACCGGATATGAACCCGTGGAAACGCAATTCCAAAGGTGAGAACGACTGGCGTCTGCTTTGTTGTCCCAAATAGCATACCACAGTATTTCCGGCTTGTCAAGATTTTTTACCGTTTTTTATTTTTGCAGAAGCCTTATCTGTGTTCTGGTCAAAAACAAAGAAAAAGCGACAGGACAATTCCCTGTGAATGCGAAAAATGGTTGAGTGACCGCACAAAAAGCTTAAAAGCGCCATGACCTATCTTGTCATATGAAGTAAGGCAATGCACCATATACAACAGCATTTACCACAAGCTGTGCCGTCTGGTATGCAGCAAAAAAGCACACCGGCAGAAAGTATGGTTTTTCAAAAGACGCAGCCGGCAAGAAGCCAACCTTCAGCGGTCGCCTGCCGGCAGAACTTATGATTCGTACAATTTAAACAATTCAACAAAAATCCCGTTTCTGTGTCAGCCAAAAAAGTACGCTGTTATATTTTCTGCGCTGCGGCAGTTTGACTCTCATACTGTGCATACTGCGCCAAGATCTCATCCAGATGGGTATAATTCTCACTCTGTGTCAGCAGCTTCACCGCGTCCAGGTACGGCTGGGCAGCGCGATAATAGCGGGTATGCGCATCGTTTGCCTTTTCAATACGTTTATCAATACTGCTCTTTTCTGCCCGCAGATTTTTCAGCGTCTCTTTCAATTGGATCAGAACGGTATTGTTCTTCTCCATACGGGCTGTTTTCATAGCTTGCAGGGTATCGTGAATTGCGCGCTCCGCCTCGTCTTCCTCTGCAAAAAGCTTGTCAAAAACAGCAAGGTCAAATACTTCCACGCCATCAGGAAAATACTGTTTTGCCGCCTTCTGGGCGGATTTCATATTATTTATCAGCGTCAGCGCCTCCCGGCGACGTTCCCTTTCCTCTACCGTGGCTCTGGGCATTGCTTTCGCTTCCTCTTTTGTGGGTATCTTGACATTCAGAAAGCCTTTCAGCCCCGCCTGAGCCATCCGGGCAGCGTAATCCAGCGCTACTCTGCCCTCTTCAGTATCAAAGCGGTGCAGCTCTTTCTGAACCATCTGAGCAATCTCAATCTGCTCCGGCAGCTCTCGCATTTGGCGGTATGCCGCTTTCGCTTCTCTGATTTTCTGTTTATCTCCGGTCTTTTTGGCAACGCGGATGCCCTCTATAGCCTCCTTTTTGGCGGCTCGGATGCTGTCACGGGTCATCGATTTGGTGTCCAAATCCGCGTATTTTTCACTATCGCGGATAATAGCAATTACTTCGCCCATATTTTCCAGCCGCAGCACACCGTTGCCGAAGTCCTCGAACATAGCGCGAATCTTCAGCACCGCCACTATAGCCTTCTGCCGCGATTCGGTCAGGTCATAGAAGAGATAGGGGATCAGGTTCATTATAGCGCCGACCACCGAAGCGATAACCAGAACACTGCTGACACTGGCAAAATAGGACGGATCATACAGCACATCGTACACATTTTCACTGCCGGGGCGCACCATCTGCAAAACAGCCTCATTCAGCCCCGCATAATCATACAGCGTTGGCAATATAAAGCTGGTGGCAAGGGAAATTACCGTGCCAATCAGCCCCACCGCAGAGAACATACCGTCGATGCGCTCACCGGTGATGTACTGCTGGTAATCACGCACATCGGCATTGATGCCGGTCACTAAAAGGTTGCCGAAGGTGGTAATGAAGTTATTGCCGAACATACAGACCATCAAAAGCCAGATTGCGTAAGGCGAATCGGCCTGCCGGACAATGGGCAGCATCAGGGAAAAGAAACCGACACTCAGCAGGTTGGTAAAAATCAAAATGCGCCGTTTGCCGAACCGGCGGATAAAGAAGGGCGCGATCAGCATGGGCCAGAAGGAGGCGTTGCCGGTGATAGTAACGATCAGCGAATACTGTCCCGGCGTACAGACGCCCTGGTAGTTGTACATCCAGCCGATGATCGAGTTGGCGGTGCCCTCCAGAAAACCGAGCCAGCCCGCCAGCGAAATCACCCAGAAATACTTGTTCTTCGCCACCGCTTTCAGCGCGTCCATAAACTTGACCTGGATGACATGGGTTTTCGCCTGAACAATTTTTTCCTCGGTGTTGACATAAATCAGCATCGAAATCACAAAGCCGACAAAGAAAATAAAAGGGAATACGATGCGATAGACCCGCAGGTCGTACAGCGTATTTTCACCGGTGATCAGCTTGGCAACCAGGGGCATGAAAATCGAGCAGATGGACGGTGCCAAATTCTCAATAACCGCCTTAAAGGATATCACATCGCTTCGCTCAATGGTATTGGGCGAAAGAACGTTAATCAGGCTGGTGTATGCGTCCTGATAGAAATTAAAGAAAAACTGCAAAGCGATATTGATCAGTAGAATATAGGCGTAAACCACAAAATCCGGCATGATCTCATACGGAAACAAAACATACAGCGTGCCGATGATTGCCGTCGGCAGCCCCATTGTCAGGATATACGGGCGGTATTTGCCTTTCATACTGCGTGCGTTGTCGATCATCTTGGCGCGCAGCGCTGTCAGCGGGAAGCTGGACAGAACACTCAACAGCCAGATTACATAGACCGGAATCGGTCCCACGCCTATCGTGTTGCACACAAAGGCGTTGCCGACGCTGATCATCAGCTGCGGAATACCCCAGATAATAAATTTCGCGCCCAGCCCACCAACGGAAAACGAAAGAATCTCTTTATAGTTCATATACCTGCCTTCCGGCGGCGATTTCCAATATTTC
>CASFEZ010000045.1 GCA_949293815.1 uncultured Eubacteriales bacterium | reverse complement strand
CAGCAGAACCGTCATTTCTTATTTATTGAGCCGGCGTTTTTTTGCGGGAACGCCGTTTTTTCATTAGGATAAGCAGAAGAACGCCCGCCAGCGGGAAAAGGGAGGCGGTCAACAATCCGGCTTTCAAACCAAGCTGGTCGGGCGCAAGGGCAAGCGAGACCGCCCAATCGGTATGCTGTGCAACCCGGTCGGTGATACTGCCCACCAGCTGCGGCACGACAGAACCGCCGAAATCACCGCCGGCGGCCATCAGCGCATAGGCGGCGACGCCCGCCGAGGGAAGCAGCTGGCCATCAGCGCATAGGCGGCGACGCCCGCCGAGGGAAGCAGCTGCGCCATATAAATCAGCGTGCCCGGCCAGAGCATGGATACGCAAAAGCCGGTCAGGGCGCAGGCGCAAAGCCCGACAAGGGCATTTTGCGTCAGCGCGGCGGTCAGATAGCAGCAAAACGCGCCCAAAAAGCCGAAAAGTAATACGGTATCTATTTTTTTGCCGAATCGGGCATACAGGCTTCGTCCCAAGCCGAGCATGGCGGCAAACAGCGCCATGCCGAACATATCGCCCCAAATTTTCGGTAGTCCCAGCGCGGTTTCCAAATAGCCGGAGCACCACTGTCCCATGGTATTTTCCGCAGCGCCGCCTAAAAAAATGCAGAGAAAACAGGCGGCGAGCTTTCCTTTGCCGTCAGAATGCGCTGTTTTGCCGTCACGCTTTTCGCCTTCCAAAGGCGGCAGTTCCGAAAGCAGGAACAATACAAACGCCGTCAGCGGCAAAATTGTCCAAAACAGCGGCAGCACGAACCAGGCGGACTGTTCAGCAAACTGTAAATACAGCGTACTGACCAGCACCACCAGCACAACGCCCCAGGCATATACCGAGTGTGCACGGCTCATGTCCCGCTGGGGATTGTCAGAGGGCAGAGCCGCAATCACAGGGCTGATTAAAACCTCAGCAAGTCCTGCCGAGGCTGCAAAAATCATCGTGCCCAGCAGCAAAAACAGATAGGCATTTTGCGGAAAAACCGTTGGCAGGATTCCATAGACCAACAGACCGCAGATTGTCAGTAGCGGAGTCAAACGAACCGTGGCTTTTAAGGGGAACCGGTGTGAAAAAAAGGAAAACAGCAGATCCACCAACAGCTGGGTGCAGAAATTGACGAGAACCAATAGCCCCAATTGGGTATAGGAAATATCGTAGAGCCGATGAAAGGTCATAAACAGCAGCGCCGAAAGATTCGTCACCGCCGACATGGATAAATTTACCGCATAGCAGGCATATTTTGCTAAGGTTTGCTTTTTTGTCATTCTTCACCCGTCCCAATTGTCCGGCATTTCACCAGTTCATATGAGCTATCATAGCATGCGGGGACAGTAAAGTCAAGGCAAACAGTGTTTTCCGTTTATGTGACTTGTTTTGTTCGTGTTGTCTTCTGATAATTGCAGTTTCTTCAATTATAGAGTTATCGTTCTGATTTTAACAGCGCATAATAGCAGGCGTCGCAAATGCCCTGATTGTTCCAGTCGGCGCTGCGCAGGGTGCCCTCATATTTCATGCCGCATTTTTGCATGACCTTTCCCGAATTGGGGTTTTTGGGGTCATGTCTGGATTCAATCCGGTTGGCATGAACCACATCAAACAAAAAATCCATCACTTTCTGTAGGGCTTCGGATGTAATGCCCTGATGCCACCAATCTTTCCCAATGCAATAGCCGATATGCACCATGGAAATTTTTTTATCCATATGCACGACAGCAATATCGCCGATCGGCGCAGCGCCATGGGATTTTAATACAATAGCCCAGCGATAATAAGCATCGTTTGCATATTGCTTCAACGTATCTTCCATCACGCGCCGGCTGACTTCCGGGCTTGCATGCGGCTGCCACATCAAAAATTTGGTAACTTGTGGGTCAGACGCCCAGTTTTTATAAATCGCCGCCGCATCTTCCCTGACATACCTTCTTAAAAGCAATCGCTCGGTTTCCAGGGGCTTTGTTCCGCAATGGTTCATAAGGTTATCCTCCTTTTTGCAGCAGGCTGCGCAGAAAGGCAAGCACAAAGGTCACTTGATTTCCCAAACAAAAACGGCTGTGTCGGACAGATGAATATCTTCCGGGGTGAATTCTGCCGGTGAGGGCGATTCTGCTATGTAACTCGTACAGGCGCTGGGATACTCGAAAGAGGTGTTGGAGCGAATCACTATTTCGCCCCAGTTGTATTCAATGGACATGAGATTTCCCAACCGTCCGCCTGCGGAGCAGCAGAGCGCCTGCGCTTTTGCCGCGGCATCCCGGGAAACCTGCGACAGCAGCGCGCGTTTGACAGCTTCCGGATTCTTAACGGTAAACGCAATGCTCAATTCCGGATTGGCACCGCAGGCGGAAATCACCGCCAGAGTTTTCGCCAGCCGGGCGGGCTCAAAATCAAAGGACAGGGTAAGCTTGGTGTCGATTTCATAGCCTGTCATGACGGAACGAATAAGACCATCCGGATCTTTGAAGTGCTCTGTTTTTGTGTCAATCGAAAAACGGATGGTTTTCAGGTCTTCTTTTTTGAAACCGATGCCGGCAAGCGCCTGCTGCAGAGCCTGCACGCGGCGATCGGATGCCTGCATGGTGGACTGATAGGTCTGTCTGACGGTGTTGAGCTGAAGCGTAATGGTGATATAGTCTGCCTTGGCATCGATTGCGCCTGTGCCTTTTACAGTGATTGTTCTTGCCATTTTGTATTCCTCCAAAATAAATTACAGATGCGTTCTGTTTGATTGCAAGGACAGTATACAGGAGAAATACAGGGGAGTGGTCGCTTGCAAAGCGACATTTGAAAAAAACGTCTTATGATGCCCCCAACAGGCTTTGGTCGAAGGCAAACAGTGCCTCGTTGATTTCAAAAATATTGTAGTTGCCCCGCCCTATGAAAAACTCAATGATGATATCAAAGGGATTGGAGTGTGACAGGGCATAGCCCGCTTTTTGCAGCAGGTCGCACGTTTCCGGAAGCGGCAGTTCCAGCGCAATGGCAAAGGCGATGGCGGTGGGTTTGGATGGGCGATAGAGCCTGTCCTTGCGAATCTTGGAAAACAATTTGCGGTCGATGTTTGCCTTTTTATACACCTCGGCATCCGTCATGCCCGATTCATCGATTTTGCGCAGCAGCATCTCGGTAAAGCTTTCGTCGATTTTTCCCAAAGCCTCCTCCAGTGTCCGTGGCATGGTGTACAAAGCGGCTCGCGGCATCGGTTCTGCCTGTTTTGGCGCGGGGGCGGTCTCAAAGCGGGTTTTTGCCGGGGCAGGGGGCGGTGGACTCTCTGGCTCAGAAGGGGCGGGTATGGTGAATAGCGTTGCATCATTGTCGTGATGTTCCGTTGCGGTGGGCGATGGCGCGGTAGGATATATCGTTTCGGCCTCCCCGAAGCAGCCCACGATGTCGTTTTGGCGGGGGAGCAGCTCGCTCATGCCGGCGGTATGTTCTGCGACATAGGTTTCATCGATATAGGCGGCAATATCCGTAAACAGCTTTTGGCTGATTTGATACGCCGCTTTGTCGTAGACTACCAGATATACCATCAGCTCTTCCCGCAGCAAAAATTTGCCGATGGCGTCGATGGCCGTTTGCAGCGCCAACTCCTTGGGGAATCCAAAGGTGCCCGATGCAATCAATGGCGCGGCAACGGTTTGGCAGCGTTTTTTAACTGCCAGCGACAGCGCGTTGGTATAGCAAGCCGAAAGCAGCTCCCTCTCGCGCTGCTGCCCGCCCCGCCACACCGGACCTACCGTATGGATAATATATTTACAAGGTAAAAGATAGCCTGAGGTAGCTTTTGCTTCTCCCACCCGGCAGCCGCCCAAACGGCGGCATTTGGCGGCAAGCTTCGAGCCTGCTGCCGTATGAATTTGCAAATCTGTACCGCCGAGCCCCGAAAAACGGGCGTCGGTAGGGTTGATAATGGCATCCACATTCATTTTTGTAATATCATGACGGATGATTTGTAATGGCATGGTAATCCCCTTTTTCGTATGCTCTCATTGCTCGGATGTGGGCTGTTTTTGCGCGGCAAATAGATAGGCAAGGGTGGTTTCTTCTGCGGCATACAGCTTTAAATCTGCTTGATTTAGCAATTGGCGAATCTGTTGCGGGCTGTCCGGGTAAATCCGCAGCTGCCGTGTACCCATGTCCAGCACGGATGCGGGATTTTTGTCTATGGATAATACAAAACGCCCGCCATTGTTTAATAGCGCCGCCACTTTTTGTATGGCTTTTTGTTTGTCTTGTATATGCATAAAGCAAAGAGAAGAATAAATCACATCGAAGCGTGTTGCAAAGGAAAAGGTTAGAAAATCACCACAGATGAGCTGCACGCGGTTGAACGCGCGAAGATTTTCTTTTGCGCGTGCGATGGTCTGCGCCGAAAGATCAATACCGGCAAACAAGTTGCAGAGCGGGGCTGTTTTTTGTGCCAGCCGTCCTGTGCCCACGCCAATTTCCAGTACCGATTCACGACCGGTCAGCTGTAAAAGTGCCAAAAATGCTGCCCCGTCCCACTGCGCCATATACGCCTGTAAGGGAGGCGGATCGCGCACCGGGTCGTTGTTTTCCAGAATCAATGCATCATAATGTGCAGCGCATAACATAAGCTCTTCTTCCATTAAAGCACCCCTTATATGACCATTATACATGATATCGTGATTGCTTTCGTACTGGGTTGCCAATCGTATGGTGTATATGCACCGGAAAGCGGCAGTTAGGAAATGCCCGTTTCTGTTTTTTGATCGCTGATAAATTCTTCTAATTTTAGGAGGGCGATGCTGTCATGCTTTTTTGAAAACATATGCCTGCCGTCCTGAAGCATAAACAAGGAGACGCTGCCGGTTGGGCGGGATCGATATGCCGCGAGTGCTGCTTCGGCATATTGCGGAGCAACAATGTTGTCCTTTGTTCCGTGGACGATCAACACATCTCCCGCATACGGCAGTATTTCCAAAAAGGGATCCATTGTTATCACATCGGTGATGTATCGTTTTCCGAGCTTCATCGGACCGCAATAGACCTGCGCTGGCGGATTGCTCGGATCGAATTTTGCAAACATCATCTTCCCGCGCCGCGCGTCGTCGGGAATGCAGAACGCGGGATAGAACAGCACAAGCTTGTTTATGCGCGTTTTGAGCTGGGCCGCAGTTAGCGCACAGACAAAGCCGCCTTGGCTACAGCCCATTAGGGTGATGCTCTGCTCGTCGGTATAACTCTGTGCCGCTGCATATTCAACGACCGCCCGCAGATCCTCGACCTCTGTCAAGACGGACATGTCCACGGTTCTGCCGTCACTCTTTCCGCCGACAACGCTGCCGCCGCAGAAATCAAAGGTGAATGCCGCATAGCCGTGGTGTGCAAAAAACCGCACATATTGCATAACGGTTTGCGCATTCGCCATAAATCCATGGCAGACAATGGCAATCGGTAGCCTTTCTCCAGTCTTATGCATGGCAATTCCCCGAATGCGCAGTCCATTGCGCCGGCAAGTAAAGGTGTGTTTTTGAATATCCATGATACCCCCCTCCCCGAAAAAAGCGTATGTGCGTATTGGTTGACACTTTGGCGAACGAAATCATCGTCAAGGTGAAGCCGGTTTTTGTGCGTTGCTCACATCATTTGCAAGGAGTGCGAAGAGGCAAAATGTTAGCGCAAGGCATCCTTGCCTCTGGTTGCAGAGGCAGGTTCCTGATTTTGCTGACGCTTTGTTTTTGCTATATTTCTTTTTCAAAAATCAAATCCATGGTTTGTGTATGCCCCGTGCCGCGCTGGGTCGTTGGAATACATCCCACATACCGCCAGCCTTCCTTGGCTCTTTTGTTGATGATTGTGCGGTAGTCTCCGATTTCGTATACATTGCCGGCGCCAAATCCCCAGCCGCCCAATTCACAGCTGACCGTTTCATATTCGTAAGTGTACATGATGATGCCTCCTGTCCCTTTGTCAGATGTCGTGCCTATTGTGCTTTTTGTATCCAAACTGATACCAAGCAGCAGTACCGTTTGGTATCAGCGGGTTATGTCAGTATTTCTACTAAAAGCGCAATGTTTGCTCGCTTACCATTTGCTTATTCCTGTAAATCTGTCTTGTCTCATGTATCCTGATAAAGCCCGTATGCCCGGTAGTAGGATAAAAATGCCTGATATTGCAGTTTATTGGCAAAAAGCTGCCGGTAGGTGACCGTTTTTTCTTTGCCTTCCGCTTTTAATGCTTCCATCTTTTTTATGGTTGCATCATATTGGGCAAGAATGGCTTTCAGCATATTTTCAAATGCCTCATATCTTTTTTCATCCATGACATCACCGAACCTTTCCGGCGGCAGCACCGGATTTGAATACTGAGATTGTACAGCTATAAAAATTGAAAGGCTGCCGCTCTGATATGATCACTTTTTGTTGTCGGCTTGCTTTTTTTTGAGCAGGCACGGGATAATCCTTGCAGCTGCCTTCTTTTGTCTTTTATTTGCGATAAGAAACGCCGCCCTTTTAACGATGGTGCACCGGAACGGGGTAACTCGCGGTGTTCTGTAAAAACGAGCAGCATAACTTCAATAAAATGTGGGCTGAAACGAATGACAGATTTTACGCAATTTTTTATGGCAATCTGTTCTTATTCCCCCATTCGCACATTCTATCCAAAATGGGAATCAAAGATTTTCCTCGTTCCGTAAGACCGTATTCCACTTTTGGCGGAATCTGAGGGTATTCTTCCCGATGAACAAGTCGGTCGGCGTCTACTTTTTTAAAGTAGAACGAAGTGTCTTGTAAGAAATCTCACCGATATACTTTTTCATTTCGTTAAACCGAACCACGCCAAACTCAATTAAGGTATAGAGGATGGGCGTTTTTGCATTTGCCGTTCATCAGAGACAATGTGTAACTGAAACCGGCGGAACGAAGACACTCATTGGAGCTGCATCTTTTGCTCCTTGCTTCGCTCTCTTTAAGGTAAGTATATAACGCTGCTGTAGGTATCGCACTTTAATATGCGTACTCGCCTTTATTCTTGCTATAATTTTAATATAGGCACCGGGAAAAGTCAAGCTGGCAGGATATGGTATATAAAACTCTCGCAGGAGGGGTACTGCAAGCCCAGACGATCTATGATATCCCCGCCGAGCAGAAGCCCAACCAGCAGGAGCAGTACAAATGCAAGCGGTAGGACATTTGCAAATATTTCCCAAAAAGCTACACGAACAAGTAGGTTTGCGATACGGTTTTGAAGCTGTTGGAGCAATGGCAGCGCAGACGGGAAAGAGACAAGGACACAAGATAAAAAAGGGGCTGTTGCCTTTCGCGCAGACCGAAAAGTAAAAGTATAAAAGAGAGGACTGCCACACACAACGGAAAGCAGCAAAAAGGCTTTTATGTGTGACAGTCCTCTTTTTGTTTTATACGGATGAAATAAATTTGCTTTTCTAAGCGTTTTTTCGCATGTTCGCGGCACCTTTGTATTTCTTCGGGTGAAGAAAACGCTTTCTGCATCGAAAGGCAACAGCCCCTTAAATCCTTATTTGATTTCTTGTTCCAAATGATTGAAAACATCTGACGAGAAGAACTCGACAACCGTAATATCCAAACCATCACACAGCTTCTTAATGGTTGCGATTGTCGTGCTGTTGTTTCGACCGCTGACAATGTTGTTGATGGTAGACTGCGTGACGCCGCTCATGGTGCCCAGTTTATTTATTGTAATGTTCCGCTCGGAGCATAATTCCAAAATGCGTTCTTTTACCGCTTCTCCAATATTCATAGAACCTCTCCATCTTCATTCTATGAATTTAGTCTAACCATTTTGAGTTGATAAGATTACCTCAATTGAGTTGACTTTCGGTTTGAATGATTTTATAATTAACTCAATATAGTTAATTGGAGAAGGCGTTATGAAAGCTGCGGTCATTGGCTCAAGAAAATCAACAGTAGGAGATATGGGACAGTATCTGCCCGAAGAGACCACGGAGATTGTGTCTGGCGGGCTGGTACAAAGGCGATTATACTGTCCAGATGGAGGAACAGGTACCCCCAATCGTACAGGAGCATTTGCGGATGTATTATACTGAGCTGCTCTCCTGCTATCCCGACGTGCTGACCACGCAGGTAGTTTCCAAAATCACCGGCTACGGAAAAACCGCCATCAACAACTGGTGCAATCAGGGGCACATCAAGTCTTTCCGGAAAAACAACGTCAACCACATTCCGAAGGTCTATTTGGTGGAGTTCTTCTGCTCTACCTACTTTCGCACCGTCACCCGCAAATCGCCGTGGCACATCCGCACCCTGCAAGGCTTTTCAAGCTGGCGGAAAATCCGTGACTTGCACACGGCAGACAGCAAAGGAGGTGCGGAGTAATGGCAAATTTTCTGGAAGAGTTGTACTACGGAAATGTTGATCCGCAAGCCAGAGGTTACCGAAAGGGAAGTCATAACCTCAAGGTTTCAAAAGACATAGACGAGTTAGAAGAAAAGCTGACTGAGCGTTTAAGCGGCGAAGACAAGGCGCTGTTCCTCGATTTCTGCAACGCATACGGAGAGCTGACGGGCGAAAGCGGCCTCGATGCCTTTCTCGTCGGCTTCCGCCTCGGCGCTAAAATGATCTTCGATACCTTTTGCAGCGATGATGCTCCTTTTGAAAGCTATCTGAAAGACTGAAAGGTCTGCTGAATCGCAATTTAGTCAATTACGATTGACTAAATTGTACCTGACTTTTTTCAATGTGCAACGTGCGATAATTAAAATCGTACATTCGTAAACAGAAACCTCCTTTTGGTACAATGAGCGTATCAAAGGAGGTTATCTATTATGGCTAAAACAATATTTGAACAAATGGGCGGAACATACACCATGCAAGGCGACTATTGTCTGCCCGATCTGACCTTACCACCCGAAGAAAAACGCCCTATCGGCGTGTGGGCGCACCGCCGCCTTCGATACTTAAAGCAGCACCACAAAATCCTGTACTACAATCTGCTCACTTCCGGCAAGCTCCACTCCCATATCGCTGATGTAGAGGAAGAAGCACAAACTCTCTTTCTTCGGTTGGTAAAACAATACGCCGAGAGAGAGGGTGTCACCGAACAGCTGAAAGCGGAGAATCCAATGGAATGGGTGCAGAAAATGAACAACATCCGCAATCGGGTGGCAGAAACCGTTTGTGCCGACTTGATTTTTGCGTAGCAACAGAAAAAGCGAGCAAGAAATTAGTCAAGTGTGATTTACCGAATCGTACTTGACTAATTTTAATTATGTGGTATACTATACTCGGTGAATCTATGGCAGATGGGAGGACACCGGTCATGTTTATTGGCAGAAAGCGTGAACTTGCGACGCTGAATAAGTTATACGCATCGGACAAGTTTGAATTTGTAGTAATATACGGCCGCCGCCGTGTCGGCAAAACGGCGCTGATCAGCCAGTTTATTGACGATAAAAATGCAATCTATTTTATGGGTGTTGAGAGCAACGCCAAGCAGAATCTTGAAAATTTCAGCAAGAGCATTCTAAGCTTCCACACCGGGATGGACGCCGAAACCTCTTTCCTGTCCTTTCAAGCGGCTTTGGAGTATGTGTTCAAGCTCTCCGAAAAAGAACGGATTATTCTTGCAATCGATGAATACCCCTATGTTGCTCGCTCATCAAAAAGCCTCGCTTCTACTATTCAGCTTTTGATTGACCAATACAAAGATACTTCCAAGCTGATGCTGATCCTCTGCGGCTCGTCCATGTCCTATATGGAAGACCATGTCCTCGCCTACAAAGCGCCGCTTTACGGCAGACGGACAGCGCAGATGAAAATTCTCCCCTTTAACTTCGAGGAGACTTGCCGGTATTTCAAGAACTTCACAGCGGAAGAAAAAGCCTATGTGTACGGCATTGTCGGCGGCACACCCCAATATCTGCTTCAGATGAGCGATAAGCTGAGTATTGAGGACAATATTAAAAACACATTCCTGAATCCCAACTCCGCCCTGTTTGAGGAGCCGGAAAATCTTCTCAAACAGGAGGTGCGGGAACCGGCGCTCTACAATGCCATCATCACGGCGATTGCCACCGGCGCTTCCCGTATGTCGGAGATTTCCGGAAAGGTCGGCGAAAACACCAACATTTGCTCCGCCTATGTGAAAAACCTGATTTCCCTCGGCATTATTGAAAAAGAGACACCATACGGTGAAAAAGCATCCCGGAAAGCGATTTATTCGATTGCGGACAATATGTTCCGCTTCTGGTATCGTTTTGTGCCGGAAAATAATTCGATTATTGCCCGTGGCGCTGCCGATTTGGCATACAAGCGTATCGAGCCGTATCTGTCCGACTATATGGGCAAGGTGTTTGAGGAGATTTGCAAGCAGTATCTCTGGAAACAGCTGCTTTCCGGTGAATGCCCGGTGGAGTTTTCCTCTCTCGGCCGCTGGTGGGGTAACGATCCTAAAGAAAAACGTCAGGCGGAAATCGACATTCTTGCGGAACAAGATAAAAACACCGCCCTTTTCGGGGAGTGCAAATGGACGAATGAGAAAGTCGATCTTGGCGTTTTAGAAACGCTTGTAAAGCGCAGCGAACTGTTCCCATACAAAAATGCACACTACTATCTCTTCGCCAAAACCGGCTTCACCAAAGGCTGCACCGACCGGGCAAAAGAGATGGGGAATGTGACGCTGGTGAGTTATGAAGATATGGTGAGTAAATGAAATAAAGTGCACTCACATTAAAGACAATTTATAAATGATCCTCAAGTAATGGAGATGAAGATATGGCATATCAAAGTGAAGCAGAACTCGAACTTCAATTTATAGATCAATTAAACAAACAAGGTTATAATACCGTTTCAATTCCTGACTATGATGCGCTGGTGGAGAACTTCAAGGTGCAATTCGAGGCGTTCAATGCGAGCAAGCTGGACAAGCCGCTCACAGATAAAGAATGGGAACGCATTTTCAACCTGATGCTCGGCAAATCTGTGTTCCAGAGTGCAAAAATCCTCAGGGATAAGTTTGTCTTGGAACGTGAGGATGGATCGAAGGTTTATCTTTCGTTTTTTGACAGTGACCACACAAAGAATATCTTTCAGGTAACGCACCAGACTACTGTTGTCGGGAAGTATGTCAACCGTTACGATGTAACTATTCTCGTCAACGGACTTCCACTGATTCAAGTGGAGTTGAAGCGTAGAGGCATTGACATCCGTGAAGCAGTCAATCAGGTGATGCGGTATAAAAAGCATTCTTACAATGGGCTTTACCACTTCATTCAAATCTTTATTGTTTCTAATGGCGTAGATACAAAGTATTTTGCGAACTCGGATCGGGAGATGTTGCATAGCCTCGCATTCTTTTGGACGGACTTTGATAATGTTCGCCTTACGAATTTGAAGGATTTTTCGATAGCTTTCCTTGCCCGTGACCATATCATCAAAATGTTGACACGGTATATGATTTTGAATGATACGGACAAGTTGCTGATGGTTATGCGTCCCTATCAGGTTTATGCCGTTGAAGCACTTGTTCGGCAAGCAACGCTGACAAACCGCAATGCTTACGTCTGGCATACAACCGGCGCAGGTAAGACACTGACCTCTTTTAAGACGGCTCAAATCCTCGCAGCCAATCCAAACATCAAGAAAGTAATCTTCCTTGTTGACCGCAAAGACTTGGACTCTCAGACTACGGAAGAATTCAACAAGTTTGAAAACGGCTCGGTGGATGCAACCGACCGCACCGATGTCCTTGTAAAACAAATGCAGGACAAGAACCGGCAACTCATTGTCACTACCATGCAGAAGATGGCGAATGCGGTCAAGCGCCCGCAGTATGCAAAGATCATGGATGCGTACAGGGACGAGAAAGTTGTCTTTATCATCGACGAATGCCATAGAAGTCAGTTTGGGGATATGCACAAAGATATTGTGCGGCATTTCCAGAAAGCACAGTTCTTTGGCTTTACTGGAACGCCTCGTTTTGAGGTCAACGGAAAAGTAGAAGGAAAAATCACGCAGACTACAGAAATGCTGTTCGGGGAGTGCGTCCATAACTACCTGATTAAAGACGCTATTTTCGATAACAATGTCCTCGGCTTCCATGTGGAGTACATAAAGACGATGGAGGGAGATTTTGATTGGGACGATCCCACATTGGCAAATGCCATCGATGTGAATGAACTTTACCTATCCGAAGAGCGAATGTCCTTGATTGCCAATCACATCATTCAGAACCATAAGGCAAAAACACGGAATAGGCAGTATACTGCCATATTCGCAGTTTCGTCGATTGAGGCGCTGGTCAAGTATTACGACATCTTTAAGGGCATCAAACACGACCTAAATATTTCCGGTATCTTTTCTTATGGACAGAATGAAGATGCGGAGGGAAAAGACGAGCATAGCCGTGATGCGTTGGAGCGGATCATCAAAGATTATAATGAGATGTATAGCACCAACTTCTCGACCGATACCTTCGCCGCCTATCACAAGGATATTTCGGATCGTGTGAAGGGTAAGAAGACGAAGCCGCTGGACATCCTTCTCGTGGTCAATATGTTCCTCACCGGCTTTGACAGCAAAACGCTCTCTGTCCTTTATGTGGACAAAGATTTGAAGTATCACGATCTGTTGCAAGCCTATTCCCGTACAAACCGTGTGGAAAAGGAAACAAAGCCGTTTGGTATAGTCATCTGCTACCGCAACCTCAAAAAGCAGACGGATGATGCACTCACTTTGTTTTCAAAGGCGCAGGACACGTCGGGCATTATTGTTCCAGACTATGATTATTTCGTCGAGAAATTCAACGAAATGGTGATTAAACTGAAGGAAATCGCCGATACTCCCGCTGCGGTAGATACCATGCAGAGCGAGGAAGATCAAAAGCAGTTTGTTGTGACTTTCCGTGAGCTTACAAAGTATCTGCAATCCCTGCACACCTTTATAGAGTTTAGCTTTGACCAAAATGCGCTCACAATGTCTGAACAAGAGTATCAGGATTACAAGAGCAAATATCTGATGCTCTATTCAAGGCAGAAAACAGACCGTGAAGTTGTCTCAGTGCTTAACGATGTGGACTTCTGCATTGAGCTTATGGAAAGCGACCGAATCAATGTCGCTTATATCATGAACCTTATCCGCAATATCCACTTTGATGACGCAAAGCAGAAAGACTACGACATCAAGCACATCAAAGATGAACTTGGCAGGACGGACAACCCGCAGTTGCTCAAAAAGGTTGAAATTCTGCAATCGTTCTTGGATACGGTTGTCGCAGGGCTTAACAGCGCTGATGAAATTGACGCTGCCTACAACGACTTCGAGAACGCGGAAAAGCAAAAAGAGATTGAAACCTTTGCCAATCAGGAGGACATCGACTCTAAGATGCTTACCGACTTCATCTCGGAGTATGAATTTTCCGGTACGATGGATGCCGGAAATATCCGTGACCGGCTAACAAAACCTATGCCGCTTTTGAAAAAGCGGTCATTGGTAAATCGTATTGTGGAATTTATCAGAAAGCATACCGAAAAATATCAATAAGGAGGCAGTAAAAAATGGACAACACGATTCAAGCTCACCAAAAAGAGCTTTGCAACAAGCTGTGGGCAATGGCCAATGCCCTCAGAGGTAATATGGAAGCCTATGAGTTCAAAAATTACATCTTGGGCATGATTTTCTACTACTATCTTTCAGACAAAACAGAAAAGTACATGGCAAATCTTTTGAAAGATGATGGAATTGGGTATGAAGAGGCGTGGGCCGATTCTGAGTACAAGGAAGCCGTTGTGGAAGAGGCTCTGCGTGACTTGGGTTTCATCATTGAGCCGCAATTTTTGTTCCGGAAGATGGTCAAGATGGTAGAGAACCGTTCTTTTGATATTGAGTTTTTGCAGAAAGCAATCAACGCTCTCATGGAGTCCACCATCGGCAATGATTCGCAAGAAGATTTCGACGGACTGTTTTCTGATATGCAGCTTGATTCTACGAAGCTTGGACATACCGTCAAGGACAGAAGCGCAGTTATGTCCAAAATCATTTCATCTCTTGATGAAATTAATTTTGGTGTGGAAGATACGAAGATTGATGTCCTCGGCAATGCGTATGAGTATCTGATCGGCCAATTTGCCGCCACAGCAGGTAAGAAGGCCGGAGAATTCTATACGCCTTCGGGGCCTGCCGAGTTGCTGTGCCGTCTGGCTTGTCTCGGCCTGACCGATGTAAAAGACGCAGCCGATCCGACTTGCGGCTCCGGCTCTCTTCTATTGCGCCTAAAAAATTATGCCAATGTACGCAACTATTATGGTCAGGAGCTTACCTCGACTACATATAACCTTGCCAGAATGAACATGATCCTGCGTGGTATTCCGTACCGCAATTTCAATATCTACAACGGTGACACCTTGGAGCATGACTACTTTGAAGACAAAAAATTTCGTGTTCAGGTGGCAAATCCACCCTATTCAGCGCATTGGTCAGCCGATATGCGTTTTATGGAAGACGAGCGTTTCAATGAATACGGTAAACTTGCACCTAAGAGCAAGGCTGACTTTGCCTTTGTGCAGCACATGGTACACCACATGGATGAGGACGGACGCGCTGTTGTCCTGCTGCCTCATGGTGTTCTCTTCCGTGGAGCAGCCGAAGAAATGATCCGTAAGTACCTCATCCAGAAGTTGAATGTTCTGGATGCTGTTATCGGTCTTCCTGCCAACCTCTTCTTTGGCACCGGTATTCCGGTATGTGTTCTCGTCCTCAAGAGAGTGCGTAACGGTAATTCGGATAATATCCTGTTCATTGACGCTTCCAAAGACTTTGAAGCTGGAAAGAATCAGAACATCCTCCGTGAGTGTGACATCGACAAAATCGTAGAGACTTATGAGCATCGTGAAGACGTGGATAAGTACGCTCATGTGGCGACGATGCAGGAAATTGAAGAGAACGGTTTTAACCTCAATATTCCCCGCTATGTTGACACTTTTGAGCCGGAAGAAGAAATTGATTTGAACGAAGTGGCTGCGGAAATCCGCAAGCTCCAAAGTGAAATCAAAGACATCGATGCGGAATTGAAGCCGTATTTTGATGAGCTGGGGCTGGATTTCCCGTTTGATGTGGAGGGCGAATAATTATGGCAAATGTATCCTCAAGTAACGGTCTCGAAAAGCGCCCAAAACTGCGCTTTCCGAGCTTTGATGAGCCGTGGACGGATGTCCATTTATTTGATGTAGTTGATTTGCGCA
>CASFEZ010000044.1 GCA_949293815.1 uncultured Eubacteriales bacterium | reverse complement strand
AGGCGCTGGGGGAGGGCGGCTTTGGCATTACCTACCTGGGGTGGGATTTGAATCTGGATCAGAAGGTGGCCATCAAGGAATATTTCCCCGCCGGGATGGTGGAGCGGGGGACAACCCAGGTGACCATCCATTCCCAGGACGACACGGAATATTTTGAGGAAGGGCGGGATAAATTCGCCCAGGAAGCCCGGACCCTGGCGCGGCTTTTTTCCCTGCCGGGCATTGTGACGGTCAAGGATTTACTGATTGCCAAGGGCGACACGGTGTTGTCGGAGATTATGCAGACCAATATCATTTCCGCCCACACCCTTGACGATAAGGAGGATGTGGCGAAAACCTTCGATAAATATCACTTTCTGGCGCTTCCGGTTGTTGATTCCGAAAATCGACTGGTCGGCATTGTCACCATTGATGACGCCATGGATGTTCTGCAGGAAGAGAACGCCGAAGATTTCGAGATTATGGCGGCTGTCAATCCGTCCGATGATACCTATTTCAAAACCTCTGTATTTAAGCACGCCAAGAATCGCATTGTCTGGCTGACGGTGCTGATGTTTTCTTCCATGCTTTCCGGTGCGATCATCAATCATTTTGACGCGGCGTTTACCGCCTACCCGATACTGGTTTCCTTTATGACCATGATCAGCGGTACGGGTGGCAACAGCGGCAGCCAGTCCTCTACCTTAATTATCCGCGGTATGGCGACCGATGAAATCCAGCTGAAAGATTATTTTAAAGTAGTCTGGAAAGAGTTTCGCGTTGCCGCCATTTGCGCCGTTGCGCTGGCGGCTATGAACGGGCTGCGGGTGTTTATTCAATATCATGATTTTTCCCTTGCCCTTGTTATTTTTCTAACGCTGATTTGTACCGTTGTTTTTTCCAAACTATTGGGGTGCTCGCTGCCGATGCTGGCAAAGCTGGTACATGTTGACCCGGCCATTATGGCAACGCCCTTTATCTCCACCATTGTGGATGCCTGTTCCATGCTCTTATATTTTACCATAGCTATGCGGATCCTCCATATCCCATCATAAGATTTGCCCCTGAAAGGAGCCTGCCTGTGAAACTCAAATTTGTTGCTCCCTGCTTGTTTGGTTTGGAAGCGCCGCTTGCTGAGGAGCTGCGCGCCATGCTGGCGGATGAGGTAAAGGCGGAAAACGGAAGGGTTCTGTTTAGCGGCGATGAGAATATATTGGCGCGGGCGAATATCGGCTCGCGGTACGCAGAGCGGATATTGCTGCATATCGGCTCGTTCGAGGCGCATAGCTTTGAGCAGCTGTTCCAGGGGGTAAAAAGCTTACCCTGGGAGCAGTGGATTGGCAGAACCGACCGGTTCCCGGTAAAAGGATACTCGCTGAATTCCGATTTGTTCAGCGTGCGCGATTGCCAGTCCATTATCAAAAAAGCGGTTGTAGAGCGGCTGAAAACAAAATACCGCATTCCCTGGTTTGAAGAGTCCGGCGATTTATATCAGATTCAGTTCTCTATCTTAAAAAATCAGGTCACGCTGATGATTGATACATCCGGCATCGGTTTACATAAGCGCGGGTACCGTCCCGCCGCCAATGCGGCACCCATCAAAGAAACGCTGGCTGCTGCGCTCTGCTATTTTTCGAGGCTGCGGGGATATCATACCTTATATGACCCCATGTGCGGTTCCGGTACCATTCCGGTCGAGGGGGCGCTGCTGGTGCGCAATATCGCGCCGGGGCTCAAGCGGCATTTTACCGCGGAAAGCTGGAAGACGCTTCCGAAAGACCTGTGGAAGAGCGAGGGCGACCGGGCGCGTGACTTGGAGATTGCATGTCCCGAATTTCAATGCTTTGCTTCCGATATTGACGCGCGCAGCCTGGATTTGGCGGCTGGGAATGCCCGCCGCGCCGGCGTTGCGGATTTGATTACCTTTTTTCATGCGGATATCCGGTCCTTTACGCCGAAAACCGATAGGGGGACGGTCATTGTCAACCCGCCCTACGGCGAAAGGCTGATGGATATACAGTCGGCAGAGGAATTGTACCGCGTTGCCGGCGAGAAATTTCAACCAAAAAGGGGATGGAGCTATTCGATTATTTCACCGGATGAAAAGTTTGAGTCTTTGTTCGGCAGAAAAGCCGATAAGAGAAGAAAACTATATAACGGCATGATCCAATGTCAGTACTATATGTATTTCAAATAAAGTATATTAATTGAAAACGGAGGGTGAGACGATGAAACACCTGTTTATCGTAAATCCAATGGCCGGCAAGGGAAAGACCGCTGCTGTTGCGGTGCCGGAAATGGAGCGTGCCTGCAAAGCACGCGGATTGGATTTTGAAATTCATATCACATCCGGTCCCGGTGAGGGTGAAACCTATGCGCGCAAAATCGCCGAACGGGGCGAACCGGTTCGTATTTATGCCTGCGGCGGCGATGGCACGCTGTATGATGTGGTGAACGGTGCCATCGGGCACGATAATGTTGAGGTCGCGTCCATTCCTCTCGGTTCGGGCAACGATTTTATCCGGCTGTTCGGTTCGCGGGAGGCGTTTTCGGATATCGACGCGCAAATCGAGGGCAAAACCGTAACGCTTGACGCCATTAACTGTAACGGCAAATACGCCATCAACCAATGCTCCATGGGCTTTGATGCCAATGTATGCGACAAACAGGCAACTTTTAAAAAGCTGCCCTGGTTAAAAGGGGAGTCCGCGTATGTTGCCTCTTTGCTCTATTGCTTTATTAAAAAAATGGAAAATACTTTCACCATCTCCATTGATGACGGCGAACCGGAGACCATGAAAGTGCTCTTTGCCTATGTGGGCAACAGCCGCTGGTATGGCGGCGGTTTTATGGCGGCGCCGCTGGCGATGCCCAATGATGGTCTGTTGGACTTTGTTATTGTAAAAAAGGATATTTCAAAGCTGCAAATGCTTCCGCTGATTGCTCCTTATAAAAATGGCAAGCATCTCGGCTGGGAACGCACCCTGTTTAAGCGGGGTAAAAAAATTCACATTACCTCCGAGGAAACGGCGGTGGTAAATGTGGACGGCGAAATCCAGTATGTAAAGGAATCCACCATGGAAATCGTGGAAAAAGCTGTCCGCTTTGTCATTCCAACAACATCGACTTTCTTTGAGGATGTTGCATCCGGCAAAATCAGTGATAGAACACCGCTGAACCCATAAACCAGCAACAGTGCAGCGGAGCTGTTTTTATTGTAAAAGCAGCTCCGTTTTTTGATTGCTGAAAATGCAAAATAAAAACCTTGCTGATACGCCGGAAAAAAGAAAAGCAGGTTTTCCGGAATTTTTGAAAAAAAACAGTTGACATCCGACCGGGAAGTGTGTATAATATGTCTTGCTCGTGGGAGAACGGATCTTACGACAACGGCGAGAGCCGCAATATTTTTTTTGCTGATATGGCTCAGATGGCAGAGCGCATCCTTGGTAAGGATGAGGTCACCGGTTCGACTCCGGTTATCAGCTCCACGCCTGCATTCCCAGGGAATGTGGGCGTTTTTTTACAGAAAAAAGGAGGCTGTATCTCATGGAACAAATTACGGTTCGCGGTCGCGCCCTTGTTGACGAAACCGGCAGAGAACGAATATTTAACGGTCTGAACATGGTTTTTAAGGGGGGGGATCACACCAGTTCCGACCCCGACAGAATTTATCCCAAGGGATGGGATGAGCCGCTGATACAAAAGCTCAGTGCCAAAGGCATCAATGCGGTTCGGCTTGGTTTGGTTTGGGAGTCGATTGAGCCGCAGCCCGGTGTATATAACGAGGCGTATCTTGATTTTTACGCCAATCTGATGGATTTATTTGCTAAATATGACATATACTGCTTTCTGGATATGCACCAGGATTTGTACGGCAGCTACGAATTGCCCTGGGGCGGCGACGGCGCACCGAAATGGGCATACCTGTCCAATGGCAAAGCGCCGAGAAAAGCGAAATTTGTATGGGCGGAAGGCTATTTTTTCCCGGGCGCCTGCCATACGGCTTTTGATAATTTCTGGAATAATGCCCGTGTCGGCGGCAAAGGCCTACAGGATTATTTTTGTGATATGTGGGCGCATGTGGCCGAGCGCTTCAAAGACAAGCCGAACCTTTTGGGCTTTGATATATTTAATGAACCGTTTCCCGGCTCAGCCGGCGGAAAGGCATTTCGCCTGCTGATTCAAGGTGTGGCAAGAACGGTGCTGACGCATAAAAACGTAAAGCGCGGCGAACTCCTTTCCCAGGCGCTGCATGCCGAGACCCGCGGCGATTTGATCAATGTTTTGAACGATGCCGATGTTTATCGCAGTATAACGCGCAAAGCTGCGCCGATAGTAAAGGAATTTGATATCCAGTATTACTATCCTTTCCTGCGTAAGGTTTCTGCTGCGATTCGCCATGTAACCGACCGGGGCATCATTTTCATGGAAAACTGCTATTACTCCAACCTTGGCATCCCGTGCAGCACGCCGCGCCTGGTTTATAAGAATGGCGAAAAGGAGCAGAATTTGGCATTCGCTCCTCACGGATATGATTTGATGGTTGATACACCTGCCTACAGCAACGCAAGCAATGAGCGTGTCGATTATATTTTTGATGAGCATGAAAGAACCCAGGCGCGACTGGATGTGCCGGTGCTTGTTGGGGAATGGGGCGGTTTTTATACCGATGACGGCAGCAACTATACGCACCTTATCCATCTTTTGAATAAATTTGACCACAATGCCTGGAGCCAGACCTATTGGTGCCTGACCGACGGAATGGAAGATTCTGCGGTTATGGGTATTTTGTCAAGACCGTATCCCCGCGCGGTTGCCGGGCATATTGAATCTTTCGGCACCGACCGGGACGCGCAGGTGTTTACCCTGAACTTTACTGCCGAGCAGCCCTCGGAAAACGGTGCGGAGATTTTCTTCCCCCATGAGCCGAAAACCGTTGAAGGCTGCGATACCCATGAGGTAAAACCGCTCGATACCGGCGGCTGGCTGGTGCTTTGCAGCGCCTCTGCCGGTGAAAATCAAATTAAAATTACTTTCTGATAATATAATATTCTGCCGACACCCCCCAAACGCGCTTTGGGGGGCTTTGGTGCTGACTGAGGAAAGGATGAAATTTTTGGCTTTTTTTAAGAAGAAGAAAAAGGAAGAGATGTTGTCCGAGCCGGTGCACGGACCGGTGGAATATATCATTGCCGGTTTGGGGAACCCGGGCAAAGAATACGAATACACCCGCCACAATGCGGGATTCTTATTTATGGATGTCTTGAGTAATCACCTGCATACCCCCATCGACCGTCTGAAATTTCAGGCTCTGTGCGGCGAGGCGATGATTGGCGGGCACCGCTGCCTTTTGATGCGCCCGCAAACCTTTATGAACCTGAGCGGCAACGCCGTGGGCGCGGCGGCGGCTTTTTATAAAATACCGCCGGAGCATATTTTGATTGTGTTCGATGATATTTCGCTGCCGTTCGGTACGCTGCGCATTCGCCGCAAAGGCTCCGCCGGGGGCCACAACGGCATTAAGAGCATTATTTATCAGTTAAATTCTGACCAGTTCCCGCGCATCAAAATCGGCGTCGGCGACCGGGCGGACAGGGAAGAGGAATTAAAAGATTATGTGTTGGGGCAGTTCAGCAAAGCGGAACTGGATGAGCTGAAACATGAGCTGCAAACAGCCGTTGCCGCCGCGGAATTGATTGTCGGCGGCAACATTGAGCAGGCCATGAACCAGTACAGCAGATAACGGAGGAACCATGAACGCGTTTTCCAGTATATGGAGCCAATCAACAGAATTTCAGGCGATTTTGCGCAATATCAAGCATCATATTTTACCCATGGGCGTCCTTGGCGCGGCGCCGGTTGTAAAAGCACATCTGATTGCTTCTCTCGCGGAATCCACCGAAAAAAAAGTGCTGGTGGTGCTGCCGGATGAAGCCAGCGCCCACCGTATGGCAGCCGACATCAATACCTTTGGTGTCAGCGCCGCCGTATATGTGGCGCGGGATTTCAGCTTTCGCACCACGGAAAGCAAATCCAAGGATTTTGAGCATAAGCGTTTGGGCGTTTTGGGAGGGCTTTTGGAAAAGAAATGGTCGGTCTGCCTTTGCAGCGCCGAAGCAGCCGCGCAGCTGACCATTCCGCCAATTGAGCTTTCGCGCCTGTCGCTGACATTGCGGACGGATACGCAGATCCCTTTGGAAAAGGTGGTTGACGCTCTGCTGGCTGCGGATTATGTGCGTGTCGGCATGGTGGAGGGCAGCGGACAATTTGCCGTGCGGGGCGGTATCCTCGACTTTTTTCCGCCGGACAGCGATTCGCCGGTGCGCGCTGAGTTTTGGGGCGATACGGTTGACAGTCTGGCGCATTTTGATGTGGTTTCCCAGCGCCGGGGCGAGCCGATTGATGAAATAAAAATCACCCCCGCCGCTGAAATTGTCTTTTCATCCCCCCAGGCGCTGCGGCAAAAATTGGAAGCGCTGCTAAAAGAGGTCAAAGGCAAAGGCTCTGTCGCGGCCAAGGAGAGCATTCGTAAGGATATCGAGTATCTGGACAACGGCCTGCGCCTTTCCAGCCTGGACAAATATATTTCCCTTGCTTACCCGCAGCCGGCAACCATTTTCGATTATTTTGACGGCGGTTTACTCATTTTTGCCGAATCCGCCGGTATCAAAGAAAAACACGCGGCAGCCGAATCCATTTTGCATATGGATATCAAAACGCTTTTTCAGCAGGGGGTGCTTTATAAGGGGCTGGATACATTTTCCCTGACCTACCCGCACATGCTGCGCCGGTTTACCGATATGGGCGGCATTTATCTGGATAATTTTGCCCGGGGCTCTTTTGATGTGCCGGTGCGGGATTTGATTACCGTAAATGCCGCGCAGATTCCCTCCTGGGAGGGCTCGCTTTCTGTGTTGCTGGATGACATGAAGCCGGCGCTGACGCGGGGCGTCACCCCGATTCTTTTGGCAGGCAGTGAAAAATCGGTGGCGCCGCTGTGCGCGGATTTGACGAATGAGGGCATCCGTGCGGTGGGGTACGCATCGCCTCCAACGGCTTTCACGCCCGGTACAGTGCATGTTTTGCCCGGCAGCCTTTCGGCGGGGGTGGACTATCCGTCCTTGAAGCTGTCCATTCTCTCCTACGGCAGAGGGCGTGCGGCGGCAAACGCGAGCCGGAAAAAAGGGCGCAAAGGCTACCGCGCCGGTGAGAGCTTCCATTCGGTGGATGAATTGCACCGGGGCGATTATGTGGTGCATGCCGTCCACGGTATCGGCATTTTTGATGGGATTATCAAAATGGATACCGACGGCATTGTCAAGGATTATATCAAAATCAAATACGCCGGCAACGACGCGCTGTATGTGCCGGTGACCCAGCTGGATCTGGTATCGAAATACATCGCGCCCCATGCCGATGACGGTCGAACGGTGAAAGTCAACCGCCTTGGCTCCAAGGATTGGGAGAAAACAAAAGGGCGGGTGCGCTCTGCCGTTCGGGAAATGGCGGGGGAGCTGATATTGCTGTATTCCAAGCGCCTGCAATCCAAAGGATTTGCCTTTTCGCCGGATATTGATATGCAGAGCGATTTTGAACGCCGGTTCGAGTACGATGAAACCGATGACCAGCTGCGCTGTATTGCGGAAATCAAGCACGATATGGAGCAGCCCCACCCGATGGATCGGCTTTTGTGCGGCGATGTGGGCTTCGGTAAAACAGAGGTGGCGCTGCGCGCCGCTTTTAAGTGCGTGGCGGACGGAAAGCAGTGCGCCATTCTGGTGCCCACGACCATCCTCGCTTTTCAGCATTACCAAACCGTTTTGAAGCGGGTGGACGGCTTTCCGGTCACGGTGGAAATGCTTTCGCGCTACCGTACCCCGAAACAGCAGCAGAAAATCTTAACCGATTTGCGCCGGGGCGCCATTGATATTATCATCGGCACGCACCGTATGATTTCCCAGGATGTGAAGTTCCACGATGTGGGGCTGGTGATTATCGACGAGGAGCAGCGCTTCGGCGTGGCGCAGAAAGAACGGCTGAAGGAGCTGTTCCCGGATGTGGATGTTTTAACCATGTCCGCAACGCCCATTCCCCGCACCTTAAATATGGCCATGACCGGCATTCGGGACATGTCGGTGATTGAGGAAGCACCCTCCGACCGCCTGCCGGTACAGTCCTATGTAGTGGAATACGACGAGGGCATGATTGCCGAAGCGATTGAAAAAGAGCTGCGGCGCGGCGGGCAGGTATATTATTTATACAATCGTATCAATGATATCGAAGAAAAATCTGCCGCCATCCAAAAACTGGTGCCCGGCGCGCGTATCGGTATTGCGCACGGCAGAATGAACGAAGAGGAAATCAGCTCCGTCTGGCAGCAGCTGCTGGAAGGGGAAATCGATATCCTGGTCTGCACCACGATTATCGAAACCGGCGTGGATGTGCCCAACTGCAATACGCTTATCATCGAAGATGCTGACCGCATGGGGCTTTCCCAGCTGCACCAGATTCGCGGTCGTGTCGGGCGTTCTTCCCGCCGCGCCAGCGCGTACTTTACTTTTCGCAGGGGCAAGCAGCTGACCGATATCGCCCAGCGCCGCCTGGAGGCTATTCGCGAGTTCACCGAGTTCGGCTCGGGCTTTAAGATTGCCATGCGCGATTTGGAAATCCGCGGCGCGGGAAGCATATTGGGCGCACACCAGCACGGCCATATGGAAGCGGTCGGCTATGATATGTATCTGAAATTATTGACGGAAGCGGTAGCCGAACTGGAAAAGAACGGCGATGCGGCATCCGTCAGTGAAGAAACGGTGGCAAAGTCGCTGGCAGAGAAGGAATGCCTGATTGATATCCAGCTGGAAGCGCATATTCCGGAAAAATATATTGAAAGCGTTCCCCAGCGGCTCGGGATTTACCGCCGGATTGCGGATATTAAGAACGAAGCGGACGCCGAGGATGTGCTCGATGAACTGATTGACCGGTTCGGCGACCCGCCGGACAGCGTGAGGGGCTTAATTACCGTATCCCTCCTGCGCAACACGGCCGCGTCTTTCGGCGTATACGAAATCACCCAAAAGGGCGACAGCCTGCTGCTGTTTGTAAAGGAAATCAATATGGCGCATATTTCCCGCCTGGCGGGAGCCATGCGCGGTCGCATGATGGTTTCTGCCGGTGAAAAGCCGTATATCACCGTAAAAAAAGCCGGTCGCCAAAGCCCTCTGGGCTGTCTGAACGAGGTTTTTACCCTGCTGCGCGCACCGGAGAAAAACAGCTGATATTTTTTCTGAATTTTTCTCTTGCAATGTGGGAAAGGGTATGATACACTAACAAAAAATGCCAACGGAGGCTTTTATGGAAAAATATCTGATTAACCCGAACCAGAAGATTGCAACTATCAACAAGGATATTTACGGACATTTTTCCGAGCACTTGGGAAGATGTATTTACGAAGGCTTGTATGTCGGCGAGGATTCCCCGATTCCCAATGTCAACGGCATGCGCTGCGATGTAGTCAATGCGCTGAAGGATATGGGCATTCCCGTGCTGCGCTGGCCCGGCGGCTGCTTTGCCGATGAGTATCACTGGAAAGACGGCATCGGCGACAAAGCGAAAAGAAAAAAGATGATCAACACCCATTGGGGCGGTGTTGTCGAGGACAACAGCTTCGGCACCCACGAATATTTCGAGCTTTGCCGTCAGCTGGGCTGCGATACCTATATTAACGGTAATGTGGGCAGCGGTACCGTGCAGGAGATGAACGAATGGGTCGAGTACATGACCTTTGACGGTACTTCTCCCATGGCAGAACTTCGCAAAACCAACGGGCACGAAGAGCCCTGGCAGATTAAATATTTCGGTGTCGGCAACGAAAACTGGGGCTGCGGCGGCAATATGACGCCCGATTACTACGCGAATGTCTATCGCCGTTATCAGACCTATGTGCGCAATTACGGCAGCAGCCGTATCCGGAAGATTGCCTGCGGTCCCAATGAAGCGGACTATAACTGGACGGATACGCTCATGAAGCATGCGCGCCATATGAGCGCCCTTTCGCTGCATTATTATACCGTTCCCAATGTATACAAAAGCCGCGGCGCTGCGCTGGAATTTGATTCGGTTGAATATGAAACCACCATTTCCAAGGCATATCGCATGGAAGAGCTGGTCACCCGCCACAGCGAGATTATGAACCGTTATGACCCGCAAAAGCGCGTTGGTTTAATGGTGGATGAATGGGGCACCTGGTACGATGTGGAAGCGGGCACCAACCCCGGCTTTTTGTATCAGCAGAACACCATGCGCGATGCCATTGTGGCAGGTCTGACGCTGAATATCTTTAATAAGCATGCCGACCGCGTGAAAATGGCGAACATTGCCCAGACCGTCAATGTTTTGCAGTCTGTCGCCCTGACCGACGGCGCGGATATGCTCTTAACGCCCACCTATTATGTGTTCAAAATGTATAAAGACCACCAGAACAACACGTTGCTGGGCAGCTACATCACCTCCAAATCCTACGAGGCGGACAACCGCCTGTACCCGCAGCTGCTGGAAAGCGCTTCCATGAACGAGGATGGCAGCATTGTGGCGACGATTGTCAACACCTCCGAGCAGGAGAGCGCGGAAATCGCCTGTCAGATTGCTGATTTCTCTGTTAAAGAAATATCTGCCGAAATCCTTACCGGCGCTTCCCATGATTATAACTCTTTTGAGAAAAAAGAGGTTGTCAAAACCGCCGCTTTCACCGATTTTACCAAAAAAGAGGACGGTTTCACAACCGTTATCCCTGCCTGCTCTGTGGTGAAATTTACGGTAAAATAAGATGGAAGAGTCTCTTCGCGTTTGCCGCCGCTGTCTGCTTTTGGAGAGCGGCGAAGCGGATGTGCTGGCGGATATTCAAAGGCGGATACAGCGCATTCCCGAAAAAGAGAAAACCCCGCAGGAGGTTTACCAGGCGCGGCTTACGGTCTGCCGGCAATGTGATTTTCTTTTGGGCGGCATCTGTATGAAATGCGGCTGCTATCCGGAATTTCGGGCAGCGTTCCGCAAAAACCGCTGTCCCAATCCGACCGGCAACGCCTGGGCGCGCTGAACGGCGTATCTGAGCCGGAAAAATCGTAAAATTTTTGCATTTGGTATTGACAAGTGAGTTAGTCTATGCTAATATGAATACGGTGTCAGGCAGACACCGTATTCTTTTGTTTTTGTGGTTAGTTTGCGCTAATTATATCGGAGGGTTGTATGATGCCTTTAATTTATGCAGACAGCGGAACAACGGTAACCATCAAGAAAATCACCGGCAAAACAGAGGTAAAACAGTTTTTGGAAAAGCTCGGGTTTACCGTCGGGTGTGATGTCACCGTGGTTTCTTCCGCCGGAGGGAATCTGATTGTTCAAATGAAAGAATCCCGGGTAGCGCTCAGCCGCGAAACCGCCGGAAAAATCATGGTTTAATATATTTTTGATGATAGCAAGGAGGCATATGTATGAAAACACTGCGTGAAGCAAAAGTCGGTGAAACCCTGACCGTAGTGAAATTGCGCGGCGCCGGCGCGGTCAAGCGCCGTATTATGGATATGGGGCTGACGAAGGGCGTACAGCTGTTTGTGCGCAAAGTCGCACCCTTGGGCGACCCGATAGAGCTGACGGTTCGCGGTTATGAGCTTTCCGTTCGCCGCGCCGACGCTGAGATGGTCGAGGTAGAATAACCTTGACGCAGGCGTAAATTTTTTTGAACATAAAGTTAGTTTTGGCTAATTCAATGCCAATGCAAAAGGAGAATGGATATGGGTATTAAAATTGCGCTGGCCGGCAACCCGAACTGCGGCAAAACCACCCTGTTTAACGCGCTGACCGGTGCCAACCAATATGTGGGCAACTGGCCTGGTGTTACGGTGGAGAAAAAAGAGGGTAAAATCAAGTGGAAGAAGGAGATTACGGTAACAGACCTGCCGGGCATCTATTCGCTTTCCCCCTATACCTTGGAAGAGGTCGTTGCCCGGGACTATTTGCTCACGGAAAGTCCGGATGTTATTTTTAATATCGTAGACGGTACGAATCTGGAGCGCAACCTGTACTTAACCACCCAGCTGCGGGAACTCGGCATCCCGATGATCGTTGCAATCAATATGACGGATGTTTTGAAAGCAAGAGGGGATACTGTAGATTGCAAAGCCCTTTCCAATAAACTCGGCATGCCGGTTCTGGAAATATCCGCTGTGAAAGGAACGGGGATTCAGGAAGCGGTAAAGACGGCCGAAAAAGCGGCGGCAGGCGCAGCGCCGCCCGTAGCCGGCGTCTTTGGGCAGGACTTGGAAAACGTATTGACTGCCATTGGCGAAAAAGTTGCCGGTCTGCCGGCGGTGACAGAGAAAAACCGCCGCTGGTACGAGGTGAAGCTGTTTGAGAGGGACGAAAAAGTTTTCAATCAGCTTGCGCTTTCCGAAAATATTTCCGGTGAAATTGAAAAAATCATTGCCGCCGAGGAAGAGAAAGCGGATGATGATGCCGAATCCATTATCACTGCCGCCCGATATGATTATATTGCCTCCATTATCAAAAACTGCTATATAAAGAAGAGCAAAACCCGTATGACCACCTCCGACAAGATTGACCAGGTTGTCACCAACCGCTTTTTGGCGCTGCCGATTTTTGTTGTGGTCATGGCGATTGTCTATTGGGTGTCCATGGGACCCTTTGGCTCCTTTTTGACCGACTGGACAAATGACACCTTTGTGGCAGAATGGATCCAGGGCGGTCTTAGTACCTGGCTCGCCAATATGAATGTTGCCGACTGGCTGTCCGGTCTTCTGGTAGACGGTATCATCGGCGGCGTGGGCGCGGTGATCGGTTTTGTGCCGCAGATGATTGTATTGTTCATCTTTTTGGCGATATTGGAAGACATCGGTTATATGGCGCGGGTCGCGTTTATTATGGATCGGATTTTCCGCCATTTCGGGCTTTCCGGCAAGAGCTTCATCCCGATGCTCATCGGTTCGGGCTGCGGCGTTCCCGGCGTGATGGCGTCCCGCACGATTGAGCAGGACAGAGACCGTAAAATGACGATTATGACCACCTGCTTTGTGCCCTGCGGTGCAAAAATGCCGATTATCGGTCTGTTTGCCGGCGCTTTATTCGGCGGCTCCGGGCTTGTGGCGGTTTCCGCTTATTTCATCGGCGTAGCAGCCATTATTATTTCAGGCATTATTTTGAAAAAGACCAAACCCTTTGCCGGTGAACCGGCTCCCTTTGTCATGGAGCTGCCCGCCTACCACCTCCCGCGTTTCGGCAATGTGCTCCGTGCTACCTGGGAGCGGGGCTGGTCGTTCATCAAGCGTGCCGGTACGGTGATTTTGCTTTCGTCCATCGTCCTTTGGTTCTTGCAGGGCTTCGGTTTTACAAATGGCAGCTTTGGTATGGTCGAGGACAACAATACAAGCCTTTTGGCGACCATCGGCGGTTGGATCGACTTTATCTTTGCGCCGCTGGGCTTCGGCAACTGGCAGGCGGCTGTGGCGACCTTTACCGGGCTCATCGCGAAAGAAAATGTTGTATCTACCTTCGGTGTGTTGTATAATTTTGCTGGAGAGCTTTCTGAAAACGGTGATGAAATCTGGATCAATATCGCCGGTGACTTTACCCGGCTTTCCGCTTACAGCTTTATGATTTTCAATTTGCTCTGCGCGCCCTGCTTTGCCGCCATGGGCGCCATCAAGCGGGAAATGAACAACGCCAAGTGGACGGCGGCCGCCATCGGCTATATGTGCGGATTCGCCTATGTTTCCTCTTTGATTATTTACCAGCTGGTAGGTCTTGTCATCGGTGAAGTGTCCTTTGGTGTGGGCACGGTGCTGGCGCTCGTTGCGCTGGCAGCCATGCTGTACCTGCTGCTGCGCAAGGGATATGTCCCCGAAAAAGGCAGAAACCTCCGTTCTGTTGAAGCGGCAAAATGATAAAGAATAAAGGTGATTATGATGTTGTCTTTGCCTGTACTTGCGGTTATGAATACGGCTTCCTGGATTGTGCTTGCTGTTATAGCAATTATTGTGATTCTGGTGATTGTCCATCTGGTGCGCAATAAAAAGAAAGGCAAAGGCTCCTGTAGCTGCGGCGGCTCCTGCAGCGGCTGCCCCTCGGCAGGGCTGTGCCACGGCGGCGAGGATAAAAACGCTTAAACCTCCTTGATAGATAGAACCCCGATACGGCAAATGACCATCCGAAAACCGGATGGTCATTTGCCGCGTTTTATTATTATGTTTTTCATTTTTGCAGCAGCATGGCTGTTTTCAGAATCGCCGCCTGGGTTTTGGCATCGCGGATGTCCCCGCGTAAAATGCCGTCCACAACATCTTGCAGCGGTTTTTTTACGATGCGTACAAACTCGTCCTCGTCCGGATGCTGTTCGCCATCGGTAAAGCCGGTTGCGATGTACATATGAATGACTTCGGTTAAAATGGCGGGGCTGGTATATAATTCGCCAATCGGACGCAGAACGCCGCCATGAAGCCCGGTCTCCTCCTCCAATTCCCGTCTGGCGCCTTCCTCAGGCGTTTCCCCGGGATCCAGCTTCCCGGCTGGTACTTCAAGGGTCACTTTTTGCAGCGGATAGCGGTACTGTTCCACCAAAATTACATCCCCGTCCTCGGTTACCGGCACAACGCATACCGCGCCCTGATGCCGGATATATTCCCGAAACGCCGGATGCCCGTTGGGCAGAATGATATCGTCCTTATATAAATGCAGGATCTTGCCGTCAAAAATCAGATTCTCTTTTTTTGTTTTTTCCGTGAAATCCATATGCCTGCTCCTTTCTTCCTACAAGTATACAAGCCCTGCCGGCGCTTGTAAATAGGTTTTTGAATTTTTGGTAAAACTTCCTGAAGTCGCTATGTAAAAGTCTTGCAATGCAGCGAAAACTATGATAAGATTAGATGTTAATAAGTCTATCAATTTATATTTGGAATGGTGTAAGCCTTGCAGCGCGTAAAAATATCTGAACTTTATCAAAATATGACCGATTTTGCTTCAAAATCTATCACGGTCTGCGGCTGGGTGCGTTCTGTACGCGCTTCGGCTGCGGTCGGTTTTGCCGATTTGAACGACGGCAGCTGTTTCGACGGCTTGCAGGTGGTTTTTGAGCGTTCCCAGCTTGTCAATTTCGACGAGATAGCCGCCCAGAATGTGGGCGCAGCGCTGCGGGTAACAGGTATTTTGATGATAACCCCGGATGCCCGTCAGCCCTTTGAATTGCAGGCGCAGGAGATTGCCGTGGAGGGTGCTTCCACGGCGGACTACCCGCTGCAAAAGAAACGCCATTCGGTGGAATTTTTGCGCAGCATCGGTCATCTGCGCGCCAGAACCAATCTGCTGGGTGCGGCGTTCCGCATCCGCAGCGAGGCTGCGTTTGCCATTCACTCGTTTTTCCACGAACGCGGCTTTGTCTATGTGCATACGCCCATTATTTCCGTCAGCGACTGTGAGGGCGCGGGGGAGATGTTCCGGGTAACCACCCTTGACCCCACTTC
>CASFEZ010000043.1 GCA_949293815.1 uncultured Eubacteriales bacterium | reverse complement strand
CTTGGGGCTAAAGCAGCCTGCTTTTGATGCCGGATTTATGAAAGGCGATACCATCATAGCAGTCAATGGTCACGAGGTCTTATCGGCGGCGGATGTGTCAGATGAGATCGATGCTGTCGGCGGCGGTGAAGTGGTCTTTACCGTGCGGCGGGGAGAAACACAAATCGATATCTCTCTTCATCCCGTATTGGATGTGAATACAGGCACTTATCGAACCGGTTTATGGCTCCGGGACAGCGCGGCAGGCATTGGGACTATGACCTTTTATGACCCCGAAACCAATGTTTTTGCGTGTCTGGGGCATGCGGTCAGCGACACTGATACCGGCTTGACGGTGCCGGTGCGCAAGGGCGATGTGCTTTCGGCAAGCATTAATGCGATTCAGAAAGGCAGCAACGGCACGGCAGGGGAGATCGCCGGCTCGCTCGGCGACACGGTACTTGGAACCATTGCAGAAAACGCCGATTTGGGTGTTTACGGCGTGTTGTCTCAGACGCCGAACGCATATGGGCTGTTCCCGGTTGCTTACAGCAGTGAGGTGCAGACAGGCGAAGCGGAAGTGATAACCAGTATCGACAACAACGGACCGCGCGCCTATTCCATGGTGATTGAGCGCATTGACGCGGGCGACAACGGAAATAAGAGCATGATTGTGCGTATTACCGATACGGCGCTTCTGGCTGCAACCGGCGGTATTGTGCAGGGTATGAGCGGCAGCCCGATTATACAAAACGGCATGCTTGTGGGCGCCGTTACCCATGTGTTTTTGGATGACAGCGCCAAGGGCTATGCCATTTTGGCTGAAACCATGTTACAGCAGACGCAGCAGATAGAAACGGCACAGAACGCGGCATAAGGTTTTGCCTGCGTGCGAAGGGGAAATCCGACAAAAGCCGGATTTCTTCTTTTGTTGCATAGATTCGTCTAAATTTGGAAAAAGGTATCGACAGCGGGCGATTTCTGTGATATACTATAAGGGAATTTTGTTAAATGGAGATAAACGCATATGGTTTCAGTTGGTTTTGATAACGCGCGTTATATAAAAACGCAGTCTGAGCAGATTCGCAAACGGATTGCCGCTTTTGGCGGTAAATTGTATCTGGAGTTCGGCGGTAAGCTGTTTGATGATTATCACGCTTCCCGGGTGCTGCCCGGTTTTGCGCCGGACAGCAAAATGCAAATGCTGCGCCGGCTGAAAGAGGATGCGGAAATTGTTATTGTTATCAATGCGGCCGATATTGAATCCAATAAAATACGGGGCGATTTGGGGATTACCTATGACGAGGATGTACTGCGGCTGATTGATACCTTTCGGGAACTGGATTTGTATGTAGGCAGTGTAGTGTTGACACGCTATGACGGGCAGGCTGCCGCCAACCAGTTTTATAACCGCTTATCCGAGCTCGGCATCCGGTGCTACCGGCATTATCCTATTGCCGGATACCCATCGGATGTGGCGCATATTGTCAGCGACGAGGGTCTCGGCAAAAACGACTATATCGAAACCACCCGTTCTCTGGTTGTCGTTACCGCACCCGGTCCGGGCAGCGGGAAGATGGCAACCTGTTTAAGCCAGCTGTACCATGAGCATAAGCGCGGGGTCACGGCAGGCTACGCCAAATTTGAAACCTTTCCCATCTGGAACCTGCCGCTCAAGCATCCGGTGAATATTGCGTATGAAGCGGCAACGGCGGATTTGAACGATGTCAACATGATTGACCCTTTTCATCTGGAGGCTTACGATAAAACGGCTGTGAACTATAACCGGGATGTGGAAATTTTTCCCGTTTTGAATGCGATTTTCGAGCGCATTCAGGGAACATCTCCGTATCGCTCGCCTACGGATATGGGCGTGAATATGGCGGGATATTGTATTGTAGATGACGAAATTTGCTGTAGAGCATCTAAAATGGAAATTTTGCGTCGTTACTATACTGCGCTGGTCAATCGGTTGCGCGGCAAAAGTGATGAGCAGGAGGTTCCCAAGCTGGAGCTTTTGATGAAGCAGGCAGGGGTTGATTCTTCAACATTTCCGGCAATAGACGCCGCTTTGCATCGTGCAGAAGAAACCGGTGCGCCGGCAGGCGCTATGATATTGCCGGACGGTCGTCTGGTTACGGGTAAAACCTCTCAAACGCTCGGCGCTGCCTCTGCGCTGTTGCTGAATGCACTGAAGCAGCTGGCAGGTATTGACGCCCGGCTGGATTTGATTGATTCCGGCGTGCTGACACCAATCTGCGACTTGAAAACCCGCTATCTGGCGCATCGGAACCCGCGGTTACATACAGATGAAGTCCTGTTGGCGCTGACCATTTCCGCTCTTAGCAATCCCGCGGCGAAGCAGGCGCAGGAGCAACTGCCCGCCCTGCGGGGCAGCGAGGCGCATTTTACGGTTATTTTGAGCGAAGAGGATGAAAAACTGCTGAAACGCTTGGGTGTTCGCGTTACCTGTGAGCCTACCTATGAAACCCAGAGGCTTTATCATAAATAGTTCCCATATAACAAAAAGCCCGACTCCGTCAATGGGGGTCGGGCTTGCTGTTTTCGCGGGCTATTTTCTTCTGCATTCCAAACATATCCAGCCATTGTCCTCATGACGCGCAATTGTTTGAAAACCAAAGCGCGCCAGCGCTGCCGCAACATCCGCTTCCCGCTGGTCAATGATGCCGGAAACAATATAAACGGAATTATCGTTCATAAAGTTTTGAATGCTGCCGGACAGTTGGATAATCGCGTCCGCTACGATATTGGCTGCAATCACATCGAATGTACCGCTGATTTTGTCGGTAAGGTTTCCCACCAGCAGAGTATATCGGTCAGCGGAAAAGCCGTTCATTTTTCCGTTTTCCTCTGCGGTTTTCACCGCAAGCGGGTCAATATCGACACCGGTAGCGTGTCCTGCGCCCAAAAGCAGCGCAGCAACTGACAAGATACCGCTGCCGCAGCCGACATCCAGCATGGTACAGCCGGGTCTGCAATATTTTTCCAGCGCGGTAAGACAAAGACGGGTGGTTTCATGCGTGCCCGAACCAAAGGCAATTCCCGGTTCCAAATCCAGAACGATACGCCCCATATCGTCAAAATCCTGTTCCCAAACCGGATGAATCAGTATTTTTTCGCCCACCGGAACCGGTTTGAAGTACTGCTTCCAGTTGTTCAGCCAATCGTCCTCCAGACAGGCGGCGGTGTCTATGGAGAAAGGAATCGCTTCTGCGCTGAGTCGCTCCGATAAAAAAGCGGTTGCCTCCGCCGGGTTGTCTTCCGGTGAAATATAAATATGGATGACGGCGTGGTCGCGGTCCTTTTGCAGCAATTTATCATCAATTAAATCAATGTGGGCTATGTCATGCGCCGCCTGCTCCAAATCGCTGTAGTCCTCGATATAAATGCCGTAGGGGACGCACATATTGGCAATATTGCCCGCTGTTTCGGCAAAACGGGTCGGAACGGTAATTTGAATTTCAGTCCAGTTTTCCATTTTTTTCCGGCGGATTCCGAGAAAGGAGCCGCCTTTTCCTTTCGTTTTTGTTACATGCTTTCCGGCGCGTCTACCTTCAGCAGCCGCAAAATGTTTTCCATAACAATTTTAACAGAATGACACAGGTAAAGTCTTGCCTGCCGCAGATTTTTATCTTCCACATTGCAGCGGCAGGAATTGTAGAACTTGTGAAACAGGGATGCCAGCGTATACGCATAGCGTGTGATCTGCGAGGGATCTAATGTCTTGGCAACGCTGATCACCTCGTCCGGCAGCGCGCCGATATGGCGAATCAGCTCCTGTTCCTCCGGTCTGGTCAAAAGGCAAAGGTTTTCCTCCGCGCAAACCGTGCCGTCTTCGCCGTTTTCGGCAGTTTTTTTCAAAATGCTGCAAATACGCGCGTGGGCATATTGGCAGTAATACACCGGGTTCTGCGCCGATTCCTCCACCGCCAAATCGATATTAAAATCGCAGTGGGTATTTGGCTCTCTTTGGTTAAAGAAGAACCGCGCCGCATCGATGGGTACTTCATCCAGAAGCGTTACCAGGGTTATAGCCTTGCCGGAACGCTTGGATGCTTTGATAACCTCGCCGTCCCTGTTAATCAGCCGTACCATTTGCATAAGTACAACTTCCAGTTTGTTTGCGTCAATGCCGATTGCCTGTAATGCCGCTTTCAGGCGCGGCACATAGCCGTGGTGATCCGCGCCCAATACATTGATGGCGCGGTCGAATTTGCGAATGGCAAGTTTGTTGTAATGATAGGCGATATCCGGCACAATATAGGTCGGAATCCCGTTGGAGCGCACCAGCACAAAATCCTTGTCACAGCCAAATTCGGTGGCTTTGAACCAGAGCGCATCCTCTTTTTCATAGGTATAGCCGCTGTCTTTCAGCTGTTCGATGATTTTTGCCACCGAGCCGTCCTTGTGCAGGCTGCTTTCCCGGAACCAGGTGTCATAGGAAATACGGTATTTCAGCAGATCCCGCTCAAGCCCCGCAATATTCAGCGGCAGGGCGAAGGATACCAGCGCGTCACGCCGTTCTTTTTCACTTTTATTTATATAGCTGTCGCCGTATTTTTCGGCAAAGTTTTTGGCGTGGTCAATGATATCCTGCCCGTGGTAGGAATCCTCAGGCATTTCAACGCCGTCTTTATACAGCTGCTGATACCGTAAATCCAGTGACAGGGCAAATTTTTCAATTTGATTGCCCGCATCGTTGATATAAAATTCCCGTTCGGTTCGGTAGCCTGCCCAGCTCAGCGCTTCCGCCAGGCAGTCGCCAATTGCGCCGCCTCTGGCATTGCCTACATGCATCGGTCCTGTGGGATTGGCAGATACAAATTCTACCAGTGCGCTTTTGCCTTTGCCATAGTCCGAGCGGCCGTAGCTGCTGCCCTCCTGGTTGACCTTTTTCAGAATATCGCTATAGTAGCCCGTGCCCAGCGTAAAGTTCATAAATCCGGGTCCCGCCATCACGCAGGATTGAAAATAGGTGCCGTCCAGATTCATGCAGTCCAACAGGGCGGCGGCAATTTTCGCCGGAGCGGACTTGAATACACGGGCGTTCGCCATGGCGGCGTTGGTGGAAAAATCGCCGTTTTTGCGGTCGGCAGGTACTTCTACAATAAAAGGCGCCGGTTCGGTCTGGGGCAGTATCCCCCTTTCCGCGGCAGTGCGGAACGCGGTCATTATAAGGTCCTGTATTTGTTGTTTGGCTGATTCTGCCGGATTTTTCATGGGGTATCCTTCCGTTTCTTTATTTCAATTTTCATATGGTGTTCACTCAGGATTTCCTGACCATTGTCGAGCAGATAATGCAGGAGCAAATCCGAGAAATCCTCATGCGTATGAAACAGCGCATTTTTAGTGGTAACGCCCAAGGACAAATTACCGTAAGGCGTTTGATAAACGGCATCGTGCCGCTTGTCCGGTTCAAAAACAAATGAGCTGCTGTAGCGACCGGCGCGTTGCAGTGTAATATGTTGTCCCGGATGAATGGTAATGGTGGACAGCACAGGTAGGGATTCTTGTCCGTGTCCCAGGTTCTCCTGATAGGAAAGAATATGCACATCGCCCTGCTTTTTCAAAGAACCTTTCAGCTGCATACGGGAGGTTTCCCGTTCGCCATCCCGTATTTCTTCGGTGGTTATGATAATATCGTGGGTATCGCTTTCAATCCGTCTTGCTTTCATCGGCGGTGAAACCTTTCTTCCGCCAAGCAAAGCAGCCGATCCACAAGCTCCGGATAGGATATGCCGGAGTAGTCAAAGAGCTTTGCATACATACTGATTTTCGTAAAGCCGGGAATGGTGTTGATTTCATTAAAATACAACTCATTGTCATCGGTTAAAAAGAAATCAACCCGTGACAGCCCGCTGCCATCAAACATTTCAAAAATTTTTGACGCGGTGTTTCGGATTTTTTCCGCTGTGCTTTCGTCTGTACGGGCGGGAATATACAGCTTGCTTTCGCTGATGTATTTTGCGTCATAATCATAAAACTCTGCGCAGGGTTCAATTTCGCCGGGGGCGGAGGCAATCGGTTTGTCATTTCCGAGCACCGCGCATTCAATTTCGCGCCCTTTTATGGTTTCTTCAAAAATGATTTTGCTGTCAATGGTCAGCGCCAGCTGGACCGCCTTGTGCAGCTGGTCACGATTGACGGCTTTGCTGATTCCCACCGAGGAACCCGCGCAGGCGGGCTTGACAAAAATCGGATAGCCCAGCGTCTGCTCCGCGCTGTCAAGAATGGCGTCACGGTTGTTTTGATACGCATATTGCTTACAGGAGAGCCATTTTGCCTGTCGGATCCCATGGTAGTCCGCAATCAAATTAGAAAATTCCTTATCCATTGTCAGGGCGGAGGATAGATGCCCGCAGCCCACATAGGGTATGCCCGCTAATTCCAAATAGCCCTGAATTGTTCCATCCTCGCCGTTTTTGCCATGCAGCACCGGGAAAACAATATCCACCGGTATTTTTTCAAAGCCGCCAGCTGCTGCTGCGTATAAGCCGCCGCCGAAATCCGGCGAAAGAAACGCTTTGCGGATATGTCCGTTCTGCCATGTGTTATTCTCTATGTCATCGGGCGAGCCTTCGAATAAAAACCATTCTCCGTCTTTTGTAATGCCAAGGGAAAGAATATCATACCGCTGCTGCGGAATGTTGCGCAGAACACTTGCGGCAGAGCAAAGGGAAATCTCATATTCCGTCGATTTTCCGCCAAACAGCACAAGTACCGTTTTTTTCATCTGTCAATCACCCTTACTTGCTGTAAATACTTGCCATACACCGAATTATTTTATCATATCTTTTTACGGTTTGCAATTGCTTTATGGCTGAAAATGTGATAAAGTAGAAAAGATAAAGCCGCCGGTGTTATTTTATGCGTTTGGCGGCGCATTCTATCACAACCGGAGGTAACAAAATGCAAAAACCGGAACTGCTCGCACCGGCAGGCGATTGGGAATGCCTTGTGGCTGCCCTGCGCTTTGGCGCGGATGCGGTCTATATCGGCGGCGAGCTCTTACAGCTGCGGGCGGAGAAAGCAGCTTTTTCCCGCGAGGAAATCATACAGGCGGCTGCATTGACCCATGAAAAAGGCAAAAAGCTCTATGTAACGGTCAATTCTTTTCCAAAAAATGAAGAACTGGAGCCGCTGCGGGAATATGCACAATTTTTATATGACGCCGGTGTGGATGCGGTAATCGTTTCGGATTTAGGCGCCATCTCTGTTATCAAGGACAGTGTGCCCGATTTGCCGATTCATGTCAGCACCCAGGCAAATTGCTGCAATTGGGCAAGCGCTGATGTCTATTATCGTATGGGCGCACAGAGGATTGTGCTGGCGCGGGAGATGAGCCTTTCGGAAATCGCCCAACTGCGCGAAAAAGTCCCACAGCAGCTGGAGCTGGAAGCGTTTGTGCACGGTGCAATGTGTATGGCGTATTCGGGGCGCTGCCTGCTCAGTTCTTTTATGAACGGGCGAAGCGGCAACCGGGGTGAATGCACCCAGCCATGCCGCTGGAGCTATTATTTGATGGAGCAGAAGCGGGAGGGAGAGTTCTTCCCAATAGAAGAGGGAGAGCGGGCAACGGCCATTCTCAGCTCCCATGATTTGAATTGCTTGTCTTTTTTGCCTGAATTACAAAAGGCGGGCATTGTCTCGTTCAAAATTGAGGGGCGTATGAAAACCGCTAACTATGTCGCAACGGTGGTTAACGCCTATCGCCACGCTATTGACGGCGACACGCCCCTGCCCTTGCTGCAAAGAGAGGTGGAAAGCGTCAGTCACCGTCCCTTTTCCTCCGGTTTTTATTTCGGCAAGTTGGTAAAAAATCATAACAATGACGGGCAATATCACGCTGATTGCCGTTTTGCCGGGGTGGTTGTCGGTCAGATTGCGGGCGGCTATTTGGTGCAGCAGCGCAACCTGTTTCGTGTGGGGGATCTGCTGGAGCGGGTGACGCCCGGTGTGATTGGGCAGTCTTTTACAGTGGATGCCCTTGCGGATAATAAAGGAAATGCCATAACCGCGGCGAAGCTGGTGGGGCAGGTGGTTGCGGTATATACGGATGCGCCGCTGCTTGTCGGTGATTTTCTGCGCCTTCGTGTAGAAAAGAACGGTTAAAATTTACGAAAAACCGTGCACGGTTTCTGTGCTTTTGCATGAATTGACAAATTCGCGCGTAATGTGCGCAGAACCGTGGCTTTTTAGCTCTACAGACTTGACTTTTTTATGAAAATGATGTTTAATAGTAGCGTTTATAGTTTAGATTTTTGATTGTTGTATGAAGAGTTTATCAGTTTTTCTTCGGAGGTAATGGAAAATGAAGACAATTGCGGTTCTTACAAGCGGCGGCGACGCGCCGGGCATGAACGCGGCGATTCGCGCGGTTGTGCGTTCGGGCTGTGAAAATAATATGCGGGTGCTCGGCATCCGCCGTGGGTATACCGGCTTGATTGGCGGCGATATGTATGAAATGAACATTCGCTCTGTTTCTGATATTATCCATAGAGGCGGTACCATGCTGTATTCCGCCCGCTGCCCGGAATTTAAGACGGAAGAGGGCATTCAGAAAGCGGTAGATGTCTGCAAAGCCAATGGCATTGGGGGTATTGTCATTATTGGCGGCGACGGTTCTTTTCGCGGTGCGCGCGACCTGTCGCTGAAAGGGATTCCCTGCGTTGGCGTTCCCGGCACGATTGACAATGATATCGCCTGCTGCGACTATACCATCGGCTATGATACGGCGCTGAGCACCATTATGGATATGGTTGACCGTATTCGCGATACAACAGAATCCCACGACCGCTGTTCCGTTGTGGAGGTTATGGGCAGAAGAGCTGGTTATTTGGCGCTGAACGGCGGCATTGCTGTTGGCGCGACCTCTATCCTGATTCCGGAAAACGACTTTGATGTCCAGCATGATGTGATTGACCGCATGGCAAGGACCCAGGGCACCGGCAAGCGGCATTTTATTGTCATGGTTGCCGAAGGTGCCGTTGATAAATTGCAGGAGCAGGGCATTCATGATTCCATGGCTCTGGCAAAATATATCGAGGAAAAAACCGGCGTGGAAAGCCGCGCCACCATTCTCGGTCATGTACAGAGAGGCGGCTCTCCCACCGCTAAGGATCGTATCGTAGCCAGCCAAATGGGTTACCGCGCTGTAGAGCTGCTCAAGGATGGCATCGGCAACCGCGTGGTTGCCATGCAGAAAGAGCAGGTTGTGGATTACGATATTTATGAAGCGTTGAATATGACCAAGAAAATCGATTTGAACCTGTATAAGATTGCGATGGATATTTCTATTTAAGGGAAAATATTTATAAGATAGAAGCATGTGCAAAGGCGCACCGGATTCTGCTTGTCCGGTGCGCCTGATTTTTTGTATGATTTTGTATAAATTATTTAGATATGTGCAAGTAAAGTCATCAAATATCGAATATTTACTTGCACTTCATTATTTATTAAAAAATATGCAACAATACCGTAGGAGGGATGTGGTATCCTATGAAAATATTATGAATAAATCATTTCAGATTTATTTTTGTGCGGAAATGTATAGGTGTGTTAAGGATGAAGGAGGATGGCTATGAAGTTAGATCGATTGATTGCCAAAAAGGATGATTATGCAAAGTACATGCATAAAGAAATTACCCATATCTGCAAGAATTTGCCCACGCGCGCTCCCGGCTCTAAAGGAGAAAAGCTGGCATGCGAATACATGGCAAAGGTTCTGCAAGAGGATTGCGGCTGCGAAGAGGCAAGGGTGGAAAGTTTCAAGGAGCACCCCGGCTCATTCTTTGGTTGGATTTATATCACGTTTACACTGCTGTTTTTGGCGTTGGTTCTGTTTTTCTTTGCGCCGGTTCTTTCCATTATTTTAATTTTTCTGGGCTTTTTGCTGGCGTTCCTTCAATTCGGTTTCTATAAAAAAGCCGTGGATTTCCTGTTTCCGGAAAAGACCGGTCACAATGTGACTGCAACGAAAAAGTGCAGCGGTGAGGTCAAACGCCGTATTTTCTTCAACGGTCACCCGGATGCCGCCTGGGAATGGCCGGTCAACTATGCTTTGGGCGGCGTCGGGTTTGAGGGGCATGCGCTGATTTCCATTGTCGGCGCGCTGTATTATTTGGTTTTGTCCATTGTTGTTACCGTGCAGCAGGGCGCATTTGGCGTATTGCCTACCGATTCGGTTTATCTCAAATGGGCGCTGGGCGGTCTGGTCTTTGTACCGTTCTGGATTGGCATGTACTTTATGTGGAACAAAAAGCGGATAGTCGATGGCGCGAATGATAATCTTTCCGGCTGCTATATGGGCATTGCCGTGTTAAAGGCGCTGAAAGATGCCGGTATTGAACTGGAAAACACCGAGGTTGGCGTCATCCTCTCCGGCTCTGAGGAAGCAGGTCTGCGCGGCGCAAAAGCCTGGTGTGAAGCGCATAAGAATGATTATAACGATGTGCCGACCTTTATTATCTCCTATGATACGATTCATGATCCCAAATATCTGATGACAAACTACCGCGATTTGAACGGCACCGTCAAAGCGGACAAGGATGTTTCCGACCTGTTTATGGAAGCGGCGGCAGAGCTGCAAATTCCCTGCAAAAAAGGCTGGGTTCCTCCCTTGGGCGGTGCTACGGATTCCGCTGCTTTCGCGCAGGCAGGCTTCCGCGCAACGGGCATCACCGGTCTGAACCATAAGCTGGAGGATTATTATCATACCAGACGGGATACCTACGATAATATGAATCTGACCGGCTTGGGTGATTGCTTTGCGATTAGCGTCAAAGCGCTGGAAATGTTCGATCAGGGCGCGAAACAGTAAAAAACATATTCTCTGCGGCTGTCCGGCACAAACGCCAGGCAGCCGCTTTTCGATGTTCCGTTTATGCCATTTTGCGGAAGATGTCCAGGGTGTGGTCGGATACACCGGACATATCCAGCCTCTCGCAGGTGACAAAGTGGTATCTGAGATATAACTCAAAATCCGCCTTGCTCATTTTGTCTACCGCGTGCCGAATCAAATTCGTGCAGCCATCGGTGGCTACATAGTGCAGACGCTCACAGGGCATCGGCTGCATCAGCGCATCGATTTGCTCTTTGCGGTACAGTTCAAAAATATCCTTTTTGCCGGAATGACAGGCAAAGGTGTTTTCATCCACCTTTCCCCGGGAAATAAATTTCCGTATTTCTCCGCCGTCAAAGCCGTGTAGCAGAAGACACGCGTCCGCCATACAGTAAGCGGCAAAAATGATGCCGCCTCTCTTTGTCACGCGAATGGCTTCCGAGAGGGCACGGCTCTGATCTTCCGGGGTATACAGATGGTACATCGGTCCCAAAAGGAGTGTTATGTCGAAGGTATTATCCGCAAAAAAGGACAGATCCATCGCGTTGCCCTGTCTGACCGTCACCGGCTCGCCGGGGCGGGTCTTCTTTTTGAAAAGTTCAATATTGCTCTGTACCAGCTCCACCGCATCCACGGTATACCCATTTTGGGCAAAATAGTGTGCGTACCGGCCGGTGGCCGTGCCGATTTCCAGAATGCGCATGCCCTTCTGTAAATATTTTTCCACATACCGTACGGTTGTCAAAAATTCAACCTGTCCCCGGCTGGACAACAGGCGGCTGTCCTCGTCAAAGGTGCCGTAATAGGCGGCAAGCGGTCCCAGTGTTTGCTCCAGCCGTTTTCGCTTTTCTTTTCGGATCCATTTTTGAATAATCTTCATCTTATCTCCTTCTTTCAAATTTCAGGTCAAGTACCGTTTTGGGTACAAAAAAAACGGTGCAGCCATCAAAGACTGCACCGTCCGGCGTTCGTTTCACAAAAGCGCGCTCATTTGTGAGAAAAACACAGCACAGGCAGCCCGACGGGGGTAAAATCAGCACCGTCAAGCCAGGTAGAATCTTGATTGTAAAAACGATACAGCATCATGATTCCAACAATCCTCCTGTGTTTTGCCTGAGTATAACAGACCGGAAACGATTTGTCAATAACTTTTTAAAAATTTTCACAGAACAGCGCAATCATTTCTTCCCCGGCTGCCGTACCAGTCTGCCCAATTTTTTGAATCGTAACAGCAGATGCCAGCGCTGCGAATTCCGCGCAAACCAATAGGTTAAATCCTGCGCCAACGGCAAGCGCCATAGCTGCCAGAAAAGTATCGCCGGCACCGCAAATATCGGTTTCTCCCTTTACAGCAAACGCAGGAACGCTTTTGGCGTAGCTGCCGTCGGTAATCAGCGCCCCTTTTTCGCCAAGGGTCTCAATGACTGTGGCGTGGCATTGCCGCGCCAGCTCTCTGGCATTTTCCTCCGGTGTTGCAATTGTGTTCAGATGCACAGACGCGGCGCACTCGGATTCATTGGGTTTCAGGAAAACGTTTCTGTACTGGTTGATGTGGTATCGGCTGTCCACAATAATTTTAAGCCCGTCTTCCGCCAGCGCATTCAGTTTTTCGCGAATCGGCTTTGTGATAATACCGTTTTCAAATTGGTCGGACACCGCCAGAATGTCCAGAGAAGAAGATAGATTATCAAGTTTCTGCATAATTGTAGCTTCAACTGTATCATCAAGCGGCGAAAGCGGCGCAAAATCCAGCCGCGGGTCCTCATAAACAGCATCAGATATACCTTTGCGCAAAGGCTTGCAATAGGCATATGTCCATCTTTCGGGGGTGAGCAGCAGGGAAGCGCGCACCCCTTTTTCCTGAAGCGCGTTTTCCAAAAGCGCCCCGCGCCAGTCTTTTCCGCGAACGCCGATACATTCCAGGGAAGCCGGTGTAAGCGCCGCCATGTTGGCTGCCACATTGCCTGCTGCTCCCGGCGCCACTCTTTCCTGTACAATCGGAAGCGGGAAATGCGGCGTTTCTTTGGATAACTCACTTTTTGACATATCCGCGAGCCAGTATATATCTAGGCAGAAATCACCGATCAGTCCGGCATGTACGGTGTGAATTTTATCTAAAATCTCGTTTAGTGTTCCAATGGTCATTGGCTTATTTCCCTCCATCCGTCCTGTTTTTTTGATAGATAACCAGAAGCCCGTCTAAAATCAGATTCTGATCCACCTGCATATCATGTTTGCAGTGCCGAACAATATCCGCACTGAGACCGCCTGTCGCGACAAAAGTTTTAACCGGCTCTGCCATCTCCTCTTCAATGCGGGCGCACAGACCGTCCAGCATGGCAGCCGTACCAAGCACAGTTCCCGCCAGCATACTGGAAATGGTATTGGTGCCGATAACCGATTTTGGCGCTTCCAGCGAAAGCGCGGGCAGCTGTGATGCTCCATGGCTGAGCGCATTCAGCGAAATGTTAACCCCCGGGCTGATGGTGCAGCCCAGATAAGAGGCGTTTTTATCAATTACGCTGATTTTTGTTGCAGTGCCCAAATCCAGCACCAGGCAGGGCAGGGGATATTTGCTGATTGCCCCCACTGCGGTGCAAACCAGATCCGCGCCGAGCTGTGCCGGATTGTCAATTTTAATATTTAAACCGCTCTTTATTCCCGGACCAATTATCAATGGTCGTTTACCGCTTATTTTTTCAACGGCGGAACCGATGACACCCGTCAGCTCCGGTACAACAGAGCTGATAATGCCATCTTGTATAAGTGAGGCGGAAATTTGGTATAAGGATAAAATTTGTATCAGCTCCGCTGCGTATTGGTCGCTGGTACGGGCGCGATCTGTAGACATTCTGGCGGTAAAGCGCAGCTGTCGGCTTTCGTACCCGCCAAAAGTAATATTGGTATTGCCAACATCGATGGTAAGAATCATGTAAAATATCTCCTTAACTTATTGATATTACCCAAAAATAATGATATAATGAATGGCTATGAGGTGAAAAAACTATGAAAATCGGTTTTATCGGCTGTGGAAATATGGCACAGCCAATTATTCGCGGAATGGCGAAATCTGCCGTAAAACAGCCCTCGGATATTTTCGTGACGGATGTACGGCGCGATGCGCTGAACGCTTTTTGTATGGAGCAGGGCGTAACCGCGTCTACACAGGCAGAAATTCTGGATAAGTGCAGCTGTATTGTCCTTGCCGTCAAGCCGCAGGTTCTGCCGGATGTTTTGCCGGCATTGGCTGACAAGGTAAACAGTCGCCATATTTTTGTGATATCGATTGCCGCAGGAAAAACCACTGCCTATCTGTCCTCGTTTTTCAACAAGGATATTCCGGTCGCACGCATCTTCCCAAATCTGAATGCAAAGGTCAATGCAGCTGTTTCTGCTTATTGCGGCAACGGGCAGGTGAGTGAAGAACAGTTTGCCTTTGTACAGCGCTGCTGCGAGAGCTTCGGCTTTGCATATCGCGTGCCGGAGGAGCAGATTGCGCCTTTTGGTGTTCTGGGCGGCTGTGCGCCTGCCTATACTTTTTTATATATCAATGCGTTGGCGAATGCCGCCAAAGAAGCCGGGCTTGATGAATCCATTGCCTGTGAGGTAGCTGCCAAAATGGCAGAGGGCAGTGCCAAACTATTGGCGGCAAGCAGCGATACGGCAGAGCAGCTGGTACAAAAGGTCTGCTCCCCCGGCGGCACCACCATTGAGGGGGTTCACTTCTTGCAGCAGGCACAGTTTGAAGATGTGGTTCGCGACGCCTTTCGTGCTTCGCTGAATCGGGATGCTGAACTGTCAAAGTAATTAGATATTAAATAATATTTTATATCATTTATTATACTATCTTAAATAGAAATACTCTCGTTTATGATATCGTCAATAATTTTTGAAGCCAATAGCAGCCCGGCGGTTGCCGGTACATAAACGATGCTGGCCGGAATAGGCTTGCGGCTCTCCGCATCCAGAACAGTGGTCTCGGCTGTGTCGGGGATTTCCGGGGAGTATACGACTGTCAGGTGCGATATTTTTCTTTTTCTGCATTCCCTTCGCATGACACGAGCCAATGGACAGGCTGCCGTGTGATAAATATCTGAAATGCGCAATAGCTCGGGGCGGCGTTTGTTCCCGGTTCCCATGCAGCTGATGATGGGAATGCTTTGCTCGTTGGCATAGGTAGCCAGGTCCAGTTTTGCACTGACAGTATCAATGGCGTCGCATATATAAGTATATCTATTTTTAAAAAAATAATCACGGTTTTCCGATGTGTAAAATGCCTGTATGGCGGTTACCCGACAATCCGGGTTGATATCGGCAATACGCTGTTTTGCAACATCGGTTTTATATTGTCCGATGGTGGAATGAAGCGCATACAGCTGGCGGTTGATATTTGTAATAGAAACAATGTCGTGGTCAACCAGTGTCAACGCGCCGATGCCACTGCGTGCCAGAGCTTCGGCTGTGTAAGAACCAACGCCTCCAAGTCCGAAAACAGCAACATGTGCTTCCTGTAAGCGCTTGCAGGCTTTGGAGCCAAGCAGTCGTTCTGTTCTGTCAAAAATAGCATCCATTGTACTTCACCGCTTTTACAATATCATATTTCGGCATAAATAGCAAGACATGCCTGTCTTTTTTTGTGAAAAGAGGACAAATATTCTTATCGTGTTTTTATATCTGTTTATATTTTATTCATACATCTGCATTCAGATTGCTATCTTTTTTAGGTATAATTCAAAATCAGAGAATAAATATGGCTGAATTTTCCCGCTTATTGCGTTATCGCTGTTTTATGCTGATAGCGTCTTAAGATAAAACTCTTTTTAGAAGCGAGGTAGGTTATGATGTTTAAAAAAAGAGCGAAATCTCTTGTTTCCGTTCTGCTTGCGCTCATTATGGTGCTGTCAATCTTTCCGATGACGGTATTGGCCGCAGTGGATATGGACGAATCCGCTCTTCCCAGCGACACATATCTGATTTCCAAAACGGATTATCAGATAGCGCCGGGCATTGAGGAAACCCAATTTCTGATTAACAATGCTGAGATGGCTCGAATCAGAATGCCGGTTTTGCCGTCACCGTTGAATTGGGCGGCACGGCGTCCCTGATTGCCAGCTACAGGAATCAGGACGGCAACACCTACGGTTTGCAGACCGTTCGCGATCAGGCGGCATCTGCTGAGCAGAATCGCGGCGTCAATGTTGTAGCCGGTGTCAACGGCGATATCTTCAATATGCAAAGCGGCGCCACCAGCGGCGCTTTGGTAATGGATGGCGTTGCCTATAACCAGCATGGCAATAGCAACCCCACCCACGGCAGACCGTATTTTGCAATCATGGAAGACGGCTCTGCCCAGATTCGCGAAGCCAATCAGTCCTTTGACGGCGTCAAAGAAGCAATTGGCGTTTGGGAAATTTGCGTTCGCAACGGTCAGAATGTTTCCGGCTCCAGCGGCAACTACCAGGGCGAGGGCAACCCCAGAACGGCTGTTGGTATTAAGGCGGATGGCACCGTGGTTCTGTTTGTTAACGATGGTCGTCAGGCTCCCTATTCCACCGGTCTTTCCTGGTCCGGTGTTGCCGATGTCATGGTCAGCCTCGGCTGCGTGATTGCCGGTCATTTGGACGGCGGCGGTTCGACCACCTTCGTTTCCCAGCATGAGGGCGAGGACGGCTTAACGGTTCGTAACCGTCCCTCCGATACCAACGAGCGCTCGGTTTCTACTGCGCTTCTTGTTACCTCTTCGGCGACTCCCTCCGGCGTGTTTGACCATGCCAACTTAGCGCCGAATAATGAAATTTATACCCCCGGTTCCTCTGTGCAGTTCTCTGCCACCGGTGTTGACTCCGCCGGTGGTGCGGCACCGCTTCCTGAGGACGGCTCCTTTGCGCTGGCGGATGATTCCTATGGTACCATCACGGCGGATGGTCTGTTCGTATCCAGCGGAAAAATCGGTACCGTTACCGTAAACTATATGTCCGGACCGTTACCGTAAACTATATGTCCGGCGGCGAGGTTGTCGGCGATGTAACCATTGAGATTCAGGAACCGGATCGATTCTATATCCCTACTACTGAAATTTCTCTCGGCTTCGAGGATACAACCGACTTCGGTATTGTCGCCTACTATATGAACCGGGAAGTTCATATGAAAGCCGGCGATATTCAGTGGACAATGGTAGACGATGACGGTGTGGATGTATCCACCACAGCCGGTACCTTTAATGAGGACGGACTGACCTTTACCACCTTTGATGGTGTTACAGTCAACGCCAATGTCACCGCTGCTTATGCGAAAAATCCGGATATATCCGTTCAGGTCCGTGCGATTATCGGTGCGATGCCCACCATTCTCTACGATTTTGAATATTCCAATGACATGGCCGAGGTCGAAGCCAGCCTGGCAGATGACGACCCGAGCAATGATTTGGAATTTGTTCCCGGATTGGAAATGCCCAATACGGCGGACGGTACCTATCAGCAATTCTATGAGGCTGGGTATCCGCTTTGCATGTGGGTCAATCAGGCGCTGAATGATAAACACGGCGGTACCTTGACCATTGCATCGAAAGAAGATGGCGAGCCGGTTCGATTCGGCGATCATTCTCTTCGTTTCGACTATAACTTCGAGAGCTATAACGCCGCGGCCAATGCGAACTTCTATATCCGCATGACCGAGCCTGATTATGCTTTTGATGGTTCTCCCACCGGCTATGGCTGTTGGGTCTGGCTGCCGGAAGGTTTGCAGGGAGTTCATTTGTATTTGAACTGTGCCAACCAGGCGGATGACCCGGAAAACGGCTTTAACCTTGCCTATGCAGAAGTCGGCGATATTACTCAGACCGGCTGGCAGTATGTGGAAATGGACTTTACCGATCCCAGCGCCGGCAACGGTCTTGGTCCTGCGAATGCCCCCTATGGCTACTATCAGGGCTGCGGTGTGTTCTGGCTGTCTTTCCAGAGAGGCGGCGGTGCATCGACAGCGACTGCCGGTACCATCTATATCGACAATATTCAGCTGGTTTACGGCGCCAATACCGATGACCTGGATCGTCCTGTCATCAACTCCATTGGCACTTATGGTACCGCTAACGATGTGGAAATCGTTGATAACGAAACCGTTCTGACCTCCAATGTCAATACCTTCCGCGCGACCTTTGAGGACTTCGACGGCAAATATGCCACCGGCATCGATTTTGATGCGGTCAATATGCTGATTGACGGCGTGGATGTTACGGATAAGTGCTTTATCAACGAGGGCGACCAGGAAATTTATTTCTACGATGCTGTTTTGACCAATGGTTCGCATCGTTTGACCATTTCCGTATCGGATGTATTTGGTAACAATATTACCGAGACCCGCACCTTTACCGTCAACGGAAGCCGCGAGGACCCGGTTGTTTCGTTCGTTGCGGAAGATGCAGCCCCGGTTCTTGGCTCTGATTATACCCTTGCCATTACAGCGGACGATGCCGCTGCCATTGCCGGAGCGGATATCGAAGTGCAGCTGTTCTCCAACTTCCCGGATTATTGGAATAACTACACGATTGTTCCTTCTGCTAACTACAATCTGGTAGCTTCCTCTATTGCGCCCGATACGCCGATTTCCTTTACAGTCGAACGGAAAGCGGACGCGGATCCCGCCCTGGATGACGGCACCATTGCCAGAATCGTTGTTGCGGTTGCCAGCAATACCCCCGAAGGTCTTGCGGTTACCTATCGTGTGGATAAGGGCGCATTGACCTATACCACGCCGGTGGAGGATGAAAAATTCACAGCTTCCTTTACCGGACTGATTGAAACCACGGTTTCTTCTCCCTTTACCATTACGCCCGAGGCGATGATTGTCGGCTCGGCGGGCGGCAATATCTATGTGACCGATGCCGATGGCAACCCGGCGGAAGGCGTAGACATCTACACCACCGATGGCACGCTTGTCGGTACGACGGATGCCGACGGTAAAGTATTTACCAATATGTTTGTCGGCAGCGTCATGAGCTTCTCCAATATGTTTGTCGGCAGCGTCATGAGCTTCTCCATCTACGCACAGCAGGGCGACAGGCTTTCCTTTATCTACAATGGTCAGAGCTATCCCAGCGGCGGTACGGAGGATGGTATGCCGACCTTCATTAAACTCAATGCGGTTGAAGACCCCGCAACGAGCCAGAGCATTACCTGGATGAGCTCACCTCTTGCCAGCGCCGATACTGCCGTTGTAAAATATGCTACAGCTGCTGACTATGCGGCAAACGGCGATGCCGCATTGATTACTGTCGAAGGCACCAGCATTGTTTCCGATATGGCAAGCTCCGGTTCGGTTGCCACCAACTATGCGGTACGCATCAACACCGTGGAGCTTACCGGCCTGATCCCGGATACGGACTATGTATACTTTGCCGGTGACGGCAATTTGATGACCACCGAGGTTAAGACCTTCTCCACCACCGGTGGCAATCAGGACACCAACTTCTTTGTCATTGGTGATACCCAGGCTACGGATGTGACCAATACCTCCATCATTTCCGGTTTGTTGGCCAACAGCGGCATTGACTTTGACTTCGGTTTACAGACCGGCGATGCAGTGGATAACGGCGGCAACTACAACCACTGGTCTGCCATCGCTTCCATCTTCAGCGATGCTTTCCTTGGCAGTCATGATGTGATTCATGTTCTGGGCAACCACGAGTATTACGGCGACGACACCGCCAAAAATGCGGCAGCCTACTTCGATTTGCCCGGCACTGAAAACAATACCGCCCCGCTTTGCTACAGCGTTGAATACGGCAATGTGTATGTTGCGGTCATCAACTATGCCGGTGTGGATAGCTATCGCGCAGCAGCCCAGTGGCTGATTGAAGACGCGGCGGCTTCGGATGCCACCTGGAAAGTACTTTCCATGCACCAGCCCGCGTACTTTACCAATCCCGGCGGCAACAGCACGGAAATGCAGGAGAT
>CASFEZ010000042.1 GCA_949293815.1 uncultured Eubacteriales bacterium | reverse complement strand
AAAACGACCACCGCCCGCTTTTTGGCGGATGTGATACGCCGAAAGGGCGGACGCGCTTACACGGTTTCGCTGGATGATTTTTATTATGATAACGGCAAGGGACCGAAAAACCCCGATGGTACAAACGATTACGAAAGCGTAGATTCGCTGGATATCCCTATGTTTTGCCGTTGTATGATGCAGCTTCTGGACGGAAGTATGACCGAATTGCCGGTTTTCGATTTTATCACGGGCAGACGAAGTGAAAAAACACGCTCCCTTGTTCTGGCACAGCAGGATTGTTTGATTATCGAAGGGCTGCACGCCCTGAATCCGCAGATTACCTCGAATCTGCCGCGCGAAACGCTGTTTCTTTTGTATATTAGCGTTTCCTCCCGGGTGCGCACGGGCGAGCGGCAAATTTTGAGCAAGCGCGATACCCGCCTTATGCGGCGGCTGGTACGCGATTATCATTTTCGCGCCAGCTCTCCGGAAAATACCTTTGCGCTTTGGCAGCAGGTGTGCGCCGGTGAAACGCGCTATCTGTTCCCGTTTGAAGAAAACGCGCAATATAAAATCAACTCCTTTTTAGGGTATGAGCCGGCGGTATTCGCAGCTGCCGCGCCCGATTTGCTGCGCAGAATCCCCGCCGAAAGCCCCTATTGCCAAAAAGCGCAGGAGCTGCTTCATGCGCTTTCGTATTTTGAGCCGCTGTCGAGTGAGCTGGTTCCGGCTGACTCGCTTTTAAGAGAATTTATCGGCTGATGTTTGAAGGGAAGATACCGATTGGAAAAAGAAAAACAAAGAAAAAAGCAAACGCTGCTCAATGGCGCACTGGTGCTGGTGATTTCCACGGTCATTGTAAAACTGGTCAGCATTTTTTACAAAATTCCTATCACCAATATTCTGGGGCCGGTGGGCAGGTCCTATTATAACTCCGCTTATGCCATCTTTATTCCGGTTTATTCCATCGCGCTGGCAGGTCTGCCCACGGCTATTTCCCGTCTGGTGTCCCATCATATGGCACTGGGCGAGTATCGTCATGTACGGCAGACCTTGCGTGTTTCACGCAAAATCTTTTTGCTGACCGGTACGCTGGGTACGATTTTACTGATTGCACTGGCATATCCGTATGCCCTGACGGCAAAGAATGTAGAAGCGTACCGTTCTATCCTGGTGCTTGCGCCCTCTGTGTTTTTCTGCTGTGTGATGTCTACATACCGCGGGTATTATAACGGGCTTCGCAATATGACGCCGACTGCGGTATCCGAGGTCATAGAAGCGGTTGCCAAGCTGATAATCGGCGTGATTATTTCCCAGGAAATTGTAAACATCGGGCTTACCCAATACCAGAACGGCGGCACGGTTTTCGGCGTTGTGTGTACAACGGAAGCGGAAGCCATGAGCGCCATTTATCCGTATGCGGCTGCCGGAGCAATTGCCGGCGTTACCCTTGGTACGGTGCTGGCATACCTGTATCTGGCGGTTCGCTATCGCATTCGCGGCGATGGCATTACAAAAGCTGAACTAGCCGCTGCACCCGAACCGCTGCGCCAGAAAGCCATGGCAAAGCGGCTGATTACCATCGCGCTGCCGATTGTAGCCAGTACTATTATTTTTAATATTACCAATCTGATTGACTCCTGGACAATTCAGAACCGTTTGCGCACCATTACGGAAACCGACTTGGATGTGCTTAAAAATATGTTTGGCGCAGCCATCAGCGCGGGTGGCATTGTGGACGAAAATATCGCTGATTATTTGTACGGCGCATATGAGATTGCCAGCGATTTCCGTAATTTGCTGCCGTCGCTGACCGTTACTTTCGGCATCAGCGCCATTCCGGTTCTCTCTGAGGCGTGGACGCTGAAAAATCACAGAATGATTAAAAGTTCCATCGAATCGGTCATCCGTATTTCCATGATGATTTCTTTACCCGTAGGGCTGATTATGGGGATTTTGGCAAAACCGATCTTAACCATGTTCTATTGCAAAGACCCGGCAACCATGTCCGCCGTGGACATCTCCGCGCTGGTCATGGGGATTTACTGCGGCACAGCGTTCATATTCTCGATAACCCAGCCGCTGACAAATATGCTGCAAGCCATCGGTCGAACCGATGTGCCGCTGCTGTCGCTGGGGGTCGGCGCTATTTTTAAGGTGGGCTTGAATTATATTTTAATCGGCATCCCGCAAATGAATATCTACGGTGCTATTATCGGCACCCTAGCCTGTTATCTGGTGGTCACGGTAATTGATCTTATTTTCCTGGTCAAGTCCGCCAAGGTTTCCATCAATGTGGTTTCCGTTTTCTTAAAGCCTTTATTCTGTTCTGTCCTAAGCGGCGGGGCGGCATGGGCGATTTACGGGTTATTTTCCCGGCTGCTGGATGGTGTGTCCGCCCTGTCGGACGATACTGAATACATCAGCTATGTAACGGTTTCGCTGGTGATTGCTGTTGTGGTTTCCGTGATTGTTTACGGTTTTTCCATGCTTTTAACCCGTTCTCTTGAGCGAGAAGATATAAAAATGCTCCCTAAAGGAGAAAAAATCGTAAAAATACTTGAAAAATATGGTTTAATGCGGTAAAATACCTTACGATGACTTTCGCGCGGAACAATGGAGGGATTGTGAAATGGCAGTGGCGTATCAGCAAAAAGAGAAGTACGATATTGCCGATTTGCTTGAAATCATGCAGCTTCTGCGTTCACCCGGCGGTTGCCCCTGGGACGCTGCGCAGGATCATAAAAGCATACGCAAGGATTTTATTGAGGAAACCTATGAGGTCATCGAGGCCATCAACAAAGAGGATAAAGCACTTTTGCTGGAAGAGCTGGGCGATGTATTGATGCAGGTGGTCTTTCACGCCGAGATTGAACGGGAGCAGGGGAGCTTTGATTTCCACGATGTGGCGGACGGCATTTGCAAAAAACTGATAGAGCGTCATCCCCATGTGTTCGGCGATGTGGTTGTGTCCGATACCGGCGAGGTGCTGACCAATTGGGATGCCATTAAACGCAAATCGAAGCATCAGGATACCTATTCCAGCGCAATGGACGCCGTGCCGCGTGAACTGCCTGCTTTGATGCGCAGCGCCAAGATTCAAAAGAAAGCTGCCATGGCCGGTTTCGACTGGAAGGATGCGGACGGCGCGTTTGAAAAGCTGGCGGAGGAGAACAGGGAGCTGCGCGACGCGGTAAAGTCCGGCAACACGGATGCCATCATGGAGGAATTTGGCGATTTGCTGTTTTCCGCCGTCAATGTTTCCCGTTTTCTGCATATCGATGCCGAAGAGGCGCTCACGATGGCAACGGACAAGTTCATTGCACGCTATAAGCTCGTGGAAGCCGCTGCCAGCGAGCGGGGCATTGATATGAAAGAGGCGGAGCTTTCCGTTTTGGACGAGCTTTGGGAGGCAGCAAAAGGCAAAATTACCAGATAGCTTGTAAAAGCTTTGGAATATTAACTCAACAACAAAGGAGGTAAGACGAATGAATAAGACGGAACTGATCAATGTAGTGGCTGAAAAGAGCGAATGCTCCAAAAAAGACGCCGAAAAGGCAGTCAATGCCGTTCTTGCAGCTGTGACTGAGACGCTTGCCGCAGGCGCCAGTGTTCAGATCGCTGGTTTCGGCACATTTGAAGTTCGCGAGCGCGCCGAAAAACAGGGCCGCAACCCCAGAACCGGCGAGGCAATCACCGTACCTGCCGCTAAAGTGCCCGCGTTCAAAGCCGGTAAAGGTTTGAAGGACGCTGTTGCAGGCAAATAAAAATTGTCTGTTCGGCAGAAAGGCTGCGGTACCATGCGTTGTTTCCACCTTTCTGCCCTCTTAAAAAATGACGAGCCTTTTCGCACGGAACGAAAAGGCTCATTTTTCATCTATAGCCGAATGGCACGAAGATCAATCGATTAGGAGAACCGTAATGCGACTGGATAAATTTTTAAAAGTTTCGCGCCTGGTCAAACGGCGTACCGTTGCCAACGAATTGTGCGACGCAAAACATGTGGAGGTAAACGGCAAAATTGCCCGCGCTTCTTACGAGGTAAAAGAAGGGGATCTCATTGAAATTCGCATGGGCAGCAGCCTGATTCGCGCCCGTGTGCGCAGCGTAAAGGAGTTTGCCACGAAAGATGACGCCTCGTCCATGTATGAAATTGTCGAATAGGAAAGGTTTTTGAATATTTTCTGTTTTTCTTGCAATCCGTGCGCTTCCATGGTATGATATGTGCGTGCTGTAATGATATGGTTGCAGACATGCATGGAGAAAGGAAGCGATTGTAAATGCAAACCAATGAGAGACGGGTGGGAACGGTTTCGCGCGGTATACGCTGTCCCATTATCCGTCAGGGGGATGACCTGGCATCCATTGTCGCAGACAGTGTTTTTCAGGCAGCTCAGGCAGAGGGGTTTTCTTTGCGGGATCGGGATGTGATTGCCGTTACCGAGTCCGTTGTCGCCAGAGCACAGGGAAATTATGCGGCTGTTGCCGATATCGCGGCGGATGTCCGTGCAAAGATTGACAGCGATACCGTGGGTGTGATTTTTCCTATTTTATCGCGCAATCGCTTCGCCATCTGTTTGCGGGGCATCGCTATGGGCGTTAAAAAGATTGTTCTTATGCTTTCCTATCCCTCGGATGAAGTCGGCAATGCGCTGGTTTCTCTCAATCAGCTTGATGCGGCGGGCGTCAATCCGTATAGCGATGTCCTGTCTGAAACACAGTATCGTGAGCTGTTCGGCGAGAATAAACACGAGTTTACCGGCGTAGATTATGTTGCTTATTACGGCGATGTCATTCGCTCCTGCGGCGCGGAAGCGGAGATTGTTTTTGCGAACAATCCCCGCGCGATTCTGCAATATACAAAGCATGTTATCACCTGCGATATCCATACGCGCAAGCGCACCAAACGGATTTTGAAAGAGGCGGGCGCGCAGACGGTTTTGGGGTTGGATGATTTGATGACCGCGCCTGTCGGCGGAAGCGGATACAATGCGCTTTACGGTCTGCTGGGTTCCAATAAGTCCACAGAGGAATCCGTCAAGCTGTTCCCGCGCGATTGCCGTCCGCTGGTGCTGGATATCCAGAACCGCATTCTGCAAAGAACCGGCAAGCATGTTGAGGTTATGATTTACGGCGATGGCGCATTCAAAGATCCCCAGGGGAAAATTTGGGAGCTTGCCGACCCGGTTGTTTCCCCCGCGTTTACCGATGGGCTGATTGGCACGCCGAATGAGTTAAAGCTGAAATATCTGGCGGATAACGATTTCCGTGATTTGAGCGGCGATGCGCTCAAGCAGGCAATTTCCGACAGCATCCGGCAAAAAAGCGATAATCTGGTTGGCAGCATGGCTTCTCAGGGTACAACACCTCGCCAACTGACGGATTTAATCGGCTCTCTTTGCGATTTGACCAGCGGCTCCGGAGATAAGGGTACGCCTGTGGTGCTTGTGCAGGGCTATTTTGATAATTACACCAATTGATGCTTGTTGCGCCTGCTTTTTTTGATTGATAATCTGTTTATGGTTGAAAAGGAACCGGCTTTCGCGCAGAATGCGAAAGCCGGTTATCTATTGTTTCTGTCAAAGCGCCGTAACGGTTATCTTTGCTCCATCGGAACATATTCCTGGATAGGCTTGACATTGATATAGGCGGGGCGGATGATTTTGCCCGCGTTTTGAATTTCCTCAATGCGGTGCGCGCTCCAGCCTGCGATACGGGAAATTGCGAAAATCGGCGTATACAGTTCACTCGGAAGCTCAAGCATACGGTAAATCAAACCGGAATAGAAGTCAACATTGGCGCTGACGCCCTTGTACATCTTGCGTTTTTCGGCAATGATTTCCGGCGCCAGGCGGGCAACGGTTTCATACAGCGCGTATTCTTCCTCATAGCCCTTTTCAATGGAAAGGTTTTTGGCGCAGCCCATTAAAATATCCGCTCTGGGGTCGGAAAGGGAGTAAACCGCGTGTCCCATGCCGTAGATAAGTCCGGCGTGGTCAAAGGCCTGTTTATCCAGCAGCTTAACCAGATAATCTTTGATTTGCCCCTCGTCGTGGATATTGACGCTCTGCTTCAAATCCTCAAACATCCGCACCACTTTGATGTTTGCGCCGCCGTGGCGCGGTCCTTTCAGCGAACCGAGGGCTGCGGAAATCGCGGAATAGGTATCCGTGCCCGAGGAGGTAACAACATGCGTAGTAAAGGTGGAGTTGTTGCCGCCGCCGTGCTCCGCGTGCAGCACCATGGCCAAATCCAATATTTTCGCTTCCAGATGCGAGTACGCGCCGTCCTCGCGCAGAATATGCAACAGATTTTCGGCAGTGGACAGGTTCGGGTCGGGCAGATGGATAAACAGGCTCTGCCCCTTGTGGTAGTGGTTGTAGGACTGATAGCTGTAAACCGCCAAAAGCGGGAATTGAGCAATCAGCTGTAAACACTGCCGCAGAATATTCGGCACAGAAATATCGTCCGGGTTATCATCGTAGGTATACAACGCCAGTACACAGCGGGAAACCAGATTCATCATATCTTTTCCCGGCGCTTTCAAAATCATATCCCGTACAAATGAGGGCGGCAGACTGCGGTACTGGGTGAGCTGCACCTGAAAGCGCGAGAGCTGCTCGCGGTTGGGCAATTCGGAAAATAACAGCAGATAAGCCGTTTCTTCAAAACCGAACCGGTCATCCTTCATAAAGCCGTTGACCAAATCACGAATATTGTAGCCGCGATAATACAGCTGACCGTCACAGGGCACTTCCGTGCCGTCCGACAGCTTGTCTTTTGCTTTGATCTGCGAGATTTCCGTAAGGCCGGTTACAACGCCCTTACCGTTCATATCGCGCAGACCGCGGTTTACATTGTGCTCGGCATACATACTTGGCTGTATGTGGTTGTTTTTGCCGGACAGCTCGGCCATTTGGAGAATGTAGTCGGTGATTGCGGAATAAGATGATGCCATTTTGCTCACTTCCCGTTCTTAGATTTGCGCTGTCATCCCGTCTTTCTTCTTTCCGAACAGCGCAGAAAAATGGTACTCTCGTTCATACAATTAACATTATTATACAACAACTGTTTAAGAAAATCAATCAAATTGCAGCACAATTCACATATTTGTCAAAAAGTCGAATTTTATCGATATTATTATGACCTTTTTTGTTCCCCATTGGGCCAATCTGAGGGGTGTAATCCCTTGTGAGGAGATTTCTGCATGTTGCATTCTTTCGTTCTTTGTCTATTGTTGCTTTACATAAAAAGCGGGGGATGTATATTTATAAAAAATACCGTATTTTTCTTGACAATACAAAGGGTTCGGGGTTATAATATGTAAAAAGTATACAGCAGTGTTTTCGCTTTAAAAGCGGAGGTGCTGACCGTTCTTTTATCTGCCGGCTTGGCGGATAAAATAACATACATACAAAGGAGTAAGTCAAAATGGAACAGGCAAAAATCTACTATCAGCAGGACTGTAATATGGGATACCTTGACGGGAAGACCATTGCCATTATCGGTTACGGTTCGCAGGGTCATGCGCACGCGCTGAACCTGAAAGAGTCCGGCTGCAATGTTATTGTGGGACTGTACGAGGGCTCCCGCTCCTGGGCGAAAGCCGAGAAGCAGGGCTTTCAGGTCTATACAGCGGCGGAAGCCGCCAAAAAAGCGGATATTATCATGATTCTCATCAACGATGAGCTTCAGGCAAAGCTGTACGAAGAGAGCATTAAGCCCAACCTCGAAGAGGGCAATATGCTGATGTTCGCGCACGGCTTCAACATTCATTTCGGCTGCATCGTTCCCCCCGCCAATGTGGATGTGACCATGATTGCCCCCAAAGCCCCCGGTCATACCGTCAGAAGTGAATATCAGGCCGGTAAGGGCACGCCCTGCCTTGTTGCGGTACAGCAGGACTACACCGGCAAAGCGCTGGATACCGCTCTGGCCTATGCGGCTGCCATCGGCGGCGCAAGAGCAGGCGTGTTGGAAACCACATTCCGTGTGGAAACCGAAACCGACCTGTTCGGTGAGCAGGCCGTTCTCTGCGGCGGTGTCTGCGCACTGATGCAGGCTGGCTTTGAAACCCTTGTGGAAGCCGGATACGACCCCAGAAACGCCTATTTTGAATGCGTACATGAAATGAAGCTGATTGTTGATTTGATTTATCAGAGCGGTTTCTCCGGCATGCGCTATTCTATCTCCAATACAGCGGAATACGGCGACTATATCACCGGTCCGAAAATTGTTACAGATGAAACGAAAGCAGCCATGAAGAAGATTTTGGCCGATATTCAGGACGGCTCCTTTGCCAAGGAGTTCCTTCTTGAAATGTCCGACGCCGGAAAACAGGTTCACTTCAAAGCCATGCGCAAGCTCCACGCGGAGCATCAGCTGGAAAAAACCGGCGCAGAAATCCGCAAGCTCTACAGCTGGAATAAGGAAGAGGACAAGCTCATCAACAACTGATTGCGTTTCCAAAGAGCATAAAACCGCTCGGCTTATAAAGCCGGGCGGTTTTTTCGGTAAATGCGCGAAATGCTATTGTTTACCGGGGCTTAACTGACCTGGTCGGAGGCGTCAGCTTCCCCCAGCTTTTCCGCAATATAGGAAGGCACATCCTCCGGCGCGATATGCAGCGCGGCGGCAAATTCATGGTTGATTTGTTTTTCCGCCGCGCGCAGGGCGCGATCATCCGCTTCCTGCAATTTTTTCTTATTCGCGAAAAGCTCCTGTTTGTGCAAATACAGGCATCGAATCATTTGCACCAGTTCCAAGGGGTTCCCCGAGGATAAAACGGCGGACCAATGCTCCTGACGCTCGTGCCGGTCTGTCGGCCACTCTGTTGCATCGTCATCCAGATGGCATAATATTTGGTCAATATCGTTTTCGGAGAGTACAGCGCGCATTTTTTCAACCAGATTCGCATTGCCGGTTGGCACAAAAACCGTCGCAGATGCATCGTAAACAGGCTTGAGCACATAATAATCCGTTTTTTTGCCGTCAAAATCCTTTGTTACAATATCGTCAATCCGGCATACGCCATAAACGCCATAGGAAACGGTTTCGTTTACATGATACATACAAATCAAACCTTCTTTGTTTAGATATAACTATTTTATCACAATTTTGATTGGTTTGCATGTGGATAAAAGGACGAAAAAATAAGTAGAAATTGGGCAAATGTATGCGCAAAATAAATAAGTTCTTTCGTTTTACAGGGAATTGTCTGTAAAAGCAGCAAGTTTCCCGATAACAGTTATTACGCCGTCCGCCAGAATCTCCCGTATGGGCGGTTCCTGTTGTAAATTCGGCAGATTCAGCCAGTACCGGTGTGCCAGACGGAGGTTTTCTTCGCGATATAACGATGGCGTAAAACAGTTATTTGCGTCCGCAGCAAAGCGATGACCTGTAATTTTCAGCTTGACAATGCCGAATACCGGGCGGCGCAGTTTGATAAAATAATTTTCCCATTGCCGCGCTTCTTCGTGCGTGTCGGATACATATAAACAGGCCAGTCGGGACGGGAACTGCGGGTAATCTGTTTTACGCACTTCCTCCAGCGCAAGCTCCCGCAGGGCGACGGCGGTGTGGTGTTCCAGCCGATTGCCGTCGTATTGCTGCGGGTGCGCATATATGTCCTGAACCAGCGCCGCCTTTTCCATCACGCGTTGCCATACGCCGCTGTGATGCGTTTCATCAAAGCAAATAACCTGCCCGACTGCCATCGGGCGTTCTGTTACCACATGATAGGCGTAAAAAGTCTCGGGCTGATTCATTGGCTTACACCTCCTCCGGGAAGCAGCGGCGCACAATTTCATATGCCGCCTCTTTTGCATCAATAACGGAAACATCTATCGCCACGGTATCCAACTCGGCATACAGCGGCAGATAGCGCAGGCTTCTTTCAATCACATCCGGCTGCCGGATACCGCAGTCGATATCCTTCTTCAGCCGCCTGCGTAAAGCCTCAGGCGAACAGACCAAAGAAAAACGGTAGACTTCGGTTATCTCCTTTGGAAAAAATGATATGATTTCATCAATAATCTCCTGCCGGTGCATGACCCAGCAGAAGATAATGGTGTCAATTGCCGTGCAGTGCAGGAAATTGAGCAGACAATGGCGGATATTATCCATCACCATACCTTTGGTTTCCTCCGTTACCGTAAAGGGGTGCATATCCCATAGGTTGTCCGCGTCCAAGAGGACACAGCGGGGGCATGCCTGTTTTATGATTTCACAGACTGTGCTTTTACCCACCCCCATAGCGCCGCCTACAAGGATTACTTTTTTCATGGGTTCCATCCCCGCTTTCGTAAAAAACGCCCGTTTGCGCGGGCGCTTCGTTTGTTGATTAAATTGCATACCCTTCCCGCAGCAGCAGCTCGCCAATGATTTGCGGAGCTCTGCGTACAAAGGCTTCAATCTGCTCCGGTGTTGTATAAATATAGTGTAGTTCCTCCGGTGCGTGGCTTTTGTAAAACGCGCGAATATAGTGCATCTGGGCGGTAATTTCCCCATTCTGATAAAAGGAGGGGTAGTCCCAGTCAAAATCCGCAGCGGCACAGAAACGGTCAAAGGAGGGGCTGTGATGGTTTCTGAAATAGGCAAAATCCAGATTATACCATTCCCGTTTGACAAGCCCAACCAGCTGCGGGTTCGCCTGAAAAGTGCCGTGATTTTTTTCGATGGCATCGCAAATCTCGGTGCCGAACAGACAGTCGGTGATAAGGTGTACGCAATACCCCAAAAAGAAAGCCCGTTTCTGTCTGTCTTTTTCCGCCGAAACACCACGGCGCAAAAAATATTGCCAGTCACAGTCGGTTTTGTTGACGGCATGGGCGCGGTGGGTCACTTCGGTTGGCGGGTCGTAGCCGCCCTCTGCCGGTCTTCCGCAATCCGGCGCAATGTTCCCGATGACAAAAGAATCCTTTTCGTCCTCCGAAAAGCGCGGCAGAAACGCATCCGCTATACGAAAATGGATAGCCCAGGAAGCCATTGACATCCTCTCCCTTGCGTCTTATTCCCTATCCGTCAATTCAGTTAACAACAGTCGTTTTTCAAAGCCGCCGCGCACATCGCGCTTTTGTGCCTTGATTTGCAGCAGCGCATCCCAGCTGACATTCTGCTGCTCGGAAAGTGCCTGTACGACCTCCAAAATATCCGCCAGTTCTTCCGTCTCGCCGCTTTCCATAAATTCAGCGACTTCCTCTTTGAGCTTCTTGCGCAGTGCTTTGGCATAGGCTTCAGCGGACAGGGATTTTACAACTGTATTTTTGTCGTTTTCCGCGCAGATTTGCGGTATGTTGTCCCGCACCAGCTTCGGTACAAAGCCGTTTTGGCGCGGCTCTTCCGCTGCTTCCTCCAAAACCGCTTTTGCGTAAGCCAAAATGGAGTCATTTTCCCGCCGCTCGGGCTGACGCATCAGATTAAAATAGCAGGAAGGGATTTCTCCGGTTTTCAGATTTTTTTCAATGCAGGGGGAACATCCCTTGTCATGATTTGCGGGGTGCAGCTTGCAGTTCAGGTGGGTGCAGGTGCAAAAAGGGCTGTTGTTTGCCATTTTTTCCTCACCCTTCGCCATTTTCGTTTTCCAGCTCCCGCAGTACCGCATTGGCAATGCGCTGGGCCAGAGCCTCTTTGCTGCTGTTGTCGGTCGGTTTGTTATAACGAATCATACCCGGATGGCGGCCTGCCACATGGAAGCTTTCGCGCAAGGCAACAAGTTTTTCCAGCTGGTCAGCGGGAATTTCCTCTTTTTTTCCGATAAGACGGGTCAAAAGTGTGATTTTGGCATAATATTCCAGAGATTCCATATTAAAATAGGCTTTAAGCAGGGAGTTGCCAACGGTCAGTGCGCCGTGGTTTTTTAAAAGAAACGCATCGTTGGTCTGAATGTACGGCGCCAGAGAATCCGGGATTTCCATGGTGGACGGGGTGCCGTAGTCGCAAATGGGCACCGGTCCCAAAAACAGAATCGCTTCCGGCAGAATATAGTCATCCAGCGGGATATTGGCAACGGCAAAGGCGGTGGCAATGGGCGGATGGGCATGCACAACGCTCTGAACATCCGGTCTTTCCTGATAAACGCGCAGGTGCATTTTGATTTCCGATGACGGATTCAATTCGCCCTCGATTTTATTGCCCTCGCTATCCACTTTAATAATCATATCCGGGGTCATAAACCCTTTGGACACGCCGGTGGGGGTGCAGTAAAATTCGTTTTCGGATACCTTAACGGAAATATTGCCGTCGTTGGCCGCCACAAAGTGGTTCATATAAATTCTTCTGCCGATATCGCAAATGTCTTCTTTTAATTTTTGTACATCCATATATTGACACTCCTTTTTTTCGGGTATCAACAGTGTAGCACATTTTTTCAATTCTGTCCATAAGGTGGCAATGTTTATGCAAAAACTTTATTTCCGCAGCGATGGTACATTCACCATTTTGCAGGTCAGTGACGCGCAGGATATGCACTTTGTGCGTAAAACCATGCTTTGGATGCTTGACAGGGGCTATGAGCTGGTGAAGCCGGACTTGGTTCTGTTTACCGGTGATAATATTTTAGGCAATCATCTGTGTGACCGGCGCTTTGGCAGCGGGCAGCTGCCGCTGACAGCGCAGCAGGAGGCAAAACGGATGGAGCGGGCGCTTGGGCATATCCTGCGTCAGCCGGAGGAAAGAAACATTCCCTTTGCCATGATTTTCGGCAATCACGATGACCGCAATCAGTTGAGCAAGAGGCAGCAGCTTGCCCTTTGGCGCAGGTACGCCTGTTTTACGGAAGGGGATACCCTGGATAACGGCAGCGGGGAGCTTGCCGTCTGCGACCGGCAAACCGGCGCGCGCGCCTATACCCTGTGGCTTGTGGATACGGCGCGGTACCGCAGAGCGGATGATTGCTGTGAGGAATGCATTGAGCCGCAGACGGTGCAATGGCTGCGGGAACGCAGCGCCCAAATACAGGCAGGAGCGCGTGAGAAAACCATTCCCTCCATGGTCTTTTTGCATATTCCTCTGCCCGCTGTCTTATCTCTTTTGCAGTGCACACAGACCGGTGTACCCGCGCCGGACGGCACATTGGTATCGCTGAATCCCCAATATGCCCGCGGGGTGCTGCGCTCGTATCCGTCCGTCGTTACGGATGACGGCGGTCTGTTTGATACGCTGCGGACGATGGGCGGCGTTCAGGCAATCGTTTCCGGGCATGATCACAACAATTGCTTCGTCGGTTCTGTGGATGGGATTGATTTGATACAAACTTCCTGCGCGTCTTTTCGGTGTTACGGCGAAAAAAACTTGCGCGGTGTGCGGGTAATACGACTGCACCGTACCGGCGGATACGATACAAAATTTCTTTCCTATGTGGATTTGTGCGGCGATACCGCCATAAGCCGACTGCGCTATTTCTGGGATGCGGATGAGTATGAAAAAAAGAAAGCCGCCTCTCTGCTTACAGGCGGCTGCGCGGCGGTTCTGGCGGCAGGCACGGGAATGGCAATGGCGGCAATTAAGCGAAAAAACCGATAACCGTGCGCCAGGTATCTGTAGCAAGGAGAAACACCAGAATCATCTGTGCCGATATCATAAGCGGAAAGCCAATCATAAAAGAGATATGGCGTGTTTTGTGGCGAACGAAAAGCATGGAAAGATACATACATACTGCGCCGCCAAGCGCGCCGAAAAGAAACAGCGTGCGCTCACGGACGCGGCGTCCGCCCTGTTTGGCGCGGCGCTTGTCCAACACGACAAGAAAGCCGCCGAACAGATTGATGACGGCTATATAAATGAGAAAAAAGTCAAACCAGGTCATAAAAAATCCTTTCGGGCCGCCGCAGGAAGCCCCACGGCGGCCCTTTTTATGTCGGATGGGTATTTTGTTTACATACCGCAGCCACAACCGCAGCCGCAGTTGTTATTGCTGCAAGAATTGCAGCCGCAACCGAAATTGCCGCCCAGAAGCAGGATGACAAGGACGATGACGATTAACCATTCGTAATTGTTACCGAACATGAAGTTTCCCCCCTTTCGTTTACATTGGCATTTTATGCCAACGGGGGAGGGGGCGTTACTATGCAATAAACAGAATCGTGGCGGCAAGCATCAGCTGCCCGATAAAATAGGTGGCAATATTAAATATTTTAAGCGGAAAACTGGCTTTACATTTTTTATTGAACATCAAAAGTCCCAGAGAGGTATCGGATAAAAGAAAGAATACAGCACCGGTGCCCAGCAGGATGGCAGCGAACAGGCTTTCGCCGGCGATATGGGAAGCGAGCGTCAGGGCGCGGGTACACATTAAAAATAAAAAGAAAATATACACCGAAAGCGGAATCATCAAAACTGACAGCTTTGTTTTTAACACTATAATAATCAGCAGATATACCGCCATGCCCGCAAGAATCGGCAAAAGCTCCCACGCTTCCAGAATCGGCGCGTCCGGCCGCAAAACGCGCAGCTCGGTATCATAGGCGAAAAGATACATCACATGCGCCACAAGAAATGAAAGTATGCCGATGGGAAAAACAATCCTGCGCGCTTTGCCGAAAATATGCAGAAACAAATCGCCGAACCAGGAAAAAACGAGACCGAGCATCATAAAGCCGCCGTAGGCGGTTTCGCCTGTATGTGCGATGGCAAAGGCGCCGCACAAAACAAACATGGACGCGCAAATCATTTTCAGCAAAAGCGAACGGTTGGACGGCTTTCTCTGCGCCAGCAGAAAGAATGGCATGACCGCGATGCAGACAATCGAAAACAGCGCCATAAAAACAAGGTACAAGCAAACCCCTCCCAAATAGCAAAATCAGTTTTTCTTTTTCCCTCTATGTTTATGAATAAACCATTCAAAGCCGATGAAAACTGCCGCTGCCGCCGAGGCAATGCTGATGCGGGCAGGGGTTATGGTGCGTCCGGCGCTGCCGGAGGCCAGCGCGGCATAATTTTCGTCAATTTCCCGGGTAACCGTGCGCAAATCATAGGCCGCACTTTTGCACGCATTGAACCCGCTGAAGGCTTGCAGCGAAAGTTTCTTTGCCTGGGCATAGGCGTTGTTGTATCGGAAACGATAATCCGAAAAGGCAGTACCGGAAAAATCCGGAAGCGTCCAGTTCGCGTCAATATCCCGCAGCAAATCGGTTAATTCCTGACGCGCTGTATTGCTGTTTGATACAAAATCCCGGCACCCGCCGACATCATCGGTACAAATCATGTTATACCCGCGGGCAACCACATCCTCCCAGTAGCTTGCCGTGTCCTGCCGTTTGCCGCATTCCAGCGGGTCGGTAAATTGCAGCATCACGCCGCGCAGCGAGGAAAACCGCCGGGTAACAATATCGTTGAAAATCATACCGTAATGGTTCGAGGTTGCCAGCCAAAGATAGCCGTTTTCCTCATTTGCCAGCGTTTTTGCGGCGGATATGGCGGTAAAAACAATGTTGGTCTTTTCATAAACCATGAACTGGATATCGGTATCCAGCGCGTTTTTCCATTCCACCGCTTTTTTGGCAGAGGTTCGCAAAACAAAAACGCAGCTTTCCGGGTGTTCCGTTTCCTGTACCGCCTGATAGAGCGCATCGCGCTCCTCCCACGGTGCGTCCAAAAGAAAGGTCGTCCGGTCGCCAAAGGTATTGATAACCGCAGTCAAATTCATCAGCGGCTCCTCGGTCAGGGGGGTGTTGCCGCCGGTTTTTTCCCGCAGCCGCAACGTCTGAATATCCGACCAGTTTTTTTGGGAGACCGGCGTGGCATCCGTATCGCACATGATCGATAAATCCGTATGCTCTGACAAAATAAAAACGCCGTCTGCGGTCTTTTGCAAAGCCAGCCGAATCATATCCGCCTCGGCAAGGATGGCGTCGCGAATCGCGGGCAGGGAACCGGCCGGATGGGTACTGTGTACGCCCATGTCGGACACCACCAGCAGCTGCCGGTCATCCGCTTCGCTTTCGGAAGCGCCAAGAGCTGTCGGTGCTGTCAAACAGACAGAAGAGAATACAAACAGAAGCAGGATAGATAGAGATAAAAATTTTTTCATAAATACTCCGATCGCTTAATATGTGAATTTGCTGAAGGTATAATGTTCTTCATACAGGCAAGAGCCATTTATAAAATTGGTTTTTTTCACAAACAAATCAAGCTCCGCTTTTGCTTCGATGGCGGCGTATAGGTTCTGCTCCAAATAGATAAGCCTGTCATCATTGTCTACCCGGAACATCATATAGCTGCCGGAATAGGTGCAATCAAATTTTAATGTGGATTCATCCACCCGGGAGCTGTAGCTGCGTATGTTGTTCAGTATTTCATCTCGGTTAAGCGGAGACATCAGATCACCGAAACCAGTCTCACCGATTTTCGGAATTTCCGCCTTGACCGCTGTCATTGCCCAGGTTAATGTTTATGGAACAGGCGCTGAGTGCCAATCCCAGCGAGCAGGCAAGAAAAACAAGCAAAAGCTTCTTTCGCATAAAATTACACCTCATCTGGTGGCCGCCCGGTGGATATCGTCTTAGTTTTATTCGCAGGGCTGTTTTTGGCTGCTTTACGCGGCTCAAACACAAATTTTTTGAGCAAATATACGATAACGCCGATGGGAATGCAGCATATGGCAATCAAAATGATTTTGTCCAAAGGGATCCAGTCGAAAAGTGCGCTGCCCAAAATGGTAAACGCAATCACGCGCCAGGAAATGCCCAAAACGGACAGGGCGGCATATTTTATATAGCCAACGCCGGAGGCGCCGTAAAACAGGCTGACGAAATCGATGGGAAAAGCGGGAACAGCCCGTATGCCCAATATAACCGACCCTTTATTCTGCACATTTTTCTTCAAAAAACGCTGTCCCTTTTCGTGCTTGGCAAGTATTTTTTCAACGGCAGCCTTGCCGAGATAGCGCCCGAGAAAATAGGTGACCGATACTTCAATGAAAATACCGACAAGGTTCAGCAGAACCGCAAAGAAATGCGGGAAAATGCCGCCGACAGCAACATACACAACAGACGCGGGCACCACAAAGGTCAATGCTTTGATTACATACACAACCAGCACCAGCAGGGACTTCAATGCAATATTATCCGTAGCGGCGGTAAAGGCAGTAACATCCAGCGTTGATAATTCGTCATAATAATAAATGGCGACAAAAAACAATGCCATTGCAATCGCGCACCGCAGAAAAATGCCGAAAATCTCTTTCTTGCTTCTTTTCAACCGTCAAGAACCCCCATGTGCGGATTGACAGAAGTGCAGATTTTGCCAATTCCCCAAAGATGTGAAATAATTATAAACGATTTTCTACTGTAATGCAAGATTGTATCTTACAAAATAAAAGTGAATTATATGTAAAAAAGCCTGTTTTCCGCAATTTGGACTTGTAAAAAGCCCATTGATTATGGTATACTGTGAC
>CASFEZ010000041.1 GCA_949293815.1 uncultured Eubacteriales bacterium | reverse complement strand
CAAGCCGGAATACTTCTACAGTGCGGCAAAGCCCTTTGCGGCAGCGCTGATGAAGATTGATTCGTTCCGGAATGCGGTACAGGAGAAGATGTCGGCAGACGGTGAAATGCAGCAGCTGAAAGAGCTGATGTGCGCCCAGGGCGGCTGGATAGATTCCTACACCGCTGAAGTTTCGGCATCGCAGGCGATGAACTACAAGCTGTGGGATATCTGCAATACCGACACGCCTCAGATGTCCCAGCCCGCCGGAACCACCTTTGCTTCCGCAACCGAGCGCCTGACCAGCTTTGTTTCCACTCGTGCCGATTGGCTGACGGAGCAGACTTCGTTGTGGAACGGCGATGATTATACTATTCAGACTGAACCTGAGGAGGAGCCATCTGCCGGCGGTATTGTTGAATTTTTCCGCATGATTATTGCCTATATCCGCGCTATTATTGAGTGGATTCAGAATCTTTTTGCCGGTATCTGAGCTGATTTGCTGAAGCTGCGCTTCATTTCCTGCGTGTGTTTCAGACATAATTCCATTGGTTAACATTCTATCTGAAATTATCTTTGCATATCCGCAAAATTCAGGTGTCTTTTTGCCTGATTTTGCGGATTTTTGTCGCTATTTTTCCGGGATGAGTTGATTTATTGCGGGAACTATGGTAGAATATGTAAAAAGGAAAGGGAAATGGTAGAGATACCACGGTTTTTGTTATGCGTGCTACAGGAATTATCAGAAGAATAGATTTTGCCGGTCGTTTGGTTTTGCCTCCGGATTTATGTGATTCGTTGCATATTGAGCGCGGTAAGGACGCTTTGGAGATTTTTGTAGATGAGGATAAAATTGTTCTTCGGAAATATGCACCTGCGTGTGCCTTTTGCGGCAGTTTTGATGATTTAATTGAATACAATAATGTAAAAATATGTAAAGATTGCGTGGATAAGATTAGCGAACTGAAGAAATAAATTGAAAAATCCTGTGAAAACCTCTTGATTTTTACCTGTATATAGGATATAATATATTGCACTTCGGGGTGTGGCGAAGTTTGGTATCGCGCTTGGTTCGGGACCAAGAGGCCATGGGTTCAAGTCCCGTCACTCCGACCAAAGCAAGCCTTATGTATCAACGGTTTTACGATACATAAGGCTTTTCTTTTCTGCTGCATTTTGCCCCAGGTGTCCACAAGGTGTCCGGAACGGTTTTGCTTGCCGGTTTTGTATCTTTGGAATTCAGACAGCTGAAAGGGACAAGTATCATCAATACCAGAACGCGTCATATGCGTTGTTTCGCTGGTGTGTATTTGCAATTTTCACACAAAATGGAGGTGGCGCCAATGCGCATGATAAATCAGTTTGTTTCTGACTATTTATTGTCGGAGGGCTGCTCGCTTGTGGGCTTTGCGGATTTATCCGCCGTGCCCTATGCAGTCGAGCAGGGGATGCCCTATGGGGTTTGTTTTGCCATTGCGCTGCAGGCGTTCCCCAGCCTGACGGATACGCCGTCTGCCGCCTATTATCAGGAATATAAGTCTGTCAGCGCAAAGCTGAGGGAAATCGGTTTTGCGCTGGAAGAAAAGCTGCGCTTACAGGGATGCCGCGCCTATGCCCTGGTGCGAAACAAACAGGATGCACATTTTACAACGCCGCTTCCATTGAAAACGCTGGCAACCCGCGCGGGGCTTGGCTGGATTGGCAAATCCGCTGTATTTGTTACCAAAGAATATGGCGCTGCCATACGGCTTGGCGGTGTGATAACGGATATGCCGTTTGATTGCGCAGAGCCCATTGATATTTCGGATTGCAGCAATTGTCAGGAATGCGTTAACCATTGTCCGGCTCAGGCCATTTCCGGCAAAAACTGGGTCTTAGGCGTTTCGCGTGATGAACTGCTGAATCCATATTTGTGTAAAGAAAAAGTGAAGCAGCGGGGCGAAGCATACGGCGTTACCGAGGGCACCTGCGGCATTTGTCTTGCCGCCTGTCCGTATACAAAACACTATATGGATGCGGTAAACGCCGAAAATAAGAATCCGGCGGATATCTTTTAGTCCTTGCTGAAATTGAGGCGTTTTTGCGCGAAGTGCTGCAATGAATCAGCTGAAACAGAGAACGACTGTAGCCAATCTACCTGAAAAACAGATTCTCCGGTTCTTGACTTTATCATGTATTCGTAGTATAATATTCATAAATTTTACATATTTGGAGGGGTCTTATGAATAGCGATATCATTCAAATCATGATAACGATGGTTGTCTATATGCTGGCGGTTATCGGCATTGGTCTTGCTTTTGCAAAAAAGGCGAACAAGAGCTCTGAGGATTATTTCCTCGGCGGCAGAACTTTAGGTCCTTGGGTCACGGCGATGAGCGCCGAGGCATCGGATATGTCCGGCTGGCTGCTGATGGGACTGCCCGGTGTGGCGTATTGGTGCGGCATTGCCGACGCTGCGTGGACTGCTATCGGTCTGGCTGTCGGTACATACATCAACTGGCTGATTACTTCCAGGCGCCTGCGCCGTTACAGCGTGAAAGCGGGGAACGCCATTACGCTGCCGGAGTTTTTCTCCAACCGTTTCCATGAAAAAGGGAAGGTCATCATGACCATTTCCGCATTGTTTATTCTCATTTTCTTTACTGTCTATGCTGCAAGCTGTCTTGTCACATGCGGAAAGCTGTTTTCTACACTGTTTGGCTTTGACTATGTACCCATGATGATTGTCGGTGCCGTTTTTGTGCTGGTGTATACCATCATCGGCGGATTCCTTGCTGAGAGCGCGTCTGACTTTATGCAGGCGGTTGTCATGGTGGTTGCTCTTGTTGTCGTTGTTATCACCGGTACCATAGCTGCCGGAGGTATCGATCAGGTCATTGAAAACGGCAGGAATATCCCGGGTTTCCTTGAGTTTTTCGGCATGGCTACGCCGGTGACGGATGCGGACGGCGTCCAGCAGGTTGTGAACAATGTGCCCCAGTTTGGCGAAGCCGGAAGCTATGGTGTGCTGAATGTCATTTCGACCCTTGCATGGGGCTTGGGCTATTTCGGTATGCCACAGGTGCTGTTGCGCTTTATGGCAATTCGCAGCGAGAAAGAGCTTACCCGCTCCCGCCGCATTGCGACCGTTTGGGTTGTGATTTCCCTGGGTGTTTCGGTCTTTATCGGTGTAATTGGTCGTTCGCTGTATCCCACGGCGCTGCTGACCTCTTCCGCTTCGGAGAATATATTCATTGAGCTTTCCACGAACCTTTTGCCGCCGATTATTGCGGGTCTTGTGATGGCCGGTATTCTGGCTGCAACCATCAGTTCCTCCGATTCCTATTTATTGATTGCCGCTTCGGCGTTTTCCAAAAACATTTATCAGGGCTTGCTGAAAAAAAGGGCTACGGATAAGCAGGTTCTGAACATGTCCCGTATTACGCTTTTGGCAATCACTTTGATTGCGATTATCATTGCGCTGGATGAAAACAGTGTTATTTTCAATATCGTCAGCTTTGCCTGGGCTGGTTTTGGCGCAACCTTTGGACCGCTGATGCTCTTCAGTTTGTTTTGGAAGCGCACCAACCGCGCCGGTGCGATTGCCGGTATGATTGGCGGCGGAGTCATGGTCTTTGTTTGGAACCTGTTGGTACGACCCTTAGGCGGCATTTGGGATATTTATGAGCTTCTTCCGGCCTTCCTGTTCTCCAGCCTGCTGATTGTGGTGGTGTCACTGCTGACGCCGGCTCCCTCAGAGGAGATGCAGAAAGAGTTCGACGATGTACGCGCCGGGGTTTGAGTGATATTAAACCAATGAAAAAGCAGGAGCAGCACGCTGTCTTCGCCGTGCTGCTCCTTTTTTGCGCCTATTCGTAATATTCGTATGCTTCCCGCATTTCCTCCATATAGACCCTTAGCAGGATATTATCACCGGTTATATCATATCTGCGCCAATCCCATTCGCAGTTGCAATCCTCCGGGTAAACCAGTCCGGAGGATTGCCCATAGTCGATATTCTTCATAATTTCCAGCAGTTCTGAGGCGGGGATATCTTCGATCATGCCCCGTTCTGTGCCATCCAGGATTTTCGGATACGCGCGGCCATGTCCCTGCGGCATAGCGGCGGTATCGATCAGCTCCAGCGTAAATTGATGTTTACAGCCAAAATCGCAGGTCAGTTTTGACTCATATTTTAGGTTAACATTTTCCGCCGCTTTTTGTCAAACTTTCTGCGCAAAAAAACTCCCCAACCGGGTGGATGGGGAGAGGGAAGGACTTGAATGGCTTAATTCAAATAATCGTCAATATATTGCTCATACAGCCGCTCTGCCTTTGCTGCGGCAGAAGGATCAGAACGAACACCTTCATGACCGGCCGTCTCTGAAATGACCAAATCGTGCTTTGCTCCGGTTCGCTCCAATGCGTTAATTAAAAATTGTGCATTGCGGAAAGGGACTGCGATGTCTTTCTTTCCATGTGTCAGTAGGGTAGGCACACTGTCAGCGCGTACGCACTGGGCAGGGGAGATGGTTTTGATATACTCGATATTTTCATCAAAGGTTTCCATGGTGTAGGTATGGTCAAGCATCATGGAGCCGAGCCAGCAAAGATTTTCAGTCCAAGCCAATGTTTCTTCCCAGTATAGATCCTTGTCGGTCATGTCAGCTACAGGGCTTTCCGCATAAACGCATGTAACGGGAATCGGCCACATATTCTGCTGCGTATATGCGTAAAGCAAAGCCAGGTGACCACCGGAAGAGGCACCGCGCATCATAACCTTATTGATGGTTACGCCCTGCTGGGCGGCAATTTCAACAGCCTTTTCAATCGAAGCGGTGATATCGTCGTAGATATCCTGCAAGGTAATCGGACCGCCGTATTTCAACAGTCTGTAGTTCACACTGGCACATGCAACATTGTATTCAGCGGAATCATTTGCGATGTTCTGCGCATAATAGGATTTATCGCCCCGCTGCCATGTCCCACCGTGCAGCATAACAACAAGACCGACTGTTTTGTCGTAACCATCCGGCACATACAAATCCATAACCTGTCTCTCATCTGTTCCATATGCCACATCGGTATAGGCCACGGTGTCTACCGGCAAACCGAGCAGCGAAGAGAAAAACGCCAGAATTGCCATGAAAAATGCAACAATTTGTTGCAACATAGAAATGCCCTCCTATTTGTTTTTAAAATATTGATAGAAATATAATAACATATGCGCAACAAAAATGCAAGAGGGATTTTGGTTTTATTTGCCGGTTGAGCCAAATCCACCGCTGCCGCGCGCCGTATCGCTCAAATCCTCGCTTTGCTCAAAGTCCACTTTCAAATACGGCGCAATCACCAACTGGGCAATCCGCTCATGCGGCTCTACCACTTGGGGGGTTTCAGAATGGTTGTGCAGCGCTACGATTAGCTCGCCGCGGTAGTCGGAATCAATCACGCCAACTTTATTGGCGGGTGCCAGCCCCCGTTTGGAGGCAGTTCCGCTTCTTGCGTGAACAAATCCCGCGTAGCCCTCGGGGATTTCCAGGGCAAGTCCGGTGCCGATAAAGACCGTCCGGTGGGGAAAGATGGTGATTCTGTCGTCCAAACAGGCGTACAAATCCGCTCCGGCGGCAAATTCAGAGCCGTAAGTGGGGAGAATAGCCTCATCTTTTACTTTTTTTACACGTACCTTCATGCCGAATCCTCCGTTAATGTTCGATTGACCAGTTCCCCGGCAACAGCACCGGGCGGCGCTGCTGCAGAGAGCGGGGCACATCCAAAATGCGCTGATTTGAAGAGCCGCGAAAACGCAAATCCAAATCTTTTTGCGCTTCCACAAACCGTCCGTCTACCAATACATCCACAAGCTCCAAAAGCTGTAAAAGCGTCGCATCGCCTGCATCGATTTGCGGCAGCAGCTCAGTATCAAAAAAATAGCCGGAGTAGCACCAAACGGTTTTTTCAGGAAAACGCGCACGGAATATCTGTAAAAGGCGCAGCACCTCCGACCGGTTGTCCGGGTCAAGCGGTTCACCGCCCAAAAGAGAAAGACCGCGAATATAGTCCTTGTTGACCGCTGACATAATTTCATCAATGGTTTCGTCTGTAAATGGCTTGCCGTAGGAAAAATCCCACGCTTCGCTGTTAAAGCAGCCTTTGCAGTGATGACGGCATCCGCTGACAAAGAGTGAAACACGGACGCCGACACCGTTTGCAATGTCATATTTTTTTATATCGGCGTAATTCAAAATCAGAACCCCTTACAGATGCAGTACGCGCGCTTTGATTTCCTTTGTTTTGCCGACATTCCAGAAATTCTCGCCCAAATAGCCGCAGGTTCTTCTGGTCACATTCATTTTTGCGTGATCCTTGTTGCCGCAGTTCGGGCACTCCCACTCGTTGTCATCGTTGATGATGATTTCGCCGTCATAGCCGCAGACCTGACAATAGTCGGATTTGGTGTTAAATTCAGCATATTGAATATTGTCGTAAATAAAGCGAACCACATCCTCGAGCGCAGTCAGATTATGGCGCATATTGGGGATTTCCACATAGGAAATGGCGCCGCCGGAGGAAATATCCTGGAACTGGCTCTCAAAAGTGAATTTGCTGAACGCATCGATATGCTCGCGCACATCTACATGGTAGGAATTGGTGTAGTAGCCTTTATCGGTTACATCGGGAATGCTTCCGAAGCGCTCCTTATCGATACGGGCGAAGCGGTAACACAGCGACTCCGCCGGTGTTCCGTACAGCGCAAAGCCAAGCCCCGTCTCTTTCTTCCACTGGTCGGTAGCGGCGCGCAGGCGTTTCATGACGCGCAGGGCAAAGTCGGTTCCGACCGGGTCGGTGTGGCTGACGCCTTTCATAAGCTTGGTCACTTCATACAGACCGATATACCCCAGCGACAGGGTAGAGTAGCCGCCCTCCAGCAGCGGGTCAATCACTTCGCCTTTTTTCAGACGGGCAATGGCGCCGTACTGCCAGTGAACAGGACTTGTGTCCGATCGAATGCCCTTTAAGGCGTTGTGGCGGCACATCAGCGCTTCATAGCAGAGCTTGAGCCGCTCGTCCATCAAATGCCAGAACACATTCTCATCGCCTTTTGCGATAATACCCATCTGCGGCAGGTTGATGCTGACCACGCCCTGGTTAAAGCGTCCCTCAAATTTGTATTCGCCGTTTTCATCCTTCCAGGGGGAGAGGAAGCTGCGGCAGCCCATGCAGGAGAATACGTTGCCCTGATAGTTCTCGCGCATTTTTTTGGCAGAGATATAATCCGGGTACAACCGCTTGGCGGAGCATTTGACCGCAAGCTCGGTAATATAATCGTATTTGCCGCCCTTTAAGCAGTTATTTTCGTCCAGAACATAAATCAGCTTCGGGAACGCGGGCGTAACATAAACGCCTACTTCGTTTTTAATGCCCTGTAAACGCTGCCGGAGGATTTCCTCTATGATCATGGCGTTTTCTTCAATATACTCGTCGCCCTCCTCCAAATACAGGAACAGGGTGACGAACGGCGACTGACCGTTGGTGGTCATTAAGGTGTTGATTTGATACTGAATGGTCTGTACGCCGGAGCGCAGCTCATCCTGTAACCGCTCCATGGTCAGTTTTTCCAGCATCTCCTCAGAAAGCTGACCGCCGGCAGCCTCGGCAATTTTTTTGCGGAACTTATTTTTGGTGTAGCGCAGATATTTACCCAAATGGCGAATGTCCACCGACTGCCCGCCGTACTGGCTGCTGGCAACAGAGGCGATAATTTGCGTAACGATGGTGCAGGCGACCTGAAAGCTCTTGGGGCTTTCAATCAGCTTGCCGTTCATTACGGTGCCGTTGTCGAGCATATCGCCGATATTGATTAAGCAGCAGTTAAAAATCGGCTGAATGAAATAGTCGGCATCGTGGAAATGCAGCACGCCTTCTTCGTGTGCCTTGGATATATTCTCGGGCAGCAGCAGCCGCTTGGTAATGTCCTTGGAAACCTCGCCCGCAATCAAGTCGCGCTGCGTGGCTGCCATTACGGCGTTTTTGTTGGAGTTTTCCTCCATCACATCTTTATTGCTATTTTTGATAAGTGTCAGAATGGACTCGTCCGTGGTGTTGGCCTTGCGCACCAGAGCGCGGGTATAGCGGTAAATAATATACGCTTTTGCCAAATCGTACTTATCAAGCTCCATCAGCTTTTTTTCAACAATATCCTGGATATCCTCCACCAGATACCGCTGCCGGTGACGGCTTTCGATATATGAAACGATTTCCTCCATTTGTTCATCGGTGATGCGCTGTTCCGGGTCAACAGCGTGATTGGCTTTTTGTAGCGCAATGACAATTTTACTTCTGTCGAAGTCAACGATATTACCGTCGCGTTTAATAACTTTCATTGTATACTCCTCAATATCCATAAACCTATCAATACAGAAAGGCATCTTGTGCCTCTGCGTTGACCTGCTTGTACATATGCGAACAGGTTCAATTATAGCACCCCGACTTGTGAGAATCAATATCTTGTGCCCAAGATTTTAATCTTCGTCAATCTATACTATATCTTGGCGTAATTTTTGGTGGATTTTTTTACATGCGACAGTCTGCACAAAGAGATTGACATTATTTTGACAATCCCATATAATTATCTTATCTTACTCTTATCCCAAGACAAGCGGAAGGCTGGATGTAAAAATGGACGATTATATTCGCGTAGCCTGTTGTGTTCCGAAAGTAAAGATTGGCGATACCGGTTATAATACGCATCAAATTTGCGAAATGGCCGGAAAGGCGGCAGTCGAAGGCGCACAGGTCTTGCTTTTTCCCGAATTATGTATCAGTGCCTATTCGGCAGCGGATTTGTTTTTTCAGAAGGCGCTGCTTCAGGCATCGGCGCATGCCATAGGTGAGCTTGCCCGTTTTTCTGAAGAAATACCTGCGTTTTTTGCTGTTGGCGCACCGGTGGTATTGGGCGGGCAGCTTTATAACTGCGCGGTGCTGCTGTACGGCGGAAAAATCCGTGGCATTGTGCCGAAAACCTATATTCCCAACTACAGAGAGTTTTATGAGCAGCGCTGGTTTTCGTCTGCCGCAGAATGCTGGGTGCAAACGGTTACCTCGGAGCAGTTTGCTCCTACGCCGGTCTATTCCATTCCTGTCGGCAGCGACCTGTTGTTCCATGCTTTCGGGGTTACCTTTGGGGTGGAGCTGTGCGAGGATTTGTGGGCGCCGGTTCCGCCATCCACGCTACAGGCAATCAGCGGGGCAGAGGTGATCTTGAATTTATCCGCCAGTAACGAAACCATCGGCAAACGTGCCTATCGCGCATCGCTTTTGCGGCACCAGTCGGCGGCCTGCCTTTGCGCGTATTGTTATGCTTCCGCCGGCTGGGGGGAGTCCAGCACCGATTTGATTTTCAGCGGTTATGCCGGTGTATATGAAAACGGCGTTTGCCTTGCGGAGAATACCGAGGGAATTGCCGACGATTTTTACAAACTTGCCGATATCGATGTGGGAAAAATCCGTGCGGACAGGCTTACAATGAAAACTTTTGCCAAGGCAGGCGAAATCCATGCCAAGGAATTTCACAATATTGCTGTTACCAACGCAGCCGCGACTTCTGACGGCGCGCTGTATCCGCTGCAAAAGCTGCCTTTTGTCCCTAATACTAAAAATGACCGCATGCAGAGATGTCTGTCTATTTTTGAAATGCAGTCCATGGGGCTGTTGCGCCGCTGTGAGGTGGTAGGCTACCGTCCTGTTATCGGGGTGTCCGGCGGTCTGGACTCCACATTGGCGCTGCTGGTTTGTGCCTTTGTTATGAAAAAAGCCGGCAAGCCGCTTTCGGACATTACCGGTATGACCCTGCCGTGTTTTGGCACGACAAACAGAACCCATAATAATGCCGTTGTTCTGATGGAAAAGCTCGGTGTCACCGCTTTGGAAGTGGATATCAAAGAGGCCTGCACCCTCCACTGTCGTGACATTGGCCACCCCAACGACCAATTTGATGTGACCTATGAAAACGTCCAGGCGCGGGAACGCACCCAGGTTTTGATGGATTATGCCTGCAAAATAGGCGGGTTTGTGGTCGGCACCGGGGATTTGAGCGAACTGGCGCTGGGCTGGTGCACCTATAACGCGGATCATATGAGCATGTACGGTGTCAACGCAAGCATTCCGAAAACCTTAATTCGCTGGATGATTGAAAGCGTCATGGAAAACAATATGTTCCCCGAGGCAAATGACGTGCTGAAGGATATTTTGGCAACACCCATCAGCCCTGAGCTGCTGCCGCCGGACGAACACGGCAACATCGCCCAGCAGACCGAGGAATTGATTGGTCCTTATGCGCTGCATGATTTCTTTTTATACTACATGCTGCGCTTTGGTTTTGCGCCCGATAAGATTTACCGTTTGGCCAAACGGGCGTTTTGTGACGACTTTTCGCCGGAAACCATTTTGAAATGGGAAAAAGTGTTTTACCGCCGCTTTTTCTCCCAGCAGTTCAAACGCAGCTGTTTGCCGGACGGGGTAAAGGTCGGCAGCGTTGCGCTTTCTCCGCGCGGGGATTGGCGGATGCCCAGCGACGCTACAGCGAATCTCTGGCTCAGCATATTGGAAGAACTGGAGCCGTAATGGTAATGCATATAGAGAAGGGACAGAATCTGCGCAAAATGGGTTCTGTCCTTTCTCTTACCGATTGTGTGCCGAAATTTTGTGAACTTGTGACGCAGGTAAAAAATTTTTTCTTTTTTGTCTGTTTTTTCACAAAGATTATTGAATTATCCGCCTGCGACCGGTATAATATTTGTTTATAGATATAAGCAGAATTGGGATATTTTGCAAGCAAAAGCGTACAACGAAAGGAGAGCGGTTATGCGGAAAAAATGGTTTTTTTGCAGTTATGACAAAGAGCGCGTAGCCGCGCTTTCCGAAGATTGTGGCATTGACGCGCTGACTGCGTTGTTATTGAGCGCAGGCGGCATGAGTGCGCCGGAAGCGGTGCTGGATTTTTTAAATCGCGAGCGTCCGTTGACAGATCCGCTTTTGCTGAAAGATATGGATCGCGCCGTGTCGATGATTCAGCATGTCATGGAAGAGGGCGGACGCATTTGCATTTATGGCGATTATGATGCCGATGGTGTATCCGCAACTGCGCTTTTATATTCCTATCTGGACGCGATGGGTGCGGATGTGACCTATTATATTCCCTCCCGTATGAATGAGGGATACGGTTTGCACATTGCTGCGCTGGAAAAAATCGCCGCAAACGGCGCTGATTTGGTGATTAGCGTTGATACCGGCATTACCGCCGTGGATGCAGCAGAACGCGCCATGCAGCTGGGGCTGAAGCTGGTTATCACCGATCACCATAAGCCTGCGGATACATTGCCCGAGGCGGCAGCTGTGGTTGATCCGCACCGCGCGGACGATACCTCCGGACTTCATATGCTGGCAGGTGTGGGGGTCGCGTTGGCGCTTGTTGCGGCGCTGGAGGGTGGCTGGCGGGACGATTTGCTTGCCGAGTACGCTCAATTTGCCGCTATTGGCACCATTGCGGATATTATGCCCCTTGTCGGTGATAACCGCCGTATTGTTATAGCGGGGCTGGAGCAGATGAACCAATCGCCGCTGCCGGGGCTTCAGGCACTGCTGCAAACGGCAGGACTTGTGGAAAAAACTTTAACGGCAGGTCATGTGGCATTCGGCATTGCCCCTCGCATCAACGCCGCCGGACGGATGGGCAGCGCGGAAACGGCGCTGCGCCTGCTTTTGAGTGAAACGGCAGAAACCGCCTCCTATTATGCTGCTACATTGGAGCGATATAATGAAGAGCGCCATCAGGCAGAACGCGTGATTGGCGAAGCCATTGAACAGCAGCTGCTTTTGTATCCGGCTTATTTGCGTGCGCCGGTGCTGGTTGCCGACGGTGAGGGCTGGCACGAGGGTGTGCTGGGCATTGCCGCATCCCGTCTGGTTGAAAAATACGGTAAGCCTGCTGTGGTGATTACCCGGTTGCCTGACGGTTCCGCCAAAGGCTCATGCCGCGGCATCGAAGATTTTTCTATCTATGACGCGCTGTGCGCCTGTGAAGCGGTTCTTACGCATTTCGGCGGTCACACCTCAGCAGCGGGTTTGGGGATTCAGGCTGACCAGATCCCGCAATTCCGGGAAAAAATAAACGACTATGCAAAGCAGCATATGCCTTCCGCCCCCCGGTTATCGATTTTTTGCAAATTGAACCCGGCAGGTGTATCCCTGCCGCTTCTGCATTCGCTGGAAAATCTGGAGCCGTTCGGCGCGGGGAACCCAAGACCGGTATTTGCTTTTTGTTCGATGAAGCTGCTGGAAATCATCCCCATCGGAGGCGGTAAGCATTTGCGGCTGCGGCTGATACGGCAAAATACGGAGCTGACGGCTGTCTATTTTGGCGTGACGGAAAAAGAATTTCCTTTTGCTGCCGGCGATTTGGTGGATGTAGCTGCTGTGGTGGAAAAGAATGAATATAACGGCGTGGTTCGCCCCTCGGTACAGGTAAAATCGATTCGGTTTGCCGGAACAGACGACGACGCGCTTTTTGAATCCTATCAGAACTTTCGTCTTTTGCTGGCGGGGTTCCCGCTCACGGAGCCGCAGCGGGCAGCGGCACTGCCGCCACGCGCTTTTATTGAAACGGTTTACCGATATATCAAGCGCCATGGTGAGGATAGCCTTTCCGAGGAGGTTCTGCTGAAGCGTATCGGCGCAGCGGATGGTGATTTCTGCCGCTTGCTGGTCGCCTTGCACGCTTTGGCAGATTGCGGTCTGATCCGTGCGGTTGACGGCGGCTGGCAGATTATACAGGACGCGGAAAAGGTGGATTTGAAAACATCACCATGGCTGTCCGCACTTGGTTACAGCGAATAAAACAGCCGGACGAACGAAGATAGAAGGGGTGTTGTTGTATGGTTGCTGATATACAAAATATAAGCTATGAGGATTTTCGCAAAACGTTGGTTGCCTCTTTTTCATCGGAGAATGTTGCGCAGATTGACAGAGCTTATGTTCTTGCTGAAGAAGCGCATCATGAACAAAAACGGAAGTCCGGTGAACCGTACATTATACATCCGCTGGCAGTTGCCAAAATTCTATTTGATTTGGGCATGGATCCGCCTTCCCTGGAGACGGCGCTTTTGCACGATGTGGTAGAGGATACACCGGTAACACTGGATGAAATCCGCGAGCAGTTTGGCGATGTCGTAGCGAATCTGGTGGACGGCGTAACCAAGATTGGCAAAATTCCGCTTTCTACCCGCGAAGAGCAGCAGGCGGAAAACCTGCGCAAAATGCTTTTGGCAATGTCGCAGGATATTCGCGTTATCTTGGTCAAATTGGCAGATCGGCTGCATAATATGCGCACACTGCAATATGTCCCCGAGCCGCGCCGACGAGAAATTGCCCGCGAAACCCTGGAAATATACGCCCCCATTGCCCACCGGCTCGGTATACGCGCGGTGAAAGAGGAGCTGGAGGATCGGGCCATTATGTTTTTAGATCCGGTTGCATATAAGGAAATCAGCGACCAGCTGGCAGCGCAGAGTACAACACGCAATGAATTTTTGGAGGATATCAAAAGCCGCATCCGCAAACGGATTCTTCCCATTTGCGGCGATGCCGAAATTGAAGGACGCATAAAAAGCGTCAACGGCATTTACCGTAAAATGTATATACAAAATAAAAACTTTGACCAAATTTATGATATTTATGCCGTCCGTATTATTGTGGACACCGTGACGGACTGCTATAACTGTCTGGGTATTATCCATGATATGTTCCGCCCGATTCCCGGTCGTTTTAAGGACTATATTTCAACACCAAAGCCGAATATGTACCAGTCCCTGCATACCACCCTGCTCAGCCGGGAGGGGCTGCCCTTTGAGGTGCAGATTCGCACCTGGGAAATGCACCGGACGGCGGAATACGGTATCGCGGCGCACTGGAAATACAAACTGGGCATGGATTCCGGCAAGGAGAAGCCGGAAATGCGCATGGCGTGGATCCGGCAGCTATTGGAAACGCAGAATTCAGCCGAGGATGTTACCGACATTGTTGCCGCTATTAAAAATGATTTGGTGCCGGATGAAATCTACACCTTAACGCCGAAAGGCGATGTGATTTGTCTGCCTCAGGGGTCCACAGTGATTGATTTTGCCTATGCCATTCACTCAGCCGTCGGCAACCGCATGACCGGCGCAAAAGTGGACGGCAGGATCGTACCGATTGACTATCAGTTGAAAAACGGGGAAATCGTTGAAATCCTGACCTCCTCCCAGCAGGGCAAGGGACCCAGCCGGGACTGGCTGAATATTGTAAAAACCGGTGAAGCGCGCAATAAAATCCGCATGTGGTTCAAAAAGGAGCGGCGCGAAGAAAACATTGTAGAGGGCAAGGCTGAGCTGGAGCGGGAACTGAAGCGCAGCAATATCCGCCTGTCCGATGAGGCGTATCAGCAATTTATTGCCGACTTGGCGGCGCGGTACCACTGCAAGGATGCAGATGATTTCTACGCCTCCATCGGTTACGGCGGGCTGGTCATTAGCCGCATTATGCCACATATCCGCGATGAATATAATAAGCTTGCCAAAACCGAGGAGCCGCTTCCGGAGCTGAAACCCACATCGAAACAAACCAAGCGCAGCAGCGAGGGTATTGTTATAGAGGGCATCGATAACTGCCTGGTCAAGGTGGCAAAATGCTGTAATCCCATTCCCGGCGATAAAATTATAGGCTTTATCACCCGGGGGCACGGCGTTTCCGTTCATAAGCGTGATTGCACCAATGTGCCGAAAGATATCGCCCATTGCGCCGAGCCGGAGCGCTGGCTGAACGCCTATTGGGATGCGGATATTAAGGAAAATTTCTGTGCCACAGTGCATATCGCCTGTATTGACCGCTACGGGCTGATGGCGGATATTACCACGGTGCTTGCCAACATGCATGTTATGATTCTCAATGTTTACACCATCAGTGATAAGAGCAAGCACGAGGTTACGGGGATTGTTCTCACCCTGTCCGTAAGCTCGATTGAACATTTAAAAAGCGTGCTTGCGCGGCTGAACAAAATCAACGGCGTTGAAAAAATTACCAGAAATTAACTTGGCAGCATCTGCCGGCAGGAAAGAGGAACAACGATGCGCGCATTGATTCAGCGGGTTGCCCGCGCTTCGGTTACGGTTGATGGAGCGGTAACCGGTCAAATTCAAAAAGGGTTTTTGGTGCTTTTGGGTGTTCGGGACGGCGATACGGACGCAGCCGCCGAGCTGCTGGCCGCTAAAACCGCAAGGCTGCGTATATTTACCGACGCGGACGACAAAATGAATTTGTCGCTGTTGGATATTGGCGGCGATGCGCTGGTGGTATCTCAATTTACCCTGTGCGCCGACTGCAAGAAAGGTAACCGTCCCTCTTTTTCGGACGCTGCCGCACCGCCGGAGGCGCAGCGGCTCTATGAGCGGTATATGGCTGCCCTGCGGGAAAACGGCGTTGCGGTTGTAGAAAAAGGAGTCTTCGGCGCGCATATGCAGGTGGCATTATTAAACGATGGACCGGTAACCATTTTGCTGGATACTGACCGATGGAAAGTCTAAAAGAGGAAATAAATATGCAAATTCAAACTTTAGTACTGGGCGATTTCAGCGCCAACTGTTATATTGTAACCGATGCGCAGGGTGTAACCGCCGTCATTGACCCGGGCGCGCCCGCGCCGGAGCTGTTTCAGGCGGTTGCAGACCGTAATGTTCGGTATATTATATTGACACACGGTCATTTTGACCATATAATGGGTGTTGCCGAGCTGAAAAAACGCACAGGCGCTGCTGTTTGCATTGGCGAAAAGGATGCGCCGATGTTATCAGACCCTGTGTTGAGCCTGGCCAGAATCAACTCCGGCTACCGGCAAACCCCCATCATCGCCGACCGGCTATTGCACGATGGGGATGTGCTTGCGGATTTTGCCGATGGGCTTCAGGTCATGGAAACCCCCGGTCACACGCCCGGCGGAGTTTGCTATCTTGCGGGCAATATTCTGTTCACCGGCGATACGCTGTTTTGCCGTACCGTTGGCAGAACCGATTTTCCGGGCGGCAGCATGGCGGATTTGATTCGCTCTGTGGATCGTTTGCAGGCTTTGCCCGGCGACTATATCATCTATCCGGGGCATAACCGCGCCACAACAATGGAGGCGGAGCGGCAGCACAACCGGTATATAAGGAAGAAAAATGCTTATCTTAACAGTCAATCATGACTTTCACTATGAAACCGAAAATCTCTTGCGGGTGTTTTATCCCCACGAAAAAATAGAACTGCACCATGCCACGGACGCTGAACAATCGGACGGCGTTGAAGCGCTGATTACCCGTGAGGGCTGCTGGCAGCGGTATTTTGTTTCGGTGCATATCCGGCAAAAAACGCTGACCCGTCATACAGTAGGCGATGTGACCGATGGTGCCGATGCTGAGCTGGCGCTCTGTACGCTGCTGTTTGAGGTGCTTTGTGATTTTACCGGTTACACGCCCGCCTGGGGGCTTTTGACCGGTGTTCGCCCCGCTAAACTGATGGGAACGCTGCGCCATACGCTGGGCGAAGAAGCGGCTCAGAGCTGTTTTCGGCATACCTTGCGCGTATCCGAAGAAAAAACGGCGCTTGCGGCGCGTGTGTCCGAAAAACAGGATCAGATTGCCGCCCTTTCTTCGGATGGCTGCTTTTCCCTGTATCTTTCGATTCCCTTTTGCCCGACCCGGTGCAGCTATTGCTCCTTTGTTTCCCACTCCATTGAAAAAGCAAAAAAGCTGCTGCCGGACTATACTGCGTTGTTGTGCGAAGAAATCAAATGTACGGCTCGTATTGCCGCCGCGCTGGGCTTGAAATTAAAATCCATCTATATGGGCGGTGGCACGCCGACTACCTTGAGCGCCGACCAGATGCATCAGGTGCTGACCACGGTGCGTGAATCCTTTGATTTATCGAATTGCCTGGAATTTACCGTGGAGGCCGGGCGACCCGATACGGTAGATGTCGAAAAGCTACAGGTGCTCCGCCAAAACGGCGTCGGCCGTATCAGCATCAATCCGCAGTCTTTTCATGATTCTGTGCTGCGGCTGATTGGGCGTAACCATACCAGCGCGGACACGCTTCATGCCTATGAATTGGCGCAAAAAGCCGGTTTTGAGCAAATCAATATGGATTTAATCGCCGGTCTGCCTGGGGATACACCGGACGGGTTTGCCCAAAGTCTTGACCGCGCGATTGCCCTATCACCGTCGAATATTACTGTGCATACCCTGGCGCTGAAGCGCTCTTCCTCTCTGGTTTACCATGAGGGCTATACGGCAGAGAGCGATACCGCCGCCATGCTTGCCTATGCGCAAAAGCAATTGCCCGCCTTTGCTTACGAGCCGTATTATATGTATCGCCAGAGCCGCTGTGTCGGTAACTTGGAAAATGTCGGCTGGGCGCAGCGTGGCAGTGAGTGCCTGTATAATGTTTTTATGATGGAAGAAATTCATACCGTTTTGTCCTGCGGCGGGGGAGCCGTAACCAAATTAAAGCAGGACGGCGTAAACAATATCGAGAGAATATTTAACTTTAAGTATCCATATGAATATATAGACAGATTCGCCGAGATTTTGGCTCGCAAGGATAAAATCTTTGCGTTTTACGAACATCCGGAGCGTTTTCAAAAGGGGTCTGTTTGAGAGGAGAAGACGGCAATGCCGCTCTATTATGAATTGGCTTCGATTCGCGCGCAGCTGCAATCATCCGCTTCTGCTTATATTAAGTCATGCGACGCTGCTTTTCATCAGGCGGTGGAAGCCGCCGCGCT
>CASFEZ010000040.1 GCA_949293815.1 uncultured Eubacteriales bacterium | reverse complement strand
CTTCAGCGACAAAACAATCTGGTCAAAGTCAAATTTTTCCAGCAATGAACAGTGATAAAGTGCGCTTTCCACCATAGCTTCGGGGGTCGGCGCGCCGTATTTTGCCAAAATATCCTTTTCCAAAGAACCGGAATTGACGCCGATACGAATGGGAATCCCCTTTTGCGCGCAGCACTGCGCCACCTTTTTTACGCGGTCTTCCCCGCCGATATTGCCGGGATTGATTCGTATTTTATCTACACCCGCCGCCGCGCTTTCCAACGCCAGTTTATAGTCAAAATGAATATCCGCCACAATGGGCACGGTAACCGCTTCTTTCAGAGCGGCAACGGTTTTTACGCAATTCATATCTGGAACGGCAACGCGAATCATTTCACAGCCTGCCGCCTGCAACTCTTTTGCCTGTTTGACACACCCTTCCACATCCGCAGATGGGACATTCAGCATCGATTGCACAACAATGGGATGATTGCCGCCTAAAGTCAGATTCCCCACGCGGACTTCTTTTGCAGCGCGTCTTTTCACAGAAATTCCCTCCGTTTACTTGAACAGATAAACAATATCTTTTATGGATATCACAGCCACCAGCCCCAGCAGCAGAATCATACCGGCGGCATGAATATATTTTTCATATTTCGGCAAAATTGGTCTACGGGCAATTCCTTCCACAAGCAAAAAGAACAGCCGACCGCCATCCAATGCGGGAATGGGAATTAAATTGAATACGCCGATATTGATGGTTATAAACGCCATAATATTGACAATCTGCGAAATTTTTTCTCCGGCAACCGCTTCCGATGCCACATCAGCAATAACAGAAATCGTACCAATCGGACCGGACAAATCGGTAATGCCGTACCTTCCGGTGACCATATCAAACAGCGTCAGCCAGACAATACGCGCGGTTGAAGCAGTATCCAAAAAGGCATTTTTAATAACGAGCCATGGCGTTTTTTCGACACCATACAAAACAAAGTCAAAAATAACGGTCTGGGTTCCTTCAATCTCCTGGGTAGCAAACTGCACATTTTCCAGCGTAATCTTTTCGCCGTCGCGCAGTACGGTAAAATCATAAACCGCATCCTCATCGCGCACCATCGCATAGCTGAGATCCGTGGCGTTAAAAATGTGCATACCGTTGACTTCAATAATGGTATCTTCTGCCTGTAAGCCGTAGTCGCAGCTGACGGCAGAGTCATAAAAACGAGCGATGGTTCTAGTTCCGATTAAATCTTCCGTACAGGTCAACACGCCGCAGAGAATTAAGCCAAATAAAATATTCATAATACCGCCCGCCGCAACAATGACCATGCGCTGCCATACCTTTTTATTGCAAAATGCGCCGCTGTCTTCGGAGGACTCATCTTCGCCCTCCATCTGCACATAACCGCCGATGGGCAAAAGGCGCAGGGAATATTGGGTTATCCCTTTACGACGCTTAAACAAAACCGGTCCCATGCCGATAGAGAACTCATGCACCGTAACATGATTGAGCTTTGCTGTTACAAAATGTCCCAATTCATGTATAAAGATAATAAAGCCGAAAAAGATAATTGCAAATAAAATCGGCCAAACCGCATTCCAAATCGCGCCGATACTGATTGCCAGCAACAACATCAATTCCTTTCTGTTGGATAATTTTCCTATTCAGAGTTAGTTTAAGCGTTCCGTTTGATTCTATTCGCAGTTCAGAAAACCTATCACTGCCCTGCGGCACGAACCGCCTGGCGCATCTGCTCATCAACAGCGTAAATATCATCCAGAGAAAAACGCTCGTAATTCCGCAGGTTTGCTGCCGCCCGTTGAATACGCTCCGGAATTTCCAGAAAACCGATTTTTCCCTGCCTGAATAGCAAGTTCGCCTCTTCATTGGCAGAATTGACGGCTGCGGGATACAGACCGCCCGCCTTGACCGCATGGCGGCAAAGCCCAATACATGGGAATGTTTCCTCGTCCGGACCGGCAAAGGACAGGCTTGCACAGGCAGCCAAATCCAGTTCGCCGACCGGCGACGGATAGCGCGCGGGATAAGTCAGCGCATATTGAATCGGAATGCGCATATCCGGCAGCCCAAGCTGAGCAATCACGGAATTATCGTCATACATCACCAGCGAATGCACAATGCTTTCACGATGAACGACAATATCCACCTGTTCCGGCGCAACCTCAAACAGCCGGACTGCCTCTATCAGCTCAAGCCCCTTGTTGAACATGGTGGCGCTGTCTACGGTAATTTTTGCGCCCATGCTCCAGTTGGGATGTTTAAGCGCCTGCTGTACGGTTACATGGCGCAGTTCCTCTTTTTTCTTTCCAAAAAAAGGACCACCGGAAGCGGTTAGAATGATTTTTTTCAGCGCCGCGTTGGCGGGTTTTCCCTGTAAACACTGAAAAATAGCGGAATGCTCACTGTCAACGGGAAGAATAGCGGCATGATGCTGTGCAGCCGCCTCTTTTACCAGATATCCGCCCGCCACCAACGATTCTTTATTGGCAAGCGCCAAGTCCTTTCCCGCCTGCAAAACAGCAAGCGTTGGGCGCAGCCCGGCAAGACCCACAATGGCGTTAATTACCACATCCGCATCCCGGTCGGCTGCGCATTCACATATGCCTTCTTCGCCGCCGAGGACAACGGTATTGGTATCGGCAACGCGCACACGCAGCTCTTTTGCTTTTTCTTCATCCAGGAGCGCCGCTTTTTTCGGGTGAAAACGGCGAATCTGTTCTTCCAGCAAAGAATCATTGCTGCCGGCAGTTAATACACTGACCGTATACCCCTGTTTTTGGGCAACATCCAGCGACTGTGTTCCGATAGAACCGGTGGAACCGAGAATCCCGATGGTTTTCATTTATATCCTCTCCGAAATCAAACTGAACAATTTCAAAATACCGTAAAGGCAGGGCCATACAAAAAGACAGCTGTCAAATCTGTCCATAATGCCGCCGTGCCCGGGCAGGATCTTTCCGAAATCCTTTATACCGTAATTTCGTTTGATAGTAGAAGCCGACAAATCGCCGAACATGCTGATAATAGACAAAAGCACCGAGGAAACGGCAATCAGCCAATAGGGAATCGCCGCCTGCTCGAAGAAAAAGCGGTTAAATACCAAAAGCAGGAGCAAATTGAAAACCATGGTAATCACGATGCCGCCGATTGCGCCTTCTACGGTCTTTTTCGGGCTGATAGTCGGGCAAAGCTTGTGTTTGCCGAATGCGCGACCGGTAAAATAGGCAAATATATCGGTAAACCAGGAGCAGGTAAAAGAAAACAGAATAAAGAAAACACCCTCCGATTTCTGGCTGTATTCCGGCAAATCGGCGATATCCCGCAAAAAAAGCAGAGATGAGAACGAATAGGAAACCGCAATGGACGAAAAAATCGAAATAGCAGCGTGCTCAAAGCGGGTCTTTTGATATTGCGCAAGCATCAGAATGAGCACCGCAAGAATATAAAAAATCAGGCAAACAGAGCTGTTTTCCCGGAAAAACAACAGAAAATCGCCGACAGCGCCGCTGCTGTCATAGCCGATATAGGTAATCGGCGTCAGCGCGGCGACAATCAGCGACAACACGGTAATGGGTACATTTTTTATCTGGGCTGCCCTGTGAATCTCATATACGGCAACAACAGACAGCAGAGCAAGCAGCATGGCAAAAATCGGCGTATGCAGCGACAGCATCATCAGTACAAAAAAAACGGCAATGACACAGCCGGTTATGATTCTCTGTTTCATCTTACCCCTCCGTTACAGCTGAAAATCCGCCGCAGTAAAATCGTTTTCTATGCCCCCCTGACCGGGCTGTCGCTTCAGCGGGTCATAAATAAATTTTTTACAGGAATATCCCAGTTCAACAATTCCCTTTTCCCGGCAAAGAACTTCGGTTTCCGTCGGCAGGCGCTTTCCATTTTCGCAATATTCACAGCGCGGCGTCATATCCGCGCGAAAAAGACTTTGTTTCATATGTTTCAGTCCAATCTATTTATTCTGTTTCTCATTCATGCATACGCATCTATTTTATCACCCGTACAACCAAATTTCAACCATTCCGCTCACTTTCCGCCAAAAACAGGCATAAAATTTACAATTTGCCAATAATTATACCGGAAAAAAGAAACTCATGTTTGCCGCTGTCATCTCATATATTGAAATGAACTGACAAGGAGATGAGAATGGCATGGAGTATTATGACAAAAGGGCGATCCTGCTTGGTGAGTACATTGTAAATAACAAAGCTACCGTCCGGGCAGCGGCTGCGGCTTTCGGCATCAGCAAATCAACCGTACATATGGATGTTTCGCAAAGATTAAAGAAAATAAACGCCGGATTGTATCGTCAGGTGCGGGAAATTTTGGATATTAACAAAGAACAGCGGCACATACGGGGCGGTCTTGCTACCAGGGAAAAATATAAAAAGCTGAAGCTGGAAGAAGAGGAAGAGGCACAAGCCGTGCAGGCATAGCTGCTTTTTCGGCAAAAATCATGCGCTCAAAGCCGTCTCTTCGTACCATAATCGTGTCAGGAATACATATTGATTACATACAGGAATACACCTGTACATTCAAGTCTGACGCACAGCGCGTGATAGAACCCGTGAAACATATTTTTTCGCAATAAGATAATCATTCTGTTTGCGACGCACCAACCACGAAACAGGTACCTTGCGGACGCACAGCTTACCGCCGACCAAGCGGCATACGCAGCCCGCGTCATTATATCTGAAATACAGAAAGAGCCACTGCTCATTTGAGCAATGGCTCTTTGCGCTTCTTATAAGTAAACGCACCGTTGCCTGCCGTCTGTTGAAAAATCAGCAGCCGTTGGTGGTTACGATATCGACACCGGTGCCGAGGATGTTTTGAATCACAACCTGACCGATTTTGACCGGGGCTTGCAGGGTTACCTGGTTGATTTCTTTCATGCAGTCGAACAGCATGGATTTCGGCACGGGGGCGGCGGATTTTACGGGGACAACCGGATGGGCGCCGCCGGACACCTTTACGGTCGAGGTAAGCGAGCGGGTCGGGTTGGTCATTTCGGTGCGGGCGTAGGCGTCTCCCCGTTTGCAGGTATTGCCGGTGACGGAAAGAATATTGCCCCCATCGTCCAATTCAACCGTAATGCTGCACCCCAGGGGGCATGCCACGCAGGTAAGATTTTTTTTCATACTCATTCCTCCACTCTGACACAAACGGTACTATCCTTGGCAAGGGAAGCGATGACATCGGCGGGAACCGTTACATTTTCCATTTCGCCGGGGGCGAGTTTGACTTTCTTTTTGGAAGAAATCACTTTGCCGTCCGCTTCCAGAACCACTTTTGCGTTTTTATAAACAGCGCTCACCCGGAAATACAGCTTGATATCCTCGCGGCTATGGATATTCATTTTTTGCGGCACAATATAGCGCACGCCATTGCCGGGGGTGGTGGAAATATATTCCGCATTTTCAAAAGCGGCTTTATCCTGAATATAGGCCGCAGCGCCGCGTCCGGCAATTTGCGCTTCCATGGTCACATAGTCCACCAGGTCGTGCACCTGCAAAACATTGCCGCAGGCAAACACGCCGGGATGGTCGGTTTCGCGCATCTCGGTAACCACAGCGCCGTTGGTCACCGGATCCATGGCAATGCCAATCCCTTTGGTCAGCTCATTTTCCGGAATCAGACCCACGGAGAGCATCAATGTATCGCAGGGAACATACTCCTCAGTGCCCTTGATTGGCTGATTGTGCGCGTCCACTTTGGCAATCGTTACACCCTCCAGGCGTTCTTTGCCGTGGGTTTCGATCACCGTTGTGCTCAGTTTTAACGGAATGCCGAAATCATCCAGACATTGTACGATGTTACGTGTCAGACCGCCGGAATAGGGCATCAATTCACAGACCATTTTGACATGGGCGCCCTCTAAGGTCATGCGGCGCGCCATAATTAAGCCGATATCGCCCGAGCCGAGAATGACAATCTCCTTACCGGGCATATAGCCGTCTATGTTGACATATTTCTGCGCGGTACCGGCCGTCATAATACCGGACGCGCGGGTACCGGCAATGGAGAGTGCGCCACGGGGGCGCTCCCGGCAGCCCATGGCAAGGACCACGGCAGTTGCGTCAATCTGCAACAGCCCGTCGGTTTTATTGACAGCCGTTACCACATTGCTCTGGGAAATATCCAATACCATCGTGTCGGTTTTGACATCGATATTGGTATCTTTCAGCTGTTCGATGAAACGGTCGGCATATTCCGGTCCGGAAAGCTCTTCACCGAAATAGTGAAGTCCGAAACCGGTGTGTATGCACTGCTCCAAAATGCCGCCCAGGGTTTCCGCCCTTTCCAAAATAATGATTTTATTTACGCCGCATTTGTGCGCCTCCAGCGCCGCTGCCATTCCGGCAGGACCGCCGCCGACAACGGCAAGGTCATATTTTATCATCGTCAGAACCTCACTTTGTTTTATCAAAAAGAATATTCGAATGACCGCCGAACTTGGTAATCTCGTTCTCCGGCTTCTTCAGCTCCCGCGCCAGAATTTCCACGACCTTTGAGCCGCAGAAGCCACCCTGGCAGCGCCCCATTCCGGCTCTGGTACGGCGCTTGATGCCGTCCACATCCCGTGCACCGGCAGGGGCATGAATCGCGTCGATAATCTCCCCTTCGGTAATGGTTTCGCAGCGGCAGATAATACGACCGTATGCGGGATTCTTTGCTATCAGCGCTGCCCTTTCCTCGTCAGAAAGATGGCGGAAACGCACAGGTTCCTCGCGGATTGGGTTATAAACGGGGTTCTTATCCGCCTCACCGCCCATGGCCTCAAACAACGCATTCACGATGGCTACAGCAGCTGCCGGAGCGGAAGAGAGACCGGGGGATTCGATGCCGGCAGCCAGAATCAGGCGGTTATTTACCTTGCTGGCACCGATGATAAAGTCATCCGTTGTCGGATGCGCACGCAAACCGGTAAAAGAAGTAATGGCGCTGCGCACGGAAACACAGGGCACACTTTTCATGGCAAGGGTACGAACGGTTTCCAGCCCCTGCGCTGTTGTTGCCACATTGTCTTTTTCCGGAATGTCTTTGGCGGTGGGACCAATCAACAGGTTTCCATCCACCGTGGGGGTAACCAGAATGCCTTTGCCCATGGCGGTGGGACACTGGAAAATCGTATGCGAAACCGTATCGCCTACCGAGCGATCCAGCACATAATACTCCCCGGCGCGAACCACAAGAGAGACGGAATCATCGCCAAGCATCCGCGCAATATCATCGGAATGACAACCGGCGGCGTCAATGATATATTTCGCCTGAATATCGCCGTCCGTTGTTTTTAAGGTGAAAACGCCGTCTTTGTCCTCAATGCTCGTGACGCCTGCGTTGCGGCGGAAATCCACCCCGTTGGACACGGCGTTTTCCGTAGCGGCAATGGTCAGCTCATACGGGCAGACAATACCGGCGGATTTTGCCAAAAGCGCACCCTTGGCTTCCGGGCTGATATTCGGCTCCAGCGCACGCAGTGTCTCCCGGTCAATAACAGACAACTGCGGAACGCCGTTTTTCTGACCGCGTTCATAAAGCTCGTGAATGGTGCTCATTTCCTCATCGGAAAAAGCAACAACCAAAGAGCCATTGTTTTTATACGGCACCGACAGCTCTTTGCACACCGTCGGCATCATTGCGCAGCCCTGCACATTCAGCTTTGCTTTCATGGTTCCCGGCATTGCGTCAAAACCGGCATGTACAATCGCGCTGTTGGCCTTGGATGCACCCATTGCCACATCGTTTGTTTTTTCAACAAGAACTGTTTTCAATCGATAGGACGAAAGCAGTCTTGCCGTCATAGCGCCAATGACACCGGCGCCAATCACGGCAACATCATAACTCATAGCAAAAACCTCACTGAACATTGTTTATCCTGTCCCGCAAAAATTGCGCGACAATACATTGTAATCAGTCTATCACAAATTCAATAAATAATCAATAAATTTTTATCAATTCGTACTAAATTTGTCGATGATACAAAGATTACATCTTTTGCAAGGGAAAAAGCAGCACGTTTCCGATAAAAAACGGATTAGGGGTTTCCTTTTTCCGGAAAATATGGTAAACTGTTTGCGAAAGTAAAAGGAGGTACTTCTATGAAACCGTATCATCTGTATTGCCGCGCCTATCAAAAGGTGATGTATGTTGCGGAATTTGTTCTTCCCTGGCATTTCCCAAAAATTACCAGCGGCGCAGGCAGTGTAAAAAAAGCAGCAAAAATCCTGCGGCAGAACCAAATTGATAATGTTATCGTCGTTACCGATAAGGGGCTGCGCGGTCTGGGGCTTTTAGACCCGATGCTGAAAAGTTTGGATGACGCAAAAATTAAATACTGTGTTTTTGACGGCGTGCAGCCAAACCCGACGATTTATAACATTGAAGACGCCAGAGAAATGTACCTTGCCAACGGCTGCAAAGGCATTATCGCTTTCGGCGGCGGCTCACCGATGGATTGCGCAAAAGCAATGGCGGCGCGGATTGTCAACCCAAAAAAGAGCGTAGCGGATATGGGCGGTCTTTTGAAGGTCGGTAAAAAGATTCCGACGATGATTGCCATTCCCACCACGGCCGGCACCGGTTCGGAAACAACGCTTGCTGCTGTGGTTTCCAATCCGGAAACCCACGAAAAATATCCGATTAACGACCCGCACCTTCTGCCGGCATACGCCATTCTCGACCCGGAACTGACGACCGGCTTACCAAAACATATTACTTCCACCACCGGTATGGACGCTCTGACCCATGCGGTTGAAGCCTATATCGGTCAGAGCAACACCAAAGACACTGCCGAAAAAGCGCTGGAAGCAACCAAGCTGATTTTCCGTTATCTAAAAAAAGCCTATGACCATGGCGATGATTTAATGGCGCGCGAAAAAATGCTGCTGGCATCGCATTATGCGGGGATTGCCTTTACCAGAGCCTATGTCGGCTATGTCCACGCCATTGCGCATACACTCGGCGGCTTCTATGGTATTCCGCACGGTCTTGCCAACTCGGTGATTTTACCCTATGTTTTGGACTATTACGGCGAGACGGCATACCACCGCCTGGCGGATTTGGCGGATGCTGCCGATTTGCAGCCGGAGGATACCAGTGACAAGGGCAAAGCACTGGCGTTTATTGCCGCCATTCGCGAAATGAACACCTATATGAACATCCCCGACAGCTTTGAGCAGATTAAAGAAGAGGACATCCCCACTTTAGTACAGCGGGCGCTGCACGAGGGCAACCCCCTCTACCCCGTTCCCAAGATTATGGATGCCGCAGACTGCGAGGCTGTGATTCGCAAACTGATGCGCTGACCTGATTGCATACAGAAAAAGCGTCTGCTCTAAAGCAGACGCTTTTTTTGTCGAAAAAACTTATTCGAACATGCCCATGATAGAAGAGATGCTGTCTTCGTTCAACAGACCAAGTTTGTAAAGGATTTTCGCGATTTTAAGAATCATCTTCGCGAACCAAGCGATAACACCTACCATTGGATTTTCACTCCTTCCCTAAATGTTTTACAAAGTTAGTATACAACATCTTCCGCAAAAATGCAAGGGTTCATACAAAAAATAGACATTTATTATTCATACTGAGTGAATTTTACGGTCAATATCGGCGTTATCCGCATCCAACCCATACTTTGCAGCCCGTCTTTTTTTGAAAAAGTCAATTGCCACATGGTCAAAGAGCGCATAGGAAAGCACATCTTCATCCTGCTCCATATACTCGGCAATCTCACTGCGCAGTTTATCCAGCTCCGGCGCAAGCTGGTCTGCCGGACGGCAGGTAATGGGCGCTTCGTCGCCGATAATCTTTTTGCGGAATGAATCACTGATGGGAACCGGCGTTTTGCCGTATTCACCGCGAACCAGAGCCTTGAACTGGTTGTTGCACATTTTATACCGTTCGCCGGTTAAAATATTGAACACCGCCTGCGTACCGACGATTTGCGAGCTGGGCGTAACAAGCGGCGGGAACCCGACATCCTCACGCACACGGGGAACTTCTTCGAGCACATCCATCAGCTTGTCACTCTTACCTGCGTCTTTCAGCTGTTTAACCAGATTTGACAGCATGCCGCCGGGAACCTGATAAAGAAGCGTGTTAATATCCACCTTCAAAAGGTTCGGGTCAAGCTGACCGCTGGCAAGATATTTTTCACGCAGTTTCTCAAAATGCTGGGTAACGGGGTTCAAATCCTCCAGCTTTAAGCCGGTATCGTACTCTGTTCCCTGTAAAGAGGCAACAAGAGGCTCTGTGGGGGGCTGTGAAGTCCCCAGCGCCAAAGGCGAAATCGCAGTATCAACAATATCAACACCGGCTTCGATCGCTTTTAAATAGGTCATGGAAGCAACGCCGGAGGTATAGTGCGTATGCAGCTCAATCGGGATTTTAACCGCTTTTTTCAAAAGCGTTACCAAATCGAACGCATTATAAGGCGTCAGCAACCCGGACATATCCTTAATGCAAATGGAATCCGCGCCCATTTCTTCCAGCTCTTTCGCCAGCTGGGCAAATTTTTCATTGGTATGCACCGGGCTAAGTGTAAAGCTAATCGCCGCCTGTACGTGACCGCCCTCTTTCTTGGTTGCGTTGATTGCCGTTTTCAGGTTTCTGGTATCATTCAGCGCATCAAAAATACGAATGATGTCAATGCCGTTAGCAATGGATTTCTGCACAAAATATTCAACTACATCGTCTGCATAATGCCGGTAGCCAAGGATATTCTGACCGCGGAACAGCATTTGCAGCTTTGTATTTTTTACATGCGCCCGAATGGTGCGCAGACGCTCCCAGGGGTCTTCATTCAGATAACGCAGACAGCTGTCAAAGGTCGCGCCGCCCCAGGCTTCCAGCGCATGATAGCCGACTTTATCCATTTGCTCCAGAATGGGCAGCATCTCCTCGGTTGTCATGCGCGTTGCAATCAGCGACTGATGCGCGTCACGCAGCACGGTTTCGGTTATTTTAACGGGCTTAGCCATAATATTATCATCCTCCTGTTGAAGAGATTATTTAAACATCGAAAGCAGAACGCCAGCCGCCACCGCAGAACCGATAACACCGGCAACATTCGGTCCCATAGCGTGCATAAGAAGATAGTTGGACGAATCCTCTTTCTGCCCGACAACCTGCGATACACGCGCAGCCATCGGCACGGCAGATACACCGGCAGAACCGATCAACGGGTTAATTTTGCCTTTGGAAAGGATATACATAAGTTTTCCGCCTAAAATACCGCAAATGGTAGCAAAGCAGAAAGCCAGCAAACCGAGCACAATGATTTTAATGGTATTGCCGGATAAAAAGGTGTCTGCCTTTGCTGTTGCGCCAACGGAAATACCCAAAAACACAGTTACCGCATTCATCAGCCCGTTCTGAGCGGTTTTGGATAGACGCTGGGTCACGCCGCAGACCGTCAAAAGGTTGCCAAGCATCAAAAACCCAATGAGGGGCGCCGCATCCGGAACGATAAATACCACAATCAGGGTAACAATGACGGGGAACATAATCTGCTCTGTTTTTGATACCTTGCGCAGCTGGGTCATTTTGACCGAGCGCTCCTTTTTGGTGGTCAGCATCTTCATCAGCGGCGGCTGAATAAACGGAATCAACGCCATATACGAGTACGCCGCGATGGCTATTGCGCCCAGCAGTTCAGGCGCAAGAGTCTTTGTAACCAGTATCGCCGTAGGACCGTCCGCACCGCCAATAATGCCGATGGCGGAAGCCTGCTCCGGTGTAAAGCCAAGCAGCAGCGCCATTAAAAACGCCAGGAACACACCGCCCTGCGCCGCAGCGCCAAGCATGAGCGTCGACGGATTCGCAATCAGGGGCGTGAAATCAGTCATAGCACCGACGCCGAGGAAAATCAGCGACGGATAAATGCCCAGCTTGACGCCGAGATACAGGTAATCCAGCAAGCCGCCGTTGAGAAAAACATTGAGCACATTAAAATCGCCTTCCAGGAAAAATTCCGGGTGCATCATGTTCGCGCCGGGCAGGTTGGTTAAAAACATACCGAAGGCAATGGGAATCAAAAGCAAAGGCTCAAATTTTTTAACAATTCCCAAATAAAACAAAACACAGGAAATGGCAATCATAATCAGCGTTTTGACGGCGGTGGAAGCGCCCGTATCCAGCCATTGCGAAACGCCGGTTGTTGCAATAAAATCTTGAAAGGCAGTAAGCATATCAGCCATAGAAGCCGCCTCCCAACTTATTGAATGGTTACCAGAACATCATCCGCATTGACGGAAGTACCCTGCGTGGCAACAACAGAGGTAATGGTTCCGTCCTGGGGAGCAAAGATTTCGTTTTCCATCTTCATTGCTTCCAAAATGCAAAGTACATCGTTCTTTTTCACTGTATCGCCGACTTTTACATTGACACGGAGAATGGTGCCGTTCATTGGCGCTTTTACGGGGCTGCCTGCGCCGGGCGCAGCGGGAGCAGCGGCAGGAGCCGGAGCGGGCGCAGCAGGTGCGGCAGCAGCGGGAGCCGGAGCGGGCGCGGCAGGTGCAGCAGCAACAGGAGCCGGAGCAGGTGCCGGGGCTGGCGCGGGCGCAGCATAGGGTACAGCAGGAGCAGCGCCGGTTTCTTCCACGCAAACATCATACACAACGCCGTTTACGGTAATTCTATAATTTTTAGCCATAACAAAACAACCTTTCTCAGTTTTATCTTTTCTTAAAGCTGACCACTCGGAACGAACCGATGGGCTTATTTTCATACGCACAAATGGCGGCGGCAATCACAGCGGCAAGCTCACCGGCGCGATCGGAAGCAGCGGTTATCTGGGTGTCCGCCAGCACAATCGGCACATCGTCGGCAGGCGTTGCAGCAGGCACATCCTTGGCAGACGCATCTTTTTTCTTAAATGCCATACCTACCAGCGCAACAACAAGCCAAATGATTGCAAGCGCCAAAAAGACAACCAGCATACCCAGAATCAGCGTTTGTATGCCGGTTCCGAGATTATCCAGGGTAAACATCAGAAAATCATCCTTTCCGTTACTGCAATCAAACTGACTTAAAACGCCGCTTTCATGCCCAGCATGTTCAGCGCGGCAGCCAGGCGGGCGCGCAATTCATGAGGCTGGCAGATATAATCCACATAGCCCTCTTTTGCGGCATAAATCGGGGAAGAAATCTCAGTTTCCCACTTTTCGAGAAGCTCTTCCTTGGAAAGCCCCTCAGCCAGTTTGTCGTTCAGCATAAACTCGACCGCAGCTTCGGCATTCATGGGGGAAATCACAGCTGTAGGCAGCGCAAAGACCATATCCGCCCCCACCGCTTTTGAACCGAGCACACCAAAGGCAGAGCCGGTCAGGCGACCGACAATGGCGGTTATCATGGGGCTTTCCGTTTGTGCATATGCCATGGAAAGCTCGGCAAGGCTGCGCATCAGCTCCGGGTGCTTTACCTCATCTTCAGCGCTGTAGCCGTCACAGTCACAAAGCGTGACAACCGGCAGCGCAAAAGAATCGCAGAGACGAATAAAATCCGCACATTTTTTTGCGCCGGCAGAAGTGATTTGACTGCCCTGCTGCGGATTACCGGCGAGAATACCGCAGGCGAACCCATCAATTGATGCGAACCCAACGGAAAATTCTTCGCCAAAGGAATCAGAAAGTTCAATAAACTTACCGTCGTCAGCCAACTGCGCAACCAGCTGCGCACCGCTGTATGATTCAGATAAAACCATATCCTCCAGCCCGGCAACGGCTCTGTTGGGATCATCGCCCGTGGCGACACCCACTTCGCCCTGCTCGCAATTGGAGGGCAGATAGTCAAGAATATTTTTTACCTGCTGAAAAGCCTCTTCTTCCGTTTCACAGGCAAGGGATGCCAATCCGGCTTTTTTTGCATAATCACCGCCGGCAGTATCTTCGTCCGCGCCAGCCGTTTTCAGCACAGAAGCCGGCGAAAGGCTCAACCGGGCGTTCTTGCCGCCCATCACAACCACATCGGCGTTTTCGGCAACAGCAGCCATGCCGCCGGAACAAACACCGGTAACAACGGCAATCTGCGGAACAATGCCTTTTACATCGGCGGCGGCTTTTAATACCTTGCCGAATGCTGCCACGGCGTTCACACCGTCGGTCAGTTTTGCGCCGTCGCTGTCGTAAACCGTAACAATCGGGGCGCCGTTGCGGGCAGCAGCCTCATACGCCGCCGCTATTTTACCGGCACCTGCCAAAGACAAGGCACCGCAGTCGCGGGAATAGTCCTGCACGCAGCAAAAAACAAGCCGACCGTTTACCGCTCCGTAACCGGTAACGACCCCTTCGGCGCCGCGCTCTGCCGCACCGGAAAACGATGTGTTTTCACTGACAAATGCGCCGCTTTCAACGAATGTATTCTCGTCGAAAAACGCAGCGAGTTTATCTTGAACGGAAAGTCTTCCGCCTTTCAGGGAAACTGTCGTACGGAGTTTATCACATTCGGCCTGTATGAATTCTTTTCGCTTTTGTATATTCACTTGTAAACCTCCATTTCAGCCAACTCAAATTTTTCCCATTGTAAGCAATTATATCACGGATTCGCGCAAAGTCAACCGAAATAACGGTAAAAGTTTATCGAAAAAAAAGTTTATAAACATTCAATTAAAATGCTTGATTCGGCGGCGGCTTTCTTGTATAATATATTTTAATCATGGAGAAATTACATTCTTATCTTTTTGGAAAGGTGATTTTATGGCAAATTGCCCCGGCTGCGGTTATCATTTAAAGCCTTGGAATGTCAAGGCGGAATGCCCGAAATGCGGCGTAAATATTCCCAATTACGACTGGGAGGTGCGATTGGAGGAGGACGCGAAGCGTTCCGAATGGGCGTTTGCCAAGTTCCGGCGCACGACAAAATATCTGAAGTCCGGTCTGGTGGGAACAAAGCTCTCCATTACCCGTTTTGTCTTTACCTTTGTTCCGCTGGTTGTTCTGGTCATTCCCATGTTTTCTCTGACCATGAATCTCCCTTTCTCTTCTTTTGAAAATCGGCTGACCAGCCTTTTGGATATCATTCTTGCCATTGTCAACGGGTTCGATATCGGCGCACTGTTTACCCTGATACAAAGCGAAATCGTTGGCGGCGCATATCTTTTGTTCCTCGTTGGCATTCTGCTGGTTGCGATCGGCATTGTGTCGGCGGTGTTGAACTTTTTTGTTCTGATTATCGGCTCTATCAAACATAAATATGTTGCCAACTATATCCTTTGCGCATTGAGCGCGCTGCTGTTTGCGGCCGCCATTCCGGTTTTTGCCGTTGCTTTTTCACAAATGGAGCAAATCGGCATTTCCGCCTTCGGCGGCAGCGTCAGCGCTTCGCTCTTTGTGGGTATTGTTCTTTTCCTTGTCAATTTGGCTCTGAATATTGTTACGGCAAAGCATTTGAAGAAACTGGACGCCGCAACCCCGGAAGAGCCGCTGCCCGAAAAACCTGCCAGCGAAAAAGAAAAGAAATCCCGTAAAAAAGCCGCAGCGGTGTAAGTAGCATCTCGTTCCGCATATATATTGTCAAAACACAGCGACCGAAGAAATGATAGGCTTCTTCGGTCGCTTTTTCATTTATTGCACTGCCCGCTCATTGTCATCTGCCTGGACCTGTATGGCGGAATAGGTGCCGGTAAAGGTATGTGCATCTTCCCAGCCAAACGATTTGCGAGTCTGCATGGCCGTTCGCACCGGGAACTGCCGCCGATTATTCTGGTGGGTATAATGTACCGTGGAATCAATCATAGCAGCCTCTACTTCTGGGGTTTGCCTGATTTGATAACACAGGTACCCGCGCTGTCTTTGCCCGTCATTCGGGAAAGAAAAGGCGGCAAATTCATCAACCTGTGTGCTGCCGGACAAGGGAGTGGTACTATAAGTTTTCTCCCCCAGAAAAAAGTACGCAGTCGCGTAAGTTTCTCCGTTATTATCATACAGCACACGTCCGGATAATCCTCCCACATCCGCCCAGCCGCTGTGGCTGCGATACAGCTGCAGCGCTTCTGTTCCGGTAAAGGAAACCTCCTTTTGCCATATAAAATGGTGAATAACCACCCATTCCTGCGGCGATGTGTTTACCTTGACAGCTGCGCTGGTCATATGCAGCTGTCTTTCGAATGGTGCATCTTCCCTGTCGTCATCCCCATGCGCTGTGTTGGCTGCCAAATCCCAGTTATATTCCATCAGCTGAACTTCTATGGGATTTTGGCAGCGGAGAATATCTTCGTCGCTCATATCCGCCAAAACAGCGGCGGGCATACCAAGCTGCGTCAGCTGCTCCTTAATGGATGCAATCTGCGTATTCTCCCGGCTGCTTTCCGCAACCGGCTGCCATTGCATCGGGTAGCTGTTGAAAAATAAATAGCCGCAGGTGCAGCCGACTGTCAGTACCGCCGCAAGGAGGACAGCAAGCAGCCAATCGGGTATTTTCAATTTTGCGGATTCCAGCACATACCCGGATAAAGCAAGCGCGCGAAATATGCGGTACATACTGCGTATAATAAAAATAAAACAAATCGCACTGCCGATGCCCGCAATCCAACCGCCAAACTGTAAAACAGCCAGCAGGCTCAATACAGCATACCACAGCACAAGCGCCGTTGCGCCGCGAACCCGCAAAGGCAGCCCCGCTTTTTTCTGTACGGCACATAGGCTCTGCCGCAGACAAATAAATTGCAGCAAAGTCAAAGCAATTTGCACAAGGGAAAGCGCATAGCCGAGGGAGGATTCATGAAAATCCATTTGATAGATGGTTGTGTTTAAAAGCAGCATGACAACAAAATAGACCATACGCGCGATAGAAATGCCATAACAGGCGGCGAACCAGCGATTTTCCCGCCGCAGGGTGCGAAAACCGAACAGGCTGAGCGGCAAACCAATCAACAGCAGAATATCATTCAGAAAAAAGAAATTGATACTGATTGTGCTCAGCGCCAACCCGACAAGAATGCGCCGCATGGCTTTGTTCCATGGCGTAACCATTCCGGCGGCTTCCTCCGGCTTCATATGCGCCAAGCTATCGGCAATCAGCAGTTCCATTTGCTGTTCCTGTGCAAAGGATTCGTTCCGCTTACACATCAAACACACCTCCCAGCAGAACGCGCAGCTTCTTTTTCAGGCGGTACAGTTTTCCTTCCACGCTGCGCTCAGTCAGTTCCAGCTCGGCAGCGATTTGAGAAATCGGCTGCATATAGTAATATTTTCGGTAAAATAGAATTCTTTCCTTTTTTGACAACTGTTCCAGCGCATGCATAACTGCCTGCTCTCGCTCTTTTTGCAGCAGCGCTTCTTCCGGCGTTGCCTCCGGCGAGGCAATCTGTTCGGTTAACTCGCTCAATTCCGGCAATCGGGCGGCTTTTCGGGCATAACTCAGCGCCGTATTGCGGGCAATGGCCGTAATCCATGCCGTCCAACTCCCCTTTTTTGGCGAATATTGCGCGCTTTTTTCCCAAATGCGCATGGTTACCTCGGAAAGACAGGCCTCCCGCTCCTGTGCATCTGCTACAATCGGCGCAACGATATAACGCAGCAAAGGAGTATAATGCTGACAAAAGGCGGTAAGACCGCGCGTATCCTGTTGCTGCAGCAGTTCAATGATATCATTCTGATGCACAGCCTTCCCTCCCATCTCTTTTTGTGCTTCCGTTATATCATACGCTGCACACGCAAAAAACCCACGGATACAGAATAAAATTTTTTATCAACAAGCAAAAAAGGATTCGGCAAGCAAATGCGAATCCTCTTTCTGATATTTAAGGCGTATTTTGCTGCGCCTGTTTGCCGGGCTTTTTTTCGATGACCGCCAAAAAAGAGCCGCATAAAATTACCAAAGCACAGAGAAGGCTTTTGCCATCGGGCAGGGTATGTAAAAATAGCAGTGAAAAAACAAGCGACCATGCCGAATAAGTAATGTTCAGCGCCATCGCTTTTGGTGGGCCGATTTGGGAGATTGCTCGGTAATAACACAAATACGAAGCCGTGCCGCACAGCGCAGACAGCGCAATCAGCCCGGCAGCTCCGGTGGGAAAAACAGACGCGGTGAACGACCAGCCGCCGAGAACAGGCAGAAGAATCAGCCCGTAAACCAGTGCGGAAGTTACCTGGCGGATTTGCAGCGCATGATTGGAGCCAACAAACGGGTCTTTCATACCGTAAGCGCAGATGACAGCCTCCGATGCCCAGCCGATACAGCATAAAACGGCACACAAAAAGCCCAACGGTAAATTACTGATTTCACTGTCGGCAGAAGAATACCCCATGGCAATCACCCCACCGATGCTGAGCAGCAGCCCGATGATTTGCGCCGGCTTCATTTTTTCTTTTAAAAAGAAATAGGACAGCAGCGCGCCCAAAGCGGGATACATCGAAGAAATGACCGCTGTCATGCCGGGACCAATAAAATGAATCGCCGCAACATAGCCCGACATGCCCACCGGACCTCCAAGCAGCGCGCCAAGCATAATAAATTTTCCGCTGCGTGTCTTCAGTGCGCGCCAAACATTGGCAAATTGCCGGGTAACACCGGTATACAGCAGCATCCAAACAGAAGAAAACGCATCATGTAAAAAGGTGCTGACAAAGGGCGCCAAAAAAATTGCCTGTTCCGATGAGACAAACGGCGTTAAGGTCAAAGCAATGCCCAGAATGACCGTATCCAGCGCCCACAAAATACCGCCGCTGATTCCAAATCCCATTTTGCCACCTCCGAAGCATATAAAACTTTTCCTAT
>CASFEZ010000039.1:1193-35385 GCA_949293815.1 uncultured Eubacteriales bacterium | reverse complement strand
TTTTCCAAAAGCTGCCCGACAGCCTTGCCACTGACAGAAAAAACAGACTGTATTTCTTCCCCGCTCACGGCGAGTGAAGATAAGGTATAGCATTCTTTCTCATTTTTAATCTGTTCCAGCAGCGTAAGCGCACGATTCAGGGAATCGGAAATATCACGGTACCCTTCAGCCAAAGCGCCGCGATCCGCACGGCGGATTTTCAAAAAACGAAGAAAATTTTCCTCCCCCATTTCCCGCAAATACCGTTTCAAAGCCGGTTTATTGTCGGGAATGGCGCGGTCGTGAATCGACACCAGGTAGGTAACGGTTTCGATGGTACGGGTCGGAAATTTTAAGCGCTGAAGCTCTTTTTCTGCCATTTGCGCACCGACGGCGGCGTGATTGGTAAAATCGCTGTCACCGTTTTCGCAAAAGGTTTCCACCGCCGGTTTACCGATGTCGTGGAACAGCATCGTCAGGCGCAGATAGTCATCGGTCGGGTCTATAGAAGCTACGGTATGGCAGGTGTGCTCCCAAACATCATAGGCATGCTTTTTGCCTTTTTGGGGATGGTGGTATTCCGCCGCCAGCGAGGGGAACAGCTCAAAAAGCACCTCCCCGTATTTAAGCAGCACGGAAAGTACATTCTTGCCCCGCAGCAGCTTCATCAATTCTTTTTGCAGGCGTTCGGCGGATACTTTTTGCAAGTTCGCTTTCTGCTCGAGAATTGCTTTCGCGGTATTCGGCTCAATGGTAAAATCCAGCACCGAGGAAAACCGCAACGCCCGCATGATGCGCAGCGCATCCTCGGAGAAGCGCTGCACCGGGTCGCCGACGCAGCGAATCACTTTATTTTGAATATCTTCCATACCGCCGAACGGGTCAACAACACCGCCATCCTGGGAATAGGCAATGGCGTTCACGGTAAAATCCCGCCGCGCCAAATCCTCCCGCAGCGAATCGGTAAAAGTAACGCTGTCCGGATGGCGGCTGTCGGAATAATTACCGTCCATCCGATGCGTAGTAATTTCAATGGGAGAACCACCGGATATAACCACAATGGTGCCGTGCTTTTCGCCGATGTCAATCGTGCGGTAGCCGGAAAACACCTGTTTAATCTCCTCCGGGCGCGCCGTGGTGGTAATATCATAATCATCGGCAGACTGCCCCATAACAGAGTCCCGCACGCAGCCGCCGACCGCATAGGCGCGGAACCCCGCCTCATTCAACATATCCAGCAGCACACGAATATTATCCGGTAGAAACATAACAACCTCCCGACAGTTACTAAAGGGTATTTTACCACATTTTGCAGATGAAGTCCATACATTTTTCCAGGTCTTATTGAAAAGAATACCTTATTATGATAAAATTTACGGGAGGTGTACTACAATGACTTTTCAGAAAAAGATAAACGCATACGCAAAGCTGGTGGCGACCCATGGGGTCAATGCAACGAGAGGGAAATATGTTTGTATTTCCTGTCCGCTCTGCGCGGCGGGTTTTGGGCGCATGGTAGCGGAAAACTGCTACCGGCTTGGCGCGGCGGATGTTATTATGAACTACTATGACGAACAGTTTTCCAAAATCCGCTATACCTGGGCGTCAAAGGAGGTCATCGGCGATATCCCCTTTTGGCAGGCGGAACGGCGCAACCTGTATGCGCGGCAGGGCTGCTGCAATATCAGCATTATTGCCGACGACCCGGAAATTTTCACCGGCGTGGACAGCGATAAGCTCATGACCGCCGCCATCGCGTCAAAAAAAGCGTTTAAGGAATTTTATGACATTATGGATCAGGGCGGGGTGCGCTGGACGGTCGTTGCCTACCCCAACGAAAAATGGGCGGAAAAAATATTTCCGGCCTTAAAAGGCGAAAAAGCCATTGCGGCGCTTTGGGACAATATTTTTACTACCGTCCGCATCGGCGGCGGCGATGCGGAGGAAAACTGGGAACAGCACGACAGCGTTTTGAAAGAACGCGCCGAAAAATTAAACGCCTATGCCTTTGACTCGTTGCACTACACCAATTCTCTGGGGACGGATTTATGGGTGTATTTGCCGGAAAACCATATTTGGTACGGCGGAAGCGAGTTCGACCGGGACGGCGTTCGGTATTTCCCGAATATGCCGACAGAGGAAATTTTCACCATGCCCCACAAGGACAAAACCGAGGGCATTGTCTATTCCGCCATGCCGCTGGTCTACCAGGGCGCCATTATCGACCGGTTTCATTTAACCTTCCAAAAAGGAAAGGTGGTATCCTACGGCGCCGAAACCGGCGAAGCGGTGCTCAAACGGCTGCTGGATACGGATGACGGGTCAAAAATGCTCGGCGAGGTGGCGCTGATTCCCATAAGCTCGCCCATCTCCGATTTGGGGATTCTGTTCTACGAAACTCTGTTTGACGAAAACGCATCCTGCCATTTGGCGCTGGGAGAATGCTACCCCAATACCATCCGGGGCGGCGAGAAGATGACAGAAGAGGAGCTGGCAGCGCACGGCGGCAATAAGAGCGTGAACCATGTGGACTTTATGATTGGCACCGCCGATATGTCTATTGACGGCACCAAACCGGATGGAACGGTTATTCCGGTGTTCCGCAACGGAAATTTCGTTTTTTAACAAGGTGTGAAAATCACTGTCTGCGGCGAAGCCTGCCGCAGACAGTTTTTTACATGCACTGCCGGGCAAAATATCCGCTTTTGCGTGAACATATCGGCACCAAAAGACGAACGGACTTTTGCTCAGAATGCCTATAAAACCGTTTCAAAATCAGTCAAATTCCTCTAAAAAATACCTTGTTTTTTTCTTCGGTCTATGCTATCATATCTACTGATTTTTGCAGAAAGAAGGATGTTTGTGGATTTTTTGATGGATATCTTCGGCAATGTGACCGAACTGTTCACCGTGCTCGGCGGTAAGCAGCTGATCATGTGGATCATCGGCGCCGTACTCATTATTTTAGCCATTAAAAAAGAGATGGAACCCTCGCTGCTGCTGCCCATGGGCTTCGGTACGATTCTTGTCAACCTGCCCAATTCCGGCGCAATCGGCGAAGAGGGCGCTATTGAAGTCTTGTTTAACATGGGTATCGCCAACGAGCTGTTCCCGCTGATTTTATTTATCGGTATCGGCGCAATGATTGACTTCGGTCCCCTGCTCTCAAACCCGAAGTTGATGATTTTCGGCGCGGCTTCCCAATTCGGTATTTTCGTTGCGTTCTTTATCGCAACATTAGCCGGCTTTGACATCCGCGATGCCGCTTCCATTGCGGTTATCGGCGCGGCGGATGGTCCGACCTCCATTTTCGTATCCCAGACGCTCAATTCCGCATATACCGGCGCGATTATGGTCGCCGCTTATTCGTATATGGCGCTGGTTCCCGTGATTCAGCCGCCGGTTATCAAGCTGCTGACCACCAGAAAAGAGCGCCTGATTCGTATGCCTTACTCCCAGGCGAGCGTCACCAAGCGCACCAAAATCCTGTTCCCGATTTTTGTTACCATTATTGCCGGTCTGGTTGCCCCCGCAAGCGTTGCGCTGGTTGGCTTTTTGATGTTCGGCAATCTGATTCGCGAATGCGGCGTTCTGGATAACCTTTCCGATACCGCGCAAAATGTATTGGCGAACCTGATTACCATTCTGCTCGGTCTGACTGTCGCGAACCAGATGCGTGCGGACTCTTTCCTGAAATGGGAAACCATTCTGGTTATTCTGATTGGTCTTTGCGCCTTTATCTTCGACACCGCAGGCGGCGTTTTGTTCGCCAAGTTCCTGAACCTGTTCTTAAAGCAGAAGATTAACCCGATGGTCGGCGCAGCGGGTATTTCCGCCTTCCCCATGTCCAGCCGTGTGATTCATAAAATGGGTCAAAAAGAGGACAACCAGAACTTCCTTTTGATGCACGCGGTAGCCGTCAATGTTTCCGGACAGGTTGCGTCCGTTATCGCAGGCGGCATGATTTTGAACTTCTTTGCTTGAGCTGACAGAAAGGAGATTTTTCATGCAAGAAAACTATACCACAGAATATACGGCCTCTGACCTTCTGGCTTCGGCAGACAACACAGCAGCTGCTGAAACGCTGCAATCCGCCGACAGCGGCTATAATTTGGACGAACCTGCTTCGCTCGGCGAAGCCGCCGGTATTATGGGCAAAGGTATGCTTGGCGTATTTGTTGTGATTGGCGTATTGATTCTGTGTATCTACGCCTTAAACAGCGCCGGCAAAAAGAAAAAGAAAAAAGACGAGGACAACAAGTAATTCCCCATAAAAAAACGGAACCGGTCTTTCAGAAACACCTGAAAGACCGGTTTTTTATGTTTATAATCAGGAAGAGCAAAAAATCAGCGCGTAAAATCCTCGACAATTTTTCCGTCCTGAATGCGTACATTGCGGGGCGCGTTGGCGGCAATTTCGTTATCATGGGTAATCAAAATAACCGTTGTGCCCTCTTCGTGCAGCTCATGTATCATGTTCATAACCTCTTTGCCCGAGCCGGAGTCCAGATTGCCGGTCGGCTCGTCGGCAAGAATAATCGGCGGTTTTGCGGCGAGCGCCCGGGCTATTGCCACACGCTGCTGCTGACCGCCCGACATCTGCGCCGGCAAATGGTTAATCCGGTGCCCGAGCCCCACCCGCTGCAAGGCGGGAATGGACAGCTGTTCGCGCTGTTCGGCGGGCATGCCGCGATACACCAGCGGAAGCTCCACATTCGCCTTGGCTGTCAGGCTGGGAATCAGGTTATACCCCTGAAAGATAAAACCGATTTCTTTATTGCGAATATCAGACAGTTCGTCATCGGAAAGCCCGGCGACATTCTTACCATCCAGTTTATAAACACCTCTGGTTGGCACATCCAACAGACCGAGAATATTCATCAGGGTGGATTTACCGGAACCGGACTGACCGATAATGGCAACATATTCGCCGCGATTGATGCTCAGGGATACGCCGTCAAGGGCATGAACCTCATTTTCGCCGGGGTTATAGATCTTGTAAACATTTTTCACTTCGACCAATGCCATGAGAACTTACCTCCTGTGCATTTATACCTGCGATAGCGCCTGGGCAATATCGGCGATAATATCTTCGCTGTCCTCAATACCCACAGAAAAGCGAATCAGGTCAGCGCCGACGCCCGCTTCCTCCAGCTGCTGGTCGGTCAGCTGCCGGTGGGTCGTGCTGGCGGGGTGCAGCACACAGGTACGGCAATCGGCAACGTGGGTCACAATAGCAGCCAGCTTCAACGAATCCATAAATTTGGTTGCCGCTTCCCTGCCGCCTTTTACGCCAAAGGAAATCACGCCGCTGCTGCCATTCGGCATATATTTTTGCGCCAAATCGTGATACTTGTCGGATTTCAGACCGGGGTAACGTACCCAGCTGACCTTCTCATGCGTTTCTAAATATTCGGCGACCTTCTGGGCGTTTTCACAATGCTTTGCCACTCGAAGCGGCAGGGTTTCCAGCCCGAGATTCAGCAAAAACGCATTGTGGGGCGACGGAATCGAGCCCAAATCGCGCATCAGCTGCGCGGTAGCCTTGGTGATGTAGGCGCCCTTGCCGAATTTTTCGGTATAGACAATGCCGTGGTAGGAATCGTCCGGGGTCGTAAGCCCCGGAAATTTATCGTTCTGCGTCCAGTCGAAATTGCCGCTGTCTACAATCACACCGCCAACGGAGGTAGCGTGACCATCCATATACTTGGTGGTAGAATGAATCACAATATCCGCGCCGAAGGCAAAGGGGCGGCAGTTGACCGGCGTGGGGAAAGTATTGTCCACAATCAGCGGCACGCCACCCGCGTGGGCGCACTTGGCGAATTTTTCAATATCCAGCACATCCAGAACCGGGTTTGCCAGTGTTTCGGCAAAAACAGCTTTGGTATTCGGGCGGAAGCAGGCCATCAGCTCTTCTTCTGAAGCATCAGGATGAATAAAGGTAAAGTCGATGCCCATTTTTTTCATGGTAACGGAAAACAGGTTAAACGTACCGCCGTAAATGGAGCAGGAACTGACCACATGGTCGCCTGCGCCGGCAATATTAAAAATAGAATAAAACGACGCTGCCTGACCGGAGGAAGTCAGCATGGCTGCCACGCCGCCCTCCATATCGGCAATTTTCGCCGCTACCGCGTCATTGGTGGGGTTTTGCAGGCGGGTATAGAAATACCCCTCCGCCTCTAAATCAAACAGCTGACCCATTTCAAAGCTGGAATCATATTTATAGGTTGTGCTCTGCACAATAGGCAGCACCCGCGGCTCGCCGTTTTTGGGGGTATAGCCGCTCTGGACGGCTTTGGTTGCTATTTTATAATCTGACATATGTTTTCTCCTTCCGCGCGCAGCAAGAAAAGAAAGCGCGCTCATATTTATTCGTGTTGTTACGCCAAAAAGTCCTGCATCAGCGCCATGCCGTCCGGCATATAGACGCCGCTGTCCTTGGCGGTCTGCTCGGTGACGGTGGTAACGCCGTTATCCCTGTCCTTTGATTTTTGATACATGGCAAAGGGCACAGGGTCGGGGGCGTGGGTTTTGGTGACCAGGGGCGTGGGATGGTCGGGCAGGCACATGATTTTATAATCCTCGCCGGTTCCGTTCAAATACGCCATCAGCGGTCCGACAATTTTTGCGTCAATCAGCTCAATGGCTTTGACCTTGTTTTCCGGCTCTCCTCTGTGCCCGCATTCATCCGGCGCCTCCACATGGACATAAACAAAATCCTGCCCTTTTTGGAACGCATCGATGGCAGCCTGGCATTTACCCTCGAAATTGGTATCAAGATAACCGGTAACGCCGGGCACCTGAGGGGTTTCCATTCCCGCGCAGCCGCCAATGCCTTTGAGCAAATCCACCGCGGAAATAATAGTACCCTTTAAGCCGTGCATTTCATAAAAATTACCCAGCGAAGGCTTGGTGCCCTCGCCCCAGAGCCAGATGGAGTTGGCGGGGCGCTTGCCCTCGGACATTCGTTTTTTGTTCACCGGATGCTCCATCAAAAAAACATAGCTTTCTTTCATCATGCGAATCAAATCCCGCGCATGCGGGGAATTGGAAAGATAGGGACCGATTACCTTATCGGAAATATCATGGGGCGGGGTCATGGAGCCAAGGTCAGTTGTGCCGTTGTGCCAAACCAGGCAGTGGCGGTAGCTGACACCGCTGTAAAATTGAAAAATATCATTGCCGAATTTTTCCTCCACCGAACGGATAATCTCAGCAGCCTCGGCAGTGGAAATATCACCGGCGGAATAGTCTACCATTACTTTATCTTCGTAATTCGGCGCATCGGAGAGGGTCACCAAATTGCAGCGCAGGGTAACATCGGTATCCAAAAGATTGACACCGATGCTCACCGCCTCCAAAGGCGACCGACCGGTATAGCAAACCCGCGCATCGTAGCCGAGAACGCCCAAATTTGCCACATCACTGCCGGGCTTCAGCCCGTCGGGAACGGTTTTAACCAGCCCGATTTTGCCATGAGAGGCGATAAAGTCCAAATTGGGCTTCTTCGCCAGCTCCATAGGCGTATGACCGGAAAGCGCAGGGCAGGGATAGTCCGCCATTCCGTCAAACAGTACGACAGCATATTTCATACAGCATCATCCTTAATTGTGTATTTCTTTATCATAGGATTCTGCGGCAAAGAACCAAAAAAACAGAATCAAATTAAGTTTTAGTATACCATATTTTCCCCGGTGATTCAATAAAAACTTGTAGGGAAGTTGTGAACAAAGCGCAAAAAAAACAAACAGCGGCAAAGTATATAAAAAGCGCCCGTTCCACAACGGGAACGGGCGGGATAGAACACTTACAGTTTGTCGTAATCGGGGAAATCCTTGTAAATGGTCTTATCGTAGAAATTGTGCTCATCTTTGCTGTGCAGCGGATACCAAACCTGGGCAAAGAACGGATTGACCTTGGCTTCTTCGTCGTAATTCCAGGGCATGGGCAGCTCTTCGGGGCACCAATGACCGCCGCGCAGCACCAGGTTGGGGGTCATTTCAAACTCATGACCATGGGCGCATTTCCATTTCAAGGGCGTAAACAAATCGCCTTTTTCCATGCTTTCGGACAGGCATTCACCGCCGCGGAAAGCAGCCGCCTTTTTCATATCTTCAATATCCAATTCACTCAAAGGCTTGGATTCGTCATAGCCGTGGTCTAAATAAGAAACCTCGCTGGTGGGCTTTACGATTTTAAAGGTTTTCCAGGTGCCGATTTTCTCCCACTCTTCTCTGGAGCCGAAATAAGCGGAAATACGCTGTTCGTTGTTGTCGCGGAACCAGCCCATGGTGCCGTAGATGGGTTTTTCGGTCAGGGGTTTCATGCCGACAGCCTTGACGATACCGGGAACGAACTTCGCCAGTTTTGCCAATTTAAAGTATTTGGGTACCTGTTTGCCCAGATCTTTGAAATACTGGCGGACAGGCACATTGTGTCTGAAGTGAAGCATTTCCTCGAGCTTATCCGAGTCCGCATACCACTGACCGTGGAAGTTGCGGGTAATGAACCAGTTGGCATCAAAGATTTTTCTCGGGTCGCCGAGACCGATGGTATCCAGAAGCAGCTCTTCAAACTCGAAGTTGGTCAGACGGTACTGCTTGCCGCTGCCGATGTTATAAAAGCCTCTCCAGAACTCTTCGGGAACATTGTCCTGGCAGCAGCGCAGCAGCAAGGTTGCGGAATCCTCGACTGTTGCCCACTCCAACACGCCGTTGATGCATACATGGAACATAATCGGGTCATAGTTTTTCAGAATGTTCGCATACAAAATACCGGACTGACGCAACGAAGCCCAGTGCTTCAGACCGGATTCGGCGAAAATGCTTTCGGCAATGGTCTTGCTGATCGCATAGTGGTCATACACGCTGATTTTGATGGGGTCGCCGGTTCTTGCCCAGTGAATGGGGGGGTTGCGGTCACCGGTCTGGGCAACCGTACCTATGTAGATTACACGGATATCATCCGCATTCGGCTGGGCCTTTACGGCCTCAACAATATCGCGCGCGGCTTTGGTATTGGTATCCAGCGTTCTTTTCGGATAATAATCCGCCGCGGGAGAAACCATACCGCCTACATGCAGAACCACATCGGATCCGGTCACGCAGTTCAGTACATCGTCATAATTGGTCAAATCGCCCCAAACAATGCGAACGCGAGGGTCATTGATATAATCCTTGAATTTTTCATGGTTCTTTTCGCTGTCGCGCAGAAGAACCACCAAATTGAATTTTTCGGGCGCGTTGTAAATCTCTTTGAATCCGGCCCATCCCATATTGCCGGACGCGCCGGTCAAAAATACGGTTTTGCTCATAACGATACCTCCATCAATCTATATTGATACGGTTATATATTAACAAAAATTTCAAACAAATTCCATATGCAAATCTAAATACTCTGTTTGTTTTTGCATCTTTTTTAATTTTTTGTCCATTTTTATCTATATTTTTATAAAATCAATCAGCGTGTCTGATTCTGTCGGCAAAACGGCTGGTTTTGCCGAAAAAAAGCAGGGAATCCACCCCGCTTTTCAAGAAAAAACTTCAGAAAATGTCTTGACATTTGTATTTGGGTATGGTATATTAATTGGCGTCGGTTGCGGAAAGACACCGACCACCCACGCTGGTGTAGCTCAGTTGGTAGAGCAGCTGATTTGTAATCAGCAGGTCGGGGGTTCAAGTCCGTCCACCAGCTCCAAATTTTGAATATGGGAGAGTTCCCGAGTGGCCAAAGGGGGCAGACTGTAAATCTGTTGTCAGTGACTTCGGTGGTTCGAATCCACCCTCTCCCACCACGTCGCCGCAAGCTTCATATCGCTTGCGGCGATTTTTTTACAAAAAAGCCACGCTCGGCTCACCTGTTCGGTTGTAAACGCCCTCACGACGGCTCGCTGTCGCTGCCAACTTTTTGCGCGTTCGCAAGAGCTCAACTCCCGCCGCCGAAATGCCGAAAATATCTTTTTCAGCAAAATAACTTTCTGCAGGATTTATGAAATATGCCTGCGGCATGTGAAATAGCAGGGCTATGAAAAACGCTGCGGCGTTTGCAGAATTTGTTTTATTTCACTTTCCGCGAAGCAGAAAATTTCACAATCCGTTAGAATTTTTTTGTATCATGCTGCATTCGTTCATGCCATATCTTAAATTCTTTCATGCCATATCTTAAAAAGCCGCCGGTGAAAAAACCGGCGGCTCTGTGTTTCGGCTGAAAATCTTACATCAGGGAAAGATACAGCTCTTTAATCTCTTCCACGCTGGTATCTCTCGGGTTGCCCGGACGGCAGGCGTCCGCATAGGCGGATTCGGCCAGGAACTGTACATCCTCGGGCTTGACGATTTCTTTCAAATCGGCGGGGATGCCCACATCCATGCTCAGCTGCTTTACCGCGTCAATCGCGGCTTTTCTGGCTTCTTCAATGGTCATGTTTTCGGTACCGTCAACCCCCATAGCCTTTGCGATATCGCGATATTTATCGCCGGTGGCAGGCGCGTTGTATTCCATGACCGTCGGCAGGATAATGGCGTTGGCAACGCCGTGGGGCGTGTCGTACAGAGCGCCCAGCGGGTGCGCCATGGAGTGGACAATGCCCAGACCTACATTGGAAAAGCCCATGCCAGCCACATATTGTCCAAGCGCCATGCCTTCGCGGCCTTCGGGCGTATTTTCTACAGCACCGCGCAGATTTTTGGAAATAATCTCAATGGCTTTCAGGTGGAACATATCGGAGAGCGCCCAGGCGCCTTTGGTGATATAGCCTTCAATGGCGTGGGTCAGCGCGTCCATACCGGTGGCGGCCGTAAGGCCCTTGGGCATGGTGGACATCATTTCCGGGTCCACAACCGCAACCACGGGGATGTCATGGACATCCACACAGACCATTTTGCGGTTCTTTTCCGCGTCGGTAATGACATAGTTAATCGTCACTTCCGCAGCGGTACCGGCGGTGGTGGGGACGGCGATAATCGGCACAGCGGGCTTTTTGGTGGGCGCTACGCCCTCCAGGCTTCTGACATCCGCAAATTCCGGATTCGCAACAATAATGCCAATGGCTTTCGCGGTGTCCATGGAAGAACCGCCGCCGATGGCAATAATGCAGTCCGCGCCGCTGTTCTTGAAGCATTCCACACCATGCTGTACATTTTCAATCGTGGGGTTGGCTTTGATATCCGAATAGATTTCATAGGCAATACCGGCACCATCCAACACATCCGTCACTTTTTTGGTGACGCCGAACTTCAAAAGGTCGGGATCGGAAGCCAGAAACACCTTTTGAAAGCCTCTGCCCTTTACTTCATCGGGGATTACCTGAATGGCACCCGCGCCATGATAGGATGTTTCATTTAATACAAATCTGTTTACCATAAATATTACCTCCAAAAAACTGCCAAGCAGTTGTATTGTCGTTCATATTTTAATTCTCTGGCTGCGGAATGTCAACAGGTGACGGAAAAATTTAAAGATATACGGAAAAAATTTCAAATTTTTTTGTTTATTATGCTTAAGGTTTTCAATCGAGGCACAGCGTCAAGCGCCGGATAAATCTTTGGCGTAATACAACACAAGGGTTCCGTCCTCGTTTTCCATATGCACAAACCGGTTATATCCCCAATGCAAATAAATGGCAAGGTTCCGCGTTTCTTTTGCCTCTACACCAATCGTCAGATGCCGTATGCCCATCTCCGCCGCCGTCTGTTCCAAAACGCGCATCAGGGCGGAAATATGTCCCTGCCCCTCCCATTTCTCTTGTATGCGAAGCGCGTTGACATTGGCCGTCGTCCGCCCGTCGCAAAGCGCTTCCCGACTGCGCACGGCGCTGCAGTCCGGCGATAAAATCAGCGTGCCCTCCCCTACCGGGTCGCCGTCTTGCACTGCGGCAAAGGTAATCGCCATGCCGGTTCGATTATAAAAAAGATATTCTTCTTTCCAAGCCCGCCATTGGGCGCTTTGGTTGTGCCGCGCGATATTTCTGTTCCACAGCAGTTCCAGCTGCCCGGCAGACGCTTTCTGATAAACCCACATATAGCATTTCCATCCGTTCTACACGCATTCCCCGCTATATACAACAAAAAAGCGCCTTCCCAACGGAAAGCGCTTTTCAGTTACGCAAATCAGCCGCGAACCAGTGTGGTTTCGGCAACAGGCGCCTCGGTGGTGACCGGCGCTTCGGTCGTGGTAGTCGAAGAACCGCCCATCAGTTTCTGAAAGAAATCAGCAATGATTTCAAGAATTCTCTGCAAATAGCTGATCATAACACCGATGTAAGCATATTGATTATCCATAGTACCGTCATCCTTTCGTAAATTTTAATCCACGGGTATTATATCATTTCTGCCGGAAAAGTGCAAGTGGTTTACTAAAAATTGATAAAGATAACAAAACTTTGCCAAAACGTTCAGTCACTGAATTTATTCAAAAATTCCCGCAGACGGGTATTTTGGGGATTGACGAAAATCTCCTCGGGTGTGCCTTCGGCGGCAATGACGCCGTTATCCATAAAAATAACCTGGTCGGAAACCTCCCGGGCAAAGGTCATTTCATGGGTTACAATCACCATCGTCATATGGCGGGCGGCAAGCTGCTGAATCACCTTGAGGATTTCGCCCGTAAGCTCCGGGTCGAGCGCCGAGGTCGGCTCGTCAAAAAACAGAATTTTCGGGTCCATGCACAGGGCGCGGGCAATGGAAACGCGCTGCTGCTGACCGCCGGAGAGCTGCCATGGATAGCTGTCCGCCTTGTCGGAAAGCCCGACCTGGGCAAGGAGATTCCTGCCCTTTTCGTCTATATCGCGTAAAATTTGTTTTTTGTTCGCTTTGTAATCCTCACGGTCTTTCGCGGCCAGCTCCGCCGCCAGGGTAATATTTTTCAGCGCCGTATATTGGGGAAACAGATTAAAGGATTGAAAGACCAATCCGACCGCCAGCTGCTTGCGGCGGCGCTCTTTGGCGGAATCCGCCTTTTTCTGCGCGGCGTCAAACACCGTTTCACCGTTGACGACAATCGTCCCCGCATCCGCTTTTTCCAGCGAGGTAATACAGCGCAGCAGCGTGGTTTTGCCGCTGCCGGAAGAGCCGATAAGAGAAAGCACTTTGCCTTTATCCAGGCTGAAAGAAATATCTTTCAGCACCTCTGTATTGCCGAAGCTCTTTTTCAATCCGTTTACTTCTAAAATTGCCATAGCTTATCCTCTGAAATAATCCAATTTCTTTTCCAGTCTGCCGAAAATCAGTGTTAAAATACCGCAGAACGCCAGATAGAACACGGCGGTATAGAACAGCGGCCAAATCAAACCGCGGGTATTGATAATATCCTGCGCCGCCTTGACCAGTTCGGTCACGGCAATGACCCGCGCCAGGGAGGTATCTTTCACCAAAGTAATGATTTCGTTGCTCATGGGCGGAATGATGCGTTTCACCACTTGCAGCAGAACCACCTTGAAAAAGACCTGCGATTTTTTCATGCCAAGCACCTGCCCGGCCTCGTACTGCCCTTTGGAGATACTCTCGATACCGCCGCGGTAGATTTCGGAAAAATAGACCGCGTAGTTGATGATAAAGGCAATACATACCGCCTCTTCGCGCGGAAAAGACTGCATCCCGAACATCAGACCGGGACCGTAGAATACCACCATGACCTGCAGCATCAGCGGCGTGCCGCGAATGACCCAGACGAAAAACCGGGACAGCAGCGCCAGCGGCTTAAATTTGGACATGGAAAAGAAGGCGACAACCAGCCCCAGCGGGATGGCGGCAACCAATGTAATAAAAAACAGCGAACAGGTTGTTTTGAACCCTTCCAGCAGCTGCATATTCACAGCGTAAAAGCTCATAACGCATACCTCAATTCGGACATGGCTTTGCATAAACAAAACCGATACGCGGTAAGCGCGTACCGGTTTTTTGCAGCATATTTTGGTTTTTCTTATTCACCAAGCAGAATACGGGGCTCAAGACCGTAGGTTCTGGCAATCTGAGCCAGCGTGCCGTCGGCAGCCAGTTCTTCCATGGCGGTATTGACGGCGGCAGTCAGGGAGCTGCCCTTTCTGAAGCCGACAGCGTACTGCTCGTTGGCGGAATCATCAAACACGTCCAAAACGGTCAAATCGCTGAAATCGGTGCCTTCGCCGACCATGGAGTACGCCATAACCGCATCCATAACGGCAATGTCGGAAGTACCGGCTTTGACTTCGTTCAGCCCGTCCGCCTGAGCGGTAACGGAAATAAAGTTGCCGGAAAGGTTTTCGTCCGCCAGAGCGGCAGCTTCACCGGCAGAGCCGGACTCAGCCACAACAGATGCACCGTTCATGGAAGCCAGATCGGTGTAGGTATCGGCATCCGCAGTACGGATGACACAAACCTGCTTATTCGCCATATAGGGGGTGGAGAAATCAATCTGGGGCGCCAGCTCATCGGTCATGGTCATGCCGTTCCAAATGCAGTCGATGTTGCCGGAGTTCAGCTCCATTACCTTGCTGTCCCAAACAATTTCCTGGAAAACAGCTTCCACGCCGAGCTTTTCGCACACCGCACGGGCAAATTCGGTTTCAAAACCGGTCAGTTCACCGTTGTCATCCATATAGTTCATGGGCGCAAAATAGGTAATGCCAATCACCAGCTGACCTTTATCCTGTACATCGGCAAGGTCGGAAGAAGCGGAAGAGGATGCTTCGGTGGTGTTTTCCGAGGTGGCTTCACCGGTCGGGTCGTCGGCTGCGGGCGTTTCGTCGGCTGCGGGCGTGTCATTAGAACAAGCCGCAAAAGCAAAGGTCATAACAACCAGCACGGCCGCCAGCAAAAGCGCAATGCTTCTTTTTTTCATCAGATATACCTCCAATTTCATTTGCTACCAGTTTAGCATATTACCAAGCTAAAGTAAATCGTTTTTTTGAATCACATCTCCAAAACTTTTCCGCTCTTTTTGTCTAATCCGACGAATTTTTAGTCCGTTGATTAAAAAATAGTCAATATTTCATTTTTCAGCGCAAACAGGGATTGCGCAGCGGAAAGCAGTATGATAGAATAGGAATGCCAAAAACAGCATAGGATAATTTACATAGGGGCTGTTTTTGAACAGAGCGGAACCCGGACGGTTCTGCAATACGGGAGGTAATTATATGATAGGTATCGGCACCTGGACCGGAAAGGTTCACACCATGTTTTTCAGCGGCGATGTGACATTTACCATCGGCGAAAAGGACGGCAGCTATGATTTTTCCATGCATCTCCCCGAGGGCGGCTCCTCTAAATTGCCGGATTTTCAAATAAAAGAGGTGCGCGAAGAGGGCAATTCCCTGTTGGCAACCGCGGAGGTCTCCCTGCTGCCGGGAAAGACCATTGATATCAAACTGACCTTTGATGGCGACAGCATGAACGGTTCATTAAAAATCCCTTTCCTTGGCAAAATTGACCTGAAAAACTTTACCAAAGCCTAAATATTAATAAAATATGGTCAGCCTGTGTACAATCTGGACAGATTGTGTTGGAAACATTGCAATTTGCAGACTGTTTTTTGAATCTTAAAGATTTTGCAAAAAGCTCTTGAAAAATCCCTGCCGTTGATGTATGATAACTGTGAAGGGAAATCCTTACTTTTTTGTGAAAGGAGGAAAATCTCATGGAGTTTTTCACCACGATTATTAACGCTATCAAAGATATCGTTAAACTGATCCAGAACCTTGTAAAGCAGCTTCGCGGCGATCCCACTCAGTGGGGCGAGGACGATTTTGTTGTCCTGAAATAAGTTTGCTTTGTTCTAAGAGAGCTGTCGCCAATCTCCCGAGATCTGCGGCGGCTCTTTTCCTGTTTATAAAGCGCATTTGACTGCTGCGACCTGCGCGATACAGCTATCTGTGCTTAAAATTTACAGCTTTTTAACGCATTTCCTATAATCAATTTATACCTGATCGTATATAATAATAAAAATTTTACTGCGGTGAAGCTATGGTCGGCTATCTCAAAATTCATAAGCCTGAAATGAAAGTGAAAGAATATGAAACCTACCGCGCCTTTTACTGCTCGCTTTGCCACGTTTTAGGACGGCGCTATGGGTTTGGGGCGCGGCTGCTTTTGAGCTATGATTTGACCATCCTTGCCATTTTTGCCGCCTGTATGCAAAACGCCAGCTGCCCCTTTGCCCCAACCCGCTGCCCGGTCAATCCGACCAAAAAATGCAAAAAACCCGCCCTCTCGTTTCCCGCGCTGGAATGGGCGGCGGATTTAACGGTTATTATCAGCTTTTTTAAGCTGCAAGACACCTTACAGGACAGCGGTTTTTGGAAACGGACGGCTGCGCGGTTGCTGAGACCCTATCTTTCGTTATTATGCCGCAAGGCGCGAAAATTCCGCCCGGAGGAATACCGACAGGCCGCGCTGTATATGGCTCGGCAGTTTCGGGTAGAATGTGCGCCGCAAACCGGCTTAGACGAAGCGGCCGAACCGACCGGCGCATTTCTTTCCTATATCGCGTCGCAATGCGCGCCGGAGAACCAGAGGAAAGCAGCCGGCGATTTCGGCTATTTTTTGGGCAGAACCATTTATCTTGCCGATGCGTTTGACGATTTGCAAAAGGATTTGAAGCGGGGTAATTTTAATCCGTTTATTCAGGCGTACCATATTACGGCAGAAACGCTGCCCCAGCGCGCCGGGGACTGCCGCCGGGCATTGGATTTGACCGTCAGCGAAGCCATTGACCGGTTTGATGCACTCGAAACCGGCGTTTATTCGGAAATTTTGGACAATCTTGTTCGATTGGGACTGTTTGCGGAAATCGACCGCATTTACTCGAAATATCAAGAGGTAACAGCATGAACGACCCGTATGAAATTTTAGGCGTCGCGCCGAACGCGAGCGACGCGCAAATCAAAAAAGCCTATAAAAACGCGGCAAAACAGGCGTCCGCGCTGCCGCCGGAGCAATCGGCGGCGCGTATGGCGCAGCTGAATGGCGCATATGATACCATTATGAACCAGCGCATGGGCGGCGGCAGCTATCGCCCAATGGGCGATACGTCCTCTGATCCGTTTTCCTCCGGCTCGTATACCTCGGGCGATTATTACAGCAGTGCCGGCGGTGCGGCATCCTATGCCGATGTGCGCAGTTTGATTGCGCAGGGACGGTATGACGATGCCAATATGGTATTGGACGGCGTACCTGCCGACAGCCGAAATGCGGAGTGGCATTTCTTAAAAGGACAAATTCTGTATAAGCGCGGCTGGCTGGAGGACGCGTCCCGGGAGTTTGAAGCCGCTTACCGCGCGGAACCGGGCAACCGGGAATATCGCAGCACCTATGAAAGCATTTTTGCAAAACGCAGCGGCGGCTACCGTGCCAGACCGGAACGCAGCGGCGGGTGCAGCGCCTGTGATATTTGCTCCGGACTGATTTGCGCCGACTGCTGCTGCGAGAGCATGGGCGGGGACTGTGTTCCCTGCTGCTGATAAAGGGGCGTTGCTAGGTGAGAAAAAGTTCCAAAACCGCGTTGGGCGGCATTATCGCTGCCCTGTCGCTGACATTGATGCTTTTGTCCACGGTCATTCCCTTTTTAACCTATGTGCTTCCCGCCATGGCAGGCATTATTCTCATGATTATGGTCATCGAAATCGGCAGAAAATGGGCGCTGGTCGCCTACGCAGCGGTCAGCATTCTATCGCTGCTGATATTGGCGGACAAGGAAACCGCGCTGATGTATGTGGCGTTTTTCGGCTACTACCCCATTGCCAAATCCGTGATTGAAGAGAAGCTGCCGGCGGTCTGGGAATATATTGTGAAATTCCTGCTGTTCAATGTGGCGGTCGTGACCGCTTATGTGTTGATTCTTTATGTATTCCGCCTGCCGGTGGAGGGACTGGACACCTTCGGCAAATGGACAATTCCGCTGCTGCTGTTGATGGCGAATGTAATGTTCTTTCTGTTCGATTATACCCTGTCCAAATTGGTTTCCATTTATATGAGCGTGTGGCGCAAATGGTTCCGCAAAACATTCAAGTAAGCAAGTCGGGCTGAAGCGATTCAACCCGGCTTTTTGTTCTAAAGGAGGGATGTACGGTATGCACGATATCTGGAACCCCTGGCATGGCTGCGTCAAGTGCAGCGAGGGGTGTGAGCACTGCTATATGTATTACCTCGACCAGACGCGGGATCGGTTCGGCGGGGATATTTACAGGACAAAAAACGGTTTTACCTATCCGCTGCAAAAGAAAAAGGACGGCAGCTATAAAATACAGAGCGGCGAGCTGATTCGGGTATGTATGACCTCTGATTTCTTTTTGGAGGAGGCGGACACCTGGCGGGATGAGGCATGGGAAATGATGCGCCGCCGGAGCGATGTGCGTTTCTTTCTGTTAACCAAGCGCCCACAGCGGGTGCGGGGGTGTCTCCCGAAAAACTGGGGCGCGGGCTGGGAAAATATTTTTTTCAATGTCACAACGGAAAACCAGCGGCGAGCCCAAGAGCGTATCCCGCTTCTCAAAGCGCTGCCCTTCCGGCACAAGGGAATTATGTGCGCACCCCTGATAGGGGAAATCGACCTCACACCGTTTTTGGGCGACGGGCAGATTGAACAGGTCATTTGCGGCGGCGAAAATTACGGCGGTGCGCGCCCCTGCAACTACGACTGGGTAAAAAAGCTGCGCCGCGCCTGCGAAGAATACGACATTCCTTTCTGCTTTATCGAAACCGGCTCGGTTTTTATCAAAGACGGCAAAACCTATCACATCCCTGACAAGCGCATGCAAAGCGAAATGGCGTATAAATCCCGCATCAGCTACCCCGGCAAACCCATCGCTTTCGATTTGCGGGATATCTACGGCAACCCCATCCCCAAATCGGCTTTATACATCCCCCATTTTCGCGAAAACTGTATGCAATGCGGCAGCCGCCCCATCTGCGGCAGCCGCCCCATCTGCAACGGCTGCGCCGACTGCGGGAAATGCGGGAAATAAGGCGTTAAAGGTTTATGCTATTCGCAGTATAAAATGAAATAAATTAAAAAGTTTATGCTGTGGATGGCATAAACTTTAAGAAAATCAGCAGTTTATGCTACGGACAGCACAAACTTCAAAAATATCAATCGTTTGTGCCATCTAATATAGCAAACAAAGGGGCTGTTGCCTTTCGATGCAGAAAGCGTTTTTTCGGCCCGAAGCTGTACAAAGGTACCGCGAGCGGGCGAAAAAACGCTTAGAAAAGCAAATATAATTTATTCTTATAAAACAAAACAAGGACTGTCGCACATAAAAGCCTTTTTGCTGCTTCCATTTTTGTGTGGCAGTCCCCATTATTATTCTTTTGCTTTTCGGTCTGCGCGAAAAGCAAAAGCCCCTTTCATTGATGAAACGATATGGTACTTTATATACGCGCAACGCCGGAGCGGCGGGCGGCTTCGGCTACGGCGGCGGCGATGATTTTGCCGATGCGCTTATCCGTGGCGCGGGGCAGAATATAGTCCTCACTCAGCTCGCTCGCGTCCACCAGATTGGCAAGGGCTACGGACGCCGCCATTTTCATTTCCTCGTTGATGTCCTTTGCGCGGCAGTCCAATGCGCCACGGAACACACCGGGAAACGCCATCACATTGTTAATCTGGTTCGGGAAATCCGAACGACCGGTGCCGACCACCCGTGCGCCCGCCTTTTTGGCCAGGTCGGGCATAATCTCCGGGGTGGGGTTCGCCATGGGGAAAACAATCGCATCCTCCGCCATGCTGCGCACCATCGCCTCGCTGACGATATTCGGCGCGGAAACGCCGATGAAAACATCCGCGCCCTTGAGCGCATCTGCCAGAGTACCCTGTTTTTTGGCAAGATTGGTCATTTGCGCCAGCGCCTGCTGCGCCTGGTTGTTTTCGGGCGCGCCGTCATAAAGGATGCCGAATCTGTCTGCCATGGTCAAATCCTTTACGCCGATGCGCAAAAGGTGTTTGGCAATGGCAATCCCGGCACTGCCCGCGCCGTTAATCACCACACGCACCGCGCCAATGTCTTTTTGAACGACCTTCAGCGCGTTCAGCAAGGCGGCGGCAACCACAATCGCCGTGCCGTGCTGGTCATCGTGGAATACCGGAATATCACAGATTTCTTTCAGGCGCTTTTCGATTTCAAAGCAGCGGGGCGCGGAGATATCCTCCAGGTTAATGCCGCCAAAGGAGCCGGAAATGCGGTAAACCGTATCGACAATCTCGTCCACATCCTTTGAGCGAATGCAAATGGGGAACGCATCCACATCGGCAAATTCCTTAAACAGGGCGCATTTGCCCTCCATGACGGGCATGCCCGCCTCCGGACCGATATCGCCCAGCCCCAAGACAGCCGTGCCGTCGGTGACAACCGCCACCAGATTGGAGCGGCGGGTCAAAACAAAAGATTTGTCATAATCCTTCTGTATTTCCAAACAGGGCTGCGCCACCCCCGGGGTATAGGCCAGGGATAAATCCTCCATGGTCTCCACCGAAACCCGGGATTTGACCTCAATTTTACCCTGCCATTCGTAATGCTTTTGCAGCGATTGCTCTTTGATATCCAATTTCCATTCCTCATTTGCCCGGCGAACCGTTATTTTTCGCGTACTATTATAACGCAAAGGGGGTAGGCTGTCAAATTCACCTGACGCTTTTCCCTTCCCCAGAATAAAAAATCTGAGCGGGATAAAAATTTTGAAAAAGTACTTGATTTTCATCGCCGGATTGTGTATAATACATTAGCTGTCCGACATTGGACAGAATAAAGAATAGATGGAGAGTTGTCCGAGCTGGTCGAAGGAGCACGACTGGAAATCGTGTAAACCGTCAACGCGGTTTCGAGGGTTCGAATCCCTTGCTCTCCGCCACATCGGAACGAGTTCCGCTCGTTCCGATTTTTTATTTTTAAAAAATCAGTCACCCGCTCCACTGAAAAAATCAGTCACCCGCTCCACTGTTCCTCCTCTTTCGCAAAAAGTCACGCTCGGCTCACCTGTTCGGTTGTAAACGCCCTCACAACGGTTCGCTGTCGCTACCAACTTTTTGCGAATAGAAACCGCCCCCTCCGCTATGGATTCTCTAAAAACTGATTTTTTCAATGAAATCTGTACCAGGTGAAATCCGCCTGACGGCGGGAGAAATCTGCCTGGCGCCTGGCGGCGGGAGAAAGATACAGATTTTATTTCAACTGGGTAAAAGATTTTACTTTTACGGTAGTAAGGGAGATTCTGATGAAGAAGATCTGACCTCTTGCCAGCGGAACCGGCGCAGAGGTACATCCATAAATGCGGCACACTGCGCCGCGTTTTAATCGCTTCCATTAACACTGCAAAGGAGAACAAAAATGAACCTGACCATTGACGCTTACCAGCGCTACTTATCCGCCCGCTATGGCGGCGAGGCGGACGAACAGGGGCTGTTTATGAAGCTGGTTGAAGAAATCGGCGAGATTGCGGAAATTCTCAACAAAAAGACCGGCAGAAAAACGGGCGATGACAGTGGGCTACAGGAACAGCTGGGCTTTGAATTGGCGGATGCGCTGCACTATATTGTTGCCCTCGCCGCCGTGAATGGACTGGATTTGCAGCGTATGGTGCTGGAAAAAGACAAACTGGCTGCCGCGAAATATCATCATGACACCGACCTTGCGGCCTTTCTTTCACAATCATAACCTGTTTTTTTGCCGATGTACAGCGAGGTGAGCTTATGGAGCTTTGGGATTTGTATAACGAGAAGCGGGACCGGTGCCATCCTTGAAAAAGTACGGCAAGAAAAGCGAGCGCCTGCGGTTTTCACCCAGGCAATTTGCGGTGCGGCGGTGGGATTCCTTATCCCGGAACCGCCCTGTGGTTTTTTGGAGCACCCGGCGTGAAGTTTTGTGCTGTTCGCCGCCGACAAATACCGGGCAAAAGCAAACGGTGTGGTATTGCTATCATATTAATGCGATATCCGCTAAGGGCGGTTGGTTCATTCTTGTTTTTAACAAACCTTACATACTCTCTTGACTTGTTTTTGAGCATCGATTATAATATAAAAGACATTTTGTTTTTATGCCATTTCCTGTCGAATGTCCTTCGAATCCCACGGAAAAGGTCACAGAATTTGCGGCGGCAGTCAACATGGCTGCCGTGCTGCGTATGGCAAGCTTAGTGTAACAGGATGGAGATTGTATGAAGTGTTCCCAATGCGGCGCATATATTCCAGACAATGCGCAATTCTGCCCCCGCTGCGGCGCTTTTTATGAAACGCCGGATGCGCAGCCCGTCATGCAGCAGCGCGTACGCACCCTGCGTTTATCGGAGGAGCCGGCAGGTCAACAAAATCAAAAAACAAAAATTCTCATTGCCGTCTGTAGTGTATTGACGGTTGTATTGGTCATTGTGATTCTGTTTTTCATCCTGTCTGCCCTGAATCCCACAGACCGTGCGCTCCATCTTGCCGGGGCAGGCAGGGCGGAGGAAGCCGCAGCGCTCTATGAGCAGCAAATCGCCGATAACGATAGAAACCGCACCCAGCTGGAAACAATCGTAGCGCAGCGCATAGAGGAAATCTGTCTGCTCTACCGGGAGGATGCGCTGGACTTGCAGGAAGCGGAAGAGGCCATACGGCTGTATGCCGCCTTTCCGAATACGGCTATTCGCGCATCCATTTCCGATGGTTTGCAGCAGCTGCAACAATCCGACGGGCAACCGGGCGAAGAGCGAACCACGGCGCCCGCGCCGACCACCGCTGCCACTACCGCGCCAACCACCGAAGCGCCGGGATATGCGCTGTCGGCTTTCGTGTATGATGCGCTCACCCGGGAACCGGTTGCCAATGTGTCGATTGCGGTTACCTCGGGCGACGGGCTGGAGACCGTGAACACCGTAACGGATGCTTCGGGTTGTTTTACCGTGGAAACAAAAACCGGCGGACAATATATTATCACCCTGCGGCATCCCCAATATAACGACAAACAGGAGCCGGTTACCATGTCCGGATTCACCGGCGGCAATTACAGCATCACCATGACCCCGAAAGAGACACCGACGGCGCGGGAACGGCTCTATTCCTTATGGACAACGCAAATTGTGGGCATCAACGGCAAAGAAGAAGTGGCTTTTATTGTGGATGATTTCGATGCCAACGGCACTTATGAGGCGTTTGGAATCTGCGGGGTCTTTATTGGCAATGAGATTGTAGAGCAGTACACCGATGTCGAAATTTATTATTTATATTTCGAAAATGATTCAGCAACCTGTGTGCTCTATATGGATACCGCGCCGCATGGCGTAAATTTATATGGAAAGCTCGGCTCAACGCCGGAAAGTGGCTCCGACAGCAATCTAACCATCGGTGGAAACACTGCTCGTTTTATTGTTTGGGAGCTTGATGCCAGCGGAAGTGGTACTACCTCCATTATTCTCGGCGTTCGCAACGGGCAGGTTTATCAGCCGCAGATTTCCGGCGATTATATGTCCTTTTCTCAACAGGGTGATAACATGTACCACGCCTATACCAGCGACTTCAGCAATGGATACCATGAATATATAGACCATTATTTTACGCTCAATGAAGCTACAGGCGAGTTTATACCGGTTTAAAACAATAACCCCGCACAGCAGCAAAATGCCAGTGTGCGGGGTGTTTTCTTTCACAGGTTATACCAATGCAAAGGTGCGGTCAAAGTCGGGGTTTACCTCATGAAGCCAGGTGCCTTCGGCGAAGTTGCGGGACTGGATTTCTACGCGGTCTTCATAGACGCTGAGCACCATGCCCTGCCCTGCTGGCTCGTATTCGCGGGAGGCTTTTTTGCCCACAGGCGGAATATTGATCAGCTGTGTTTTCTCTAACGCATCGTAGGTATATTGACCGAAGCCGGAATGGGTATGGCCGGAGAGGAAAAAGACATTCTCGTACTTTTCCAAAATCGCCTTAATCGCATCGCTCTGCTCACCCAAATCGCCGGTGCGCCAAATATCCGGCAGACCATGGGTTTCGGCAAGAGGCTGGTGACAGATAACAAAGGCGGGTTTGCCGCCCTGAGTACCTGCCGCAAGGGCTGCATCCAAAAAGCGGAGCTGTTCATCGCTGATATAGGCTTTTTCCAGTCGCTGTTTTTCGGAGCCGAGCACCACAAAGGTATAGCCGTTGATTTCCGTTTTATAATAAGGCTTTTCCACCGTGTAGTCGGCGGAGCCAAGGGTATTGACATCAGAAATGAAGCGGTTCATGGTATGGCTGAAACCAAGGCGCACATCATGGTTGCCGGAAGCGATGAGCTTTTTATTTACCGAAAGATTCGCCAGCAAATCAATTACAATCTGATTGGTTGGGTCATCGCCGGATTCTGTCAAATCCCCTGCCAGCACCACCGCATCCAGTGCACCGGCGTTGTTTTCGATATCCTCGCAGGCGGCTTTGAAGGTCCAGTGCCGGTCGCTGTTCGCCCAAATCTGTGAATCCGCCAGCAGCGCTACCCGCAAAAGCGGCTGCTCACCCTCGGTTATAATCGGGTCGGTGGTCTGCGGCGCGGTGTAAACGCCCAGCGCCAGTAAGATGGCCGTGAATAGGGAAATCAGTTTTGTTAATATTGCAGCCATAGCTACCCCTCCGTATGAATTGAATTATGAATAAGTATAGCATGTTTTATGAACAGGAGCAAGAGAATTTTACATATTTTTACGATAGGAATCCGTCAGTAGTTGTTTTTCTGTGTGTTCTGACGAGATAAATCCGTAAAAAAAGACAGATTTGCCCGATTCAACACTTGACACGGCGTTGGTATTTGGTATAATATAAATGAAAATACTTTGAAAAAAGAGTGTGACATATGAAGAAAATCAGACGAATTACCGCGTTGTGCCTTTTGGCCGCATTTACGGTTATTGCCTTTGCCGGCTGCGGCGCCGCGAATGATGTACCGGAAAACCCCATTATTTGTGTTTCTTTGAACTATGGCGAAAACAGCTCCACCCCGTCCGGAAATGCCGGCTCGCAGACCCCCTCCGGCAACCAGAACGGCAGCCAGACACCGTCGTCTACGACGCCGAGCGCATCGACACCGGATGCCTCCACTCCGTCTGCCGAAACACCGGACGCGTCTACCCCGTCGGCTGAGACGCCGGATGCGTCTACCCCGAGCGATAACGGCGGTTCCGCCTCTACAGGCGCGCCCTCTACGGTGGCTGAAATTGTAAACTACTATAAAGAGTGCTACAATAAGATTGCTACTGAAGGTTCCGGCGCTACACTGACCTACAATAAGAACTCCAACTCGCCTAATGTTTTGGAAATTGGTGACCTTTCCAGTATCGCCGGTACGCTAATGAATCAGTTTTTGACCGAAACCCAGCCAAACGAGGCCATTCCGGTTGCTGATGTTGCGCCCAAAGGCGTTACCACCTGCAATCTGACCGAGGATATGGTTGCGGAAGCCACCTGCACCGATAACGGCGACACTTACACAGTACATATTAAGCTCAACTGCACGCAGGACAATCCGGATGTCAATCCTTCTGCGGGCGGCGGCAAAGCCGGTACGATTGTGGATGTTGTTCTGGTAGAAGATATTACCGGTGCGGCAGGTTCTTTTATCAACTTTGAAAATGTACAGAACCAGTACTTTGACACAGAAGTAACAGCAACCATCGAAAAATCTACCGGGCATATCACGGAACTGTATACGGTTTCTCCGACTATTATGAGTTTTGGCTCTGTTTCTGTGAAACCTTTTGGTTTCCCCAGTATTGACAACGCTCGTATCGGTCTGACCTACGAAAACCGCTATACTATTACCTACTAATTTCACAAAATACGGTTTTTTGTAACAAAATAGGGTTCCTCCCGTACACTGTTATTGAAGTTTACAACTTCCAAACTATGTACGGGAGGATTTTTTATGCCGGACAATAAGAAGCCTTGCTGCGATGCGGTAAGACCGGTCAAGGAAGCGGTCTGCATCGACACCAACCGGGTTTATGATTCCTGCGCTGATAAGGATTGCCTTGCTGACCTCAGGGTTTATTTTACAAACAACGCCCAGGATATCATAGACAACGCTTCCAGCGTTCGCTGTCGGGGATGCGAGGTGCTGAATGTTTTTACCGAAACCGAACGGGTGCCCTTTAACCGGGGGTACTATACGGTAGATTTGACCTTTTTCTTCCTGGTCAGCCTGGACGCATTCACCTCGCCCACTGCAACACCCTGCACGGTAAATGGGCTGTGCGTTTTCTCAAAAAAATGTATTCTCTATGGCAGTGAAGGAAAGGTAAAGGTTTTTTCCTCGGAATTCACCCAGGACGGCGCCGACCAGCAGCTGCCCTGCCGGTCAACCAACCCCAGGGCAAAAGTGCAGGTCGCGGATCCCATCTGTCTGGACGCCAGAATCTGCCGTCCCTGCGACTGCTGCGACAATATCGCGGACGCGACCAATGGTATTCCCAACAGCATCCGCCGCTGCTTTGACGGTCAGTTCAACTATCCCAGCGAGGAAAAGGCGGTCAAAGTAACCCTTGGGTTGTTTACGATTGTACAGCTGGAACGGGATGTACAAATCCTGATTCCCGCCTACGATTACTGCATCCCCAACAAGGAATGCACCTGCGAAACGGAAGATCCCTGCGATTCCTTCCGCCGCATTCGCTTCCCGGTGGATGAGTTCTTCCCGCCCAACCGGCAAAGCCTGAATTGCGAGAACACCACCGACCCGACCGGCGGCAACCGCTGCGGCTGCAACACAGACGGATAAAGAAGCCGTTTTTGTCACAAGCGATACAATACCAAATTTTACCAAAAAATGAAGTAAAAGACACCGCAGACAAAGCACGCATCGCCTTGTCTGCGGTGTTCATTTTTTATCCGCCCTGTTTGCGGGAATCAATATAATCCTGTAAAATCATAACAGCACTGACGGCATCCACGGTCTGTTTCCGCTTTTTGCCGAACACACCGGAGTCGGTGAGGGCGCGGTGTGCGCTGACGGTGGTCAGGCGCTCATCCCGCAGCAGCACGGGAATATCGCCGCATGCCTGCTGCAATACATCTGCAAAAGCCTTACAGGCTTCGGCTCGGAAGCCCTCTGTGCCATCCATGTTTTTCGGCAAACCGACCACCAGACATTCCGCCTCTTTTTCGACGGCAAGCCGGTGTACTTTTTCCACCAGTGCTTCTCTGCTGCGCTCGGTAATCACGCAAACCGGCGAGGCAAGAATTTCGTTTTTATCACAAACGGCAATACCGGTACGCACATCGCCGTAGTCCACTGACAGTATTACCATCAGCGATCCTCCTCCGGGTCAACCGGCGGAGCGGCTGTAGGCGGCGATACGGTCGTGGGCGGCGCTGTTGCCGGCGGATCGGTTGCCGGCGGATCCGGGTCTTCTTCCTCTGCATCGGTTGTTTGTTGTGCCGTTGTTGTGTTCTGCTGCGCTGTTGAGGTCGCAGGCGCTGTTTCGGTCTGCTCGTTGGCATCGTCCTCATCATCGGCGCCATAGGAGCCGCAATCGGTGCAATAACCGGGAATATTATCCTCTTTATACCAGCCGACAGCGGTAGAAGCGCAGGTGGAAGACGCCAGCCGACCGGAACCGGTGCAGTAGGTTCTGCGCACAACAGAATCACTGTGCTCGAACTCAATTTCCTCCAAGCCCTCGTGAATGCGATCGAAAACCTCTTTGAAAATGCGTCCGGAGGGGGAGTTGCCGCCGATATTTTGCAATTCCCGGTTGCTGTCCGCATAGCCCACCCAGACCGAGGCGACATAATAGGGGGTGCCGCCGCAGAACCAGCTGTCGTTGTTGTCGGTAGTGGTACCGGTCTTGGCAAAGGTAACCTGACCGTCAACACCCCAGCGGCGTGCGGTACCGTTGGAGGCAGTAACAACCGTCTGCAAAAGTTCATTCATAACATCCGCCGTACCGGGGTCAATCGCCTGCTCATAGGATTCCCGGTCGGATTCCAGGATCACTTCGCCATCGGCATTACGCACCTCATAATAACAATAGGGTTCATAATACTTGCCGCTGTTGCCAAAGGTAGCATAGGCGGCGGCCATTTCCAGCGTTGTGGTGCCATAGGTCATACTGCCGGTTGCCAAAGGCGCGAAAGCCGCGTCACTTTCGGTCACATGGCTGAGATGGAACGTATTGGTCATATAATCAATCGAAGTATCAATAGACAGTCTTTCCAGCACCTGTGCCGCTACGGTATTCAGCGACGGCGCAATGGCCTGCTGAATCGTGCGATAGGAGTTGGGTGAGCCGGGATCACCGCCGTAGTTATACGGCCAGATCCTGCCGTCTATTTGCATCACGCCGTAGTTTTGCACCTTTGTTGAATAGGTAATCAGGTTTTCGTTAATCGCCGGCGCATATATGGAAAGCGGCTTCACCGATGAACCGGGCTGCCGGGGGGAGTCCGCCGCCATATTCAAACAGCGGTTACCGGGCTTTTCGCCCGCCTGACCGACAATGGCAATGACCCGACCGCTATAATCCATAATGGTCATGGCTGACTGAATATCCTCGTCGTCAGGGAAGCTGATTCGATTATAGTAGACCTCCTCCAGCTGCTCCTGAACATCCAAATCCACAGCCGTATAAATGGACAGACCACCGTAATAAATCTGGCGTTCCGCTACGGAATAGGTATAATCGTATTTATTCATCAGGTCTTCGATGACCGTATCAATGACCAGATCGGTATAATAGCTCTGAAATTCATCCGGCTCTTCCTGGGTCGTATCTTCCGTTTCGTCTCTGTCGACGGTAACTTTGTTTTCACCGACATTAAAGACCAGCTCGTAATCCTTTGCTTCCTGCATCTCCTCTTCGGTAATCAGCCCCTGCTCATACATCATATCCAGACACATACGCTGGCGCTCACGGTTTTTTTCAAAATTGATGATCGGATTATATTTGCGCGGCGCCTGTGTAATGGCGGCAATGCAGGCGCATTCCGCAAGATTCAGATCCTGTACCTCTTTGCCGAAATAATATTCGGACGCGGTTTCCACGCCATAGCATCCGGCATCCAGATACAGCGTATTCAAATAGGCTTCCAGAATCTGGTCTTTGTTGTAATGCCGTTCCAGATTCAGAGCCTGAATGATTTCATTAAACTTGCGGCTGAAGGTTCTGCCGTTTTCACCGGTCAGGTTTTTAATCAACTGCTGCGTAATGGTTGATCCGCCCTGGGAAAAATGATATTCCACAATAACGCCGATGGTACGGATCCAGTCCACGCCGTGATGCTTGCGAAAGCGCTTGTCCTCCAAGGCGATATACGCGTTCTGCAAATTTTCAGGGATGGTATCCAAATCCACCCAGATGCGGTTTTCTTCCCCGTGCAGGCGGGTCAGTTCGGTTAAATTACCGCCGCTGTCGTAGGCATAAACGATGGAAGTTTTGCTCTGATTGGCGGTCTGGGCGTCTAAGTCAATAATGATATCCCCGTAAACATTTTTCGCCATATAGACAAAGGTATATCCGCCGATGATACCCACTGTCAGAACACCGATGCAGCACAGCGCTGCCGCGGCAATCAAAAAACGCCTGGTGCGTTTTGAAAGAGGGGGTCTTTTCTTTTTTTCTTTTTTCGGGCGTGGCTGCCGCTCATGGGGCAACGGCGCACGGTTACGAAGCTTACCGGATTCGGGCGGCTTTCTGCCGCCGGAACCGCCGGGAGCCGGCGTTGCAGCGCGCGGGGTATTCTGCGTGCTTGTCCGTCGGCGCGCCGGATCGCTTACCGAACGCAGCGGCGGAGCTTTGCGAGAGGTAGAGCGGGTTTCAGGCTTCTGCGCGTTCGCGCGGGCGGACTTTTCACTATCCTGGGCAAACTGATCCAAAAGATGCTCGAGATCATTTTGATTGTTGTTGCCGTATTGATCTGCCATAGAATCTTCCCTTTCAATTGCTTAAAAAAATCAGTCTGTCGCCGCCGCCATTTCCAGCATTTTTCGGAAACTGTACCGGCAGGATTCCATCGGACTTTCCGCCCAGTCGCAATCCTGCTCATACACAGCATAGGCGAAGCCCAGCTCGGCGCAGGTTTGGTATACCTTGGGAAAATCCACCAGCCCTTTGCCGAATTCAATGAATTTCCGCTTGCCGTCTGTTACCACATAATCTTTCATGTGCACAACCTGCACCCGGTCGCGAACGGAGCGCAAAAACGCACAGATGTCTTCGCCCGCATATTGAATCCAGGCGACATCCGGAATCAGATTGACGGTCTGCGGGTCGGTATTTTCCAAAAGGATATCTATAATACGCTGCCCGTCAGGGAACTTTTGAAATTCAAAATCATGGTTATGATATGCCAGCTGCATCCCTTTTTTTTGCATCTTTTCGCCGATGGACTGCATCAGATGCGCAAATTCCAATACCTTCTCCGGAGTATCGCGGTATTCGCCGGGCATGGAGCCCAAGCCGATATTGGAACAATGAATCATTTTATGTTCTTCCACCAGCGCATCCAAATCATCCAGCATACGTTCAAAAGGCTTATGCGTAATACAAACATCGAACCCGTATTTCTCAACCAGCTGCTGTACCTCAAGGGGCGGAATGGAACCGATGCCGGAAATTTGAATCACCCGGCACCCGAAATCAGCAAGGGCGGCAAAGGTTTTATCGGTATCCTCTGCGGTCTGGATTTGATCCCGCAGCGTATAAAGCTGAATGCCCTGTTTCATTTTCATCATAGGAAGCGCCTCCGTCTTATACTGCATGATACAGTATACCATATTTTTCAAAATGTGCAAGTGCATGATGATTAAAAATTGATTACAGGTCTATTACAAACAGGTAATCAATTTGTCGAAAAACGCTTTACGCCGTCGGTATAAACCGCCTTTACGGAAATATCCTCATCAAACAGTACAAAGTCCGCGTCATAGCCTTTGGCAATTTTACCCTTGGAATCGCCATAGCCGACGACGCGCGCCGGGGTGGCGGCGCACATACGCACCGCTTCATACAGCGGCACGCCCACCGTCTTATATAGGTTGCGGCAGATTTTCGACATGGTGGTGACTGAGCCCGCAAGGCACGAGCGGTCGGCGAGCTTCATCACGCCGTCCTCATAGACCACTTCCAGCCCGTTGTTCTGGCGGTAAATGCCGCCCTCTTCCATGTCCATGCCGGCAAATTCCAGACCGTCGCTGACGCCGTACGCCAAATCGGGTCCCTTGCACTTATAAATAATACGCAGAAGCTCCACCGGCAGATGGCGCAAATCGCCGATAAACTGGGCGGTATAGCCGTCCAGCGACAGACCGCCCTCCACCACGCCGCCCACGCGGAAATTGTTAATCTTGGTGCAGGAGGAACAGGCGGAATAAATATGGGTAATATCAGAATAGCCGTGTGCAAGGGCTTTTTCCATGATATCATAAGTTGCGGCGGAATGGGCGACCGATGCGACAATGCCGCGCTTTACAATTTCATCACCCAGCATAAGCCCGCCGTCAATTTCCGGCGCCGCGCCCATTAAAACAATTTTATCGGAATAATCCAAAAGCACCGCCGGGTCGGTTTTGGCGGGGGTTAAAATATCCTCCGGGGACTGGGCGCCTTTGAATTGCAGGGAAATATACGGTCCTTCCAAATGGATACCCAAAACATGCGCCTTTTTGCTCTCGACACAGGCTTTGGCAATGGCGTCCATGGCGCCGTGCAGGTTGTCAATGGTGGACGCAAGGGTGGTGGGGACAATGGAGGTTGTACCGTGCGAGAGGTGCGCTTCCGCCATTTTTACAATATCCGCCGTATCGTGGCTCATGGCGGAATATCCGCCGCCGCCGTGCACATGGACATCCACAAAACCGGGCGCCAGGTACAGCCCTTCGCAGTCCACCGTTTCCAGCCCCTCATCGGCTCGTTCCACAAGGTCTGCAATTTTACCATCCTCGACCAAAACAGTCATTTCCCTGATTTTATCGGGAAACACAACCTTTGCATTTTGAAATGCTTTCATTGCGATATGCCTCTTTTCTTTCTATTACAGTTTCAAACCAATCTGCTGTTCAAATGCTTTCGTAAACGCATACATCTGCCTTATTTCCGCTTTGCGGCTTTCGGTCAATTCCGCATCCGAGCGGCTGCGGGTCCCGGTTGTGATGGGCAGACCATCCAGCGAAAGGTAATATTTGGCGTTCACCGGGTAGACCTGGCATTCCGCCATGGACGCGAACCCGGCAAAATTTTGCAGCAGCTGCGCCCGCCGAGGGTCGGTAGTACGGCAGCGCAGCATTTCCACATAGATTTCCGGATGGAAATTTGCCATCACGCCGGAAAACCCGGCGCAGCCCAGCGCCATACTGTCCAGCACCGTGGCGCAGTTGGCATTGAAAATCTTGATGCCGCTGCCCTGCACCGCCGCAAGGCGGCTTTCGATTTGCGTTAAATCGCAGCAGGTATCTTTGATAAAACGGAACCGCTCCATTTGCGCCATGCGACTGAGCACATACGGGTTCAGCAGCCGTTTATACGGATAGGGACATTCATATACGCCCAGCGCAATTTCCGGCAGAGCCGAAACCGCTTTTTCCATGCGAGACAGAAATACATCATCGCTCTCTTCGGCAGCGGCAAACCGGTTGGTAATAAACACATAGGCGTCAACGCCTTTTTCAATCAGCCGGTTCGCTTCGTCGATTTGCGTCGGCAAATCCTCCGCCGTATGACCGGAGGCGACAACGGTAACGCCTTTCGGCGTATGCTTTATGACAAAATCCAAAATTTCCAGCCGTTCCGCCAAGGAAAGGTAAAAAATTTCGCTGGATTGACAGATGGCGAACAGCCCCTGCACGCCCCGCTCACAATACCACTGTATCAGCTTTTCCAGCGCCGGGTAATCCACCCGGTTATCCAAAGTAAAGGGGGTCAGCATGGTTGGGTACACGCCGTCCGGTATTTGCTGAATCAAGAAAAACACCGCCTTTTACTGGTACTGTACCAGAATGGTTTTAATTTCAAAGGGTCGGAAGGTCAGCGTGAGTTCTTTGCCCTCGAACGGCTCGGCAACCGGCGTTTCGAGCATATCGGTCAGCACCGCCGACACCGCCTCGGCGGGGAGCTTGAGAGCCGCGTGGGTGAATGCGCCTTCCGCCTCATACAGCCGCAGCACATACGCTTTCCGGGTATCCTCGCTCGGTTTGACGGTTTCCACAAAAATATTCTCAGCGTCGATTCTGACCGGCGCTGTGAGCTGTGTTTTGCCCGCAGCGGTCAGCAGCGGTACATTCAGCGCATAGGCAGGACGGATGACCGTATCGGCGGAAAAGGCACCCATATGCGGCAGGAAAGAATAGGTGCAGCGGTGCGGACCGTCCTTATCGCCCTCGCTGTCCGGACGAACGCCGCCCTTGTGCAGCGACAACGCCATCCGAGAGCCATTCAGGAGCATCCCATATTTACAGTCATTGAGAATGGCAATACCAAAACGCGGCTCAGACAAATCGGTATATTTATGGTTCAAGACCTCAAATTTTGCCTGTTCCAGGGAATTGTTTCTGGTCGTCGGGCGCTTTACATAGCCGAACTGAATCTCCTGCCGGGCGAAATCCTCACGGATGGTGGTATCAAAGCACGCTTTCAGCAGCCGGTGCTCCTCGTTCCAATCCATCAGCGTATCGAACCGCACCTCGGCTGTATCGGCAAAGAACATAACATCCTGCGTGAGCGTAGATTTTTCGGACAGCCGGTAGGTATTGCGGATAATATGCGCGCACGCCCCGTCCGACACCACCTCGCTTGAAAGCAGCCGGACGCCCGGCTTCAGTTTCTCTTCCACATCCGCGTCAATATCCCAGTTGTCCCATGCGCAGGACACCTCTTCCGCCATCAAAAGGGTGTTCAGCGCATAGCCCTCCCCTTTCAGCTGCCGGTCGGCGCGGGTGTCGATATAAGAAGCGAATCCGCCGTTTTCATCAAAAACAATCTTCGCAAAAGGCGTAGAAAGGGTGTTCCCCTCCGCTTTGGCAAAAGGTTCGCCGGTCGGTGCGCCGGGTTCCCAGGAAAGCGTCACCGAGGAGAAAGCGGGCACGGTAACGCCGCAGAGAATCAGCTTTTTCTCCCCGTCCAAATCGGTGTACACCTGCTGCCGGTAGCCGCCGGCAATGCGGCAGCCCTCCCGATAGGGCAAAAACACCGGCTCGGTACGGTCAAAGGATAAGGTATTCACCAATGTGATTCCCTCGCCTTCACCACGCAGCGCTTCCTGTGCGAGCGCCTTCGCGTCGGCAAGCAATTTTGTAGTCTGCGCCCGGCTCTCC
>CASFEZ010000039.1:0-1177 GCA_949293815.1 uncultured Eubacteriales bacterium | reverse complement strand
ATACAGGTGCCGGGCAGAATATCATGGAACTGGTTCAAAAGCAGTACTTGGGTCAGCGCGTCAATGTCCTCGTGTTCGGCAGCCACACCCGCCTGCATACAGCGCACAACCCGTAAAAATTCCAGATTGTGCAGCGCAATTTCGCTTTTACGGTTGTTGCGTTTAATTGTATGCTGGTTGGTCAGCGTGCCCCGGTGCAGCTCCAGATACAATTCGCCCCGGTGGGTATTGATATACCGCGCGTTTTCCGCAAGACGCCGCATAAAAGTGCTGGCGGACAGATTTTCAGATTTGCCGAGACCGTCCAAATCGGTGCAGCGGCGGGCGCTTTCAATCATTTCAAAGGTCGGACCGCCGCCTCCGTCGCCGTAGCCGTAGGCCATATAGCGCATATTGGTCACTTCCGGCTGTTTGATATCGGCAAACCGCTCGTACATATCCGCAACATCGGGGTTGTGATGGGTGGTGTTGAAATGCGCCAGCACCGTTGAGCCGTCAATGCCCTCCCAGCGGAAAGTATCGTAAGGGAACGGATTGGTATCGTTCCAGCTGAGTTTTGTGGTCATAAAGTACCGGCAGCCGCAGCCGAGCATGATTTGCGGAATCGCAGCGGAATAGCCGAAGGTATCCGGCAGCCAGAAAACATCGGAAGTATATCCGAAATATTTTTGGGTAAAACGCTGTCCCCAAAGGAACTGGCGAATCATGGACTCGCCGGAGGTAATATTGCAGTCGCATTCCACCCAAACGCCGCCGTTGGGCTCATAGCGCCCTTCTCTGACACGCCGGGTGATGCGCTCGAACAGCTCGGGGTAATACTCGCGAATAAAATTGCTATGGCAGGAGGAGCTTTGAATAAAGCGGTATTCCGGGTACTGCTCCATCAGGCTCAGCGCGTTCGAATAGGTACGGGCGCACTTTTTAACGGTTTCATCCACATGCCAAAGCCATGCCGTGTCCATATGGCTGTGCCCCGTTAATCCTGCAAACGGTGCAGAGGACGCTGCCTTTTCGGCAAGAAACGCTTTCAGCTGCGGGCGAACGGAACGCAGCGCGTCCATAAAAACGGCATTGTCAATATTTTCCGCATCGTAATATATCGCGTTATGTACTTCATACAAAAGCGCAACCGCCTCGCCGCGCCGGAAATCACCCTGCGGAAGCACCTCGGCCAGCT
>CASFEZ010000038.1 GCA_949293815.1 uncultured Eubacteriales bacterium | reverse complement strand
GCCGCCGCAAGACCAACATCCTCGCTGACATAGCGCAGCATATTGGTGCTGTAAGCGTTTTTGTCGCCGGCAATCCAGGCGCCGCCGTGGATAAACAGTACCAGTCCAATGGTACCGTCCGACTCTTTCGGAATGTACAAATCCAGAATCTGGCGTTTCTCATCGCCATAGGCGGCGTCGGTATAGATATAGCTTCCCGAATCCGCAGGCTCGGTCACGCCCGGAATGCTGATTCCGAACAGGTTGGCGAAAAACGCAATAATCGCCATAAAGAATGCAATGATTTTTTCCAGCATCTTTTTCACTCCTGAGATAATATTTCAATATAAAAAATATTGACAAAAGAATGGATTTGCCGCCGCTCTTCGGCAGCGGATGGTAAAAAACAGCAATCAGTTCAAATAAGCCGCCGCATATTGAAGCAGAAGATCGTCCGCCCTTTGGGCGCAGTCCGGGTCATCAACCAGATGATGATTGGAATTCGGATAAATTACAAAATCGTGCGTAACGCCATATTCGGTCAGCTTGGCGTCCAGCGCCTCGGCATTGGTAAAGGGGACAATATCGTCTTTTACGCCGTGGGCGATTACGGTTGGTACGGTATTTNNNCATGGTAAAATATTTGCCGCAGGCATAGCTCATCACCTGACAAACGAAATCGGTATCGCCCATGCCGTTGTTATAATAGAAATTGATATCCGCCAAATCTGTCGGACCGCAATAGCTGACCACTGCCGCCGGGGTAATGGGGGCGGTATCTTTGCGGGAATAGGCATAAAACAGCGACAGATGTCCGCCCGCAGATTTGCCGGACAGAAGCACCTTTTCGATGTTTACGCCGTTTTCGGCGGCTTTTTCTTTGATGAATTGCAGCGCTAAATCAATATCATCCGCAATATCCTGCATATCCACCGTTTCGGATAGGAAACGGTAATTGATGGATGCGCAGGCATATCCATGGTCTTCGCTGGCGTCTCTGAGCGTCCCGAGTGAATAGTAGCCCTGCTTGTCTCCGGAAATCCACGCGCCGCCGTGAATGAGCAGTACCAGACCGACAGTCCCGTCATTGTCTTTGGGAATATATAAATCCAGAGTCTGATTCGCGTCTTCTCCGTATGCGGCGTCTACATAAACATAGCTTTTGTCGCTGTCATCGGAAGTTCCGGGAAGGGTAATTCCGAACAGGTTGGCGAAAAATGCAATGATTGCCATAAAGAATGCAATGATTTTTTCCAGCATCTTTTTCACTCCGATTTTTATTTTATGGTAGCCCGACATTTAACAGAATGAAAGGAAAAAAATCGTGAATTTTGACGTGATTGAATGAGTCAAAAATACCTGAATTGCTTCCATATTCATTCCTCGGAAACAATTATAGCCCATTCTGTTCATAATTTTCATGAATATTGTGTAAATATTATTGAAAAAAGCAGGGTTTTTTATTGCGAAATTATGTGCCGTATCTGAGCCGGTGCAGCAGAATGATTTTGTATCAATCAAAGAGCGGAAGCAATGAAAAAAAGATTGACAAAAACCGGTGGTTGCGTTAATATAGATATAATTGAAATAGAGAAAAGGCTTTGACGGGCAGAGTAGCGGCATCACAAAGGCAAAGAGAGCCGGCGGTTGGTGCGAGCCGGAGCGGAAGACGCCGTGAAAAACAGCCCTGAGCTTTCCGAAGAACCCCCTTTTGGGGCAGTAGAACGGAACGGGTGCGCCCGTTATGGCGCGGCGGTATCCTGGGGTACCGTTGAGTGACTGTTTAAGTAATACGGGTGGCACCGCGGAAATGACACTTTCGTCCCGAGAACTTCTTTTTTTTGGAAGGTATCGGCACGGAAGTTTTTTATTTTATTAACGAGTTTATCAGCAAAGGATGGTAGTATGAAACGAACACAGTACTGCGGTTTGATTACCGAATCGCAGATTGGCTCCCGCCAGACCTGCTGCGGCTGGGTTTGGACGAAGCGGGATATGGGCGGCGTTATTTTCCTGGATTTGGGCGACCGGGAAGGGATTTTGCAGGTGGTCTGCAACGCTGCCGTTTTGCCGCAGGCGGAATTTGCCATTGCCGAGTCCCTGCGCAGCCAGTCGGTCATCGCCGTGTCGGGCGTGATTCGCCTGCGGGACGAGGAAACCGTAAACCCGAAACTGAAAACCGGCACGGTGGAGCTGTTGGCGGATCAGCTCACCCTGCTTTCCAAGTCCGATACGCTGCCTTATGCGCTGGAGGACGGCAGCGCGGTGCGGGAGGATTTGCGCCTGAAGTATCGCTTTCTGGATTTGCGCCGCCCGGAGATGTTCCATAATCTGAAATTCCGCCATGAAGTACAAAAAGCGGCGGAGGATTTTTTGGATAACGAAGGGTTTGTATGCGTGGAAACGCCTATGCTGACCAAATCCACCCCCGAGGGCGCGCGGGATTATCTGGTGCCCAGCCGGGTGCATCCCGGATCGTTTTATGCGCTGCCCCAGTCGCCCCAGATTTTCAAGCAGCTGCTGATGGTGGGCGGCGTGGATAAATATTATCAGGTGGCTCGCTGTTTCCGCGATGAGGACCTGCGCGCCGACCGCCAGCCGGAATTTACCCAGGTGGATATGGAAATGTCCTTTGTTGACCAGGAGGATGTGCTGGTACACCTGGAAAAGCTGTTTCAATATTTAATGAAACGGGTCAAGAATCTGGATATTACCGAACCGTTTCCGCGTATAACCTGGACAGAGGCGATGGATATTTACGGCTCGGATAAGCCGGATATCCGTTTCGCGCTGCCGATTGTGGATTTAACCGAAACGGTGCGGGGCTGTACTTTCAGCGTGTTCCGCTCGGTGCTCGATAAAGGCGGCGTGGTGCGTGCCATCAATGTAAAAGGCAAGGCGGACTTTACCCGCTCCACCATTGAGGATTTGACCGAAAAAGCCGTCAAGCTCGGCGCAAAGGGCATGGCGTGGATTGCCTATAAGCCTGACGGTGAAATTTATTCTATTTTAACTAAATATTTTTCCGAGCAGCAGATGCAGGCGATGCTGGATAAAATGGGCGCGGAGCCCGGCGACTTCATTCTGTTCAGCGCCGATAAATTGGCGACGGTGCGCCGGGTACTGGGCGGTTTGCGGCTGGAGCTTGGCGATATGCTCGGCCTCAAGGATAAAAACGAGTATCGCTTCCTGTTTGTGACCGATTTCCCCCAGTTCGAATATTCGGAAGAGGAAAAACGGTATATTTCCACCCATCACCCCTTTACCATGCCCTATCCGGAGGATGTGCCCTACCTGTTCAGTGACCCGGCACGGGTGCGGGCCCAGGCGTATGATGTGGTCTTGAACGGCATTGAGCTGGGTTCCGGCTCGGTGCGTATCCATGACCATGATATTCAGGAAAAAATGTTTGAAGCGCTGGGGCTTACAGATGAGCAGATTCACGACCGTTTCGGCTTTATGGTCAACGCTTTCCGCTTCGGTACGCCGCCCCACGCGGGCTTTGCCTTCGGCTTGGATCGACTGGTGATGCTGCTTGTGGGCGCGGATTCGCTGCGGGATGTGATTGCGTTCCCGAAGAACAAGGACGCTTCCTGCCCCCTGACCGATGCGCCCGACCATGTGGATCCCGCCCAGCTGGAAATTCTGGGGCTGGATCAGGCGTTTGCGCCCCGCGAGGAAAAGACGGCGAAACCAGGCAAAAAGACCGCGAAAGATATCGATGTGGACAATATTGCAAAGCTCGCACGGCTTCGCTTTTCCCCTGAAGAGAAGAAAGCGCTGGCGGAAGATATGGTTTCCATTATCAATTTTGCCGACAGCATTGCCGCGATTGATACCACCGGTATTGAAGCGACCGCCCATATTGCGCCGCTTTCCAATGTATTTCGTGAAGATAACGCCGTATCGCCGTTTACCCGCGAGGAGCTTTTGAAAGCTGCGCCGACCACGGCGGATGGCTATGTGACCGTACCCAGAGTGGTGGAATAAGGAGGGCGAAAGAGATGAACGAGTTGGTAAAACGCTCGGTCAGCGAGCACAGCGCGGCGCTGCAAAGCGGCGTGTACAGCGCCAAGGAGCTGACGAAGGCGTATTTGGACGCGATTGATGAAACCGATGGCACCATCGGCGCTTATATCAGCCTTTATCCCGAAGAGGCGCTGGCTGCTGCGGCAGCCGTGGATGAAAAACGCGCAAAAGGGGAGAGCCTTTCGCCGCTTGCGGGCATTCCCGCCGGCATCAAGGACAATATCTGCACCAGGGGCATGCGCACCACCTGCGCTTCCAAAATGCTGGAAAACTATGTGCCGCCCTACGATGCGGATGTCATTGAACGGCTGAAACAGAGTGACTATATCCTTTTGGGTAAATTGAATATGGATGAGTTCGCCATGGGCTCTTCCTGTGAAAATTCCGCCCTCAAGCTGACGCGCAACCCGGCAGATACCAGCCGGGTGCCCGGGGGCAGCTCCGGCGGTTCGGCAGCTGCCGTGGCCGCGTATGAAGCGGCGTATACCCTCGGGTCGGATACCGGCGGTTCCATTCGTCAGCCCGCGTCTTTCTGCGGCGTTGTGGGCATGAAGCCCACTTACGGTTCGGTTTCCCGCTACGGGCTGGTGGCGTTTGCTTCCTCCCTGGACCAGATTGGTCCGCTGACCAGAACCGTTCAGGATAACGCGCTGGTGCTCAATGCCATTTGCGGCCACGATAAGCGGGACGCCACGTCCCTTGCGCGGCAGCACGCGGACTTTACCGCCCGGATTGGGCAGGAGGTCAAGGGCTTGCGCATCGGTATGCCCAAAGAATTTTTTGGCGATGGCATTTCCGCCGAGGTCAAAACAGCGGTAGAAAACGCCGCAAAGCTGTATGAAAAGATGGGCGCTGCCATTGAGGAGGTTTCCATGCCCTCCATTCCCCATGCGCTTTCCGCCTATTATATCATTTCCAGCGCTGAGGCCTCGTCCAACCTGGCTCGGTTCGACGGCATTCGCTATGGCTATCGGGCAAAGGAGTTTGATGGTATTACCGATTTGTACTTAAAATCCCGTTCCGAGGGCTTCGGCGCGGAGGTCAAGCGCCGGATTATGCTGGGCACCTTTGCCCTGTCTTCCGGGTATTATGACGCCTATTATAAAAAAGCGCAGCAGGTCCGAAGCCTGGTAACCGCCGACTTTAACCGGGTATTTGAAACCTGCGATGTGATTCTTTCGCCGGTTGCCCCGACCCCGGCTTATAAGCTTGGCGAAAAATCCGCCGACCCGCTGGAAATGTATATGGGCGACGCCTACAGCGTGCCGGTGAATATTGCCGGTGTCCCCGCGCTTTCACTGCCCTGCGGGAAAACCGAAGCCGGGCTGCCGGTGGGCTGCCAGTTGATAGGCAAGGTATTTTCTGAGCCGCTGCTGTATCAGGTGGGCGCCGCTTTGGAAAGCGCCCGTAAGGAAAGGATGTGAGCGCCATGCAATATTATAAAGGCTATGAAATGGTGATTGGCTTGGAAGTGCACGTGGAGCTGAACACCGAAACCAAAATTTTCTGCTCCTGTCCCACCACCTTCGGCGCCGCGCCGAACACCCATGTCTGTCCGGTTTGTATGGGGCTTCCGGGAACGCTGCCGGTATTGAATCAAAAAGTGGTGGAATACGCCGTGAAGGCGGGGCTTGCCACCAACTGCGAAATTGCCCGCTATTCCAAAGAGGACAGAAAGAATTATTTCTATCCCGACTTGCCGAAAGCCTATCAGATTTCCCAATACGATTTACCCCTGTGCGAGCACGGCTGGCTGGAGATTGAAACGGAAAACGGCGCCAAAAAGATTGGCATCACCCGAATCCATATCGAAGAGGACGCCGGAAAGCTCGTGCATGACGATGAACACGGCACCATGATTGACTGCAACCGCTGCGGCGTGCCGCTGATTGAAATTGTTTCCGAGCCGGATATCCGCTCTGCGGAAGAGGCGGAGGGCTATATGCGCAAGCTGCGCGCCACCATTTTGTATACCGGCGTGTCCGACTGCAAAATGAACGAAGGCTCCATGCGCTGCGATGTGAACCTTTCTGTGCGCAAGGTCGGCGAAACGACCTTCGGCACCCGCACCGAGATGAAAAACCTGAACTCCTTCCGCTTTGTGGTAAAAGCCATCGAGTATGAATACAAGCGGCAGGTGGACGCTTTGGAAAAAGGCGAAAAAATCGTGCAGGAAACCCGCCGGTTCGACCCCGACACCGGCAAAACCTACACCATGCGCACCAAAGAGGACGCCAACGACTACCGCTATTTCCCAGACCCCGACCTGCCGCCGATTATTTTGACAGACGAGCAGATTGAAGCGTTCCGCGCCGAGATTCCCGAGCTGCCCGATACGCGCAAGGCGAAGTATGTAAAAACATATGGTCTTGCCGCCTATGACAGCGAGGTGATTACCGCAGATAGAGCCATGGCGGATTGGTTCGAGGCGGTCGCCGCCGAAACCGCTTACCCGAAAATTGCGGCGAATATGCTGATAAGCGATTTGATGCGCCTGATAGAGTCCGAGAGCTTTGACTGTCCCATCTCCCCGCAAAGCATGGCGAAGCTCTGCGATTTATTCGGCCATGAGGTGATCAACTCCTCCACCGCCAAGAAGCTGCTCTCCCGGATGTGGAAAGACGGTATCGACCCGGAGGAAACCGTTAAAGCGGAGAATCTGGCGCAGATTAACGACGATGCGGTGATTGAAGAAGCGGTTCGTGCCGCCGCCGAAGCCAACCCGAAGAGCGTGGCGGACTATAAAAAAGGCAAAACCGCCGCCGCCAAAGCCATTGTAGGCCAGGTGATGAAAGCCCTGGGCGGCAGAGCCAACCCGGTAAAACTCAGCGAAATCACCGAAAAGGTGCTCTCAGAAGAATAATATTCCTTTTTATCCAAAAAACCGACGGTATGCTGCCGTCGGTTTTTTTGTCGGCAAAACGCTTTTCGCCCATAGCACAAAAGGGGTATAGGTGATGGTGACCCGCATTCATTTGTGAATTCTCAATAAAACAACAGTTTTAATTTTGTGGGTATTTACAAAAATATTTTTATCAACAAGCATTCTATTTACACAAAACAGGATATTTGCTATGATGGTATCAAACAAAGAAAGGAGAGAAGCGAATGCGATTGATTTTGAAAAATTTCAAAAAGCTGGTCGTGCAGCATACCGGCCTGTTTTTGCTTCTCTTTTTTAGCATTGCCTTTTCTGTGTTTGGGGTGCTGTTCCTCTCCGGCTACAGCGCCTATTCCCATTATACTGGTTTAGAGCAAAACCGGTGTGAACTGACGGTGTATCTAATCCCCGGCAGTCCCAAAGAGGAAGTGGCATCGCTGGCGCAGGCGCTTTCTGAGAATGCGTTTTCTTCTTATACTACGCTGACGGCTTTTTGCGAGGAGCTGCCGAAAACATCGTTTACCACTTTGGAAGAAGGGGAGCGCCCGACCTTTCCGATGGTGGGCAGACAAGATGGTTCCTCGGCGAAGGGGCTTTTGCTGGGGCGTTTTTTTGAGGAAGGGGAAAATGCGCCGACGCTCATGCTGCCGGAAACCGCTGCCGCATTTTTGTCGCTTGCCGACCCGCTCGCACAGCAGGTTGAAATTGATCAGGTTCCCTATACAGTGGTGGGGATTCTATGGAACACATTGGATACGGTGTACTATGTGCCGCTTTCTTATTACCTTGCAGAGAAAACGACCAATCTTTTCAAGGCGACTTATGGCGCGACGATTGCGCGATCTGAAGTGGAGGCGTTAATGGGGCAGTATGAGCAGGTGGTATCCTCCTATGTGTGGGAGGATCACAGCTCCCTGTTTGGTGATACTGATTTTTTAATGGCGCTTATGCAGGTTCTTCTGCTGTTTTTATTTGTCTTTCTGAATATCATCGTTTTGCTGCTGTTTTGGCAGCGGTTGTATCGGCGGCAGTATGCTGTTTACAGGCTCTGCGGTATTGGGCAAAAACAGGCTTTTTGCTGTGTGTTCGGACAAATAGGGATGATGGCTCTGCTGGGGACGCTTTTTGGCACGGCGCTGTATATCTTCTTCTTGCCGCTTTTTGAGCGCTTGGAGATTGTTCGGGAAACCTTGTCCGATTGTCTGATCATTGGCAGTACGGTTTTTTTGCTGATTCTACTATTTGCCATCCCTATCAGCTTGCATGCGGTCCGCGTAATGTGCCGCTCAGACGGAAGGGGGCGAACCCATGGCAGCTGATTTGTATCTGGCATGGAATTTAATCGTAAAAAAATATAAAAGCCAGGCGCTGCTGGTGCTGCAAACGGTGCTGGCGCTTTTGTTGTTGATGTTTCTTTTAGGAAGAATAGAATTTTTGCGGTGGAATTTTGAATCCGCCAACGCCTTTACCACCCAGGACAGCTATTTCTTTATGCCCTATCATTTCAAACCTGCCTCGTTTGATATTATGGATACCCTTGCGAAGGTGTATCCGTCGCTTTCGGTGGAGAACGGGGATATCCGCTCTTTGACCCTTTGGGAGGACGGACAGACCCCGCTGTCGGCGCTCGGGTATAATGATGTGATTTTACAGCACTGCCGTTTGCCGCTGCAAGAGGGCAGCTGGTTTGAGGATGCGCTCCAAAACGGGGAAGTGCCCGCCATATCGGTTACCGGCGCCTATGCGGTGGGAGATGTCCTTTCCTGTACACAAAACGACGGAACGCCGCTTACTTTGCGCATTATCGGGCGGCTTGACCGCCATGCCCAGGTGCTTGCATTCAAAACGACAGGCAGTGCAAACGCCATTTCCATCGAAGATTTTCTGACCCGCCCAAATTGTGATTTGATTGTGCCTCTTGCATCGGCGCGTTTTGCCAGTGTGGCGCTGACCGGGGACGATGCGCAGCCGGACGATGGTCTGTTGGCCAGCGCGCAGATTTTGCAGATTCCCCAGGACGAGCTGACGCCGCAAGAGGTGGCGGAGCGGCTGCGGTCATACGGCACCTGTGTGCCTTTAACGACCATGGTCGAAAATTTCCGCGCGGATATGACGCTGGAGATGACAACCTATGGGGTGTTGAATCTGATTTTTACCGTGCTGACGCTGGTGGGGCTCGGCGGCAACAACGCCATGCAGAATATGATGAATGAGCGGCAATTTGTGATTTATTATATGCTCGGCGCGCCGCAAAAGCGGGTGGTTCGGATTGAGGTGCTGCGCAGCGGGTTGCTTTTGGGCATCAGCTTTCTGTTTTTTGTGCTGCTTAGCCTGTTTATCCCCTCTTTGTATCCTGCTGACACCCATCTGCTGACCGGGCGGGTGTATTTGCAAAGCGTTGGTTATCTGATTTTGATTTATCTATTGTCCTCCGGCCTTTTCCTTGTGCGCCTTGGGCGGGCAAATTTGATGGAAGCCTATCAAAAAGAATGGAGGGAATGACGATGGGGATTGTAACACAGGGGCTTGGAAAAACCGTTGTATTGAAAAATGGGGAGCCGCTTGCTATTTTGCAGGATGTTTCGATTACAATCGAGCAGGGCGAGATGGTCGCCATTCAGGGCGCGTCCGGCGCGGGTAAATCCACCCTCCTGCATATTCTGGGGCTGCTGGATACCGCAACGGAAGGGGAATATTGGCTGGACGGCGCACCGGTGCAGCACATGAAGAAAAAAGAAGCTGCCCGCCAGCGCAATCAAACCTTTGGCTTTGTCATGCAGGATTTCGCCCTGATTGAGGACGAAAGTGTATTAGATAATATTCTGCTGCCGGTATTGCTCGGCGGCGGAAATATGGGGAAAGCGCGTGAGCGCGCCGGTACCCTGCTTGCGCAGTTCGGTCTTTCGGACTTCGCGGCGCGAAGGGTCGGCTATCTGTCCGGCGGGGAAAAACAACGGGTCGCTATGATTCGTGCGCTGATCAATGACCCGCCCTATCTTTTGGCGGATGAACCGACCGGCGCGCTGGATTCCAAAAGCGCCGCGCTGATGATGGATATTTTTTCCATGGTGCGAAAGAATTGGCAAAAAACGATTGTCATTGTAACGCACGACGCCGGTGTGGCCGCCCGCTGTGACCGGATTCTGCGGCTCTCGGACGGCAGAATGCTGCCATAAGAAAAGAAAATACCTGCCGGGCAAAACGCTTTTCGTTCTGTCCGGCAGGTATTTTATTGTTTTTGTTGGAAAGTCAACCGTTGTGGGGTGTAAAAAACCTTATTTTTTTTCTTCCGCGGTCGTCATTTGCTTCTCGCCTTTATCCGTGGCAATACGGATGATGTTGTAGATTTGGTAGGGAATGGCAATCAGTGTTGCGCCGATGAGGCTGCAAAGCAGGGTGACAATCCACAGTACCGCCGCGGCAATACGGAAGCCGGTGGAGCGGCGGGAGAGAAACTGGGCGGTCAGTACGGTTCCGTTGATGCCTGCCGTCAGAATCAGGCAGCCGATCAGACCGTTTTGCAGTGCCGTTTGAACGGTGCCGTCGCCGAAGTACGGTTCCACGCTGCCGACGATGCAGCTGAGCACAAAGGAAGAGAGCAGCACGGCAATAAAAATCGCCAAAGAATCAATGCGTTGCTTTTTTGTCATCATATAAAAACTCCTTTCGATTGGCGCTTGTCCCGATGTATGGTCGGGAAAACGCGAACAATTGCCGCCCGAGCGGCGGGATTTTTTTCATTAGATACGCGCCGTTTTTAAAGCGCCGCCAAGGCGGTAAGAATGGCTTCCTCGGGGGGCATATCAATGCTCACGGGGCGTCCGCCGCTTTCGTTGGACTTGTCCGCCATGAATACCGCCAAATGCCCTGCCAGCGAATCATCCAGCCCCGTGCAAGAGACGGAGGTCTTCTCGCCTCTGACATAGCGGATGAAATCCGCCATCAGGCGCATATCGCCGCCTCCGTGACCGCTGAGGTCTTCCCCGGAAAAGTCCACGGTTTGTGTCTGTGTCAGCGTGTCGGGGCGCGGGTCAATGACCTTCAGGTGTAGGCGGTTCTCGTCAAAGGCGCCGTAAATCTCGCCCAGCGTTCCCGTGATATGGATCGAACGCCCGCCGCCTGCCGCGCCGCCAATCATATTGTGCGTTGCCAGCGCGCCGCTCTGGAAGGAGAGCATGACGCTCTGGCGGTCAACAACATCGTTGTCGCATTTGTAGACGCATCTACCGTAGGGGTTGTCGGTGTTCAGGCTCTCAAGCATGACAGTCATGTCATCGGGGCGCACACAGCCGAATTCGCTCCAAACATAGCCGTCCCATGCGCCGGGACGGTCTAAATAAATGCGCTTGGCGGAATAAATACAGCTGTCCACCAGCGGACAGTCCAGCGTACAGCGGGTACCCGCTTCCTTTGGGGCATTCTCGGCGCAAAACAGAGAGCGGCTGCCAAAGGAGGTGACCTTCTGCGGTCTGTCTTCGCCCAACAGCCAGGTGATGATATCCAAATCATGGCTGCATTTCGCCAAGAGCATGGAAGACTTACAATTTTCAAATTTCGCCCATTTGCCGCGCACATAGGAGGTGACGATATGGTCGAAGGAGACGTATTCGTTGGAGTTGACGGTGATGATTTTGCCGATTTTTCCGGCAAGAATCCATTCCTTGATGGTCTGATAAAAATGCGCATAGCGAAGCACATGACAAACCATAACTTTGCGGTGGTGCTTTCGCGCACAGCGCAACAGTGCGTTGGCCTCCTCGGCATTGACCGCAAATGGTTTTTCCAACAGCATATCATACCCGCGCCGCAACAGGGGCAGGGACGTCTCTACATGCTGCTTGTCCATGGTGCCGTTAATGACCACATCGGCAAATTTCGGTACGGCTGCCACTTCCTGAGCCGAGGCAAACAGCCGGTTTTCCGGAAGCTTGTATAACCGCGCCGCTTCCTGCAGCGCTTTTGCAGAAGGATCCGCCGCACCGACAATCCGCAATTCGTCGGGGTGGTCTTTTGCGTAGGCGGCATATATCATGGCTCGGTGGCCGCACCCCACGATAACCGCCGTCACAGGTTGCTTTTCCATACCAGGAAACCTCTCATTTGGTAAAATCGATAACCTTTGCGGCTTTTGCCACATAGATGACGCCGGAAACAATGGTCAGTACCGCGGTAATCCATAACAGGATATCGGAAAACAGCGGCAGGTTGAAGCTTTGAGGAAGCATTCCGTTGTCCTGGACAATCATCAATATCATAATCAGAATGGTGAATACCATTTGGCTGATTGTCTTTAATTTGCCCCAAATATTGGCGGGAATGACGACCCCCTGCGAGGAGGCAACCATGCGTACCGAGGCGACAGCAAATTCCCGGGTTAAAACAATCATGGGAATCCACACGCTGCACATGCCGTCCTGCAAAAATACGAGCAGAGCGGCTGTGGTCAGCATTTTGTCCGCGATGGGGTCGGTCAGCTTGCCGAAGGTGGTGATTAAGTTATAGCGCCTGGCAATTTTTCCGTCCAAAAAATCGGTAAACGAACCGATGATAAAAATCAGCATGCCCCAGAAATAATGCTGGGGGATAAAATCGGCGGTAAACACAAACAGAAAAATCGGCGTTAAAATCATGCGAATCAGCGTCAATTGATTCGGCGTGTTTAAGTTCATTTTTTTCATGTTCTCTTCCCTTTTATTGTCTAATGTTTTTATATGGAATTTTTCGAGAATGCCGGTAGGATTTTTCAGAGTGAAGAGTGAAGATTCGGACGCCCTGCGGGCGTGGATTGTAGCTTGCTTTCTGCATGTAGGAAGCATTGCGCATATATTTTCAACACTCTATCTATCCAATTTGATAAAACCATCTATCAATCAAGGCGAAGCCTTCCGACACTAACCACCAACCACTAATCACTAATCACTGGCGCCGCAACGCGGCGCCCAAGGCGAAGCCTTCCAAAACTCCACACGCCACCCTGACAACGCCGCATGGCGGCGCTTTTATTTTACTTCGCCCAAAAGATCCCCGTCCTGTGCATCGAATACACGAATGGTTACAATATCCCCGTCCTCCAGCTCTTTGCGGCTGGTGAACTTCACCGTGCGGTCAATTTCCGGCGCGTCGGCGGTGCTTCTGCCGTAATAGCTATCGGTATAGCCATCATAGCCCTCCACAATCACCTGCTGCTCGGTGCCAATCTTTTCACGAGCCTTTTCTTCGGTAATAAATCCCTGCTGCTCGTTGATGATTTCGGCGCGATCCAGTTTGGTCTGCTCGTCGAGCTGGTCAGCCATATCATAGGCCTTCGTACCCTCTTCGCGGGAATAGGCAAAACAGCCCAGCCGGTCGAACCGGGCTTCTTTTACAAATTCCGAAAGGGCGGTAAACGCCTCTTCCGTTTCGCCGGGGAAGCCGGCAATCAGACTGGTGCGCAGGGTAATATCCGGAATTTTCTCCCGTATTTTTTGCAAAAGCGCCAGATGGCTCTCCTTGTTGCCACTCCTGCCCATGGCAGTTAAAACAGCGGGGTCGGCATGCTGGAACGGAATGTCCAGATAATGCAATAGCTTCGGCTCGGTGGCTATCAAATCAATCAGCTCGTCGGTGATTCGCTCGGGGTAGCAATACAAAAGGCGAATCCACGCAATACCGTCGATTTTGGCGATTTCACGAATCAGCGCCGCCAATGCGGGCTTCCCGCAGAAATCTTCCCCGTAGCGGGTGGTGTCCTGGGCGACCAAAATCAGCTCTTTTACGCCATCATCCGCCAGTTTTTTTGCTTCTTCTATAATATCTTCCGGCGGACGGGAACGGAATTTGCCGCGAATTTTCGGAATGGCGCAATAGGTACAGCCGTTGGAGCAGCCTTCCGCAATTTTTAAGTAAGTCCAATAGGGCGGTGTTGTCAGCAAGCGTTCGCCGTTTAAGGGCAAGAGCAGCTTGTCGGGGAAGGTCTCCACCGGCTCTTCGGCGGAGAGAACCTGCTCGACAATCTCGGCCATATCGCCGTTTGCGCCAACGCCGCAGACCGCGTCCACCTCGGGAATTTCCTGTAGAATCTGCTGACGGTACCGCTCGGACAGGCAGCCGGTGACAATGATTTTGCCAATCATGCCGTCCTCTTTCATGGATACCATATCCAAAATGGTTTCAATGGCTTCCTTTTTTGCGTCTTCAATAAATGCGCAGGTGTTTACCAGTACCGCGTCCGCTCCGTCCAAATCGTCAACAATTTCATGTCCGGCGTTTTGCAGCAAAGCCAGCATTCGCTCACCGTCAATTTGATTTTTGGGGCACCCCAACGACAGAAAACCGATTTTACTCATCTGTAAACACCTCGTCCGAAGTCCATTCGTCAATGGCTTTTTGTATATCGCCCGGGGAATAGCCATAGCGCATCAGCGCAGAAATGGCGCGTCTTTTCCCTTTTTCATCTGATAAATCGTTATGATATTTTTTCGCAAGCAGCAGCCGCAGTTCCTCTTCGGCGGAAAAGTCCAATGTATCCAGCGCCTGCTGTGCTTCCGCGCGACCGACCCCGCGCTTCATGAGCTCTGCCCTGATACGCGTCGGGGCATAATGCTTTAAGCGCAGCAACTCTTCAGCATATTCTGCTGCAAAGGCAAGGTCGTCCAATAGTCCCATTTCCGCAGCCTGAGCAATGGCGGCGGAAACAGCCGCCTCGTCAAATTTCTGCCGCAGCTTGCCGCGCAGTTCCCATACGGTATGGGGGCGGCGCGCAAGATAAGTATAGGCGGCGTTCAGGCAGCGGTTCTCTTCTGCGGTACGAGCCAGCTCTTCCATTTGCGCGGCGGGCACATCATCGCCGTCGTAAATATTTTGCGCGTACCAAAATTCGCCGGTGACGGTAAACAGATAGTCTGCGTCGCCGAATACGCGGATACGACCGTTTTTGGTCTGTTCGGTGGTAATAATCATGGGTTATTCATCATCGTCCACGGTAATATCCAGCATGGCTTTTGCTTCTGCTTTGGATATGGTTTCCGATTTCGCGGATGCAGCAGATGCTTTTTTCGCCGCAGGCTTTTTGGCGGGGGCGGATGCTGCCTCTTTCATTGCAGCCATGACCTTGGTTTCAATTTCCTCCATCAGCTCCGGATTGTCCAAAAGATACTGCTTGGCGTTATCGCGCCCCTGTCCCAATCGGGTGCCGTTATAGGAGAACCAGGCGCCGCTTTTCTGTATGATATCATATTTTGCGCCAATGTCAACGATTTCTCCGACTTTTGAGATGCCTTTGCCGTACATAATATCAAATTCTGCATCCTTGAACGGCGGCGCGACTTTGTTTTTCACAATTTTTACACGGGTGCGCGAGCCGATAAATTCACCGCCCGCCCCTTTAATCAGCTCCGCTTTGCGCACATCGATACGCATGGACGCGTAGAATTTCAGCGCCCGACCGCCGGTGGTGGTTTCGGGATTGCCATACATCACGCCGATTTTTTCACGCAGCTGGTTGATAAATATAATAATGGTATTGGAGCGGTTGACCGCGCCTGCCAGCTTGCGCAGCGCCTGGGACATTAAGCGGGCGTGCTGCCCCACATGGCTTTCGCCCATGTCGCCCTCCAGCTCGCTGCGGGGCACCAGCGCAGCTACGGAGTCCACAATAATTACATCCAGTGCGCCGGAACGGGTCAGCGCTTCGGCAATTTCCAGCGCCTGCTCGCCGCTGTCGGGCTGGGCGACCAGAAGGGAATCCACATCCACGCCCAAATGCTCGGCGTATACCGGGTCAAGGGCGTGCTCTGCGTCAATGAACGCCGCTTCACCGCCGCGTTTTTGCGCCTCGGCAACAACATGCAACGCCAGCGTGGTTTTACCGGAGGATTCCGGTCCGTATATTTCAACAATACGTCCTCTGGGCACGCCGCCGATGCCGGTTGCGGCGTCCAGGGTGAGCGAGCCGGTAGAGATAGCCTCTACATTCAGCGAGGAATTAGAGCCGAGCCGCATGACCGTACCGGCACCAAAGCGTTTTTCCAACTGTTCCAAAGCGGTATTCAGCGCTTTCTGTTTATCTTCTGCCATAATGATTCATCCTTTCACGGTTTGCGGCGCCAGAACCGGCATGCCGGAATATACTTTGATTATCTTACCTATCATACAACAGATAGGAAAAAAAATCAATACAAAGTCAACGGGAAATCTTTCGGGGGGCACCGCATAGGTTTTGCTTGCTGAACGAATGTTCTTGTATATTATACTTGCAAAGACTGCCAAATGCAAGCAAATTCTTATGGAAAGTAAAAATTTTTTTGAAAACCCTTGCATTTCTTCGGAAATTCTGTTAAGATAGCGTATGCAATTTGAAGAGCTAACGCATAAAGGAGGTGCTCCGCATGGCAAAATGTGATGTATGCGGCAAAGGGGTTACTTTCGGAATTAAAGTTTCCCATTCCCACAGACGCTCCAACAGAACCTGGAAACCCAATGTAGTCAAGGTAAAAGCGATTGTCAACGGCTCGCCCAAGAGAATCAATGTCTGCACCCGCTGCCTGCGTTCCGGTAAGGTAACCAGAGCTGTCTGATTTTCAGGTTTCTATTTTTAACCATACAGTATCGCCTGCGAAATTTTTCTTTCGAAAGAGAAGTTTCGCGGGCTTATCTGTGTTATACGCATCATGCGCACTGCGATATACGGATATGCGGCGGTTTTTTATAGCATAAACGGTGGAGCAGTTGCATAGGAAAATATATAGATATGTCGTTTTGTTTGATGAAATATCTTGATTTTTTGTAAAAACTATGATAAGATTTGTTTATAAAACATAGAATTTTTAACTTCAGCTCACATTTTCCGGCAATGCGGCAGCTTTTGTCTAACTCGTTTTGTGAGGTTGAAAAATGCAGGATTCTTTGTTTTTGTAAAAATCCCATGTTTTGGAGGAGTGTCTTATGAAAACCTGTCCGAATTGTCATACACAGCTTGATGACAATGCCGCTTTTTGCACCAATTGCGGAATGCCGTTTTCCTCATCGCCCGGCGATGCGCCTCAATATGCGCCGCCGGCGTATACCGCACCCGCTGCTCCGCTCTACGACCATACGGCGGAATTTGATCCCAAAGACATTTCAAACAACAAAGTTTATGCCATGGTACCGTATTTGTTGGGTTCAATTGGCATCATTATTGCGCTGCTTGCGGCTTCCGGCTCAAAATATGTAGAATTTCATATCCGTCAGGTTATTAAGATGACCGTGGCTTCCATTCTGATGTGGATTGCCGCGATGCTGCTGTGCTGGACGATTATTGCCCCGGTGGCGGCGCTCATTATGTCGGTTGTGCTGGGCGTGATTAAAATCATCTGCTTTTTCCAGATTTGCAGCGGCAAAGCCGTGGAGCCGGCGATTGTTCGCAGCCTGCCGTTCCTGAAATAAGTTTCTGTGGTATTCCGATGCAAAAACTACAGCGGTGCGCGTTTTGCCGCTGTAGTTTTTTGTTGGTGCAGCCGGTATTTTTATGGTTCTGTTCCTTCGTTCCCGGACATATCCTGTAGTAGGCGCGGCTGGTAAGGGCGTGCCTGTGCATTATTTGAAAAAAGGAAGGATTGTACATGGCGGAGAATACGGGAATGCAGGTGCCGCACAGCGTGACGCTGGAGGATAGAAATAAACTGACGGTAGAAGGTGTTTCGGATATCGCCGGTTACGACGAACAGTCGGTGGTTGCCAAAACAGCGCTGGGGGATTTAACCATTCGCGGCAGCGGGCTGAAAATCATTCGCATGAGCGTGGATATGGGGGAACTGATTGTGGAAGGACAGGTGAGCTCGCTGACTTATTCCGATGTGCAGGAAGAAAGCGGCGGATTTTGGAGCCGGGTATTTCGATAAATGTACGGTTTTGCGTTAAACACCCAGATCGGCGCCCTGTTGTCCTTTTTGGGGCTGGGGTTTGCTCTGGGCGTGGTTTATGACCTTTTGCGAATTGTTCGTCTTTCCATAACCCGGAGCAAAAAAGCGCTGTATGTTTTTGACTTGCTATTTGCCCTGCTGTGCGCGGCTGTCACTTTTCTGGCTGCTCTGAGTGTTCATTACGGTGAGCTGCATTTTTATATGCTGCTTGCCCAAATTACCGGATTTGCGGTCTATTATTTTACGCTGGATGCTTTTGTGCAAAAAATAACGGAACATGTCGCCGGGGTGCTGAAGAGGGTATATCGCCTGCTGTTTCGTGTGCTGTCTGCTCCTGTTCGCCTTATTGTGCGAATCGGAGAAAAAATTGTAAAATTTTTTGGATTTTTGCGGAGGAAAATCGAAAAAAATTTAAAATTCCTATTGCAAAAGATGAAACCTATGCTGTATAATAGAAACAGTTTCAGCAGATTTAAACTAAAGGATAGACAAAGAAAGAGAGCCACTTCTGATGAAGAAACCTAAATTGTTCAGAAGCCGTATCCTTATTATTTGCATGGTTATCGCAGTCGCATATTTTTGTGTCAGTTTTTTTGCTACGCAATCCAAAATAAATGCCCAGCAGTCAGAGCTTGACCGGCTGAATGCCGAGTATGAGAACCTTCTGGCTGAAAACGGGGATATGCAGGAGCGCCTGTCAAAAGGCAAGGACGCCGAAAGCTACGAGCAGGCTGCTCGTGAGCAATATGGCTATGTGTATCCCGATGAAAAGGTTTATGTGGTTACGCCGTAAAAAAACGCACGATTTATCCGCTGTATAACAGCAAATTTTCAGGAGGCAGACACTTTTTTATGCAGGTAGAAATCGGCACGGTTGTTGACGGTAAAGTCACAGGAATTAAGGACTTCGGCGCGTTTATTAAATTGCCGACCGGAGAAACAGGGATGGTGCATATTTCGGAGGTTGCGGCATCGTATGTCAGCGATATCCACGAGCACCTTACCTTGGGGCAGGAAGTTAAGGTAAAGGTTCTCGGCGAGAATGACAAGGGAAAAATCAGCTTATCCATGAAGCAGGCGCTTCCGCCCGAAGAACGACAGCCCCGTCAGAATCGCAAAAACGCGCATGGCTCCCGTCCGCCCGTATGGCAGGGCGTCAAACAGAGCGACCCGGCCAATATGTCGTTTGAGGATATGATGGCCGCCTTTAAGAAAAGCAGCGATGAAAAGATGAGCGCACTGCGCCGTGGCCACGAGGGGCGCAGCAGCCGCCGGGGCAACAGCAATAAAGGCTGAGAAGCCAGCAGCTTCGGCAGTGCATGTAACATATAGAACAGAACGGCAAAACAGGGCAGTGCTTTGTTTTGCCTTTTTTGATGCCGTTCAGGTGATTGCTGCGCACTGCGCGTCTGCGACGGGGGAACGGTTTATAATTTAAATGCTTCTGTGTTTTTTGTTTGCGGTATTGCGCTTTTTTGTCGGCCATGTCTTGTACGGCATTTTACAGAATATGGCATGCGGGATTTCATGCTTTTTCCTTATTCTGTGCGGTTGTTTATACTGGGCGTATTCTTCTTTCTGTGTGTCATGTGTCGCAACATAACGAAGCCCTATGGTTTTTGCTCTTCAACTGTTTTTCTTTTTTTGTCTATATATCACAGCGTAACCCCACCGATGCGTTAATATTTAGCAATACTTGACAGGGATACGCAAACTTATTATAATATGTTTATATATTTCTATTGCCATTCCGGCGTATTGCCGATTCTTTTTTTGACTTGAAGTGAAGATGCGAGGTCTTGCTATGCCGACATTACAGAACCGAATTGAGAACGCGGCGCTGCGGGTGTTCTATCCGTTGTTTGTTACGCTGCGCCGTCCCCGACCGCCAAAGGGGGCAGTGATAGATTTGTCGAAATTTGCATTGGTTTTTGAGGATGATTTTTCCGATCCGTCCCTGTCTAAGTGGACACCGCGCCTGTCGGGCAGCGGGCGGGCGGCAGATATCCGCAAGGGCGGCTTCTGGGCGCCGGAGCAGGTGTTTGTACAGGATGGGAATTTACATATCCGCACCGAGTGGAGGGACGCCGGTCCCTGTGGCGCCGGATATTACGCGGGGTGTCTGGACACCTCTACGACTTATTTGCAGACCTACGGCTATTTTGAGTGCCGCTGCATCCTGCCTGCCGCCCAGGGAATGTGGTCTGCATTCTGGCTGCAGTCGCCCCGGGTCGGAAAGGGCGTGCCCGCCGCCAAGGGAATGGAGATCGATGTGTTTGAATCGCCGCTGTACCGGCGGAAGGGCAACAACGCCATCATCACCTCCAACCTGCATTATAACGGCTATGGACCGGAGCAC
>CASFEZ010000037.1 GCA_949293815.1 uncultured Eubacteriales bacterium | reverse complement strand
AAAAAAGCAAATTTAACAGCGCCGTTACCCCGGCGCCAAGCGCGGCGCCCACCGCCAGCCAAAACCCCCCGCGCCGGCGGCGTTTTTGTTCCCGCCTGCGCAGACGGGGCGGCACGGCATTCCTGACCGACTGCGCTGCCCGCGCCTCCAACCGGCTGTTTTCCTCGCCGCTGTACTCCGGTTTGACAAAAAAGATTGCTTTTTCAAAATAATCGCTGCCGGTATCGTGCAGCTCCAGCACACATTTGCTGACACCTTTTACAACCATCGCGTTCCCGCCTTTCCCGTTTATTTTTGCCGCAGAAGGCAGATTTATGCGAAAAACCGCTCCCACTGAAAGCAGGAGCGGAAATTTTCATTCCGTCAATTGATCGTACGCGGCAAAGAAAGGAGCCAGCTGCGCCTCAATTTCTCTTACGCCGCCTTTTTTTGCGCTTTCCATATTCAGCGGCAGCACAGGATCATGTACACTCAGCCGCAATAGCGCCCATCCTTCGCCATGGTCTTTATCAAAGGAAAAGCGTACGCCTTCGCGGTTATCGTCCGCCAGCGTCACCCCGGGCTGTTTTTTCGCCCAGGCGGTCAGCTCGTCGATCACCCGACTTCCATATGCTCTGAAATCCTCGCAAGAAATATGCAGCCGCACTTCCTTAGTCTCGGCAGGCTCTTCCAACGCGCGAATCAGATCGGAAAGGCTCTTGCCTTCCTGCTTCATCCGCGCGGCACGAATGATCAGCTTTGTCATCAGATATGCGCCGTCATCCAGAAAGTAATTTTCCCGCAACGCCGCATGACCGGAAGTCTCCATCGCCAACGGACAGTTGACGCCCTGCTGATTTAATCGAATTGCCTCATTGATCACATTTTTATAGCCCCGGCGGAACCGGTACTGGTGTCCGCCCAGGGTATGCTCAATAAACGCTCGCAGCCCGTCGCTGGTGACCGAATCGGTAACAATCGTCGCGCCCGGCTCTTTTTTTAATACAATGGCGCTGCTCAGGGCAATTAAGCGGTTACGGTTGATTTCTTTGCCGTCCGCATCCACACAGGCTGCCCGATCCACATCGGTATCAAAAATCACGCCCAAATCCGCGCCGCTGCGCTTTACCGCTTCGCTGACGGCGTGCATGGCCTCGGGGTTTTCCGGGTTCGGCGAATGGTTGGGGAAATGACCGTCCGGCTCTAAAAATTGGCTGCCGGAAATATCCGCGCCAAGGGGCTTCAGCACATGAACCGCGTAAAAACCACCAACGCCGTTGCCCGCGTCCACCGCAACGGAAAAGCCCTTCAGCGGATGACGGTAATCGGCGGCGCCAATCCCCGCGCGAATCATCTCCCGCAAATCGTGGGCGTATTCACTCATATAATCCACCGACTGGTACTGCCCCCGCTCGCAATAGGGCGAAGCGTCAAAGGATTCAGCAATGCGCAGAATTTCGGCAATATCCTCCCCCTCAAAGCCCCCGGCGGCGCTAAAAAATTTCAGCCCGTTTTTATCGGAGGGATGGTGGCTGGCGGTAATCTGCACCGCGCCGGTGCAATTCTTTTTCACCGTAGTCATAAACATGGCAGGCGTCGAGCACAGACCGCAGTCGTATACATCCACCCCGCAGGTCAACAGCTGCTCCACCGCCGCTTTTTTTATCCTCGGCGAGGAAAGGCGGGAATCGCAGCCCACCGAAACGGTCATATTTGCCGCCTCTACCCCGGTTTTGCGGCGCAGCACCTCTACAAAGCCGACCATGATGCTTTTAACAACGGTGTCCGTCAGCTGGTTCCCCTCGCCGAGGGCGGTGCCGCGAATATCGGTGCCGCTTTTTAAGTTAGCCAATGTCATCCGAAAACCTCCCGTTTTCTATTTTGGTCAACGAAAAAATGTTTCCCGCTGCCGCCCGCTTTCGGGGGCAAGCACATTTTTTCCGGTTTGTCACTCCGCAAAATCACCAAAATTTGGGCGCATTTTTTCAATTCGGAACGGCTATCAAAATTGACCAAAAATATCGGAAATTTTTGTTAAAAATCTATTCCGGTTTGTATAAAATCCAAAACCGGTAAAACTTTGAGTATAAGAAAAAATTTTTGAAAAAGTTTTGAACATTTTGTCAAAAACCGGGTTTTCCCCACCAATTGGGCTTGTTTGGGTAAAGTTATTAACATTTTCAACAGAGTTATCGACAATTTCGACTATACAAAAAGTATAAAAAAGGTTTTCCCGTTCTTGCCGCAGCCCTGCCAAAAATAAGGGAGCAGGTACAAAAAAGCGGAAAATCATTCCGCGTTCAGCGGCTCCAAATTAACGGCGGCGCGCAAAATGCGGCGGGCGTCGGCTGTGGTTAACCGACCATCTTCGTTGACATCGCCGATCCACTGCTGCTCCTCGGTGAGAGCTGCCAGCGACAATGCGCCCCGCAGCACCAGCCGCGCATCCAGACTGGTAACGCGACCGTCCTTATTGACATCGCCGCGCATGGCGTCGCTGACCACCTGTATTTCAAAAGAGGCGGAAAAAGATTCATAATAAACATTAACCGTCTTGGTGCCGAAACTGGCGGTATCCACCGTATCAATCTGATAGTCCGTAATGCCCTCCCGGTTTCCGCTGTTATACTCCAAATAGACCACCAGACCGCTGAAATCCGGCTCGGCGTTCAAAAGGCACTCGGTTTGGTTGGGGGGCGATACGGAAATTCCCACCGCCTCAGCACGGTTCAGGCGCACGGTATAGGAAGCGGTCATCCCGCCGTAGCTCAAAATAATATCCACATCGGTATTCAAAACCGAATAGGGCGCAAACTGCGCCGATTCCGGCTCCACCGTTTCGGTTTTGCCGTTGTCATAGGTCGCGCTGAGCACCAGACCGGACAAATCAATCCGCAAATCATCGTCATAATAAATCTGTTTGGTGGGCGGGGTCGTCACCGCAAGGGACAAAAGGGTTTTCGGCACCACCTCAATGGTCAGCGGGGCGGTGATATCCTCATATTTATAGCTGACCAACACGGTCTGCTCGCCCAAGGTATCCGGGTCGTACTGCAAGAGGGTATAGTCGGTGGTGGTAATCGGCGCCCGGCCGTCGGTATAATAGACCGTCAGCTCCAGCCCTTCGAAACTCGGCTGCTCGGTACCCTCGGGCACAGTGATATCCGACGGCGGAGCAGATATTTCGATATGGTCAATCGGCTGGCGGTTGACTGTAATCGGAAAAGAGGTGGTCTGCCCCTGATAGGAAACCGTAACGATCTTTTCGCCGACCGAGTACATATCCGGCACCACCAGCGTATAGCCGCGCACATCCGCGGCCGTACCGTCGGAATAATAGGCGGTTACAACAAGCCCCTGGGCCGAAAACGGGTCGTCCTCATAATATACGGTTTTTTCGGGTAAACTGGTTACGGCAATGGATGTAAGGCGCAGCGAAACGCCGTACAGCGAAACATCCTCCGCCGCTACCCAGCCCACATAGCCATCGTAGTGAACCCGTATAAACAGTCCCTCGCTGTCGTCGGCAGAAAGAACCGTCTGGTACTTCGCTACACTCAGCACCGCTGAGGTATTTGTGGGCTCGGCATATACCTTTGCGCCCGCCGCCGCAGAAACAATGTAGGTCGTATCCGCCGCCCCGACCGGGGCGACCGGAAGCAGCAGCAAAATTAAAACAATCGCCAGGATTTTCCGTTTCATTGTCGCATCTCTCCACCATCATAATATGGATTGCTGTTTTCATTATATAATGATTCTTCGGCGCTGTCAAATGAAATAATCCACTCCAAAGGCAGAAGGTGGGCTTGACTATTTTTTTACAATCAGGTAAAATTGGGTACATAAACCAATTTGCGGCAGGTTCGATTATGCAGACATGTATTCCCTTTGACCCTTATAACAATGCGTATAAATTTCCGTTCGGCAGCGTGGCGGCAGGCACAACCGTATATTTTGCTGTCTGTTTACCGCGCCCCATGGGCTGCACCGGCGTTTCCCTGTTGATTCGCGAAGCTTTCTCCGGACGGGAAGCGGCGATTTCTTTGCAATGGCGGGAAACGGACGGCATCGTCGAGTGGTGGAACGCTTTTTTCACCCCGCCCGCCGAGGGGCTGTATTATTATGCGTTTGAATACCATGTTTCCTGGGGCAAGGGGGAAATCGGACCGGATGAGACGGGCGTCGGCGCGTTTTCCGCAAACGGCGGACGCTGGCAGCTGACCGTATACGAGCCGGACTATAAAACGCCGGACTGGCTGAAGGGCGGTCTGATTTATCAGATTTTTCCCGACCGGTTTTACGCCTCCGGGCAAAAGAAAGACCGGGTGCCGAAGGATCGTATTCTGCGCACCGACCGGGAAAACCCGCCCATTTGGCAGCCGGACGCGGACGGGGTGATTCGCAACAACGATTTCTTTGGCGGGGACTTAAAGGGGATTGAGGAAAAGCTGCCCTATCTGGAAAGTTTGGGCGTCACCTGCATTTACCTGAATCCCATTTTTGAAGCCTATTCCAACCACCGGTACGACACCGCCGATTATATGCGCATCGACCCGCTTTTGGGCACGGAGGAGGATTTTCGTTCCCTCTGCCGCGAAGCGGAAAAACGGGGCATTGCCGTTCTTTTTGACGGCGTGTTCAGCCATACCGGCGCGGACAGCGTGTATTTTAACAAATATAAGCGCTATGGCGCGGGCGGCGCGTATAACGACCCCCAGTCCCCCTACCGCAGCTGGTACCAGTTCGGCAAAACGCGCGACGAATACGCCTCCTGGTGGGGGTTTGACACATTGCCGGAGGTCAATGAAAATGAGCCGAGCTATACCGCGTTTATCACCGGCGAGGGTGGCGTGATTGACCATTGGCTGAACGCCGGGGCGAAGGGTCTGCGGCTGGATGTGGCGGATGAGCTGCCCGATGCGTTTTTAGACAAGATTCGCCAAATTGTAAAAAAAGACGGTCGGGACGCCTATCTTTTGGGCGAGGTGTGGGAGGACGCCACCAATAAGTTCTCCTGGGGGACGCTGCGGCGGTACCTTTTGGGCAAACAGCTGGATGCGGTGATGAACTACCCTTTCCGCAATGCGGTAATTCAATTCGTCAAATACTGCAATGCCGAGCTGTTCATGCGCAGCATTCTCCGCATTGTCGAGCATTACCCGCCCCAGTCGCTGGGCACCGCCATGAACCATTTGGGCACCCACGACACCGAGCGGATTCTGACCGCCGTTTCCGATTTGGACTTATCCAACAGCGACCGCGCCCATCAGGCCGCGCTGCATCTTTCCGACCCCCAGCGCGCCGTGGCGCTGCGGCGGGTGCGGGCTGCGGCAGCGATCCAATACACCCTGCCCGGGGTGCCGTCCCTGTATTACGGGGACGAAGCGGGCATGGAGGGCGGCAAGGACCCCTTTAACCGGGGCTGTTACCCCTGGGGACGGGAAGACAGCGAGCTGCTCGGCTATTACCGGCAGCTGGGGCAGATACGAAAAGCGCATACCGTCTTTCGCACCGGGGCGTTCCGTCCGTTATCCGCCGCCATGCAGTGCGCGGCGTATTTACGGGAGGACGAAGCGGAAACCATTGCCGTTATCGCCAATATGAATCCCCACGACATCACCTATTATATCAATGTTCCCCATGACAAAGAAGAAGTGCTGCTCGGCGGCGTGAGGGCAAACGGCGGCATCGCCATCGCTCCCACCACCACCGCTATTGTGCGTATTAAGTAAATAAGACACAAAAAACGGAAGATCTTGCGCATGCGCAGACCCTCCGTTTTTTCTTTTATTCCGTTTTTCTCACCGCGCCGGTCGTTTGTGTAAAATCGCGTCCATCCCGCACCTCCGAATATGCCATATGCTCACTGTCAATAGTATACCGAAGTTTCAACCGTTTCGCAAGAGCCTTTCTCAGGATACCGGCGATGCGGCAGGCTGTTTTTTCCCGAAGCTGAGCACAAAGACTATGGCAAGGCACAGGGAAATGAGCCAGCCGGGGATACTCATATAGGAAAACCCATAGAAGAGCGGCAGCAGGGAGCAGAGCAAATCCACGCCGTTTACGACCTGTACCGCCCGCCCGAGGGCTTTGCGACGGCTGAAAAGCTGCGCAGCCGTCAGCGGCAGCAGGACACACAAAAGCACCGCCGACAAAAACGGTCCGAAGTTGGCATAGCCGAAGGGCGTTAGGCTAAAATAGGAAAAGGTCTGACGCAGCGGTTCCCCCTCCGGCGTGCCGAAATTCAGCACCGCTCCCCAGGGGGGAATCATCAAAACAAGCGCACCCAATAGCAGTACGGTCTGGACAATGTATTTCTTCTTCATAAAAACACCTGCTTTCTTTTGATTTTTGCCCATGAATCTTTTTCCAGATTCAGTATAACCTGCTCCATAAAAAAAATACAAGAACAGCAAGATAACAAAATGCTGACAGAAAAGTAACAAGTCCAAAAAAATTTCCGCCCATGTAACCTTGGATTACATGGGCGGAAATGATGATTTTTAAGTTGTAAATTATTCGGAAAGCAGCCCCACCGCTGTGCGCAAGATGGCACGGGCATCGGCAGTGGAAACTTTTCCGTCCTGGTCGCTGTCTGCGGCCTGTATCGCTGCTTCTGTCAGCTCTTCCAGAGAAACCGCATTGCGCAGCGCCAGGCGGGCATCGGAGCTGCTGACGCTGCCATCGCCGTTTACATCCATTGCCACAATGATCACATATTGGTTAATGACGCCATTGTTGGTATTATTATTGATTTGAATCAGCGAGCCGGTTCCCACAAGCGCGCTGGAATCCAGCGCCTCGCCGTTTACGCCGTTGATGGTGATATTGTTGTTGATAATCGTTTGATTCAAAACGCCGGTATTGGTATTGGGGGGGATGGTTGCGGTTCCATCTTCCTGGTCAACAACGATATCTTCATTCTCCGTTTCCAGCTGCTCCGGCTCCAGCTGGGGAATGACCTCCTGCGCCACAAGGACTTCCCCGCATACGGCGCAGTGGCTGCCTTCGGTCAGGCCGGTTTCGGTTGCCGTCGGTTCCACAGCCGGGTCAATCACTTCCTGATGGCCAACCGGCAATACCTCTTCATATTTATAATGCTCGCCGCAGCTGCAAACATAGGTATAATAACTTATGTCCACACAAGATTCTTGAAGCACTTTTCTATTGTAAATATGCTGTACCTCTAAATCAATACCGGGCAGTTGTGTGCGGCCATCAGCAAAATAATAATCATTCGATAAAACATTGCTGCCATCAATCTCTTCCGGCCTATTGTATTTTAAGATAATATTGCTTAAAGCAATGGTATCCGTTGTGGCATAATCACCACTGGCAATATATGGGAACCCAAAGCCGTTTTCCGTGCTATATGCCCATTCAAAATCCCAATAATCTTTGTCTGCGGAAACAAATTCTATCGCTTCCTTATTGAATTGCAGCTCAAAAATGCCGCTTTGCAAATACATGGCGTCGGTAAGGTAAACCTGAAATTCAACATACACCGGATACGCCGCCTCATCGGTAGAAAGCGCCCCGTGTTCATCCGTTACAAAAAGAAAAGATTCCTCTTCTTCTGTTCCGACTGTCGCGTCTTCCGCTACTGCGCCTACACCAAACAGGGACAGCAAAACACAGAAAACCAGCAGACAGGCAATTCCTTTGCGCATGTGCACCATTTTATCTCACCTTTCAACTATTTTTTAGCAGTATAACATAATACGCAATTCATGTCAATACACCAACTATACTTTATATACACAAAAATAAATATATTACATTCTCCGAGTGGATAAAGACTATAACAGGCTGTATTCTGGCAGGAAATGACACCGCTTATTGTCAAAGAAACCGCCCGTTTACGGCAGCCGTTCTGAAGAACGGCGCGGGCAAACGGGCGGGACAGCGCCTGTATTTATTTGTGCAATCGGGTATTGGTTGTTTTAGCTTAGAACAATACACCCTTTCGGGCAGTTTTCCACGCAGGCGCCGCAGGCGGTGCAGGCATTGCGGTCAACCTCCGCCAGGTTGTTCGTTACATGAATCGCGTCGGACGGGCAGGTTCTTTCGCATTTTTTGCAGCCGATACAGGCGGTTTTGCAGACCTTCATGGCAAGGTTGCCCTTGTCGGCGTTTTTGCATTTGACCAGCGCCGCCGCTTTTTGCACCGGGAACAGGGCAATGATGTTTTTCGGGCAGGCGCGCACGCAGGCGCCGCAGGCTTTGCAGCGATTCGGGTCAATAACCGCTGCGCCGTCGCAAAGGGAAACCGCGTCAAAGGGGCAGGCAGCCATACAGTCGCCGAAGCCGATGCAGCCGTACTGGCAGCTTTTGGGACCGCCGTAGAGCTTATCGGCGGCGCGGCAGGTATGCTCGCCCCGGTATTCCATCTTCAATTCCGCGTTGACCGCGTTGCCCTGACAGAGCACCACCGCCGTTTTCTTTTCGGAAGAGGAGGCGGCAACGCCCAGCACCCCGGCGAGTTGTTCGGGTAAATCTTCGTCCCCCGCCACGCATTTTGCCGTATCGGTTTCTGTTCCGGAGGAAAGCGCCCCGGCGTATCCTGCGCAGCCGGAAAAGCCGCAGCCGCCGCAGTTGGCGCCGGGCAGCAGCTCCTCGAGCGCCGCCGCTTTTTCATCCTCGGGCACGGCGAACACTTTGGACGCAAGACCTAATAAAAGCCCGCAGACCACACCGACGCCCGCCACCAGCAGCACCGCCAAAAGAATCGGATTCATACTCGCTCCCTCCTTACAGCAAGCCCATGCCCTCAATGATTCCCGAGAAGCCCAGGAACGAGAGGGAAACCAGAGCGGCCGCCACTAAGGTTACCGGCAGCCCCTCCATAAACTTGGGGATATCGTTGTTTTCCAATCTGCCGCGCACCCCGGCGAACAGAATCATGGCAAGACCGAAGCCCAGCCCCGCCGCCAGGGAGTTGACCATGGACTGGGGGAAGTTATAGCCGTTGTCCACATTCAGAATCACCACGCCCAGCACTGCGCAGTTGGTGGTAATCAGCGGCAGATAAATGCCCAGCGCCTGGTACAGCGCTTTCATGTATTTTTTCATCACCGTTTCCAAAAACTGCACCAGCGCCGCAATGACCAGAATAAACACAATGGTCTGCAAATACGCCAGGTCATGGTTTTCCAAAAACAGGTTAATCGGGTAGCACACCGCCGTGGACAGCAGCATGACGAAAATCACCGCCGCGCTCATGCCCGCCGCGGTATTCAGCTTTTTGGAAACGCCCAGAAACGGGCAGATGCCCAAAAATTTGGACAGAATAAAGTTTTGCGTCAAAAGCCCCATCAAAAGGAGCGCGATGTAAAATTTCATGCCGTCCCCTCCTTATGCTGCTCTTCGGGCTTCATACGGCAGGCGGATGCCATCGGGCAGGCGGCGCAGTCAGGCAGCTCGGCCTTCTTTTCGCCCTTGCCCTCTGCCAGACGGTTGGTAATCGCCATCAGCACCCCAAAGGTAAAGAACCCGCCGGAGGGCAGAATAAACAGGGTAATCGGCTGCAAAGAGAGCTTTTCCAGCCACGGAAACACCTCGTACAGGTCAATACCGTTGAAGCCGCCAAAAACATTGTCGCCGAAAATGGACAGCAGGCTCTGGATACCGCTCAGAATCGTACCGCTGCCCACAAGCTCGCGGAACAGCCCCATGGTGCAAAGCGCGGCGGTAAAGCCCACGCCCATGCCCAGACCGTCCAGCGCGGACGCCAGCACCGGATTTTTACCGGCAAAGGCTTCGGCACGCCCAAGAATAATGCAGTTGACCACAATCAGCGGCAGGAAAATGCCCAGCGCCTCATCCAGCACCGGCACATAGGCCTTGACAATCATCTGCACAATGGTCACAAACGCCGCAATCACGATAACATAGGCGGGGATACGCACCTTGTTGGGAATCGCCTTGCGCAACAGGGAGATCACCACATTGGAGCAGACCAGTACCACAATCACCGCAAGTCCCATCCCGAGACCGTTGACAAAGGAGGTGGTCACCGCCAAGGTGGCGCAGGTGCCCAGCACCAGCCGCAGCACCGGGTTTTGTTTGATAATGCCTTTGGTAAATTCCTTACAGAGGGAATTTTTCTTTTGCTTTTTCATGCTGCCGTCCCTCCCGTAATTGTCTGCCACGCCGCCAGCGCGGCGTTCACCGCGTCCGTTACGGCCGTGGAGGTAATGGTGGCGCCGGTCAGCGCCTGAATTTCATCGCCGGCAGCGGTTTTGGATACGGTCAGGGAGCCGCTTTTGCCGATATACTGGGAAAGAAAGCTCTCCTCCTGTGCCCGCATACCAAGCCCCGGCGTTTCGTTAATACCGGTAATCTCGATATTGGTCACAACGCCGTCCATATCAACGCCGGTCATCACGGAAACATCTCCGCCGTAGCCCGCGCCGGAGGCAGTAAATACATAGCCGACAAGCGCGCCGGTACTGTCCAGCCCCTCGTAATATACAATTTCTTCGTCTTCGCCGTCTACCGTCAGGGATACGGTCTTTTTCTCCGAAAAGGTCGCCGCCGCAGGCAGCACCGCCGCCATGGCTTCGGCTCTCTCCGCCGCCTCCCGTTCGGCAATGATGGGCGCGGTGACATCGTTGACAAACGCCAGCAAAAAGGAGGACACGCCCGCAATCAGCAAAAGCGCCAGCGCAGGCAGCAGAATGGCTTTGACCGCGCCGCCCTCGCGGGGCTTCTTTTGGCTTTTTTCCATCTTACGCCGCCTCCTTTTGCTTTTTCTCTTTCACATAGCCGAAGGGTTTCGGGGTGGTTATCTTATCAATCAGGGGGGTGACAATATTCATAATCATAATGGCGTAGGATACGCCCTCGGGCAAATTGCTGAACAGGCGAATCACCGCCGTTAAGATACCGCAGCCAATGCCGAACAGTATTTTGCCGCTGCGGCTCACAGGACCGGTGGCGTAGTCCGTTGCCATAAACACCGCGCCCAAAATCAGACCGCCGCTCATCAGCTCATACAGCATAAAGGTCAGATTGCCTTTTGAGGCAATCAGCATAATGAGCGCCACCGTGCCGATAAAGGACAGGGGAATAGCGGGGCTTATCACCCGGCGCGCCCATAAATACAGACCGCCGATTAAAAGCGCCACCGTGCACACCTCGCCCAGGCTGCCGCCGATAAAGCCGAAAAACAGCTGCGGCAGCGTCGGCAGTGACGCGCTTGCCATCTGCGCGGCAATATCGCCGCCCAAATCAATCTGCGACAGCGCCGCCAGCGGGGTGGCGGTGGTCAGCGCATCGGTACTTCCCGTCCACGCCAGCGGCGCGGGGAAGGTGGTCATGGCGGTGGAAAAGGACACCAGCAGCACAATACGACCGGTAATGGCAGGGTTGACAAAGTTTTGCCCCAACCCGCCGAACATCTGCTTGACCACCGCAATCGCCGCCACCGCGCCGAAGACAACCATCCACAGCGGGATATTGGCGGGCAGGTTATACGCCAGCAAAATGCCAGTGACCACCGCGGACAGGTCGCCGATGGTGTTTTCCCGTTTCATAATCTTGCGGCTGATATATTCGGTCAGCACACAGGATGCCACCGAAACGACCACCACCAAAAGCGCCCTCGGACCGAAGATGCGGATCGCGGCAATCAGCGCCGGGATCAGCGCAATAATCACATCCAGCATAATGCCAGTGACCGTATCGCCGCTCTTTACATGGGGCGAGGCGGTTACCATCAGTTTTTTCATTTGTTCTCCAACCCCCTCACCAGCTCTTTGGCCTCGCGCATATTCTGCACCAGCGGCTTTCCCGCCGGGCAGACATAGGAACAGCTGCCGCATTCCATACAGACCATGGCGCCCAGCTTTTGCAGCTCCAGCGCGTCCCGGCTCTTCTTCAGCTTTTCCGCAAAAAACACCGGCGACAGATTCATTGGGCAAACGGCGGCGCACCTGCCGCACCGAATGCACGCCCGCTCTTTTTTTATCGCCATCTCATTGCCCGCAAAGGCCAAAAGGGCGTTGTTCTGCTTGGTTAAGGGTACGGCGGCGTCATAAAGCGCAAAGCCCATCATCGGACCGCCGACAACCAGTTTATACGGCTCTTCCGAAAAACCGCCGCAGGCATCAATAACCGCCGAAGCGGGAATACCCACCGGCACGCGCAGATTGGCTGGCTCCCGAATGGCGGAGCCGGCGCAGGTAATGGTGCGGCTAATCAGCGGGCGACCGGTTTTCAGGTACCGCGCCAAAAACGCCACGCTGCCCACATTCATCACCACACAGCCCACATCCGAGGGGAGCTTCCCGGGTCCCACCCGGCGACCGGTGACGGTTTGAATCATCACCTTTTCCGCCCCCTGCGGGTATTTGGACTTCAATGCCATCAGTTGAATTTTATCGCCGATATCCTGTTTGGAGGAGGCAATGCGGTTCAGAACCTCGATCGCTTCGGGCTTATTATCCTCTACGGCAATAATCACCTGCTGAAAATCAAAAAACTCCAACAGCGAGTAAATACCGCCGATAATATCCCAGGAATTTTCTATACATTCCCGGTAATCGGTCGTAAGATACGGCTCGCATTCCGCCGCGTTGACAATCAGCGTATCCACCTTGGCTCCTTCGGGGAACCGCAGCTTTGCGTGGGCGGGAAAGCCTGCGCCGCCAAGTCCCACCAGTCCCGATTCGCGAACCGCGTGTAAAAAATCCTCTCTGTTTTGTATATGGGGCGGTCGGTTTTCGGGGTCATATTCCATTTTGCCGTCGTTTTCAATGGTAACGGATACAATCCGTCTGCCGCCCACGGTGACCACCGGCGCTACTGCCTTGACCACGCCGGAAACCGAGGCGTGCACCGGCGCGGAAAGAAAGGCGGCGGTATCGCCGATTTTCTGCCCGGCTTTGACCGTGTCCCCCACCTTGACCAGCGGCTCGCAGGGCGCGCCGATATGCTGTAACATGGGAATGACAACCTGCGCCGGCGGCTCGATGCGGCGAACGGGACTGTCTGCGGTTCCCTTTTTATGGGGGACCGCCACGCCGCCCCTGGCCCTGGCGGCGGGCTTGCGCACGCCCTCAGGCAGCTTGATTTTCATAGTACCACTCCTTGTTTTTGCCGGGCAATGGCAGCCCGGCTTTCCGCCATACCGCCCTGTGGCAGCGGCGAAAATTTTCCGTTAAACTATTATATATTATAAATGTTGAATTTTCAACAGAACCGGCATCACAATTTTCAAAATCAGCCCGGTCAGCACACCGAACACCGCCCCGAAAAGCAGCAGCGCCGGTAAATAAGCGAGAAGCGAGGTGCCGCTCAAAAGCGATACGGCGGCAAGCTGCCCCAGATTATGCGAAATGGCGGACAGCACGGAAACGAAGACCAAGCTGAGCGTGCCCTGCCGCAGCCGTGTCAGCAGGAACATCACAAGGCAGCTCAGCAGCCCGCCGCAAAGGCTGATAAAAAACGCGCTGCCGCCCGCCGTAAACAGGGTAAACGCGGATTTAATCACCACAATCGCCATGGCTTGGGGCAGCGAGGCGGTCAGGACGGAAAACAGCACCACAATATTGGACAGCCCGAGCTTTGCCCCCGGCGGCAGAAAGGGAAGCGCGGGCAGCAGGCTTTCCAGAAAAGACAGCGCCAGCGCCAATGCGGCGAGAATACCGGCTACCGCTACGCGCTTGGCAGGCGAGGCTTTCTGTTTTTTGCCGCCAGTAGGCTTTTCCGCCCCGTTCGGCGCAGATTCGTTCGGCGCAGAAAAGCTTGTTTTTTCCTCGTTTCGCATGGCATCACCGCCTTAATAGACCACGGCGTCCGGCGCGTCCTCCGCCGTGCCGGTCAGTTTCACAACCACCCGCTGCGGGGCACAGACAGCCATGTCGCCGCTGTGCTGCAACAGCCCGGCAGCCACGCAAACCTGATCCGGACAGACCGAGGAGAGCACCCGGGCGCCCGCGGGGGATACTTCGACCTGTACGCCGTTGACCTCTATTTGCCGGGAGTCGGTAAGGCTCCGGCAGTCGATTTGCTCCGCCAATTGCCCGTCGGCATAAATTTCAACCACCCGGCCGTCCCCGCCAAACAGCCGCAGTGCCGCCGTCAGCAGCAGCGCCGTGAGGAGAATGCCGCCCAAAAGCAGCCAGTCTCTTTTTTGAAAACATGTTCGATTCATCGTTTATTCCTGTATGGTCAGCTTGTCGCGGAGTCCTTCGGTGGGGATGATCTCCCCATCTTCGGTGATAAATACGGCTTCGGCGTGAAAATCCGCCAAAACCGACAGGCTTTTTTCATAGCCCAAAACAAAACAGGCGGTTGCCAGCGCATCGCTTTCGGCGCCGGTTCGGGCGACCACTGTTACGCCGGTCAGCCCGTTTTCCGCCGGATAGCCGGTGGCGGGATCCAGAATATGACAGTAGCGCCGACCGTCCCGGATAAAATATTTCTGGTAATTTCCGGAGGTGGATACAAAACCGGCGTCCAGCGATAAAGTGGCAATCAGCTCGCCGGTTTCTTTCCCCGGGTGCTGAATGCCCACCGTCCAGCCTTCCCCGTCCGGGTTTTCGCCATACAGCAAAACGCTGCCGCCGCTGGCAATGACCGCGCTTTTCACATCCGTACCGGTAAGCGCCGCATAGGCGGCATCGCATGCCATGCCTTTGCCGATTGCGCCGAAATCCAGCCGCATACCCGCCGGAATGGCGATTTGATTTTCCTGTATCTCAATATACTCACTGCCGGTATGTTGCAGCGCCGCTTCGATTTCCTTTGGCGCGGGAACCCGCTGGTTTTCCCCGCCGATATCCCATAAAGCGCTGAGCGCGCCCAAGGTGATATCAAACGCGCCGCCGGTGCGGCGGCTGATATCGACGGCGTTTTCCACCCATTTGCGATAATCTTCGCTGGTTTCGGCAGCGCCGTTTTGGTTGATTTGCGCGGTGTAGGAGGCGGCAATATTCGGCGAAATGGCTTCTTCCAGCGCCTGTACATCGGCTATGATGGCATTCGCCTCTTCTTCGCCCCCGCCGTATAAAGTGAGGTTCAGCGCCGAGCCCATGGCGAAAGAGGTGGTCGTATACCGCGCCGCCTGCCGGGGCAGCAAATCCCAGAGCACCACCGCCGCCAGCAAGAATACGGCGAGCGCCGGCGCAAGTTTATAAAGAAAAGCCCTGTTTTTTGGCATGAACGCGCGCCTCTTTCATATTGGATACCTGCCGTCTGACAGTTTCGATATTAGAAGTTTGCAAGAGAAAGCGAAGGGTTTGGCGCAGCGCCGAAAAAGAGTGCCCGTTCCAGTCCTTTTTTGGGGCGGCGGTAATCCCAAGGCGTTCCCATTGGGGCAGCAGGGCGTTCAATCGCAGCAAAAAATCGGCTGAAGACTTCCTCGCTTTTTCCGACCAGCCAACCTCCGCCACGGCAGCGAGCCGGGGGAAAAGATGGGCAAAAAGCGTTTTATCGTCCCCGATAAACTCCGTCCACACCGGCATTTCCACGCCCCGAATATTTTCCGGCGGCGCGCCGGGCAAGGACGGCTCGTAATGGTAGGTTCTGCCGAGGGGCATCAGCCCAAAGGGGTAGTCGGCATACATATATTTCAGTTCAGATAATATCAGATTTCCGCCTGCGGCCGCGTGACCGGCGGCGGCTTTTTTATCCCCCAGCCAGTACTGCACCGTCACCTGCGGCGGCAGGGCGCCTGCCTTTAAGCTGTCGTTCCACACAATGGCACGCCTGCCCCGGCTCTGGATATAATCGCAAAGGGACAGGGTAAAGGCCCGCTGCAATTCTTCGGCGTTTTGCATTCCCTGCGCCCGCATATGCGCAAGGCAGTCCGGGCAGCAATACCACTGCCCTTTGGGCACTTCATCGCCGCCCAGGTGGATTTCATCATCGGGAAACACTTCCATGATTTCATCCAAAAGCCCTTTCACCCAGTCCGGAACCTCGGGACGGGAGGGGCATAAAATATCCGGATAAATCCCGTTGCCGCCGCGCACTCGAATCGCGCGGCCGTGGCAGGACAGGGACGGATAAGATGCCAAAATGGCGGATACATGACCGGGCAAATCCAGCTCCGGCACAACCTTGATATATTTTTGGTGGCAATAGCGAATAATTTCCGCCATCTCTTCCCTTGTATAATAGCCGCCGTAACGCCCGGGGCGTTTCGACCCGAACCCCTCGCCGTCACGAAAGGAGCCGACGCGGTTCAGAAGCGGGTATTTTCTGCTTTCAAAGCGAAAGCCCTGGTCATCGCTCAGGTGCCAGTGGAACACATTCATTTTCAAAAGCGCTGCCCCGTCAATCACCCGCTTAATGGTTTCTACCGGCTGCCTATGCCGGGCGGAATCGAGCATAAACGCCCGTACCGGAAAGCGGGGGCTGTCCTCTATTTTAAGGCAGGGCAATTTTCCGCCGCGCGAGGCGGCAACCAGCTGTTTGAGCGATTGAAAGGCATAAAATAAGCCCCGCTGCGTGGAAGCCGACAAGACAACTTCATTTGGGCGAATAGCGAGCCGGTAGCTCTCTTCGCCCCGGATGGCGGGGTCGATTCGACGGGAAAGGAGCGGAACCAAACTGCCGCCCTCGGGCAGCAAAAAAAAGCCGTCGCTTCGCCAAAAGCGGCGCGGTGCGGGCAGAATCGGCAGTTCACGCATGCTAACGCCTCCCGTTTACAAAAATAGATAGACGTTTCCTTTCATATCATACAACAAAATCAAAATGAAGTAAAGATAAACAGCCGGTTTTTTTTGCGTCTGTTTTTGTTTCAAACGGTGAATATCAGACAATTCGCATATGCTATACCTATTTTTATCGGTTCATCGATGCGGCTGTAAATGTAAACATTGTGTGAATCTTTGAACAAATGTTTGCATTATGCATCTGCACTATGCTAAACTATGTATAGAATACAATCGCTTCGGAGGTGCCCCATGAAAGAAATCAACGAAACCCAAAGACGCATTTACCAATACCTTTCCGAGCGGGTAGAGGACGGCGTGCCGCCCACGGTGCGGGAAATCGGCGCGGCGGTGGGGCTGAAATCCACCTCTTCCGTTCAGGCCAACCTGATTGCGCTGGAATCCGCCGGGTATATTGAGCGCAACCCCATGCACAAGCGCAGCATTCGCATCGTCAACCGCCCCGCTCCGTCGGTCAATGTACCGCTTTTGGGTACGGTTACCGCCGGTTACCCGATTTTGGCGGTGGAGCAGATTGAGGGGTATATTCCCTATTCCGGTCGTGTTTCCGGCGATAAAACCCTGTTCGCGCTGCGCGTGCGGGGCGAAAGCATGCTGAACGCCGGTATTTTAGACAGCGACATCATCATTGCCGAAAAAACCCCCACCTGCCGCAACGGCGAAATCGTTGTGGCGCTGATTGGGGATGAGGCTACCGTCAAGCGCTTTTATAAGGAAAACGGGCATTACCGCCTGCAGCCCGAAAACGATGCGTTTGAGCCGATTATTACCGATGAAGTCCTGATCCTCGGCAAGGTTATTGCCCTGTACCGCCAATATGAAAATACCTGAGGCATATTCCCTGCGCTTTGGGCAATGGATATGCCTGTAAAAAAAACAGAGCCAGCCCCGCGGCGAAACCGGTCGTGGGGTTGGCTCCTTTTCTTTTTTTATCAATCCTCTGCCGCCCGGAACACCACAAGCAGCGCCTGACCCGGTGCAATGGACAGATAGAACCGCCCGTCTTCTACCGGCACCGTGCGCAGGTACCGGTTGCCCTGTGGCGCAATGGCGTATATATCGGCTTTTTTTGCCCCCTCGGCAAAGACCCGGCGGTTTTGCGCATTGCCGGTATCGCTGTAGGCCAGCCACTGGTTTTCCTTTTGCACCAGCGGCAAAAAGACCGTATTGCGCGTTTTCAGCACCTCGCCGTGCCAGGTGATTTTCTGCTCCTTTGCATAGGATACGATATCATCGGAAAACACACAGCGGGTATTTTGCCCGACCCCGTGAATGGCAAGGCGCCGGTGGTCGCTCAGAAAATGGAACGGCACCTGATAGGTCGCGAAGCGGGCGATAAAATCCGCCGCCCAATCGGCGTTGTCCGGGGTCAGAATCTCCTCGGCGTGCATATTGCCGTACAAGTATTCGTTGCGCCGCCTTTCCCGCCACTCGCCGCCGCAATAAACATGGGGCGGGACAGCCAAAATCTCCTTGCGGGTCATGCGGTAAAGCCACCAGCTCATGGGGATTTCGCCCACCGTATCCATCTTTGCCCATTTGAAGTGGTCGCGAGGCAGTCCGAAGGGCATGCGGTTGGGGAAATAGGGCGTTTCCTTATAGGTAAACTCCGAGGTGATGTCGATACCTTTCAGGCGGACATATTCCACCATCCTGCGGCGCGCCTGCTGCATGTCGGCGATGCTGACATAGGGCGCGTAGTTTTGGTAGCACTGGAAATTGTCCACATGAATTGTCCCCGCCTCGGCGATAAAGGGAAAGGTTTCCACAAACCGGTCAAACTGGCGCTGAAACAGCCCAGATTCCCAATAGGTTTTGTGACAGGTCTTATAGCATTTTCTGCCGTTGTAGCGCTCAATCGCATGAATTTTTCCGTTTCTTTTGCGAATCAGTGCGCCTTTTTCCACAAATTCGGGAAAAGACGGGGCGTTGTCATAAGCATCGTTGAAGTTGATATGGACGCTGACCACCGAATGGTACTGCTTCGCCTGCTCGCACAGCCAGCGAAAGCTGTCATAGGCCGTTTCGTCCTCCGGGCGTTTCAGCGCCTGGTTGACCTCGAAAAAGTCCGGGTATTTATCATCATGCCCCAAATACTGCCAGCCGACCAGATAGTATATTTTGGTGATTCCCTGGGTGATGGCGTCGATGGCTTTGATATATGCCAGCGCCTGGGCAAAGGTCAGCAGCACACGGCTTTTGGTATTGTCCTGTGGGTCGGGATGGGACAGACCGATTTTCATGACCATACATTTTGAATAATCATACCGATAGCGAACCGGCTTTTCCATATAAATAACGCTCCTTTTCCTTGCTATAGATTAAGAATACCACACTCTTTCCACTGCTTCCTTTCAAAATGCAGCCAAAAACTTTAGAAAATCAACTATTTACCGGCGCGGGGCATTCGTTTTACCGCCTTTCCCTGTTCGTCGGCTTTTGCAAAAAAACCATGGTGATTTTTCTAAACAGTTTAAGATTATTTCTAAAGAAAAGGAGCAGGGTCTTCCTTTATAATGAGAGCAAAAGGGAAGGAGCGATGACGGATGAATAAAAAATGGATAAAAAAGAGCATATGTCTGCTTGTTTCGGGCGCCCTGCTGACTACGGGGCTGGCTGCCTGCGGCAGAGGGCAGGAGGAAATCCCCTGTTGGGGCTCGCCGAAGCAGCCGGGCGCGCAGCAGCTGGCGCTGGCAAAAAAACAGGCGGACGAAATGCTTGCCGCCCACCGCAACCACCCGTCCATTGTGTGCTGGGGGGTAGGAAACGAGCTGGGCGGTCAGTTTGAAGCCTGCCGGCAATGCTCATGTGCCATAAAGTAACACACAGGAATTTGATAGACAGCAGTCCATTATTCCCGTGTGACAAAGAGAAAACAATGTATTATTCACTTTTGAATGGTATAATAAAAATTGATTAGTGGCTGTCCTCTCTTTTTCGGGCAGATAATGAGAGGACAATACCATGCTACTCTGCTAAACTTAAAGTATCAGGAAAGGGCTTGAAAATGGAATGGATTGAAAGATTTAACAATGTAATCAACTATATCGAAGAAAATATTACGCAGCAGATTGATTATGAAGAAATTGCAAAAATTGCTTGCTGTTCTTCCTATCATTTTCAGAGAATGTTTACTTATATGGCGGGTATTCCACTGTCTGAATATATCCGCAAGAGAAAAATGTCATTAGCTGCTGTTGATTTACAAAGTGGTGATGAGAGAGTTATTGATGTAGCTGGAAAATATGGTTATAATTCCCCAACTGCCTTTAACAGAGCATTTCAGTCCATTCATGGGATTTCCCCTTCTGCTGTTAAGAACGGAAATGTATATGTAAAATCATTTCCGCGTCTTTCGTTCAAACTTGTAGTGAAAGGAGTAGAAGAATTGAATTATCGAATCGAAACAAAAGAAGCGTTCCGTATTATAGGAGTGTCTGCGCCTCTAAGCAAAGAGTTAGAAAAAAATTTTTCTGTTGTTCCGCAAATGTGGCAGGACTGTATTGAAAATGGAACGCTTGAAAAGCTATCGCAAATGGTTTCCGCTTCGCCAGCAGGTCTTTTGGGCATTAGCGTTTGTAACGACGAGGAACAATGGAAATACTTTATTGCTATTGCAACATCACAGGAGAATCCCGAATTTGAAGAATACACGGTTCCTGCGACAACATGGGCGATTTTCCCCGGAACTGGCACGAATCAATCTGTCCAAGAATTAGAACGCCGTATTTATACCGAATGGCTTCCTGCTTCTGGTTATGAATACGGAAATGCACCTGATATTGAGGTATATATAAATCCAGACCCTAAAAATACGGTATTTGAAGTGTGGGTACCCGTAAAGAAAAAATCATAGATTGAGAAAACTTTTTACAAAACATAGCAAAGTCAGTCGAGCCAGTCAACGGTCAAGATGAACGGCGCATACGCGCCGCCGCCCGCAGCCCCGCCCGCCTTTGCAGATAGGCAATCAAGGGGCGACAGCAAGGAGTGCTGCCGCCCCGCACTATTATCAGAGAGGGGGAATTTCCATGACCGACTTTGAAGCCTATCAGGAGTACATCCAACGCAGGCACAACGCCTTTTGCAAGGCAGTAATCCGCTATGCTGCCCGCGATAAGATTTTGCAGCTTCGCCGGAAATGGGAGCGGCAAATTTCCCTTGACTATCTGATGGACGAGAAGTTT
>CASFEZ010000036.1:8401-50502 GCA_949293815.1 uncultured Eubacteriales bacterium | reverse complement strand
AGGCGCAGATATCCACGATGGATGCATTTTGTGGCAAACTGGTTCGTGAAAATTTTGAGATGGCCGGCGTGTCGCCTGACTTCCGCGTGCTTGATGACTCGGAAAACCAAAGTCTCTGCCATCGTGCGCTCGATCAGGTTTTGGAGGAATCCTATGCCAATATACCCGAATTTCGTGAGCTGTCTGACTATTTTTTGCGCGGCAGAGACGATGCCGCGCTGGCTGATGCCATAGAGAGCTTGTATCAATATTCCTATTCCTATCCCAATCCGGACGACTGGCTCAATTCCATTGCCGCCGCCTATTCGCAAACGCAGGAACCTGCGCATTCCATTTGGGGAAGCTATCTTTTTTCTTACGTGCGTGAGGTCATTGCTTACATCATCACCCTGCAAAACCGCGCCACTGAGCTCCTGCATCAGGACTGCACTGTTGCAGACGCCTATGGACCGGTGCTTTTTGCCGACCTGGATCGATATTTACAGGTGCAGGAACGGTTAGCGAACGATTGCACTTGGGACGAGGCCGCTGCCATGTTTACATCCATCGCCACACAGACGCGCCTTCCCGCAAAGCGGGGATTAAAGGATTTGCCCATTGCAGAAGCCGTAAAAAATGTGCGCGCGCAAATTAAAAAAATGCTTGGACACTGCGTTTCCGTATTTTCGCTAACGGCGGAAGAGGCGATACAGGATTTTGCTGCCCAGCGCCCGATTGTTGCCGGTTTGACGCATGTCGTGCAGCGGTACGCAAGAACAGTCATGCAGCACAAGCACGAGCGGAACGCCTATTATTTCAGTGATATTTTACATATTGCGCTTGATTTGCTGTACCGGTCGGATGGTTCGATAACACCGCTTGCCGAAAAGCTGTCTAATACCTATGCTGCTGTACTGATTGATGAATATCAGGATACAACCCGTGCGCAGGACGCCCTGTTTGCTGCTATATCTCAAAACGGGAAAAATATGTTCGTTGTCGGCGATGTGAAACAGAGCATTTACGGTTTTCGCTTGGCGACACCCGAAATTTTTCTTGAACGCTGTCAGGCAGCGTTTCCGGTTTCAGCCGGTGTTTTCCCTGCAAAAGTTGTTTTAGGCAAAAATTTTCGCAGCCGAGCCGGTATTTTGGAAATCGTAAATTATATTTTTTCGCAAATTATGACGGAATCTGCCGGTGGGGTTGCCTACAACAAAGAGGAATATCTATATTACGGCGGCACACAGGCTGACGGGCTGAATGACACGGACATTCTGTTGACCGAGGATGAGGACGAGCCCTTTGACGCGGAATGCCGGAATATTGCCGCTTATATCAACGAAAAGATTTACGGAAAAACCATCGTAACCGTCAAAAACGAAGAGCGAGCCGTACAATTTTCAGACTTTTGTATTTTGCTGCGAACCGTTAAGGGCAAAGCGGAAAAAATCGCTGCTGTTTTGCAGGAAGCGCAAATACCGGTTATTTATGAAAAGGAAACCGACTATTTCTCTATGCCTGAAACCAGATTATTTTTCTCATTTTTACAAATTATTGACAATCCCTTGAATGATGTTGACCTGCTGAGCGCACTGGCATCACCGCTTTATGGATTTATTCCGGATGAGCTTGCGCTTCTTCGCCGCATGAGCGAGGGCTCTTTATACCACTGTTTGTGCGCAGGAGCGCAAGAACAGACGCCTCTCGGCGAAAAATGCTCAGCGTTTTTACAGGATGTTCGGCATTTGCGGGCATATTCGCAGTCTGTCGGCGTTTCGGATTTTGTGCGATATGTTATGGAAGACACCCAGTTTGCCACTCTGACAGCTGCTATGCCGGGCGGGGAGAGCCGATTGGAGAATCTTTCGTTTTTCCTGCATTATGCCGCTCAATATGAGGGGAGCGGGGCAGTCGGCTTTTCCGGCTTTTTGCGGTATCTGGATCGCATTCGCACAACGCAAAAGGGCGCAACAACGCTGGAATGTACCGGCAGTCTGGATAATGCCGTCCGCATTATGAGCATACACAAGTCCAAAGGGCTGGAATTTCCTTATGTGATTGTTGCAGACATGGCAAAAGCCTTTAATGCCAGTGATTTGCGTACCTTTATGCTCACGGATATGCATTTCGGCATTGCGCTGCGCATGCAGGATAGGAAAAACTTGAAGCGTTATGATACGCTGCCATTTTCCGCCGCAAAGCTATCAAAAGAAAACCATATGATTTCCGAGGAAATCCGCCTGCTGTATGTCGCTCTGACACGGGCTGCCAGCCGTCTTGTATTATCCGGCAGCGTCAAAGATTTAAAAAAATACGCAACGAAAATGGATGCGCTCCTGCCGGAATCCGGCGCACCGGCACCTTATGCTGTACTCAGCTGCGGCAGCTACCTTGATTTGCTTACCCTGGTCATGCTGCGCCATAAGGACTGCGCCGAACTGCGCGATTTGGCGCAGTCCGCATCCGGATTGATCCCCTGCGCGGCCGGTGTGCAGCTGCATATTTATTCCGGCTCCGTACAGCAAAACACACAGCCCCAGGAAGCCGGGGAACAGATTTTTTCGCGAAAACCCTTTGAACCCGCCATGTTTGACGATATACGAAAAAAGATAGAATATCAATATCCTTTTACGCATTTGCGTGCGATTCCGGCAAAGGTGACCGCTTCGCAGTTTTCCGAGCAGCAGGTGCTGGATTTTGAAAAAACCACATTATCCGCGCCGTCCTTTATGCAGTCTGACCTTGTCGGAGGTGCGGCACGCGGCTTGGCATATCATAAATTTTTGCAGCATTGCAGCTTTGAAGAAGCGCAGAAAGACCTGTCCCACGAGCTTGGGCGCCTGGTTGCCAACGGTATCATGCAGGAAAAAGAGGTTCAAATGTTATCAAAAAATAAATTATCCGCCTTTTTCTCTTCTGATGTCTGCCGGGATATTTTACAGGCGGAGCAGGTCTATCGCGAATTTGCATTTCGCCTGCTGCTTCCGGCGCGGGAGCTGTATGCGGTTGACTCCGATGAGAAAATTCTGGTACAGGGCGTTGCCGATTTGGTCTATATCAAAGGCAGCAGAGCTTTTATCATTGACTATAAAACGGATGCGTCAGCTGACCCTGAGGTTTTGCGTCAGCGCTACCGTCCGCAGCTGGTTGTTTATAAAAAAGCCATCGAAGAGCTGTTGTCCGTGCAAGTGGAAAAGACTGTGCTGTATGCCATCAGCGCATCCAGCGCAATTGATTTATAGAAAGCGCTGTTGAAAATTTAAGAAAAATCCTGAAAAAACTGAAAAAAGGTCTTGCATTTGTTTTCTTATTATGATAGAATAGCTTTTGCTTGAAAAGTGTAGTCTGAAAGAGGTGAAAAGAATGAAACAAGGAATTCATCCCGAATACAAGCAGACAGAAATCAGATGCGCTTGCGGCGAAGTGATTGCCACCGGCTCTACCAAAGAGAATCTGCGTGTTGATATCTGCTCCAAATGCCATCCGTTCTTTACCGGCAAACAAAAACTGGTTGATACGGGCGGTCGTGTTGACAGATTCAAAAAGCGTTATAATATGGACAAATAATTATTTTTTGTTTATAGTATAATAAAATCATACAAGGTGACTTTTTCATTCCAAAAAGAATGAAAGGCCGCCTTTAGATTTTTGTAAACGGAGCGGTGCAAATGGCGTCCTATCTCACATTGGCCGGTGCAGCCGAGGCGGAAATTGAGGTTAAAAAATCGCGATTTATTGCCGCCATTTCCCCTGCTGCAACAAAAGATGCTGCTATTGCTTTTGTAAACGGCGTAAAGGCAGCGCACCGGGAAGCCAGACACAATGTATACGCCTATGTTTTACGGGAAGACAACTACTGCAAATTTTCCGATGACGGCGAGCCGTCCGGAACCGCAGGCAAGCCGATTTTGGAGATTCTGCGCCGCCGGGAGCTTTTTGATATCTGCGTTGTTGTTACTCGGTACTTCGGCGGCATTTTGCTGGGCACCGGCGGTCTTGCCAGAGCATACAGCGACGCAACCATTGCGGCGCTGGCTAATGCGCAATTTGTTCGCATGCAAAGCGCCGTTCGTTTGACGAGCCAATGCGATTATACCTTTTACGGCAGAATACCCGCCCTGATTGCCGAACATGGCGGCGGGATAGAGTTGACACGCTTTGAGGAACAGGTATTTTTACAATACCACATTCCATCAGAACAGTTTTCTCGTTTTTCAGCCGCGCTATCAGAGCTGTCTTTCGGTAAAATTGCTGCACAAACGGTCGAAAATACCTATGTCCCGCTGGAAAAATAAACTTTTAAAGTTTTCTAAAGGTTTTTCCATGTCTTTTTCGTATACTTATACGAGGTGATTTTTATGGACGGTCATATTCGCGAAAGACAGCTTGAGACCGAGCGCAATACCTTGTCGCCGTTCGCCATGCTATGCTGCAATACGGCGGGGCGCGCGCAGCCCGAACCTGAATGTCCTGTCCGAACTGCTTATCAGCGCGATCGTGACCGTATTATACACTCCAGTGCCTTTCGCCGCTTAAAGGATAAAACCCAGGTCTTTCTTTCCCCGGAGGGCGACCATTATCGCACGCGCCTGACCCATACGTTGGAGGTGGCGCAGATTGCCAGAACCATTGCCCGTGCCTTAAAGCTCAACGAGGACTTAACCGAGGCAATTGCCTTAGGGCATGATTTGGGGCATACCCCCTTTGGTCATGCCGGGGAACGGGCGCTACGGGCGGTGATGGACGGCGGCTTTACCCATTACGAGCAGAGCCTGCGTGCTGTTGATGTTTTGGAAAAAAACGGTATGGGCTTAAATTTAACCTATGAGGTGCGTAACGGCATTCTTTGCCACACCACCGGACCTGAGGCTGCAACGCTGGAGGGGCGTATTGTAAAAATAGCCGACCGCATTGCGTATGTGAACCACGATATTGATGACGCGGAGCGGGCGGATGTGATGCGGGAAGAGGATATCCCTTATGATATTCGTAAAATACTCGGCGATAATAAATCTGACCGTTTCGACACCCTGGTAATCTCTGTGATTGAAAACAGTACGGATAACATTTGTATGGCACCGAATGTCGCGCAGGCGTTTGATAAGCTGCACCGCTTTATGTTTGACAAAGTGTATACCAATCCCGTTTGTAAAAGCGAAGAAAGCAAAGCAATTGAACTGGTGCAAATGTTGTTTCACCATTACTGCCGGCACCCGGACGAGCTGCCCGGCTTTTATAAAGATATTGCCGCCGATCAGGGTGCGCAGCGCGCTGCCTGTGATTATATCTCCGGCATGTCTGACCGCTTTGCGAAATCGGCATATATGAATTTGTTTGTCCCCAAATCCTGGGAAGAATAGATATGTTGGGAGGCTTATTGTGCGCTTCAGCAGCGTCTTTCTTGATGAACTTCGATCAAAAAATGATATCGAAACCGTCGTTGCGCCCTATGTGCAGCTGCGGCGCAGCGGTCGGCTGCTGTCCGGATTATGTCCGTTCCATGGAGAGAAAACGCCCTCCTTTTATGTTTACCCGGAAACGCAGTCTTATTACTGCTTTGGCTGCGGCGCCGGCGGCGATGTGATTACCTTTATCCGCACGGCTGAAAATTTAAGCTATCCGGACGCCGTTCGCTTTTTAGCCAACCGTGCCGGGATGCGAATGCCGGATGAGGTTATTGATGACGGCATTGAAAGGCTGAAAAAGCGTTGTTTATCAGCCAACAGAGAGGCTGCTAAATTTTTTCATGCCTGTCTGTATTCCGATTTGGGCAATGAGGGGCTTCAATACCTGAAAGGACGTGGTTTGACGGATTCCACGATTCGTCATTTTGGGCTCGGCTTTGCGCCCAATACCTGGGGAAGCCTGATACAGCACCTGCGCGCGCAGGGCTTTCGGGAAGATGAATTGATACAGTTCAATTTGGCGCGGAAAAGCAAATCCGGCGGCGCGTATGACGCTTTTCGCAATCGGGTCATGTTTCCGATCATTGATTTGCAGGGCAGCGTCATTGCGTTCGGCGGTCGGGTTATGGATGATGCCAAGCCAAAGTACCTGAATTCCTCCGATACCATAGTTTATAAAAAAAGCCGGGGTGTTTTTGCGCTGAATTTTGCGAAAAATACCGGTGACAGGCGGTTTATTCTGTGCGAAGGTTATATGGATGTCATTTCTTTGCATCAGGCCGGTTTTACCAACGCGGTGGCAGGATTAGGAACGGCGCTTACCGAGGAACAGGCGCTTTTGCTCTCCCGATACGCAGATGAAATATCTATCTGTTATGACGCTGATGAAGCGGGACGCAAAGCAGCCGAAAAGGCAGTGCGTATTTTTTCAAGCACCAATGTAAAAGTAAAAGTGCTTCGCCTGACCGGCGGAAAAGATCCGGATGAAATATTGAAAAAGCATGGTCCGGAAAAAATGCGTGCTATTCTGGCGGGTGCGTTGAATGATACAGAATTTCGCTTAGAGCAAACGAAAGAAGGGCTGGATTTATCCACAGCCGATGGTAAGCTGTCTTACGCAAACGCTGCGGTGCAGGTGCTGTCGCTCATTGCCAATCCCATTGAACGGGAATTGTATGCTTCCCGCGTGGCTGATGAAACCGGTGTGCGCAAAGAGGCGATTGCGGCGCAGATTGCGGTAAAGCAAAAGGAAAACAGGAGAACCAAGGAGCGTCAGCGTTTCCGTAATATTGAACAACAGCTGAACGGATATGAAAAAAGCGAATTTTACCCTGCCGGTACACCGCTGAAAATCCGCAGAGCAGAAGAACAGCTGCTGGCGTCTTTGTTCCGCAATCCGGATTTTTACCATAGCGCCTGTCTTGATTTGACCGATGATGATTTTATTTCCGATACCAATCGGCGCATTTTTCATCATTTGGTTTCTTTTATACAGGCAGCGCAGACACCGGATATACACAGCTTTAATGAAGTGTTATCCACTGAAGAAATGGGGCATCTGTCCAAGCTGATTACCGGGCAGGATATTTTAGCAAACTCCCCGAAAGAATGCGCGGATTATATCGCTGTTCTGCGTGAGGGGAAACGCCAGCGTCACCCGACCGATGTCAGCCGACTCAGCGATGAGGATTTTCTGAAATTATTTTCAAATAATAATTAATTTTCCAATATGGGCTTTTCCATCGTTCAAATGGGGTTTGTATTCCCATTTGAATGTAAAAATGGCAACCGCCGCCTTAGGGGCGGGGCATTTCCTGCCTGAGTTATATAGATATTCTGATGAAACATGAGAGGGATTCCTATGGAAGCAAACGAGAAGAAAAACAACAACCTGCAAGTGCTGATTGACAAGGGAAAGGCATCCGGCGGCAAGCTGACCACCCAGGATATCGACACTGCCATTTTGGAAATGGAGTTTGATATTGAGGAACTGGACAAGCTATACGAAACATTGGAGCAAAACGGCATTGAAGTCATCGATGACATGTCCGATGCGGCTTTGGAAAATATCAGCTTTGAAGGGGAAATTTCCAAAGAATTTGTGGAAGATGATTCCTCTGACAATAAAAATATGCCCATTGATGACCCGGTTAAGGTCTATCTGAAAGAAATCGGCAAGGTTCCGCTTCTGACACCGGAAGAGGAAATCGAGCTGGCCATTCGCATTCGCGACGATAACGACCCGGCAGCCAAAAAACGCCTGGAAGAGGCAAACCTGCGCCTGGTTGTCAGCATTGCCAAACGCTACGGCGGTCGTGGCATGAGTTTTTTGGATTTGATTCAGGAAGGCAATCTCGGTCTGATTAAAGCCGTTGAAAAATTTGACTACACCAAGGGCTTTAAGTTTTCCACCTATGCCACCTGGTGGATTCGCCAGGCTATCACCCGCGCTATTGCCGACCAGGCGCGTACCATCCGCATTCCCGTTCATATGGTGGAAACCATTAACAAGGTAAAAAAGACCAATAGCCAGCTTTTGCATAAAAACGGCAAAGACCCCACTGCGGAGGAAATAGCGCAGGAAATCGACATGCCGGTAGATAAGGTGCGCGAAATTCTCCGTGTGGCGCAGGAACCGGTCTCGCTGGAAACCCCCATCGGTGAGGAAGAGGACAGCCATTTGGGCGACTTTATTCCCGATGACGAGGCGCTTGCACCCGCCGATGCCGCTTCTCAGCTTCTGTTAAAAGAAGCCATCCACTCTGTATTAAAAACCCTGACGCCGCGCGAAGCCAAAGTTCTGTATTTGCGCTTTGGTCTGGAGGACGGTCATCCGCGCACATTGGAAGAGGTTGGCAGAGAGTTTAATGTCACCAGAGAACGCATCCGCCAGATTGAAGCCAAAGCACTGCGCAAGCTCCGTCATCCCCAGCGCAGCAAGAGATTAAAGGACTTTTTGGACTGAGGTAATAGGAATGATACGAAAACTCTGCCCCGGTGATCGCGATGCCTACATACAAATGACACAGGCTTTTTATCACTCCTCTGCGGTTACGCATTGTGCACCCCAATCGTTTTTTGAAAAAACATTCAGCGAGCTGATGGCTTCCGATGTATACTGCGAGTGTTTTGTTCATGCGGATGGGGAAGCCGTAAACGCCTATGCGCTGGTATCCAAAACCTACTCGCAGGAAGCGGGCGGGCTCTGTGTTTGGGTCGAAGAACTTTATGTCATGCCGTCAGCACGGGGCAGGGGGATCGGAACATTGCTTTTGGAGCGCATAGAAAGAGAATTTCCATCGGCTGCGCGGTTCCGGCTGGAGCTGACGCCGGAAAACACTTCGGCGGAAAAACTTTATATACGCCATGGATATGAACCATTATCTTATAAACAGATGATAAAGGATATACGATGAAATTCAGCAACTGCCTGCTTGCCAGCGATTATGATGGTACTCTATACGATGACAGCGGAAACATTCCGGTAGATGTGCTCGAAGCGATACGGTATTACCGGCAAAACGGCGGCATCTTTACGGTATCCACCGGCCGTGTAGCCCGTGGGTTCCATGCTTTTGATGCCGCTTATATCAATGCGCCGGTACTTGTAGCCAACGGCGCTGCCGCGTATGATTATGTGGCCGGGCGCTATGTTTTTCTTTCGGGAATCGGCAGGGAAGGACTGCCGCTGGTGCACGCCATCATGACCGCATTTCCGCAGATGTCCATCGAAATATATACCCTCGATCGGATTTTTGCCATACATATGAGTAAAACGACCGAGCATCACTTTACTTCGCAGGATTTTATGTTCGAGGAAATTGCTTCGCCGGAAGAGGCACCATTGCCTTGGTGCAAAGTGATGTTGGACGCCGGCGAGGATTCCGCAGCTGTACAACAGTTGATTGGCTCTTTTTCGGATGACCCGATTTTTTTGCCGACAACGGGCAGTTTTGTGGAAATATTAAAGCGCGGTGTGAATAAAGGCACCGGTTTGTTTCGTTTGGCGGATCAGCTGCAAATCCCGTACAATCGGATTTTCGCCGTTGGCGATGGGTATAACGATGTAGATATGCTCCGCGCAGCCCGCTTCGGTTTTGCTCCGGCAAACGGCAGCAGGGAAGCGCTTGCGGCGGCGGATTTTGTTGTACGCAGCAATAACGAAGGTGCTCTTTCGCATGTAATTGAAATATTGGACGGTATGGTATTATGAGTGCAGCGGATTTGATTCTTCGTGCAAAGGATATACTCTGGCACGAAACCCCCATTGTCGGCGATTGTGGTCGTCTGTGCAAAAAACGCTGCTGCCGGGGCGATGCGAGCCAGGGAATGCGATTATTACCCGGGGAATATGAAGCCTCCGCCCTTTCGGACTTCGGGCAGATGCACGAAGATATTTTTGTTTGCGGCGGAACCTGTGAACGAAAAAGACGTCCATATGCCTGTATGGTTTTCCCTTTGTTCCCGCTTCTTTTCGAGCGGGAGGGCTACCTGTCCATTCGCGCAATTCCCGACCTTCGGGGGCGGCAGATTTGTCCCCTCTATGCTGAAAAGCTGAACCCATCCTTTTGCACCGCTATTCGCAGAAGCGCACGCATATTATGTGAAGATGCGCAGATAAAAAACCACCTGCTGCAAGAGTCCGACCATATGCTGGATGGTATGCGACTAAACTCTTTGTTAAATGAGTTTTAAAATTAAATAATATATAATATTAAATAAAAAGACCTCCAGTGGGAGGTCTTTTCTGTGTTTTCATTGTAGGGATTTTTACGGTGCAAAGCCGCGCATACGATTCAAATCACGGTAGTTGATGCGCTGCACACCAATGGAATCAAAATAGGCCAAAGTTTTCGGGTCGCTGAACAGGCGATATTCCCACACACGCCGCTCCCAGGTGCCGGTAATGGCTTTAAGCTCATCGCTTTCTACTGCCGGGTGAATATAAGTTTCCGTTACCGCGTCCTCCGGGAAAGAACGATACAGCTCGTAAATATATTCACGATAATTTTCATAGCTGTCTTTCTGCGCGCCCGCCCAATCGCCGGGCATCAGATAATCCGGCGTCGCCACTTTCAGGGAATCGGTAAACTGCGCAAACTGCTCAAACAGCCCCATAACAAGCTGCTTATCAATCTTAATACCGAGCATTTGATTGCCAAACTGTTCTTCGGTAAAATGACGGGGCAGCCGGAACGGCAGACCATATTCACCCGCCAGTTCTACTGTCATCTGCAATAGTTCCAGCCGTCCGGTTTCAATGCCGTAAAGCGAGCCCATATGATTGTCCAAGTGGGATGGTTCAAGCCCCAGTGTTTTCAGCTTCGCAATTTGCGCACGAATTTCGGAAATAATTTGCTCCTTGTCCGCGTTCGTTTCAAACGCATCGCTTTCGTGATAGAAAAAGCCTTCCTCATCGCGCAGCGAATCCGTATCGCCGCTTGAAACCGGTCCCCAGCGGTAATTTTGCCATTCGCTGGTTGTGGTCAGATGTACGCCAATGGCATATTGCGGGTTGCTTTTTGCGAAAGCGACAGCTTCTCTGCACCAGGCGCAGGGCGCCATAATGGTGGAAGAAGTCACGCCGCCGCATTGCAGCAGCTCCATGGTAGCCACATTATGGCTGTGACACATGCCAAAATCGTCCGCATTGATTATAACATATTTTTTTCCCAAAACTATTCAACTCCTCTTTATATTTCTATTGCCAATTTTTACAAACATCAACCCATCCCAACGAACAGGAAAGGGCTTCCAGTTCGGGAACCGTAAGTTCCACAGCACTACTTGCATTGCCGCATGCGGGATAGACTTTATCAAAGCGTTTAAGAGAAACATCCAAATACACACGAACGCCCTCATTTACCGCAAAAGGACAGACACCGCCCACACTATGACCGATTTTTTCGGTCACTTCTTCCGCTGTCAGCATTTTTGCCTTGGTATGAAATGCCGCTTTGAATTTGCCGTTGTCCACTTTGGCATCCCCGGCAGCGATAATCATAATCGCATCGCCGTTTACAGAAAAGGTCAGGCTTTTTGCAATATGCTTTTCCTCGCAGCCCAACGCGGCAGCGGCCAGCGCCACCGTGGCGGAAGACACGGAGAAGGTGCGAATCCGATCACCCATGTTTTTGCTCTCTAAATACGCTTTTGCTTTCTCAAAAGACATTGGTATCCCTCAAATTTTAATATTTTGCCATCTCGTCTACGCTGAGCACAAAAACGGTCGCGCCGCCAACGGTCACCTCATCTCCGGGAAGCACATCGTTCGCCAGTCCGCGCCCATAGCTTGCGGTGGTATTGGTATTTACGCGCTTTCTGGTCTGAGAAAAATCAGAAATAATTTTTTTGATATGCTCAACATCCTTATCCTCGGCGCCGATTAAAAAGGTGGTATTGCCCACCATCAAAAATCCGCCGGTGGTAGACAGCTTTGTGACGCTGAATTTTTCACGGGTCAACGCAGACGCAACAACGGCGCTGTCATCATTGTTGACAATGGCTACAATCAATTTCATACAAAATCCTCCTTTTATAGATTGGGCATAATCATTTTTCTGCTGCGTTTATCCAACTGATTGATATCCGGAATTTCATAGCGGTTATCATCGGCATCCTTAATCAATACCCGTCCGTCATACAAAGGCTTTACAGCGGTCAGATGGTTGCGTATTTCAAAGGTAAAAATGCCCCGGTCGGTTTCGGCTGTCCACATCCATACGCCGAATTTATCCGACATTTTAATAAACCGCAAAATTTTCGGCATCATATAATATTCATCCAGCGCTGCCTGCACGGTTTGCCGCTCCTGTTCGGGAAGCGTTTGCATATTGCGAATAATCGCCACATCTTTCCCATCAGCATCCAACAGAGCAATATACCGGTCTTTACCGCTGATGGGGAACATGCGGTGCGGCTCCAGCGCTTCATATTTCTCACCGTTAAAGAATTCGGTATCCAGGAAAATTCCGTCATTGATTTGAAAGCGAACCTCCGGACCATCAAGATATCTCGGCATAGCAAACCCCTCCCTTATTCAAAATTCTCCGCCTGCTTTTGGCTGATGAGCTTGTCGCTCATGGACTGAATCTGCACCAGTTTATAATATTTGCCTTTCTTTGCCAGTAGTTCTTCCGGCGGACCAAATTCAATGATTTCGCCCTTGTCAACCACAATAATTTTATTTGCCTTGCGCAAGGTAGACAGACGGTGGGCAATCATCAGCGTGGTTCTGCCGCGAATCAGCCGTTCAATGGCAGCCTGAATCAGATGCTCGGTTTCCGAGTCAACGGCAGCGGTTGCTTCGTCAAAAATTAAAATATTCGGGTTCTTCATCACCGCGCGGGCAATGGATACGCGCTGCCGCTCGCCGCCGGAAAGACCAACGCCCCGCTCACCGAGCATGGTGTCATAGGCGTCGGGCAGTTTGGTGATAAAGGTATGCGCGTTGGCTACCTCCGCCGCATACATCACCTGTTCCACATGGGCATTCTGTGTGCCGTAGGCAATATTATTGAAAACCGTATCGCGGAACATCTGCGGGTCCTGCTGCACAAAGCCAATCTGTGAGCGGTAATAGCTCATATCAATATCTTTAATATTGATGCCGTCAATCAGAATTTCGCCCTCATAGGAATCGTAGTAACGCATGATAAGATTGATCAGCGTCGATTTGCCGGAACCTGTGGTACCCACAATACCTACAATATCGCCGGGTTCAATTACCAGGTTGATATTGCTCAAAACCTTTTTCGAGCGGTCGAAGGAAAAGTTTACATTCCTGAACTCAATTTTACCCTCCAAACGCGGCGGATTATTGCCTTTACCGAAATCATGCTCCGGCTCGGCATCCAGAATATCCAATATCTTTTCAGCGGAAGCCAGTGTGTTTTGATAGGTATCGCTTAAATTGGCAAAAAAGTTAATCGGGTCGTAGAACATACTGGCATAGGAAACAAAGGAAACCAGCATACCCAAAGTAATACTGCCGCTGCCGGTAATAATCTGCGTACCGCCCACGCCGTAAATAATAATGGTGCCGCAGGTAACAAGGAACGTCATAATATTTGGGAAAATATTCGCCGTTACCGCAGCTTTGCGATCCTCTTTCATCCAATCGTCGCAGTAGCGGGAAAATTTTGCGGTGGTTTCTTCCTCGTTGGTAAAGGCCTTCACCACGCGCACGCCGGGAATGGTATCCGCCAACAGGGTAGAGATAGCAGAGCTTTTACGCCAAAGACGGCGGTATTTCGGCGCAATCCTTTTGCCGAAGAATTTGCCGGTTAAAACCACCAACGGAATGGGCAGGAAGGAAAACAGCGTCAATTTCCAATCCATGGAAAACATAATGACCGCAAGACCAATTAAAAGAAAGAACTTGACAACCGCTTCCTGGGAAATACGCAAAACAAAGTTCTGTATGGTGCCCGTATCGGAGTTGACGCGGTTAATGACCGAGCCGGTTGAAGTTTTATCATAAAAACTCAGCGGCAGATATTGCGCCTTGGCGTAAATATCTTTTTTTAGATTGATAACAATCTGGTCGCCGGTATAACGCAGAATATAGCCCCGCAGCGCCGATACCGAATATTGGACAATATAGACGCACAGGAGCGTTACCAGCACGGAAGCAAGGCGGTTCATGGCTGCCGCCGCATCAGACGCGGCGCCGGGAATCACATCATCCACCATGATTCTGGTAATATAGGGGGGCACCAGGGACATAATCGTGGTAATGACCGATAAAATCATGCACAAAAACAGCTTGCCTTTTTCCGGCAGTATGTAGCGCATAAATTTGGAGAACAAATTCTTTTTGCTGGCGCAGTTAATACATTCCGCGTCCGGGCTGGGCAGTTTTCTGCCGCAGCGCGGGCAAAAGCTGCGCTGCTTATTATAGGTCGCATGCACCATTTCGACCAAATCGTCATGGAACCCGTTTTCGATAATGGAATTGACATAGAGCGCGGCTGCATCGCCGATATCGGCAGCAGAATAGGTAAAGCGCTGCAAATTCAGTTTTTTGTTGTCTTTGGTAACAGCCTTAAACAGTGCGTTGCCGTACATTCTTTTTACATGTACTTCACGCAATTCATCTATCCGCACCGAAAAATACTTATCCTTGTACTTTTCATCGAAGGCGAAAATGGTATCACAGGTGAAGAACATCACCGATTCCTGATAATGACCGGAAAGATCCAAATCGCCGACAATGGCAAACAGCGGCGTATGACCTTTCATAACGGATTCGGACAATACCCGAAATCGTTCGGGGACGGGGTGGTTGGAAATGATTTTCATAGGAATCACCTTGCCTTTGCAAAAAAGCGCGTCATCAAACCGATGATGGTTTCGGTTCATCCTAATAGTATAGTGAACGAAAAGGCAAAGTCAATAGTTTTTATAAAATTATTACGATTTTTTGAATGTATGGTGCTCGCACAAAGGAACATGAGTCAGGAGTTGCCGTCTGAAAAAATTTTTTGCGCGTACCGCACCGATTCCATGGCGTCTTTTCCGTAAAAATCCGCGCCGATGGCGTCCGCGTATTTTTGTGTCAGAACCGCGCCGCCGACCATAATTTTACAGTCGGGCGCTTCCCGGTGCAGCAGCCGAATGGTTTCTTCCATAGACGGCACCGTTGTGGTCATCAGCGCGCTTAACCCGACCAGACGAATCTGTTCCTTTTTAACCGTGTCAACAATCAGCTCCGGCGCAACATCTTTGCCCAAGTCCAACACATCAAACCCATAATTTTCCAAAAGGGTTCGTACAATATTTTTTCCGATATCATGAATATCATTTTTTACCGTGGCAATCACAATCCGACCTTTGCTATCGCCGGTGGTTTTCGGCATACGGCTTTTTATGACATCAAATACCTGTTTCGCCGCCTGCGCACAGGATAATAGCTGGGGTAAAAATAAGGTTTTCTCCTCAAACCCCTTGCCCGCCGTATTCAGCGCGGCAATGATATCCCGGTCGATAATATCAAACGGGCTCCGGCTCTCCAGCGCCTGCGCCGCCAGAACAGCGGCCTCTTCTTTGAGACCTTTCAGTATGCAGTCGTATATGGTTTTATCGGTCGATGCCAGTGTGACTGCGGGTGTGTTGGCCGTATCGATTTGCGCAGCAGCAATATAGGCTTCGCAGGAAGGATCCAGTCCATTCAGCGCGTTGTATGCGCGATACGCATCCAGGAGCCGGCTGCTGTTGGGATTGATAATACCGGCAGAAAGCCCGTTGTACATCGCCAGCAGGAAAAATTCGGAGGTAATCACTTCCCGCCTGGGCAAACCAAAGGAAATATTGGATACGCCGAGCACGGTTTTCACCTGCAGGCGTTTTGTCAGCATCGCAATGGTTTCCAGCGTCACCAGAGCCGCCCGAGAGTCGGTGCTGACGGTCATGGCCAGTGCATCAAAAATCAGGTCTTTTTTTGCAATACCGTATTCCGCCGCCGTTTGAATCATTTTTTCCGCAATGCAAAGGCGCCCCTCGGCTGTGTCCGGAATGCCGTCCTCATCCAATAGGAGACAAACAACAACGCCGCCATATTTTTTTGCCAAAGGAAAAACCGCGCGCATACTTTCCGCCTTGCCGCTGGCGGAGTTAATCATGGGTTTTCCGTTATAAACACGCAGGGCTCGCTCCAATGCGGCGGTGTCGGAAGTATCCAGTTGCAGCGGCAAATCTGTAACGGTCTGCAAAGATTGCACCGCCTGCAAAAGCATTTCCGCCTCATCAATTTCGGGCAGCCCCACATTGACATCCAAAATATCCGCGCCGTTTTCCGCCTGAACAATGCCTTCATTCAAAATATAGTTCATGTCCTTTGCGCGCAGCGCTTCTTTGAAACGTTTTTTCCCTGTGGGATTGATGCGCTCGCCAATCAAAACGGTTTTTTTATCAAATACAACCGTTTTTGCATAAGAGGTGACCGCTGTTACCGGCGCGACCGCGCGGTGTACAAGGGGGATATTTTTACAGGCAGATACTTCCGCCCGAATATAATCGGGGGTTGTGCCGCAGCAGCCGCCCACAGCATTTGCACCAAGTGACACAAGCTCCGCCATTTTTTCGGCAAACTCCGTTTCACTCACATTGTAGACCGTGCTGCCGTTGATCACTTCCGGCAAGCCTGCATTGGGATTTATCACAATGGGCAGGGAAGTGACGCGCGCAAGCTCTTCGGTCAGCGGGAGCATCTGCTCCGGTCCGAATCCGCAGTTAAAGCCAATGGCATCTGCCCCAAGCCCTTCGATGGTAAGCGCCGCCGTTTGGACATCCGCACCGGTCAAAAGACGACCGTTATCGCCGAAAATCATGGTAACGACCACCGGCAAATCGCAGTTTTCTTTTGCCGCCAGCAGCGCAGCCTTGATTTCGTATAAATCGCCCATGGTTTCCAGCAAAATCAAATCCGCCATGTCTTTGCCGGTCAGAATCTGCTCCCGATAAAGGGCATAGGCGTCCTCAAACGCAAGTTCCCCCAAGGGCTTCAGCAGTTTGCCTGTCGGTCCCAAATCCAGCGCCACCCAGGCGTCATACGGCGCAGCGGCGCGGCGGGCAATGGCAAGACCTGCCTGAATCACTTCGGCGGGATTTTCATATTTCAAACCATTGGCGCCGAAGGTATTGGATTTGATGATATTGGCACCGGCTGCGAGATAAGCTTTATGAATCGCCTCAATCTGCGCCGGTGCGGTCAGATTCAGGTTTTCCGGCAGTTCACCGCTTTTTAAGCCGCTTTTTTGCAGCATGGTACCCATTGCGCCGTCAAAAAACAACAGCTCTTTTCCCAAACAATCCTTAAACTTCCTCATGCGTCACCCTTCTTTAGCCCAACAAAAGCCGTTACGGATTTTGAGGGAATCATAAAATACGAATCGGTCAAAAAAATACCGATTCGCTTGGTAATATCCATCATGGAAAAAATTTGTTTCTGATAGGATAATGGCAGCCCCGGATAGCCGGGACTGAACCGCTTGCAAAGCGTCAGCTCCGGCGCGCTGCTTTGAATATCCGCCTCTGTTAAATCGCAAAAATCCTCGGTATAATCTGCCAGCACCGCCTGCATGATAACAGACCGCGCCGGGTCGGTCACCGCATATTTTCGCAACAGCTGGTCGCTCTGAGCCCCGAGCGTTACGGCAAAAACAGCGCAGCGCACGCAGGCGGCCAGGCGCTCTCGAATTTTTTCGCCTTCAAAAAAGGTATCGCCTAAAACAATACCGTTTTCCGCCGGTTGCACATCATAAATCCGGTAAATCCGTTCAGCGTGAATCGACTTGTGCGCCAGCGCCATGCAATCGTCTATGCGCGCGTCCGTGCCTGCGTCCGGCTCGCCGGAAATGCGCAAGTAGCGGTAAATATTAGCTTTATTCATGCCAGAATCTCCGACAAATGACTCCGAAGCGTCGCCGCCACAAAGGGCTTGTTCATGGTATATACGTGCACATTCCGTACACCGTTGGCGTACAGGTCTATGATTTGTTCGGCAGCATAAATGATGCCCGCCTGCTGCATGGCTTTGGGATTGTCTCCGAATTTTTCCACAATCGCCCGAAAACGAGGCGGCACCCCCGAGCCGCTCAACTCCATCACCGAGCGCACCTGTGAAGGTTTGGTAATGGGCATAATACCCGCAATCACCGGCGTATTGATGCCTTTCTGATAGAGTTTATTCAAAAAACAATAGAAAATATTATTATCAAAGAACATCTGCGTGGTAAAAAAATCGACCCCGCATTCCTCTTTGATTTTCAGTGCATCCATATCCTTGCTTAAACTTTCCGCTTCCGGGTGCCCCTCCGGGTAACAGGCGCCGCCGACACAGAAATCTCCGCTGGTCTTAATAAAGCGCACCAAATCGGACGCATGGGTAAAATCCTTTTTGTATTCGCCGCTTAAAGGCTTATCGCCGCGCAGCGCCAAAATATTCTCTACGCCGCTATTGCTCAGCTCTGATAGCAGCTTCTGCGCCTCTTCTCTGTCCGTTCCCACGCAGGTCATATGCGCCAGCGCCGTCACATGGCACTGCTGCTGAATATGCTCGGCTATTTTTTTGGTATAGGTCTTGGTGCCGCCCGCCGCACCGTAAGTGACGCTGATAAACGAAGGCGATAAAAGCGCCATGCTGTCTACGGTGCGAATCGTATCATCAAATTTCGGCCACTCTTTCGGCGGAAACACCTCAAGGGAAAGATTCAGTTTACCGTTTTGCAGAATCTCTTTAATTTTCATTGATAGCCCATCCTTCATCCGGGATTTTTATGCACGGTTTCTCCTTACTATCTTATACTAAAATCTGCCTTATTGCAAGTCAAAAGCAAAGAATCCCCATTTTTTGTTGCAATATTCAAACAAATATGGTACTATCTTTCCAAAGGAGCTGATACCATGATTCACTATATAGAAAATGAGCAGATTCGCATTGGTGTAAAAGAGTTTGGCGCCGAGCTGACCTCTTTTTATAACAAACAAAACCACACCGAATATCTTTGGCAGGGCGACCCGGAAATTTGGGGAGGGCAGTCGCCGGTGCTGTTTCCGATTATCGGTCGGCTGAAGGATGACCGGTACACCGTCGGCGGTAAAGAATATTCCATGCCCAAGCACGGTCTTGCCAGAAAACGCCCGTTTGCACTGACCGAAAAAGCGGAACACGCCATGACCTTTACTCAAACCGAAGATGAGGATACCTTAAAAAGCTATCCGTTCCGCTATGTACTGTCCCTGCGGTTTACCATCGAGGGCAGCAGCCTTACGGTCGAGCATATCATAGAAAACCCGAATGCGGAAAAAATGTATTTTTCCATCGGCGCACATCCGGCGTTCAACTGCAAAATCGGCGATACGCTCGTTTTTGAAAAGCCCGAGACGCTGACAACGCAGATGCTGGATTTGCACGAATCCCTGCGACTTCCCGATACCGAACCCGTTTTGAACCATGAGGATACCATCACCATCACAGAGCATATATTTGACAAGGACGCGCTGATTTTAAGCGGCTACCAGTCCCGCGCCATTACCTTGCACGCCGACGGCGGCAAACGGCCTGTTGTCTTTCATTTTGATTCCCCATATTTGGGCATTTGGTCTAAGCCCGGCGCGCCGTATGTCTGTCTGGAGCCATGGTACGGTGTAAACGACACAACCGATTCTGACGGGGTTTTTGAGCAGAAGGAAGGTATAATCTGTCTGGACGCCGGAAAAACTTATATCGCTGCTTGGCGGGCGGATATCTGATTCGAGCCTGTTTGATTTTACAGTTGACAAGTGCAGGCGCAGCAGGTAAAATAGAGTTATCAATTAAGGTATGGAGTTATACAATATGTCAGAAGATTTTTCTTATACACCCGATTTGATTTCCGTTTCAGATGACAGCGGGAAAGAATATGTTTTTGAGGTTCTTGACCGTGTGGAAACCGATGACGGTCGCTATGTTGCAGTCATTGATTATTTTGAAAACCCGGAAGACATGCTGGAGGATGACGGCGAAGTCATTATTCTGAAAGTATCGGAAGAAGACGGCGAGTCCTATCTCTCACAAATTGAAGATGAGGAGGAATTTGCCGAAATTTCTGAAATTATTGAGGAGCGTCTTGCTGCGCTTTTCGAGGATACAGAGGAAGAAGACGAAGCATAACCGATTTACCCGCGCACTTAAAAATGTATCAAATTTCCCCTGCGGGATGCGATTGATCAGCCAATATAACCCAACACACTTTATTTTGGTGGTTCTCTCCGTCGTGGGATTGCAGACCTCCCGGCGCACTTTTTTGGTGCGTTGGACGAAGGGAGCGTGAAAGCGATGGGAAACTGCCGTTACCTGCATACGAGCAGGTTATTATTCGCTGATTGCCGGTCTTGTGGGGGCTTTTTTTTGCCAAAGGCTTTGTTAGTTTTCAATAATTTGTAAAAAGTCATTGCTATTTTTTTGTATTTATGGTAGACTGATAGACAGATTAAAGGAGGTTGTTGAAATGAAGAAAGCAAAACGAGGAATTGCTCTGCTTTTATCGGTTCTTCTTGTCTGCATGATGCTGCCTTTTTCTGCGGCGGCAGCTGAAGATGTAGACTATACCATTATCAGCCCGTATGATGCGGTAGATTGGGAAACATGGGGACAGTACAAGGCCAATTTGCATACGCACACTGATGTTTCCGATGGGGAAAATCCTTTTAACAAAATGATTTATATGCACTACGACCTGGGCTATGATTTTCTGGCAATAACCGATCACAGCACTGTTTGCTACAGTTGGACGGATGTCAGCTATGTACCTGCGGTTCGGGCTGCCATGAGTCTGCGTACCGGTGCAAATATTCTGGCAGATCCTGTTGGATTGCTGAAATCACCACAGCGGGTACGGACGGTAAATCCATGCTGCAAGTGCCTTACGGCATTGAGCAAAACGGCGCATCGTTCAACAATACCCATGTCAATACCTGGTTTGTTGATTACGGCAACGGCGTTTTGGGCGCAACCAGCGACTACGAAACAGCCCTCAGCAACGCCGAAAAAGGCGGCGGACTTTCGGTTATCAATCATCCCGGTGAGTATACAGGCGCAAAAGAGGAAAACGACCCGGAAAAGGCATATGACGAAAGCTATTCGTATTATATCAATAAATTTGCCAATCTTTTAATTCAATATCCCTCCTGTCTTGGAATCGATATCAACAGTAAAACTGACGGCAGAACTAAAAACGACAGAAAATTATGGGATAAGCTCTTGCAGCAGGTCGTTCCCACCGGCCGCAATGTTTTTGCTATTGGCTCAAGCGATGCGCACCGGGAAAGTGCGGTGGACTCCGGCTGGACAGTACACCTGATGCCTGAAAAAAGCATTGATGGACTGAGAACCTCCATGGAGGACGGCACTTTCTTTGCTGCCAGCCATTATATTAAAAATGCCAAGGAGCTTGCTATTTTCAGCAGTGAAATTGGTGAAGATTTGAGCACGGAATGGACGGCCGATATGTCCTTGCCGGATCCGATCGTTCGCTCTATTACCGTAGATGACGAGGAAGATACCATTGCACTGGCGGTGGAAAATGCCAGAACGGTTCACTGGATTGCCGATGGTGAAGTCATTGCAGTAGGCGATAATATTGATTTGGATGATTATTCCGATCAAATCGGTAGCTATGTCCGCGCGGAAGTTTTCGGCGATGGCGGTATCCTTTATACGCAGGCGTTTGTTCTTTCCTATGACGAGGCGCCGGAAACCGAGAGTAACGATGGATTCTTTGATTTCGGTAATATTTTTAAGCGTCTTTACGAAGTGTTGATGATTTTTATTGAAAACAATAAAACTCTGAATGCGCTTTATGAATGGCTCTTTACCTAATTCAAGCAAAGGAACAGCCCTGGCAGCTTTACTGCGCTGCCGGGGCTGTTTGTTGTCTGATTATTTGTGTGCTGAATGGGGTAGGGGAGCGGAGGAAATTTACTTTTCCCGCTTTTCAGATTCCACGGCTTTATTCATCGTTTCCAAAATAAAAGCAAATTCGTGGTCATCCATCATGGAATAAGTATTATAGGATTCCTCAAAATAGCAAAAAAGCTTTCTGGTAACAGCAGCAAGATTGTCTACCTCGTACCTTGGCTGATGCTGCAAATAGTGGGAAAACATATTGTTCGCGTAAATCTGAGCCAATTGATAACAGATTTCTTCCTTTGTCATGCCCGTCACCTTTTTATTTTATGATTTTCTATTTTATCAACATTTCAATCGATTGTCAAGAGTGAAATCGCGGCGCAAAATATATAAAATTAACTCTTGACAACAACGCTCTTCTTATGTATAATACATAAGGCAAGTCGATGCGGACCATTAGCTCAGTTGGTTAGAGCAACCGGCTCATAACCGGTCGGTCCGGGGTTCGAGTCCCTGATGGTCCACCATATTTTTAATATATAGGGGTATAGCTCAGTTGGTAGAGCAGCGGTCTCCAAAACCGCGTGCCGAGGGTTCAAGTCCTTCTGCCCCTGCCAGAAAGAACAGGGCACCAAAAGGTGCCCTGTTCTTTTATTAAACATAAGAAGGACTTGAACCCGAAGGGTCTGAGCGTTAAAAAATATGCCGGCGGCATATTTTTAGCGAAGAGATGCGAGGCGGGTACTGAACTGCAAAGCAGTTCGGTCGCCCGAGCATGAAAAGGCGAAGCCTTTTGTCAGTCCTTCTGCCCCTGCCAGAAAAAACAGGGCACCAAATGCGTCGTACTCTTAAGGACACTAACTTAATAGTGCGAGCATTGCGATGCGTCAAAGAGTAGAGAGAAGAGTTTAACGCTTTTCTCTCTTTTCTTTTTATATTAAAATCCACACATTCGACTAATCTCTTGTTATAAGGTAGAATGAAGCTACCAAATAACAGGAGGTCATTTTTATGAGCAGAAAGACAAAAATCAAGTTTACTGATTTTGAGTGCAATTTACTTATCAATGGTATGAATGAGTTTCGCAATATACTCTTGGCTGAGGATTTGCCCACCGAGGATGTTGACGATTTGTTATTGAAAATCATTGATAAAAGTAAAAATTGAAAGTGGTGATATTATGGCTAATATCATAGAGGATTTCTATTACGGCAATATTGAGCCACAAGAAGTCAATTCAGAATTAACACCAAAACTCAAGAAGAAACTGAGTAACCTTGCCGAAAAAGAAGAGCAGCTTATAGCAAGATTGAATGGTGAAGATAAGAAGCTGTTTCAAAACTACGTAGGAGCTTACATTGAATTTACAACAACAAGCAATACCGACAGCTTTATATCAGGATTTAGACTCGGAGCAAGATTTACATACGACACTTTTATCGAAAACAAGAAAGGATGACAATTATGGAAAACAAATCAAAGATAACCTATCGCAGAGTCGGCGACTATTTCATCCCGAATCTCGTATTGCCACCCGAAGAAGCAAGCGTTACCCTTGGTAAATGGGGAATGATGCACAAGAAATATCTTGAAAAGCATAAGAAGGTGTTTTTTAGTTTGCTGCTGATGATGAACTGCTTAACAAGTTTAGAGAAATTCTGAAAGAGGAGCTGAGTGGTATTTCAGTTGCCGCATCAGCTCCTTCTCCTTCTTCGGAAAGCTTTAATATGGAATTGACAGAGGATGAAAAGCAGAAAAACGATGCAGGAGCAATAGCTTTTCTTGATATGTTTTAACGGTGCCAAAACATTGAGATTTCGGAGCCACAGACAAAAACACAATAAAAAACGGCACCGCTTACGGTGCCAACAGATTGGAGGTGATATTTATGACCGATAACGAGAAAAAGCTGATACAAGCCAAGCACAGACTTAAGCAGGCTGAAAACCGCAACCGTAAAAAGGAACGCACAGAGCGAAACCACAGGCTTATTGTAGAGGGTGCAATTTTGGAGAAGCTTTTACCTGAAATCAAGACGATGAACCTTACTGATATTAAGGGATATTTACGGGGAAAGCTGAAATAAAGGCTTATATATTCCCTTAAGGGCGCACTTACTCACCACCATAAAGTCGGTGCAGTGCGCTCTCCGAGGGAAGATGATATTCTACTTCTTAAGAAAATCTGACTTTTTAACTTTTGCTGAAACAAATGTAATTATTACAGGAATCAAGCCACACAATCCGTAAACAATGAAATACATTATAATTGGATTTGAATTTGAGTTTTCTCCCATTGCCATACCAAATATAAATCCCGGGAAACCTATTGCTATTAAAGACATATTGATTATTTCAGTAATTACGGATGATGAACCAATAATACTGCCCAAAACGAAGTACACCAATGGAGTAATGCACCAAGCGATAACAATAGTCAACGCATAAGACAACAATACGCTTTTAGGTTGTTTTCTGAGTAATATGCCTGCAGTCGATAAACCGAGTGAAGCAATAAATCCGGCAATAATAGCCATTATCGGCTCAGAGCCTGCCGTTATTAAAAAGTAAACCAAAAGCCACGAGCCAAGGCACATTGACAGATATGTGATTAAAACAGTCAAAAAGCATTTTGTTCGATTCTTCATAACAATACCTCTCTTTAGTAGTTGTTAACTTGATATTTTTACTATATCCTGCAATTAAAGTATAATCTAATTCAAGTAAAAAGTAAAGCAACATTTTGTTGCAGCAGATGAAGCAGATGCAGAGGAATTGAAAGCCGAAAGGATGAAAATCCGCCCCGAAAAGGAGAAAGAGGCAAGGCAAAAAGCTGAAGCAGATTACAACATCAGCGAATACGATTTCAACCGAAGCGTTGATAGCGTTTCAAAGCTTATAGGTGAGCCGCCACCTAATTATCTTACCAAGGCTGAGATAGCAAGGCGGGAAGAATATGCCCGCTATATCAAGCAACAGGAAGAAAGACAGCGACAAATCGAAGAACGGCGTAACAACCGTAACAACAAAAATATTAAGAATAAAAATGAAAGGAGCCGATAAGATGGCTAACAAAAAGTTAAAAGCACCGGTGAACATCCCGGTAGAAAAAATTCATCCCTTTGAGGGACATCCGTATAAAGTTCTTGACAATGACGAAATGAATAATCTCATGGAGTTGCCATTATTTGTATAGTATGGTATACTATTCTTATATATTGCCATAACAGGAAAAGGAATCAAAGGAGTGGGCGTGGCTATGGAGCTTCGGGTTTTGCGTTATTTTCTAACCGTAGCGCAGGAGGGGAATATCACCAGAGCGGCGGAAATTCTCCATGTGACCCAGCCAACGCTGAGCCGTCAGCTGATGGATTTGGAATCGGAGCTGGGGACAACCCTGTTTATACGCGGAAAGCGAGCTATCACGCTGACGGACGATGGGCTTTTGTTTCGGCAAAAGGCGCAGGAAATTGTTGAACTGGCGGACAAGGCGGAGCGTGAGTTCATTGAGCGGCAGGAATATATTCACGGCGTTATCAGCATTGGCTGCGTAGAAACCATGGGTTCCCGCTTTCTGGCAGATATGATTCAAACATTTCACAACCAATATCCGGCGGTGCAGTTTGATTTATACAACGGCTACTCTGATGACATTAAAGACCGCATCGACAAGGGGCTTTTGGATATTGGTCTTGTGATGACGCCTGTAGAAATTACGAAATACGATTTTCTTCGCCTGCCACAGAAAGACATTTGGGGCGTTTTAAGCGCCAGTGACGCGCCTCTGGCACAGAAAGATACGGTTGCTCCGTCAGACCTGATTCGCGAGCCTTTGATTTTGCCTAAGCGTGCACCGGTGCGCAATGAAGTTTTGAATTGGCTCGGTGTACCGGATGAGCAGCTGCATATTGTTGCGACGCATACGCTTTTATCAAACGCTGTGCTTCTGGTTGAACGCGGCTTAGGATACGCATTCACATTAAACGGGGCTTTGGCTATGCGCAGCAGTAAAAAAACCAGATTTATTCCCCTTTCACCACGGCGCACGGCGGAGAGCGTTTTTATCTGGAAGAAAAATCACATATTTCATTCAGCTGTCTCTTTATTTTTGCAACAGACCAAAGTTGTTTTGTTCGATACAAAAGAAGTAAACATAGAGGACAGGCATGATATAGTATAATTGATAAGTATTGGACATCATATCTTTCTGATGTTATACTGATAAACGGATAAATGTCCAAAGCAGAAAACGGCATACGATTGCCCACGAAATCTGCCACATTACAATAAAAAGGATGAATCTATATGCAGAATTTAAGCAATGGTATTTTCCCGAAAGGTGAAGTTAATCCCTTTGGGCAGTATTTTGTTGGTACTTCATACCTGAATATGCTGACAACGGATGGTGTGTCCATTGGCAATGTAACCTTTGAGCCGGGCTGCCGCAATAACTGGCACATCCATAAGGCAGAAAAAGGCGGCGGGCAGATTCTTCTTTGCACCGGCGGTCGCGGCTGGTATCAGGAGTGGGGCAGGGAAGCGCAGGAGCTTCATGCCGGTGATGTAGTCGTCATTCCCGCAGGGGTAAAGCATTGGCACGGAGCGGCAAAGGACAGCTGGTTTGCGCATCTTGCCGTGGAAGTTCCCGGCGAGGAAACCGGCAGCGAATGGCTGGAAAAAGTCGATGATGCTGAATACAGCAAATTGCCGTAAAATTGCGGTTTTACTGTAAAACAACAAGGGAGGATGCATATGGAATATCGCAAACTGCCGCATGGCAGTGAAAACATCAGCATTCTTGGCATGGGAACCAGTTCCATCGGCGCATCCGGCGAAAAGGAAATTCGCGAAACGCTGCGTCTTGCGCTGGAAAACGGCATAAACTATTTCGATATGGCGTCCGCTGATGCCGCGCCGTTTGCTGCTTTTGGCAAAGAACTGGGGTCGGCGCGCAAAAATGTCTATTTTCAAATCCATTTCGGCGCAGATTATTCCTCAGGAGAATACGGATGGAGCACCGATTTGGAAACCATTAAGCGCTCGGTGGACTGGCAGCTGAAAAATTTGCAAACCGATTATATCGATTTTGGTTTTATACATTGCATAGACGAAGCCGCCGACTGGGAAACCATTCAGAGCAACGGTGTGCTTGAATACCTTTATGCATGCAAAAAACAGGGAATGGTGCGTCATATCGGTCTGTCTTCACATACGCCGGTGGTGGTTAATCGTATCTTGAATACGCTTGTGCCGGATATGCTGATGTTCAGCATCAATCCCGGGTATGACTATCGCCACGGCGAATTTGCTGTCGGCAGCGCGGATGAGAGGATGCAGCTATATCAGCGCTGCGAAAAAGAGGGCGTTGGCATTTCTGTCATGAAAGCGTTCAGCGGCGGTCAGCTGCTGGATGCCGCCACTTCGCCTTTTGGGCACGCGCTGACCGAGACCCAATGTATCCAATATGCGCTTGACAAACCCGGCGTGCTCACCGTTTTGCCGGGGGTTCGCAATCGGGAGGACTTGAAAAAAGTTCTCACCTATTTCGACACTACACCGGATGAAAGAGATTATTCCGCTCTGGGCGGATGGATTCCCCGCGCCGATGCGGGACGCTGTGTATACTGCAACCACTGCCAGCCCTGTCCTGCCGGATTGAATATCGGTTTAATCAATAAATATTACGATTTGGCGCGAGCGGGAGATTCCCTTGCGGTAACGCATTATCAAACGCTGGAGAAAAAAGCAGCGGATTGTATTTCCTGCGATCACTGCAACCGGCGCTGCCCGTTCCATGTTGACCAGGCGGCGCGTATGCGTCAAATTGCTGCTTATTTTAGCGGCAAATAAAACCCCATGGGCTGCGGGCCTTTTTCTGATTCTACCTCTTGTCCACAGTGGCAGGAGGTTCTTTTATTTTAAGTTATATGATCATATTTTATTCTTGATGTATACTTTTGAACAAATTCTATGAGATTAAAAGTATACAAAAAACATAGCTATTTTTCTAAAAATATAGTGAAAATCTGCAAGGTATCATGTATAATAGAAAATAAAAAACGAGGGTGATTATTACGGCAGGTAAGATTAATAAAGACTCCATTAAAAAGCTTGGCACCGAAATTAAGACCCATTGGAAAACGCCCGCACCGGGAAAATATGTTCCATACAAAGAGTATGTAGACATCGTTTTCGGTGTGGGTAGCAACTATGCCGGGTCAAAGGTACTTGAGTATTTAACCTTTGCATCGAGCTGTTATTTGATGATGTATCATTATCAGCTGCCTTATTTGTCGTACTCTGTCATTAATATTATCAATATGCCCCTAGGGTATATCTGGACACTGATTTGGTGGTTTGTCTGTGACAATCTCGGCTTTTTGCCTAAAAAGACCGAAAGGAAGCTGTATGGTATCTATTTTGCCATGATTGCCGTCGGTCTTTTTATGATATTCGGCGATTTTTCGGCAATTCTTGATCCCACCAACAGCTTTGTTCGCTATATGAACAGTCTGGAAGGTATCAGCTGCGCCTCTGCCATTAAAATACTTGGCACCAATATCCTTTACAACGGCTGGGTCGGCGCACGCAACATTTTTTGGCGGAAAAAACTGATTCCAAAATTCGGTAGATATAAATATAGCCTGTATTGCGATTACATACCAAAAGTTGTTATGGTGTTCGTACTCGGCTGGGCGCCTTTCTATAACATCGGCGATGTAACCACCCGCGTTTGGGTTGCCAATCTGTTGTTTGCGATTTATAATGTTTTCGGTTTTGCCAACAATCTGGAAACCTGCACCCAGAGCATCAGCCCGAACCTGCGCGAGCGCATTCTGGTCCGCTCCTATCCCATTAAAATCTCTCATATTTTCCATTCCATCCTTGCTATTTTGCTGCCTGTATTTATCGGCATGTGCAAAGATGACTGGGCCGACATTGCGGTTTTCAAGTACATTATTCCGATTACTTTCTTTGTGTTTGCCACCTTGACTCTGGTTTTTGCCGGAAAAATCAAAGAGCGCATTCCCCAGCCGCCGCTTGAAAAAAAAGTGGAAATACACTTCTGGGACGGCCTGTTCGGCGTTATGGAAAACAAATATAAATGGATAAATACCATTGTTGGGCTTTTGGACTCTTTGGGGAACGGTATGCTGGTATTTACCACGGTGTTGTATCTGTATACCTTCCGCCTGAGCGGTCTTACCTACAGTCTGATTGTTGCGCTGGTGTCTTTTGCCGGCACGCCTCCGGATCTATTCTCTCCTTATTTCTTAAAGCGGTTCTCATATAAACAGATTATCATATTCTATCAGTTATCCCGGGCAGTTGGCAACACAATCATCGTTTTGTGCTACTTTTTCCTAGGGGATCACCTGTTGCTGTGCGGTACGGTCAGCGTAATTATGCTGATTCTGATGGAAATGTGCAAAACTGTCCCCACCACAGCCGGACACGATATGAATGTCCGCTTGGCTGACTATCAAATGTATCTCTCCGGTGAGCGGCTTGAGAACTTTTCTGCTGTTTTCGGCTGGTTTACCGGACCGGTCACTTCATTCGTCAGTTTGATCATTCCGGTACTGCTGCTGCGTTTCGGTTTTAACAGCAATTGGGATGTCCTGTTTATCGATTCCACGCGCATTAAAATCATTGTCATTCCATTAATTATCGACATTGTAGGGTATATTTTGATGACCATACCCTATATTTTCTGGGATTATAACGATGAAAAGCAAAACAAGGTTATGGAAGTGCTGCGCCGCCGGGAAGAGGTTACCAACCGGCAGACAGCGCCTGACGCTTCGGTTACTGAGCCTGCCCCCGAAGAAGTGGAGGTGATTTCATGAAACGCAAAGCAAAGAAAGAGCCGGAACAGCCGATAGAGCAGCAGACACCTCAGGAGAACCAGCCTGCAGCACCTGCCTATACGCAAAATATACCCGATGATGAAATTTGGACCTTTCAGGTCGAGGGGCTGCCTGCCCCCAAAATCGGCAAAAACCATCACCACGACCGTTGGAGAAAGGTTTTGGTTGTCGCAGTGCTGCTGGTTGCCATCAGCCTGAGTATGTTTTTCAGCGTACGGACGGTTCATAACGATGAGTATGAGTTTGTACAGCTGGATTCCGGCGAATATATGCTGGATAAATATGCCAATCCCGGTGGTGTGAAAGAGGTTACGCTGGATTATGTGGACGGCGACAGACAAAAACCGGTGGTTTCGATTCGTGAATTTGCCTTTAACTGCGATGAGCAGCTGCTCACCATTTATATCGGGAAAGATGTACAGGAAATTGACAGCAAATCCTTTTACAGCTGCTGGGCGCTGCAAAATATTTATGTTGACGATGCGAACCCTTACTATTGTGATATTGACGGCGTTTTATATACAAAAGATATGACCGAAATTATCCTGTACCCGATCGACCACGACAAATATCTGCGTGAGCAGACCGGCTATGATAGCCTGTTGGATGACAGCGGCGCACCGATGGAGGAGCTTTGGGGGACCACCGAACGATATGACGAACAGTTCCTTGCGGAATACAACCGCGCGGTGCGTACCTATGTGCTGCCCTCTACGGTAACCACCATAGGTGAACTGGCTTTCGGCTATGCAAATCTGACCGATATTTATGTACCGGAGGGCTTGATAACCATTGAATCGATGGGGGTTTTTCGTGCAATGCTGGAGAATCTGTATACCTATACCAGCGCAGAACCCGTTACCGACACAACGGCTGCGGCGATTGATACCTTTGATAGGCTGTATCTTTCGCTCCCAGAGGGATTGGAAAGCATTGGATCGGATGCCTTTTCCTATAACCGTCAAATGACCTATGTATATATTCCTGAATCAGTAAAAAGCATCGGTCACCACGCATTTTGGGACACCGTCTACAAAGAAGACGGCGAGCTGCGAGGCGTTTCCGCCATATATGTAGCCGCAACCGAGGCTGCGTTCGAAGCGGTAGAAACCGGCGATCAATGGCGCCCGAAATATGACTATATGTTATTCAATAAAAATGTAGATACCTATTATGCCGCCGAAAGGCTGACAGAATTGCCCAATTTATCATGAATGAATCGTAAAATGCAGACACAATAAACAAAGCCCGTGCGGTTTTTGGCACCGTACGGGCTTCGTTATAATCCCTATAATGACTCCAAGAGATTTCACTGCTAAGCGCGCATGTTAACGCGTTAAACGAAGCAGCAAATCAACAAAGAACTTTTGAATTTTAGCGAAGAATTCCAAGATTTTTGCAAGGAACTGTGCAAATCCGGAAAGGCTTTCATCTGCACCGATATTTCCGGCAGCCTCTTCCACAAGACCAAGCAGGTTGGAAATGAAAAGCAGCGTATCATCATCTTTAGCCGCGGCAACCATGCTGTCGTAAGTCTCTGTGCTGGCATAACCGGTTTTTTCAACAATCAATCTGCCCAAAGCATACTGGTTGTCTTTCACAGAGAGCGTTTCTTTTACATAGTTGACCACTGCCATAAATACAACTGCTTTATCGCCGTTGATCTGTGTTCTGTAACCGCCGGCAGAGCCGCTTTCAACAACAGAAGCCGTTCCCATACCAGCCAGCGTCTCTACATCAATCTCCGGCAGCGCAAGCCCAATCTTTTCGCCGAGCATGGCAACCAGACCGTTGAAATCAGGCAGGGAGATGGAAGCGCCCAGGGAAGAGGCAAAGGTGTTGATAGAGGTAACAGAAGCAGGATAGGTTCTTGCCAGATCGGGCAGGACATCGGTCACATAGTTAACCGGATCCGCAATCAGCGCATCAATGGCATCGCAGACTTTGTTTGCGATATATTCCATAATACCGGCGTTGCCGAGTGCCATGGCAGTACTAAACGCATCCATTTTGCCCACATGAAGTGACTCGACCAAAGGAGCAAGACCGTTGCTGTAAACATCCTCCTGACCAAAGAAAGCGCCCAGAGAACCGGCAAAAATAACCAGGCTGCCAAAATTGGTGGAGCCATAGCCAATCGCCTTGGCAAAAGCCTCACGGTCGCCGGGTGTGATACCCCATTTTACCTGAGAATTATCTACCGCGTCCCAGGAACCGCCGCCACAGGTAACGAAGAGATATTCATACGCTTCCGGATAATTCTCCTGAATGCCTGACGCATCCATTGTATTAACAATGGAGTTGTTCAGCAGCTCGCCAAGCGCACGAATGATAGTCGTTGCGACCTGATCTGTATAAATGACGGACTTCAGGTCAACTTTTTCAAAAATTTTCAGCAGAAGCCCATTCAGATCATCCGCATAATCCGTGGCTTTCTCTTTGCTGACGCTGCCCATGACATCAGAATAGTCGCGGGCAACAGCATTATATGCTTCTGCATCGGCTGCGGCTGCGGATTCCGTTACAGCAAAAGCAGTCACCGCACCAAAAGCACTGAAGCTCATAACCAGAGACAGGATAACAGCAATCACTTTTCTTGTGGTTTTCATACAATCTACCCCATTTCTTTTTACAGTATCTTGGAATCCTTATGAAGGATCGATTTGATTATATCATACAATTTAGATATATTATTTAGAAAAGCCACACTTTTTTTTAGATAAACAACCATATCAACTGAATAACCGTAGAAAAATAGACAAATTGCATGAAATAGATGCGTAAAAAGCAGTCAGAATTTCAATTTCCTGAATTTTCCGGGAGATATGCCGCTATGTTTTGTAAAAAAATAAACAAAATTGGATTCGCTGTTAAAACCAACCTGATATGCTATTTCCGAAACCGTAAGATCCGTTTGCCGTAAATACATCTTGGCCCGATTCAGCCTGGAAATCAAAACATAATCATACGGTGTGTAACCGGTCAGCTGTTTGAATATTCTCGAAAAATGAGAAGGGCTCATATGAATAAAATCTGCGAGAGAAGCAACAGAAAGGGGTTCGTGCAAATGCGCAGCAATATATTGCTGTACGCCCTGTATTCGCACTTCGTCCTGCGTAAGTCCGTGGTTTTCTTCGGAATCCGCCGAAGCAAGCAGGGTATAAAGCTGATACAGATACAAAGAATTTTGCGGCTCCGAAACCGGTTTCTCACCGCTGATTTCATAAAAAATCTGAAATAAAACCTGCTCAATTTTCTTGGCGTTCTCACCGGCAATGGTGTTTCCTTTGTTCTTTACCAATTCTTCATACAAATCCAGGGCGTTTAATCCCCGAAAATGCACCCATATTGCTTCAAATGCGTCCTCAGTATAGTACATGTGCGGCTGAAAACAATTAAGAACAACCGTTTCACCGTCATGTACCGTATGCGGTCTGTTATCCAGCACATAAGTAAATGAGCCTTTTACAATATGAATAATCAATATGCTGTCATAATTTTCCCGCTGTAAGCGGTAGCCTTTTTTTGCGAAAAAATGACCGGCGCAAATCGGATAATAATATAGCTTTTTTGCCGTCTGAGATGGGGATGAAAAATAGACCTTCGATTTTGAAGATAGTCCCGCTTCTTTTATAACCATACTACTCCTCCCAAGGTATCGCTGAAGCATTGAATCAGCCTACCGGATTGCTTTCTGACAATGAATCATCTTTCCTACGAAAACGGATCCATAAAATTCCACCGGGTATACAAAGGATTGCAGCAAGAAGCGACAGCGCCATCCAAAGCAGGAGCACAGTGTGCCAGCCGGAATGATCCAAAAGCACGCCGCTGTATAACATCGACCCGCCGCAGCCAAGATATGTTACTGCGTTCAGCAGACCTGTAATGGTTCCCGTTTTACCGTATCGGGCAAAACGCAGAGGGATCAATGTAATCAGCAAAATATTGATTGCAAACATGCTGTTGGTAATTACAGCTAGGCTCACAACGGAAAGCACCATATTCAAATCGCCCCAGAACAGCAAAACCGCAAGCGCTGCCAGCGCCACAAGGAAAAAAAGCATCGATGTCAGCAATTCATTGCGGATAAAGCGATTGATAAATTTTGCAATATATGCCCCCGTCACATTAACAACCGGCAGGAACATGGTCAGCATCAACGAAAAATCCGTAGTCACGGAAAACCGCTCGCCGATAAAAACCGGCACCCAGCCGGTAACACCGTCTTTCAATGCGCCATGAATAGCCGTTGGCAGCGCAATAACAACCAATGCAGCAGCGCATGCGTATAAAACGGCGCGGCTCATTTTTTGCGTATGTACCTGCGTTGACGCTGTATCCCGGTCATATTGACAAACAGGCAGTCCGGCAGTTATATGATGATATCCCAAAAGCCACATGCAGGCAACGGCAAAAACGGGGAGCCCGCAGGCAAGAAAGACCGCGCGATAGTCAAAAAAACGGATTGCCAGCAAACTGACGACATAGGACGCCAGCGTACCGCTTGGTACGGTTGTGGACAGATTTACGCCGAAGCGGTCTTTTTCCGGACCGCTGAAATATAGAGCACCAACACGCAGTACCGGCGCCCAGACATTCGACTGCGCGATGCCATTGATGCCCCAGAGAACAGTCGTTGCAATAAAATTTTCACAGACAAAAAACAAAATAATATTGCAGACAGAGGACAGGAGAACGCCGAAAAATACCATCCATTTCGGATTGATGCGGTCACAAAGAAACCCGCTGAAAATTTGTCCGGCGCCATACGTGATAAATAAGCAGGAGGAAATGGCTGCTGCCTGCGTGTTGTCAAACACGCCGTATCGAACCAGCTCCGGCATTGCCGCTGAAAAATTCAGCCTACAGATATAGGTCGCCATATAAGCGACCCAACACAATAAAAATAGTATTCTTTTGCGTTTTTGCATCTGCATGATTATCACCACAGCATATCATAGCAAAGTCGGTTGCGACTTGCAAGTAAAAAATGATTCTGTCGGCAAGAAAAAAGAGCGGAAAATCAACTCCGCTCCGCTCTTTTTTACGAATAACAAGGTATCTCTTATTTATCCGAAAGGAACCCGCGCTTTTTTAAGCATTCTGCTATCAAATCGGCACAGTCCTCATAGGATAATGTCGAGGTGTTCAGGCATATATCATAATTCTTCATATCACTTCGCTTATGCCCCGTAAAGTATTCATAATGCTCATCGCGCTTCTTATCCACTTTTTCTATTCGATTTTCCGCGTCAGAAACGGAAATAGACAGTCTCTGTGATTCACGCTGAATACAATCCTCCCGCGTGGCATACACGAATACACGCACCAGCGGCACAACATCTTTCAGTACAAAATCCGCGCAGCGTCCGATAACAATATAAGATTCCTTTTGCGCTAATTCTTTAAGCACCTTTGCCTGATAGTTAAACAAATTTTCCTGGGAAGTAAATTCACTGCTGGAAGGCGGGATTAGTTTTCCCCGATAAATATATCTGGAAAAACGAAAAAGCGGATTGCTTTTCAGCTCTTCATCCGTTTGAGCGAACAGCTCTAAACTGATTCCGCTGTCTTCGGAGGCGAGCTGTAAAATATCCTGTTCGTACATATGAATGCCCAGTTTCTCTTCCAGCGCCTCACCGACAAAACTGCCGCCGCTGCCGCAGGTACGGGCAATGGTAACAACAAATCGATTCATAAAACAACCTCCTATATTTGCAAACTCTTTCATTTATATTATACCATTTTTATGCAAAATTTCAATAGAATTTCAGTGTTTTTCATGAAAACAGGACATAAATTCAGCCTACGCATATACTGTATTATATGTACCGAAAAAGGGAGGGGTGGTCAGTGCACAGAATCAAAGCATATAACGCAAGAAGAAAAAGAAAAGGAAAAATTTTTTTCTTTTCTTTCTTGATTATTTTATGCGTAGCAGCGATTCTCATGAACCAGACCATGAAACCGCTGATACGCACTCTTGCCACCAGCCGGGCGGAATCCATGGCAACCATTACCATCAACGACGCGGTTACCGCTGTCATGACAGAACAGCAAATTGAATATTCCGACCTTGTAACTATCAGCTACAACGCCGATGGACTGGTTACTTCTGTAAAAATCAACAGCGTAGCGGCCAATCAGCTTCAGGCGGATTTGAGTAACTCCATATCCGATCGTCTGAATCAAATGGAACGCAAACAAATTTCTATTCCGCTGGGAACCATCACCGGCATCGACTTTTTAGCCGGACGGGGACCGAAAATAAAGCTTTATATCAATTTAACCGGCAGCACCTCGATCAAATTGGTTTCTGATTTCTATACTGCCGGCATCAATCAGGTATGCCATCGCATCGACCTGGATGTCACTGCCAATATCTATATTATTATGGCAGGGCAGAGCACCTCGACGCAAATTCACAGCAATATCAATATTGCTGAAACGGTGATTGTTGGCATGATTCCCGAAATTTATGCAGGGGCGAACGATGAACTTTGGCCGAACCTGGTTGAATAAGAAATGCTTGCGCCCCGAATAAAAAGAGAGTATAATAGAAAAAACACCATTTTATTTTGTATCTGATAGCTTTCCGGCATGTTGGCAGCCATTCGGACATATAGTTTATACAGAGTTTTGTCCGTGAGGTGTTCCGCATGAAGAAATATCTGCCAGCCGTCAGCTGCCTTATTATTCTGCTTTGCTTTTGCTCAGGCATTGTCTTTCTAGCACAGGTAAATACCGGCGTTTCCGTTCCGTCATCCGGTACAGGGTCAGCTCTGCCCGTCATTGTTATTGATCCCGGTCACGGTGGCTTTGACGGCGGTACGACATCCGTCTACGGCAAAACCGAAAAAGAATACAACCTTGCCATATCCCTGATTCTTGCGGATTTTTTACGGGCAGACGGTTTTACAGTGGTTATGACACGAACCGATGACAGCAGCACGGAAGACCCGAACCTTGCCACCATTCGCGAAAAAAAGTCTTCCGACATACGAAACAGAATGGACTTAATGAACACTTACGAAAACTGCCTGTTTATATCCATTCATCAGAATTATTTTTCCGATGCTTCCTGCCACGGTGCACAGGTTTTTTACTCGCCCAACAACCCGCAAAGCAAAATTCTTGCACAAACCATACAGCGCACCATCGCGTCTCTGGCGGAGCCGGATAATACCAGAGCCATTAAGAAATCGGACAGTTCCATCTATCTTTTGCATAAAGCACAGCGACCGGCCGTGCTGGTTGAATGCGGTTTTCTGTCAAATCCGGAGAATGCGCTAAAACTGGACACGACAGAATTTCAGCAAAAAATCGCTTTTGCCATCAGTCGGGCTGTCTACCATTATATTTATTTCCCGGAGGAAACCCATGTCACCGAAGAGTAAAACGGTATATGTATGCACAAATTGCGGTTATGAAACCGCAAAATGGTTCGGACAGTGCCCCTCCTGCTATGAGTGGAACACCATGCAGGAGGAGCTGCGCACACCGGCGTCCAATAAATCTTCCGCCGCCAAATCGTCTGTGAATACCCGTGCGCTGACACTGAAGGAAATTGTTCACATCACGGAGCACCGATATCACACCGGCATCGGAGAACTGGATTTGGTTTTGGGCGGAGGTCTTGTGAAAGGTTCAGTGGTGCTTTTAAGCGGTGATCCCGGAATCGGTAAATCTACTATCCTGCTGCAAATCTGCCAGACGCTCGGAAAAAATCTCAAAGTGCTGTATATCTCCGGTGAGGAATCTGCCCACCAAATCAAACTGCGAGCCGACCGTTTAGGCGTAACGACGGACAACCTGACCGTTTTGTGCGAAACCGATACGCAGGTGCTTTGCGAATATATTCGCGCGGAAAAACCGGACACGGTGATTGTCGATTCTATTCAGACAATGAATATACAGGAATTGCAGTCCTCGCCGGGCAGCATTACCCAGGTGCGCGAGTCCACCAACCTTTTTGTTAGAACCGCAAAAAATCTGGACATCCCTATTATCATAGTAGGCCATGTCAACAAAGACGGCAATATTGCCGGACCAAAAGTGCTGGAGCACATTGTGGATACTGTCCTATACTTTGAGGGGGAGCGGAATTTAAGCTACCGGATTCTGCGCACCGAAAAAAACCGTTTTGGTTCCACCAACGAAATCGGCGTATTTGAAATGACAGACCGGGGGCTTCGTGAGGTTAAAAACCCCTCGCAAATGATGATTGCCGGCAGACCGAAAAACACTTCCGGCACCTGCATTGCCTGTGTGATGGAGGGGTCCCGTCCGATTTTGGCAGAGGTACAGGGGTTGGTCACTCCCACCGGCTTCGGCAATCCGCGCAGAATGACGACTGGTTTTGATTTCGGTCGGCTTTCCATGCTGCTTGCCGTATTGGAAAAGCGCTGCGGATATTTTTTTAATACCATGGATTGCTATGTCAATGTGGTCGGCGGTATGAAACTGGACGAGCCAGCCTCGGACTTGACCGTTGCCATGGCGCTGGTTTCCTCATTGAAGGATACCGTTGTAAAGGAGGATGTGATTGCTTTTGGTGAAATCGGTTTGGCGGGCGAAGTGCGCGGCGTAAATGCCTGCGAGCAGCGGATCAAGGAAGCCATACGGCTCGGTTTTCATAAATGCGTCATCCCCATACACAACGCCAGAACCATACCGCAGGAACTGAAAGAAGCGGTTGAGATTGTCGGTGTGCGAACAATACGAAAAGCCTTTGAAGCGGTGAGTGTATAATGCAGGCGGTTGTTGAACCGAATCTGCCGCAGAATCCCTGTGCTCTAATGGTCGCCGGTGGATTGTCGGATGAAAGCAAGTACCAGCTTCGCCGTTTCGGTATTACACTTTTGGAACCGGTCGCGGAATGCGCGCTGCCGGAATCGCTTAGAACCCATGCCGATTTGTCCTTTCATTATATGGGGCAGGGTAGGGTACTTCTTTCAAAAAATCAAACAATGTTAGCAGCACAGCTGGCAGCTCTCGGATTTCAAACAACCATGGTTCCGCCGCCACAGGCCGGTTACCCGGCGGATGCCGCACTGAATATTGCTGTATGCGGGAAAACCGTTTTGTACAATCCCAAAACCGCGAATCAAAAAGCAATTGCCTATTATCGACAAAGCGGTTACAATGAAATCAGAATTAAACAGGGATACACCAAATGCGCCATCGCTGTTATCGCATCGGATGCGCTGATAACGGAGGATGCCGGCATAGCCGCCGCCTGTAAGAAGGCAGTATTGGATGTATTGCTTATTCCCCCAGGAGCGGTTCAGCTTCGCGGTTATCCATATGGCTTTATCGGTGGATGCTGCGGTAAAATTGCAAAGGATATCCTTTTATTTAACGGTAATATACAAGCGCATCCCCAGTATGCGGATATATGCTCATTTTTACGGGAGCATCAGGTATATCCGGAAATGCTGAACAAGCATCCATTATATGACAATGGCGGTTTTTTGCCGCTAACAGAAAAAACCGAACAGAAAGCGAGGTAATTCCATGAAAAAGTCAAATCCTGCCGCCTCTCTCGGCGCTTCCGTCGTTCTGCTGTTTCTGGCTGTGGCAGTTCGACATGTGATGAAGAAATACGGAAAGTATAGAATATGAAAATCAAACGCCTGTCGTTTTGTATGGCAGGCGTTTGATTTCGTTTGATTTATGGTTAATATTCCGCTTTTTCCATCTGTTTTTTACTGATAGAATAGGTAATGAAAAAGATAATCACACACAGCAGCAGCGCGCCAAGCACCATCAACAGCAGGGGAAGAGATCCCTTATCACCGGGCGCTAACCACGGAACACCGCCGATTCCAAGCAGCGGAATCAAAACGACAAAGCAGACAATGCTGGCAATGGTACACAGATATCTAGCCTTTTCCGCTCCAAACCGGATGATAATAGGAATATAGACAAAACTTAATATCAGGGATAAGCAAAAAACAAAAAACGAAATTGCGATGGATGACGCAGACGGCATGCCGCCGTGTAGGGCACCGGATGCAATATTTACAATGACAGACAGCAGCAAATATCCGGCACAGCCGAACAAAGAAAACAGGTATTTGGAACCGACAAGCTCCGTTTTGCTGATGGGCAGGGTTAAAGCATATGGGTTCCATTTGCACTTTTCGTCCAAGCTCATCAGCGAAAGCGGCCATTGTGTAATAATCATCATACCGTAATATTGAAACATCGTTAAAGAATCCAACAGCCCCAAAAGGCAAAAAAAGATTGGCATAATCAGCATCTGCGTTTTATATTTCATTAGCATCTGGCAATCTTTATAAACCAACGCTTTCATGCAATTCCCTCACTTTTTGATAAAAATATAATAATTTCTTCCAGGCTGCACTTTTCCAAAGGTATACTTTTGTCAACCTTACTGCGTGCCAGCAGCGCCTGCACGGCGTATTTGTTTTCCCGAATACCGATAATCGCCTCTGCGGGCAGCGCGGCTATTTCATCTGCTGAGCCGGTGAATAGCCCGTACTGTTCTATGAGCGCATCTTTTTCCTCAAAAACAATCATACGGCCATTGTGTAAAAAGGCGATATAATCGCAGAGCTTTTCCAAATCTGTCACGATATGAGAGGAAATTAAAATGGAATTTTCCGGATTGCGCGTAAATTCGCTTAAAATACCAATGATTTCTTCCCGAATAAACGGGTCCAGCCCAGAGGTCGCTTCATCCAAAATCAAAATCTGTGCGTGATGCGACAGGGCAACGGCAATGGCAAGCTTCATTTTCATGCCCTTGGAAAATTTAGAATATACCTCCTGTTCAGGCAGCGCAAACTGCACAAGGTAATCCGAAAAAATCCGGTCATCCCAAGCCTTATCAAAGGCGCGGTGCATAAGCTCCCGAACCTGCTTTACCGTAAAGGAATCGGGAAAGCAGCCTTCATCGAAAACAACACCGATTTTTTCCCGATCAGACCGCGTCAGACTTTGCAGCGGCTTTTGAAAAAGCTGAATTTCACCACTGTCTGCCTGCCGCAGCGAAAGCATCATTTTAATCAAGGTGCTTTTGCCTGCACCGTTTTCGCCTACCAGACCGACAATGCTGCCTTGCGGTACGCAAAGGGATACATCCTGAAGCGAAAATCTGCCGTAATTTTTGCAGATATGCTTCAGTTCAATTGCATTTATCATGTTAATTCCTCCCACACTTCATCCAGAATATGCTTTAGCTCCGCGGTGGTGATTCCTGCCTGCCGGGCCAAGATGGATGCTTCTTTCATTTTTGTCTTCAATTCGGCGTACACTTGCTGCTCAAATGCCTGCCGGTTGCCTGCCGCAACAAAACAGCCCTTTGCCGGTACCGTAACAATGTATCCGTCCTTTTCCAGCTCATCGTAGGCGCGCTTGGTTGTAATAACGCTGACTTGAAGATCCTTTGCCAAATTGCGTATGGATGGCAGCGGGCTGTTTTCCGCCAGTTCACCGCAGATAATGGCATTTTTGATTTGTCGTGCGATTTGCTCGTAAATCGGATGCGTATCTGTGTGTCTGATAAGAATTGTCAAACCATCACCATCCTTACTGTATATAAACAGTATACACAGTTAAGTATGGCTTGTCAAGCATTTTTTTGCAGAAGCGCATGCATAGGGCGTTCTTTTCATATACTGATACCGGACAACAAATGGAAAGGAAGTTACGCATGAATATACCGGTATTGGGACGAAAAAAAATGACGCGAACGCCATATCGCATCACCAGTCAGGACATAAGAGAAAGCTTGCCCCTGTTATTGCTTTTTCTTGTATATACCATCGGATTTTTAGTAAGTAATCTTTTATATTATAAACAACTTTTTTTGCCAGACGCATTCTATGCGCAATTAGACGAGAAAATCGCAGTCTATTTACATAGCAGCATCTTCTCCATGGTATTATATACGCTTGCTGCGTATGTCGGTCTGGAAGCATTGGTGTTTTTTTCCGGTCTATCCATAACCGGTCTATTGCTCGTTCCCTTTCTAATGTTATTGTACGGCATTTTTATTGGTTCGATATGCGGATATTTTTTTACACACTACAGCGGCAGGGAAGTGGTGCTTTATATGATTGCCCTGTCGCCGATATCCGCTCTATACGGCGCGGCATTGGCGGCATCAGGAAAAACGGCAGCTTTTTTATCACTAAATCTTTTTTTATTTGCCTGGAACAAGCCATTACAGGTAAAACCAGACTTGAAAAAGTATTGTATGGCCAATCTGGTAATTTTGATTGCTGCGGTTCTATGCGCCGCCATAACCTGTATCACACTGAAAATAGCCGGGCTTTTGACCTCATAAAGCATACGGTCGGTACAATTATAAATATCAGTCACGGGGCTTCCGCTTGCTGCGCGGAGATACTTCAGACAGCGGGTTGGAAGAGGTTGCCTGCTGCATCTGTTGATTCGCCACATGGGTATAAATCTCTGTCGTATT
>CASFEZ010000036.1:0-8386 GCA_949293815.1 uncultured Eubacteriales bacterium | reverse complement strand
CCCAAAACCTCTTTGATTACGCGAATATCCGTATGCCCGTATTGATACATCAGTGTCGCCGCCGTATGCCGCAGCTTATGTGTGGAAAAGCCCTGACCGTCCAGCCCGCTTTTTTTCAGAAAATTTTCTACAATATACTGCACCGTGCGATTCGAGATTCTGGTCAGCCGGTTGCTTAAGAATAAAGCATTGCGGTCTTTTACGCCGTCCACCGGGCGCTGCTGCATATAAACATGCAGTGCCGCGCGGCAGGCGTCGTTCAAATACAGGATGCGTTCTTTATTACCCTTGCCGGTAACGCGAATGGTGTCCTCCTGAATATCCGTACAGTTCAGCCCCACAAGTTCCGATAACCGCAGACCACAATTCAGAAACAGTACCAAAATACAATAATCCCTGGCGCGGTTTTTACCGTCTACAGCAGACAGCAAATCAACACTTTGTTCCAATGTAAGATATTTTGGCAAAGTTTTCTTCTTTTTGGGACTTTCTAATAGCTGCATAATATTATCATGTGTCAATTTATTTGAGATATATAAATATTTATAAAAAGAACGAATTGCAGAAACCATTCGACACCTTGCTGCTTCTTTCATCTGCCGCTGATCTGCACAATAAGCCAGGAAGGTATACGCATCGTCCAATGTAACCGCGTCGTAAAAAGCCTCATCCAAGTGCGAGATATCGATTTGCGATAACACCACATCCGTTATGTTCATCCTTTTTCCGCCAGCAAGAAACCGGGAAAACATACGCAGATTTACAGCGTATTCATAAACAGTCTTAGAAGAACGATTTTTTACCACGCGTAAATTACGCAAATAATTTGCCAGGATCGGCGGCAAATCCGAATAATCATAAGTCATCGAATAATCACCTCATAATTAGAATTAGCATGCTTTCTATTTTTGATAAGCTGCGACTGCTGTCCGTCAGATACTTAGCTATCGTTTGCAGAAAAATCCATTCAGCAGGCATATCATATAGCAATCAGCTACCAATCAGCAAGCTGACACTGCCCTAAATTGCACAAAATATTGATTTTGTGCAATTCTATGTGTTTTAGTATACCAAATTTATACCTGCCTGTCAAGCAGGTTTCGCATCCTGTCACCTTCCGCGCAAAAATATGGTCATATAAAAACACAGCGTGCCTTACCTTTACAGGTAAACCATCGCTGTGCCTTTTGCGTTTTATGCGTGCTTATCGATTTTCATCGTTATCGACACGGCTTTCCAGGTCGTCTTCCGCACGATCCAATCCGCTCTCCACTCGATCTGCGCCTTCTTCGATTGCGCCGTCTGCGGTGCTGTCTTCAATATTTGTGTTCGGCACCATAGTCGTTTCAGTCGCCGAAGAACGCTCCGTGGTCGTAACAGTGTTTGTTGTGGTCGTTACGGTATCGCGATCCTGGTCCTTGGAGCATGCTGAGAATGCAAAAGCCACCAAAACCAGCGCTGCCGAAACGGCGGCAACAATTTTCTTGCTCATTCTTTATCACCCTTTCATGCCTTTTTCCCTATTATACCCGTTTGATACTCCCCTATTCATTTTGTCAAAATTCCGTTATCAGAATAGGTTAAAAGCAATATTTCTTTTTCCTCATTGGTAGTGGGGTCAATATAAACGAGTACATCCGTATTATCTTCACTTTTGCACAAGAATTCAATGGTTAATACTTCCTTGCCGCCATCGGTTGGAATAACCGCATATTTGGATGACTGTACCTGAAGCATTGTGCTTACAGCAGCCTTAGCTGCTTCAACCGATGCATTTGTGTTCAGACCGCTTCTTTGGTGATGATTCATTAAATAGCCGGTAGCATCAAAGGATACAACTTCCCCTGTATCCAGCGCAATGCCTACTTTAATCAAATCGGTATAGCAGCAAACATTTCCTTCATAATACGCATAATTGATAACGGCAATACCGTCCGATACGGCATAATAGCTGTCACGCATATTTGTATAACCTATTGATTCCAAGAATGACTTCCCTTTTGCGATAGCATCCGCAGCGGAAATCTTTTCTTCTCCGGCAAAGCTGCCGCTGAGCATATAACGCACATAACCGCCCTTTTTGGTTACAGCAATCGTTTTGTCGCCGGAATTAAAAAGATAGCATGCCATATTACCCTCTTCTTCCCCGGCATCCTCCAGCTGGTCTGCAGAAATTCCGAGAAATGCAGCTGCTTTTACTTTTGCAGATTGCGATGAAACCTCAGCTAAATCTTTTAACATGACTGATTCCTTGCTGTCCAGATTATCGGAAAACGGACCATCATATATCAGCGTTGGATAGTCGCTGACATTTTTTTCTGAATCTGAGGCGGCATCTGAAAAGTTCATCATTTCTCCATCGCTGTTTTCCAGCAGTGACGCATCTATATCGTCAAAGGATAAACTACCGGAATACATCATTTCCTGCATATAATCAATTTGCTGTGAATATTGCTCGGCGTAATTGCGGAATTTCTTCAGATTTTCGTACTCTTCCTCAGTAATTTCACCACCGGCGGCGACCTTTCGCGTTAAATACATGGTGTAGTCCCCCACTTGGGACAAAAACTTATAGGTGCCTAACAAATAAGTTTCATTATCTCCCAAATGTGAAAGACTGGTTTTAGCGCCGGTAGCTTCCCGCCAAAGCGATGAGGAAAGAGACGCCAGCATTGGCTCTGTTCCGGAATACAGCCCTTTGGTCAGAGAAGTTTCTATATTGTCCATATAGGTTCCCAAGTCCGAAAGTGCCTGCTGTCTGGACGCGGTGATAATTCGCGCGTACTGATATTGCTTTACTGTCGCCGTGGTTCCCCAAATGCCCAATACAACGACCAGAGAAACGATATAACTAATCGTCCGTATACGCTGTCTTCTGCTTTGATATATCATGTTGCAATCCTTCCTTTTTATGCTATGGTGATACTGTATGCAGGAACGAAGTGAATATGTAGGCCAAAATTTTCTTGAACATCCAAAAATCATTTGCACAAGCGGGTTAGATATAGTATAATGACAATAAATTGAAACGATTAAAAATTCGATGCGTTTCCGGGTTTTTTGAATAAGATGTATCGAAAACCAAAATGAAAGGAATGCTATTATTTTTGACTATATATTTAGACAACAGTGCGACTACGCCGATGTGCAAGCCGGCTGTGGACGAAATGTATAAAATGATGACGGATCGTTTCGGCAACCCATCCTCCCGCCATGAAGCAGGTCTTTCGGCGCATACCGCCATGAAAAACGCGCGAAACAAAGTTGCAAAGGCTGTCGGCTGTTTGCCGGAGGAGTTATATTTTTCGCCGAGCGGCACATGTGCGAACAATACTGCTATTTTTGGCGCGGTACGACTTATGCGCCGCCATGGGAACCGAATTATCACCACTTCGCTGGAGCATCCGAGCGTCAATGAGCCCCTGAAGTATCTGGAAAGCAGCGGATTTGAAATCATTCGACTGCCTGCGGATGCGAGCGGCAAAATTTCTTTATCAGCGCTGCGCAGTGCACTGAATGCAAATACAATTCTGGTCACGATGATGCTGGTCAACAATGAAATCGGCGTGATTAACCCGATTGCTGACGCGTCACAGCTTATACATCAGTCAGGAAGCCGTGCGCTTATCCATTGTGATGCGGTGCAGGGCTTCGGCAAACTTTCCGTTAAGCCCGCAAAGCTCGGAGTGGATCTATTAACTGTCAGCGCCCATAAAATCCATGGGCCCAAGGGTGCCGGGGCTTTGTATGTCAGAAAAGGTCTGCATTTGCCCGCATATATCATGGGCGGTGGTCAGGAAAACGGTCTTTTTTCCGGCACAGAAGCCACACCTGCCATTGCCGGTTTCGGCGCAGCAGCAGCAGCCTTGCCGGATTTGACAACGCAGATGAACCAAATGCAAGCGATACGCGCGCATTTACTTAGTCGACTTTCGGTATCGAAACATATTGTTATTAACTCTCCTGCCGATGCACTGCCCTATATTGTAAACCTTTCCGTTCCGGGTATTCCCTCAGAGGTTATGATAAATTACTTATCCGATCAGGGAATTTATGTTTCAGCCGGCTCTGCCTGTAAAAGAGGACACCGCAGCGATGTACTGTCCGCGATTGGTATGGATGCAAAAAGAATCGACAGCGCTGTTCGCATTAGCTTTTCACGATTTACAACGACCGAAGATGTTGACGGTTTTGCGGATTGCCTTTTGGAAGGAATACCGCGTTTTTTACGATAAAAGCAAAGGAAGTTTTGTATGAAAGAAGTTATTTTAATAAAAGACGGTGAACTTGCGCTGAAAGGGTTGAACCGCTCAACCTTTGAGGATATTTTGGTAAAAAACATCAAAAGACGGCTGTCAAGGCTTGGCAAGTTTGCATTTACCAAGGCGCAATCCACCATAACGGCTGAACCTTTGGATGATACAATAGATTTAAGCGAGGCAATGAGACAAATCGGCAGTATATTTGGCATTGTTGGATACTCTCGAGCAGCCGTTTGCGAAAAAGATTTGAATGAAATTCTGAGAACAGCAGAAAGCTATCTTGGTGATGCATTGAACCGCGTTGCCACTTTCAAGGTCGAGGCAAAACGATCGGACAAAAAATTCCCATATAACTCCCCTGCTATTTGCCGCGAGGTCGGCGGCTATCTGCTTGCCAGGCATCCCCACTTAAAGGTAGATGTGCATACCCCGCAGCTGATTGTAAATATTGAGGTGCGGGATCAATATACATTTATTCACGGCAATCAGCAAAGAGGCGCTGGCGGCATGCCCGTGGGAACAAACGGCAAAGGCATGCTTCTGATTTCAGGCGGCATCGATAGTCCTGTTGCCGGCTGGATGATGGCAAAAAGAGGCATTGAATTGTCTGCGGTTCACTTTGCATCGCCGCCCTATACATCCAAACGGGCAGAAATGAAAGTGCACGAGCTATTGGCTAAAGTTGCGGTATACAGCGGTAGAATCAAATTATACACCGTTTGCTTCACGGATATTCAGGAAGCCATACGCGACCATTGCCCGGAAGAGATGTTTACATTGGTCATGCGGCGGCATATGATGCGCATTGCTTCGGCACTTGCGGAAAAAGAAAACGCGCAGGCTCTGATTACCGGTGAAAGTGTCGGACAGGTAGCAAGTCAGACAATTTACGCGCTCGGTTGCACAGATCAGGCAGCTGCTTTGCCCGTTTTTCGTCCATGCATTGGACTGGACAAGACGGAAATTATCGAACTTTCCAGAAAAATAGATACTTTTGATATTTCCATTCAGCCCTATGAAGATTGCTGCACTATATTTACCCCCAAACATCCTAAAACCCGACCAACACCCGCACTGCTTGATGCGACAGAAGCGCTTTACGACTGGACAGACTTATTGCAGACTGCCATAGACACAGCTAAAATAGAAACCATCACCCAGGAGGAAGGACTGTGAATATTCTCGGACAAGTTATTAACGGCGTCAAAAACACCCTTGCAGAGCGTGCACGCAAACAATACTTAAAACAGGCACCGCCTGAGCCGGCAGTGGGTGTTTTCGAGCGTGCTGAACCGGCAGAAGACAGGCTGTACACAGCAGGTTTTGGTAAATGCTCTATCATGCCGGATGAGCCGATACCGGGCAAAACCGTCTATTATGTTGCCGGCTATAGAATCAACCACCCGGCTACCGGTATTCTGGATCCGATGATGGCCAAAGCTGTTTACCTGGATGACCACACCGGACGAGGCGGCGTTGTTTTCTGTCAGATAGACTGTGTAGGTCTTTTGCGGCACGATGTGCAGATCATTCGTGCTCGGCTGCAATCATTCTGCGAAGAAACCGGCTGCCGCAGCATCAATATCTGCTCGACTCACGACCATGCAGGCATAGACACAATGGGACTCTGGGGACCTTTGCCCAAGACTGGTCGCAATAAAGAACATATGGAAAAAGTCTATCTGGGCGCACAAACAGCGATTCTCAATGCTTACCGAAATCGCAGGGAAGGTGCATTGTACTATGGATTCACCGAAATCGATCCCGCGCTTTACCGCGACAGCCGTCTGCCGGAAATATTCTCCAACAAATTGCATCGTATTCGCTTTGTTCCGAATGACGGCAGCCGTGAAATTTATCTGGTAAATTTTTCTTCTCATTCCGAATCGTTGCTCGGCGATAACACACTGATCAGCGCGGACTTTCCTGCTTATATTGCCGCTGAGGTCGAAAAAGAAAAAGGTGCCGATATGGTATATACTGTCGGCGCAATTGGTGGGCTCATCATGATGCGACCAATGGACGACAACAATATCCTATCCACGAAAAAGACCGGCAGATTTCTTGGAAAAAAACTTTGTGAAATTAATAATGATGTTCGTTTGGATGCAGCTATCAATCTCGTCAGGCAGGAGTTCTATGTCGGCTGCGACAATCATGTTCTGCTTGCAGCGGCAAAAGTCGGCATCATTCCTGCAAAACCGGTCGCTACTGGTGTGGGCAGCGGTGCGCTGAATCAATCCCTGTTGACTGAAATGACCTATATGGAAATCGGCTCCCTAAAAATGTTATTGCTTCCCGGAGAGTCATTTCCGGAAAACATTTACGGCGGCTATCTTTCTGCCGATGAAAGCGCAGATGGGCAATCCCCTGCTATCAATCCGCCGCCACTCTGTAAGGAAACAGGGCTGGATTTAATTGTAATTGGTCTCGCAAACGATGAAATCGGCTATATACCACCGCCAAATGATTTTCATTTGCATCCGGACATGCCCTATGTAAAAGCGCATCCGGATCGTTTCAAGCGACGCCATTATGAGGAAACCAACTCCCTCGGTCCACAGACCGCATCGCGCATTTATGAAGTTTTTCATCAAATTATGCGGCAAGTTCATTGGGACAAGTGATTTTATATAGCATTAACACCTGCTGAGCAGTTTGATCTGTCTCAACAGGTGTTTTTTGTCGTAAAAAAGCGGGACAGCCAAATGACTGCCCCGCTTCCGGTTAAGTATTAGAATTGAAAGGCGGAAAGAATATCAATAAAGGTCTGGACTACCTGAATGAGGAACCTGACAATTTCAGCAATCAAGCCGGAGCTGGCTTCAAAGCACAAATCACAAATTCCGTCATTGTCAGCATCAACATGGTCGCCTTCATGCAGGAAAATTCCATCCGCATCAAAGCTGTAAACAATATCGTCTATGGTTGTAACACCGGTGACCATATGATTATTGTCATCCGGGTTGAAATAGAACCGGTAGCCGTTAATATCCTGCCAGCCGGACAAAACTTCACCCTGCAAACAATAAACCTTGCCGCCTTCTACATCCACAAAGCCGTCTTTTGCTGTACCGTCTTCATTGAACAGATAGGTCTTGCCATCAATGACCGCCGAATCCGTGACCATATAGCCCGTTTCGGGATCGAAATAGAATCGACCCTGCAATGTTCTATTTGAATTAAAGTAGTGCCCGTCAACATCGCACCAGCCTGTGACATACTGACCGGCCCAGAAGTACTGCAATGTTCTATTTGAATTAAAGTAGTGCCCGTCAACATCGCACCAGCCTGTGACATACTGACCGGCCCAGAAGTAGCGCGTTGCACCGGAATCGGGGTCCTCATACACAAAGCCTTTAATCAGCTTTCCATCGGCATCACATTCATATTTCTGAGAATTACGCTCCCAGACACCTGTCAGCATTTTTCCATAATCAGCCAAGGAGGTCTTTCCATTAAAGAAATACCAATCTCCATCAATAAAAAACCATCCCTCCTGAATTATTCCGGCATAAATATAGTATCTGGAGTTATTTGCATAGACATCCGCGCCGCGAATCAACTTGCCGTTCTCGTCAAATACATAGGTTAATGTCGTCGGCTCGCCATTAAACAGAAAATCACTCATATCATCTCTTGCTGGCGTAATAGACCCAGTAATTTCTACCTGTCCGGTTACGACATAGCCCTCTGCATTCAGATAATAATAGTCTTCGCCGATAACTTGCCAAGCACTGGTTCTCGGATTGCCAAGGTACAGATACATATACTTGCCGTTGCTAAGATCTTTCACCAAACCGGTATAGGTGCCCACTTCAGTTGTGTAACCGCAAACTGAGCAAACCAAGTTGCCGTTTTCATAGTCATATGCATGGGTACCCGCATCTGTGCAAGTAATTGGCTTAGTCATGGTATAGGTATCCAGAATGGCAGCTGTGCCATCGGACTGCAAGTCATATACCGTGACATCGAAGGTGGTGTCGGTGGTGCTGACGGTCAGATAAGTAGCGTTAAAATTATCGCTGAACGCCGCATAGTGATGGTCGGGATTGTTGACAATCTCATAGGATTTTTCACCGGTCGAACCGCAGATGAAGTATACTGCGCCACTCTCTTTATCC
>CASFEZ010000035.1 GCA_949293815.1 uncultured Eubacteriales bacterium | reverse complement strand
GATGCCAACGGCATTGTCCATGTTTCCGCTGTGGATAAGGGTACCGGTAAAGAGCAGTCCATTTCCATCACCTCTTCTACCAATATGTCTAAAGAGGACATTGATAAAGCGGTCAACGAAGCCAAACAGTATGAGGCCGAGGATAAGAAACGCCGCGAGGAGATGGATATTCGCAACAACGCCGACCAGATGGTCTATCAGGCGGAAAAACTCGTCAGTGAGAACGGCGATAAGTTCTCCGATGAGGATAAGAACAATATCAACGCCAAAATTGAGGCATTGCGTGAAGCGCTGAAAGGCTCGGATATTGAGGCAATCAAAGCCCGAAACGAAGAGCTGAACCAGGCGTTCTACGCGGCATCTGAAAAGATGTACCAGGCGAACGCATCGCAGGGCGGCGCCCAGGGCTTTGACCCGAACCAGGCATCCGGCGGCACCCAGGATGCCAACGGCTACTACGAAGCGCCCTATACCGATGTAACGGACGACAACAACTGATAACCAAAACCCGTGGGGAGGCAAACCCTCCCCACGGCCAGACGCGCCCCGCAGGGCAGACCCCTGCGGGGGCAGAGTCGTTTATGGTTTGCGAAAATAGACAAATGGGAACTCCTTTACTTGCAATGTTTGGATATACAACCGTGTAGGGGCGGGTCTTGTGCCCGCCCGAGAGCGTTGAAGAAAATGCCTTTACCGGTGCAGGCCGAGCGTTGCAGGCACCTGTTCCTTCGCGGTGGATAATCGGATGCAATCGGAATCCATCGGTCTGCGTCTTCTATGGTAAGTGGGAACAGGCATGTCTCTGCCTCTTTCCCGGGCGGGCACAAGACCCGCCCCTACGGAAGGTTTGCAGCGTGTGCCTGAGTTACCATTTGTGTATCTTTGCATTTCAGGAAAAAAGAAAGGGATAACATATATGGCTGAAAAAAGAGATTACTACGAGGTGCTGGGCGTCAGCAAGAATGCCAGCGTCGATGAAATAAAAAAAGCATATCGGGCATTGGCAAAGAAATACCATCCCGATTTGAATCCCGGCGATAAGACGGCGGAGGAGAAGTTCAAAGAGATTAACGAGGCCTACGAGGTGCTGTCCGACAGCGATAAAAAGGCGAAGTACGACCGGTTCGGTCATGCGGGTGTTGACCCGTCCTATGGCGCGGGGCAGGGCGGCGGCTTCGGCGGCATGAATATGGATTTCGACCTGGGCGACATCTTCTCCAGCTTTTTCGGCGGCGGCTTCGGCGGCAGCAGCCAGCGGAGCAACCCCAACGCGCCGCAAAGGGGCAGTGATATTCAGGCGGGCGTAACCATTTCCTTTGAGGAAGCTGCCAAGGGCTGTAAACGTACGATTGAAATCCCCCGTATTGAGGTCTGCGATGAGTGCAGCGGCACCGGCGCGGCACGGGGCACTTCGACCCAAACCTGCCCGGAATGCGGCGGCAGAGGTCAGGTCAGCACCCAGCAGAGAACGCCCTTCGGCGTGATTCAAACCGCCAAAGCCTGTCCGCGCTGCGGCGGCAAGGGTACGATTATTCCCACCCCCTGCAGCAAATGTAAGGGCAACGGCAGAATCCGCCGCAATGTAAAAATCGAGGTCAATATTCCCGCCGGTATCGATGACCGCCAGATTTTCAATGTGCGCGGTCAGGGCAATAAGGGCGTCAACGGCGGTCCTGCCGGAGATTTGCGCGTAGGCGTTAATGTGCGCCCGCACCCGTTCTTTGAACGGGACGGCTATAATGTCTGGTGCGATGTCACCGTCAGCTTTGCGCAGGCAGCGCTGGGCGATGAGCTGCAGGTGCCAACCCTGGACGGCAAGGTGAAATACAGCATTCCCGCCGGTACCCAGCCCGGCGATGTATTCAAGCTGCGGGATAAGGGTATCCCCAATGTCAACGGTCGCGGTCGGGGCGATCAGCTGGTGCGCATTGTGGTAGATGTCCCGAAAAACCTCACCCCCCGCCAAAAAGAGCTGATTCGCGAGCTGGGCAAAGAGTTCGGACAAAACAACATTCACGAGGAAGAAGAGAAAAAAGGCTTCTTCGGGAAGAAGAAAAAATAAATCATTTCAATCGTTAAAGAACCGGTATTCCATCACATGGAGCACCGGTTCTTTCGTCGTTTAGTAGTTTTTTAAACATTAAATGATAGTATGCCATTCTTTTGGATCGGTGGGAAACCTTAGAATAGCTTTATGACTTAAATGATCGTAGGGCAAAAACATAATTTCATCCGTTGATTCGGGCAATTGGTTCAGGTTAAGCAGTGATTTTTTTTCGTCTTCTTCAAAAAAATCACTTAGGGATAGAAGATAGGCAAGTAAATAATAATAGCGATTTTTCTCCTTTTTGAGCCATAGTGCATATTCCTTTTTCATAAAAGAAGGCATTTGATAAACTATTTTTAGTGGAGGTAAAGCGCAAACACAGCGAAAAGCACCGCAGAGAAGGTACAAATTGTTTTGTTCGGGCGTGTTTTCGATATAGGCACGGTATTCTAAGTTGCTTTTTCGGCAAATATAATCGGCAAAAAACAGACACTCCAGAAGTTGTGAGGAGGCGTCGTTGTCTAATTGCGATGCTTCGTCACTGTTTGTGTAATTCAATATATTAGCAATAGCATAAAGAACGGCCTGTATACCGTATGCAAGTGTGCGTGCTAAATATCCGCAATTGTTGTTTTCTATGTTTTCTATTTGCGAGATGTCAGTTGAAAAGAATTGCTCTTTAATTGAAATTCCCTCATTTAGGAGATCTATACATTGTTTTATGCGATCAGATGTTGATTTTTCTTTATGGTCATCAAGGGATGCCCATATTTCCTTCCGGAGTGAAAATGCTTTATGACAATATTCTTGAACTGTGTTCTCGTTCCGATGTGTGTGGTGCTTCTTTGGGTACAGATGATAGTAAAAGAAATAGAAGGGTTGCTTGTCAGTATAAAACGATTTGTTGGTAAAAAGAGATTGATAAGTATCCTTTATTTTATGAATATAAAAAGAAGATTGTTTGTCTAGCATTTCCCATTGGATGTTTTGCAGCTGATAAGAGGTAGTACCATAGGTTTGCTGAAAAATCTCTTGACGCTGCGCATAGGTAAGCGACTCATCCTCGTAAAGCGTATAAGCCAAGATGTATATGGCGGCAATTTGCTTTGTACGATTTTTGATTTCAAACTGATTAGAAAGCTTTAACAAATAATCAATGAATGCTTTCTTTGGTAACTTGTCGAGCGCACAGATATAAGCGGCTGAAAAAATTAAAAGGTCGTCATGATATCCATTATATAGGTTAACCAAATCGACTGGGCGCGTTGAGGCTAATCGACCAATTTGTAACATCTCATCAAATGCTTGTTCGCAGGAAAAGTCGGTGCTATTATTCGCTTTTTCTGCAAGTGCTAATGCGTGAAATATCAGTCGATAAGGTTTAATTGAAAATTTAAAGGTATTATTTCCTTTTTCTATAAAATCTCCGTGTGGTGCTTTTTCACTTACATTCTTGATATCATCTCTCAATTCCAGTAAGTGAAAAAATGAATTACTGCCGCATCGTCTGGTTAAAGTCACGCAAACATTATCTATTTGGGTACTTGTAAAAGAATGTGAGGATTTCGTATCGGCTGCAAGCAGAGATAGCTCGCCATAAAAACGGATAATGTCCGAGATGGTATATTCCTTTCTCTCGCAATAAAGACGCAGTTTATTTTGAATTATAGCGAGAAGTGCATGAACAGTCGGAACAAATGTAATGGATGTTGCTGTGGTTTTTATACTATTCTGAATAAGCAGTCCGATGGTAATTTGGTAGGCTTTTGCGTGTTGCTGCCAAAATGATTTCTTGTTATATTCAAATTCTGTTTCTGCTAAAAATAAAAATTCCGCCCATTTTCTTAGCATTAAATTTAATAGTGGGTGTCCGAGCGCTGCTTGAAATGCTTGACACGCGAAATCACAAGGATCCGGATTATTCGCATCCTGTAAGATTTTCCTCCATGTCAGGTCTTTTCTAATACAACTCTTTATTTCTCTAATATTATTATAGCTGTTATAATCGGTTCGATTAAAAAAGAGGGTTTTTGCTGCAAAATTTTTGGATGTATCTACAAGTTTATTAATTGTGTTTTGAATATAATTTATTTTGCCGGTCGTTTGAAAATGAAAAAAATGTTGATAAAGCAGCTTTTCACCATTTTTGATTGTAAGTTCAGTTGGCAAAAGGTAGGATAAGCCGATGCTGTTGAGATAGTCAAGAAAACAACGCAAAAAAAACATATTTCTTATCTCAGTGTTTTGCTCGATTGAGGCTGCATTGTGGGCTATACAACGCTCGAAATGCATGCTTAAAGTGCCAATGCATTGATATTCTAAAGATTGATTGGCGTAGTCAAACTTATATTGTCTGGTACTTCCCTGCTCGTATTTGGTTGCGCTTATAGATAGCTTCCTGCTAAGCAATTTCATCTTTTCTTCGGACGATTTATTTTTAGCGCAGATTTTGTCCCAAAAAATGTCCGGCAGATTTGATAGAAAATAGCAAAGTGATGTCATGCAGTGCCCTCCTCAATATATAGTTTAAAAATAGAAATAAAAATAACAGCTATTAAAAAAAGTGCCGGTTTTATATCGACATAACCTATTTTCGATTCAATAAGCCTATGGTATCATTGGATTGTCAAAAAAAGACTGAAGGAGCTGATGGATTTGGTTTGTTAAGCATCCGTCTTTAGGCAGATTAGATTTTTTGGAGGTATTTTTTATGAAAAGAACGATTTCTATTGTGTTGTCCCTTCTGATGTTCATGGGGATTTTCGCATCGTTGGCGCCCCAAGTGCTGGCGGCGAGTACGACGGCATACGACATATTGTCGGCAAGTAACTACGCGAAGGTATATACTTTGGCTTCCTCGGGCAGAACCACTCCCTACACCAGTAAATATTTATCTGTGCGAGGCAGCGTTACCTATGGCAAAAGCTCTACGGCCTATATCGATAATAAAACGGATGAACTGTACCTTTGCGATGTCGGGGTGACGAACGGAAAGTATTGGGCATATGTCAGTTATCCCGTTGGGTCTAAGCGGGCGTATGCTTATATTCCTTTGAGCGCGATTACCAGTAATAATGGAAGCCATAAAAAAACAACATCTAAGGGCAAATTTTATTGCGCCCCGCGGCAGGGGGCATCGACCTCTTCAAGCTATTATGTGGCGAAAGGCGATACCGTCTACTTGATCAGTACAGGGAGTCAGTACCAACTTCTCTATCCGACAAGTAATGGGAAATGGCGCATCGCTTTTTGCTCAAAAAGTGATTACACGCGATATTGCGACAGCAGTTCCAAAAAAACCGTTGCGGTTTCCAAAGTAAGCTTTCGTTCTTCGTCCTATTCGCTGAAAGGGAAGGGCAGCGCTGTGAATATTTTGGCGAGCGTACAGCCAAGCAACGCCAGCAACAAATCCTTAAGCTGGAAATCTTCAAACACTTCCGTCGCAACTGTAAATGCTGCGGGCAAGGTCACAGCTGTAGGCGCAGGCACTGCAACCATCACGGCGACCGCCTCTAACGGCAAAAAGGCAAGTGCCAAGGTTAAAGTTTCGGCAGTTATGTCCACCAGAATCTCGCTGAATACATCTTCCTTTACTCTTTCCGGTTCTGGGGCGACAAAGACCATCAAGGCAACTTTATATCCCGCCAATTCTACCGATAAGGTAACCTGGAAGTCTTCCAATTCTTCGGTCGCAACGGTTAACAGCTCCGGTAAGGTCACCGCAGTCGCAAACGGAACAGCGCGCATTACCGCTACATCGACCAGTGGTAAAAGCGTATCGGTAACAGTGTCTTGTAAAGACATTGCCACCTTCTTTTATCCCGTAAAGAATGCGAATAAATCGCAAATTTTTGGGCAATACTGCAATTGGAGAAATACCCAGCGGTATGGATATCGACCGTATCATTTGGGAATCGATTATTGTGCCGCAAAAGGTACAAAAGTCTATTCGATCACATCTGGAACGGTCGAATTTGCAGGATACGGCGGCAGCAGTAATGCGTATACGGTTGTTATTCGGCATAAAATCAGCGGGAAAACCGTATACAGCTTTTATGCTCATTTTGACAACCAAGCTGCTTTGAAGGTAAAGAAAGGCGACAAAGTTAAAGCAGGTCAGGTAATAGGACTTATGGGGAATAGTGGAAGTTCAACAGCTCCTCACACACATGTCAGTGTTGTTGATAAGCTTTGGAATGGCTCATATTTTGGGTACTCTCCGAGCTTTAAAAAGGGTGCAAAAAAATACACCTGTAATATTAACGGTACCGGGTCGGTCACTTATTACGACCCAGAATATATTGTTACTTATGGAAAGCTCCCATAAGTGGTTAGATGGATTAAGCTGTAAAAACAAAACTTATCATTTCTGTAAAGACTATGTTTTATGGAAAATTCCATAGAAAATGATGAGTCAAGAAAAATGTGCCTGCAGTTTTCGAACTGCGGGCGCGTTTTGGTGTTGGTTGTGTGATTATGCGTCCGTTCTTGCAAAGCAGACGACCTGACCGGGGAAGGTGGCGGCGTAGATATGGGTTTCGGTAACGACGGCTTTGCCGAGGATGGCGGAACCGGCGTCGTAGGTTGCGAGAATTTCACCGGTTTGGGCGTTGATATGGTAGATTTTGCCGTCATTGGCGGGCTGCAATAGGGTTTGATCCGGCAGCAGAACCGGTGTGGCTTCAATAATTTGAGCGCCTTTGCCGATATAGGGCGGGGTAAAGCGCTTTGCTTCGCCGACCTCCGTTTTCCAAAGGGTCTCTCCGGTTTTCCAGTTGAAAGCGAGCATCCCCCGGTTGGCGGTGGGGATATAGGCAACCTCCCCCTGGATGCAGGGCTGGGCGCTGGAGGAAAAGTTCACATCCTCCATGGTGGTTTTGGCGGTGATTTCGCCGGTATCGCTGTTTACAACCATCATCGCGCTCGAGTCGCAGACCAACAGCGTATGTTCGTCAATCACGGCCGGGGTAGAGCTGCGGAAACGGATATCGCCGTCGTCGTTTTTCCAAAGCTCCTTGCCGGTGTCCTTATCCAGCGCCACCAGCGCATCCCAGTGGGAGCTGACAAGCAGTTTATTGCCGGTGACAACAAACTCCGCCGGGGAATTCTCTCCCCGAGAGCGCTCCACCTGCCAGTAAATGCTGCCGTCCGATACCCGATAGGCGGTGATATGGCGGGGATTGCCGGTATAAAGAATGCCGTCCGAAAGGCAGATGGCGCCATTGGTGCCCACATCCGCCGTCAAATTCACATCGCCGCGCCAAAGCAGCGTACCATCGGTTTTGTTCAGCGCATAGACCTTGCCTGCCGCGTCCATGGCGTATACGGCGGTTTCGTCCGCCGCCAGATTATTTTTTATGGAATTTTCCGTCTCATAGAACCAGAGCACCTTGCCGGTTTGCGCGCTTACGCAGGAGACACCGCATCGGCGCGGGAAATCATCGTCTATTGTGCCGATATACAGCTGTTCGCCGTCTTTTATCAGGTCACAGTACAAAGCGTTGCCGTCCAGCTGCGCCGTCCACAGGGCGTTCTGCGGCTCGGTATCGGCATCGGTGCCGTAATACAGGAGCTCGGTGGAAAGGCTGCCGTCCGCCGCCACGCGGACAACACGGGTTGCCGCTGCCGAGGAGTCGATGCCGCCGCAGTCCGGGCGGGCGGTGCTGATATTCAGAACGCCGTCCTGCTCCTCTATATAATTATAGTGGTAATGCCCGTAAATCCAGGCGGTCAGGTTGTGCTGCTTCAAATCCAGTTCCTTGTTGTCGAAGGTCAAAACAAAATCATCGTCTGGGCATTTTGTATGGTTAAACATGACCACGGTCTTATTCGGGTCGGTATTGCGCAAGTCATTTTCCAGCCAGCGCCAACGGTCATCCGAATCGTAACGGGAGGGGTAGTCGCTGCCGTTCTGGAAAGAAGTGACCACATAATGGACATTGCCCACTTCAAAGGAGTACCACACCGGACCGTAAATGCTTTCATACAGTTCTTCTCCGTATTTGCCGTCCACATAGTCATGGTTGCCAATTACATAGCGCACGGTGCAGCCCATGGTCTGGGTATTCATTTCCTGAATATGCTTTTTCAACCCCGCTTCATAGCAGATATCGCCTGTATGTATCAAAAAGGCGGGCTTCAGCTCCTGAATCGTTTCCTTTAAGGCTTCCAGCCAGTCCCCTGTACCGTTTTCACCGATTTCGGTATCGGAAACCTGCAAAAACAGGTGTTCCGTCTGCGCCGTGCTCTCGTCCGGCACCAGCACAAAGTCATAGGTATCTCTCGCGCGGTCAACCGGCAGATAAAACGCATCGGTGGCATATCCTGCCGGAACGGTTACCGTAACGAAGCTGCTTTTGCGCCAGCCCGCCAAGGTAAAGCTGCCGTCTTCGGCGGTTCTGACCACATTGCGCCCATCGGTGACGCTGACGCCTGTCAGCGGCGCACCTGCGCTGTCTTTGACGGTACCGGTAAAGGGGCCTTTTTTTGTCAGCGCAAGCCCAATGCCGGTGGCAGCCGCTGCCGTAACTGCTGCCGCAGCCAATACAATCGCAATTATTTTTTTGGATTTCCTTTTCATACAGATTCTCCTTTCCGTAAACATGTAAAGTGTAACATAAATGGCAGAAAAATACAAATAAATTTTGTATTTTTTGCCAATCTATTTGCCTTGTGTTTTGGATGCCGCAGGTTGGAATAAATCTTACATATTTCTTAAATTTTAGAAAAAACGGTTGCGGAGAGAGTTGACCTATGCTATAGTGAGGGCGGGAGGTGCAAAAAATGAAACGAAAAGAAAAGCATGCGCCTAAAAAAGTGATTCAGCGGCTGCTGCTGGCGGCGGCGGTGCTGGCTGCGTTGGGCATCATAACCGTGGCAGGCATCAATTTTTATGTGGTCGGGCAGAGCCGGGAGTATATTTTGACGGAAGAAGACTGCAAAGCTTTCGGCGCGGATTGTATTTTGGTGTTGGGCTGCGGGTTGATAGATGCCGAAACACCGTCGGATATGCTTGCCGACCGTGTTTCTCAGGGGACAGCGCTGTATTTAGCAGGCGCGGCGCCCAAGCTGCTGATGAGCGGCGACCACGGGCGCGAAGAGTATGACGAAGTGAATGTCATGAAAGCTTATGCTGTGCGCGGCGGCGCGGCGCGGGACGATGTTTTTATGGATCATGCCGGATTTTCCACCTATGAAAGCATGGTTCGCGCCAAAGAGGTGTTCGGTGCAAAGCGGGTATTGATTGTAACCCAGCAATACCATTTGTTCCGGGCGGTATATATTGCCCGTCAATTGGGGCTGGATGCATACGGCTGCCCGTCGGATTTGCGTTCGTACCGCAGCCCCGTCATGCGCGAGATACGGGAAGTGGCCGCCAGAAATAAGGACTTTTTCTATTGTATTTTCAAGCCCCAGCCGACATATTTAGGCGAAAAAATATCCCTTGCGGGCAGCGGCGCGGTGACCGATGATGAAAATACCGGTCGGTTTCTTGGTGTGTAACCGGGGTGCCCGATAGCTTTTTATATGCCCTTGCGCAGGTTTTCCCGTTTGTAAAAAAATTTATTCCGCCGGTTTCGCTATGGACATCGGGTTTTCTTTGTGCTACAATAAGATTAGCCGATTTTGCAGATAGGCGCGTCAACGCGAAATATGGTGATTGATATGATTGATGAAGAGTTCTATCTCGGGAAAAAACAGTCCGAAGCGCAAGCCGGGGATGCTGTTCCGGTGGACAAGCCGGCAGAAACTGCGCCGGGGGCACTGCCGGAAAGCGAGCCGACGGTACAGCCGCCGCAGCCCGAAGGCGATGAAGAGGTTAAAGTCAAGTTAGATAAAAAGACAAAAATGATTCTGATGGCTGTGTTTGCGCTGCTTTTGTGCGTGGCTATGACCGGCGGGGTGATGATTGCGCGCAATACGCCGGAAACAACCGAAACACCGTTCACTTATACTACCCAGCCGGTGACTTATGTAACCAATGCCAACACTGTTCCTGCTGTTGTGCCCGGCGAGGTGCTGACCGAGGCCGGTACAACGGCAGCCGCAACGGCACCGGCGGAAACGCTGACGCAGGCAGCGCCTTCGACCACCCAGGGCAATGCGCAGACCACAGCGCCAGTGAATACAGAATCGCTCATTACCCGTTTTGAGGTGAATGAGGACGAGCTGTCCTCTTGGGAGCGGATTTTGTATGATTTCGGTTTTTTGTATAACCCGGAGCAGAATATGTTCTATTCCCAGAACGACCCTTGGCAGCGCAATATGGGGTATACCTCCTTTTATGATGACATTTCGGTCTTGGGAAATATGTACTACGATACCGTGCGTTTTGTGTTCACCTATGACCATACCCGTTGGATGTACCAAATTTGGAAAGGGCGTTACGGCATGACCAGCGGCTGCGAAATGGGTATCTATTATCAGGATTGGCGCACCGAGAACCGGCAGTTTTATGATATTCCCACCGATGAGGATCCGCTGCCCGGCATGTATTTCGAGCTGTACCGGTACGAGGATTTGATGTTCACCAACGGTCCGGCAACGCATTGGTGGCTGACCGGCTTCCGTCTGCTGGATTCCTCGGAATCGGAAGCGCTGCGCATGGTTTGCAAATTCCATATGCCAAATAAAGGAATGTGCGACGCTTTCGAAGTGGCGGTGCAGGAGCAATGTGCGGCGCTGGACAACCTGAGCTATACCAGAGAGGGCAATGTGATTTCCCTGGATTGGGCGTATTGATGATTTATGATAGGAAGAAGCGATTGCGTGAGCAGTCGCTTCTTTATTTTTTTGGGTGAAATATGAAAAAACTCTGAACTTTTTTAAATCCGCTTGCGGAGAGAAGGAAAATAATATATACTATCAATTGACATAAGATATTGACTATTTTACGCATAAAGCTCCGATTTTTGGCGACAATATGCGTGAAATGGAAGGCTTGGAGGAATCCCTTTGAAAAATACGCCGCAGCGCTTGATTGTGGAAAAAGCCGTAAAGGAGATGCACGACCATCCAACGGCAGATGAAGTATATGAGCTTGTGGTGCAGTCGCTGCCAACCATCAGCAAGGCAACGGTTTACCGCATTTTGAATGCCCTGGCGGACGAAGGGGCGATTCATAAGGTGCGTGTGCCGGGCAGCGCCGACCGCTATGATGATAAGCTGTCGCCGCACAGTCATATCCGCTGTACTTCATGCGGGCGCATTGACGATGTGTCAAGCCTGTTCACGCCGGACAAAAGCTGGATTTCCGAATCGGAAGGCTATCTGGTGACCGGCTGCGTCATGTCTTTTGAGGGCATTTGCCCTGCGTGTCAAAATAAACGATAAAGGAGAAATGAACATGGAATTGAAAGGTTCTAAAACAGAGAAAAATTTATGGTCGGCTTTTGCGGGGGAGTCGCAGGCAAGAAATAAATATACCTTCTATGCCTCCAAAGCCAAAAAAGACGGCTATGTGCAGATTGCGGAAATCTTTGAGGAAACCGCCGCCAACGAAAAAGAGCACGCAAAAATCTGGTTTAAGCTGCTTCACGACAATGGCATTCCCGATACGCTGGTGAATTTGCAGGACGCCGCTGCCGGTGAAAATTATGAGTGGACCGATATGTACGATACCTTTGCCAAAGAGGCCAGAGAAGAGGGCTTTGAGAAGATTGCCGCTCTGTTTGAAATGGTTGGCCAAATCGAAAAAGAGCATGAGGAGCGTTACCGCAAGTTGATTGCTAATGTGGAAGGCGGTTTGGTATTCAGCAAGGACCAGGATGCTATCTGGCAATGCGCCAACTGCGGACATATTGTTATCGGCAAAGCCGCACCGGAGGTTTGCCCGGTCTGCGCCCATCCCAAAGCGTATTTCAAACTGAAAGCGGAAAATTATTAAGATACCCGGCGCATCGAAAACACGTATACAGACAAAAAGAAGTCGCTCACGCAAGGGGCGACTCTTTTTGTTTGTATTGCTGAGGAAAAGAGATGCTCTGCTATGGTAACAGCTACAACGCGAAGCGGAGGAAGTATGCGTAGGGGGATGATACAAATAATACATCTTTTATACATAATGCGTACATATCTGGCAAAAGATGTCAACAAAGCAGGGCAATCTCTTAAAATTTCATACTTATTTATAAAGTTTGCATAGATTGTTCAAAAGTGTTCGATATAATGAAGACAAAAGAAAACGGCAACAGCCGTGCAGGGCTGTTGCCGCAGATTACAAAAGAAATTATGCTTCAGTAGCGTCTTCGCCACCAAGAAGACCGAAAAGGCCTTTGATGAACGCAATAACAGCTTTCAGGAAAGCAATCAGTCTGCTAAGATCCATGAGTCGTTCCTCCTATTACAGTAGAATGAAATGAACGCTTATAGCAAAAACAGCTTATTCAGCGTCAGGAATCAAGTTGCCAAGATTGCCAAGACCATCAGCGAACTTGGAAAGGTTTTCAACCTTGTCAAGTTTGATGCCCAGAAGGAAGTCTCTGAGAGCTTTGAAGAAGTTTACGAATACTTCGATAATTGCTTTAATCATTTCCATGTTGGTTTTCACCTCATTAAGTAATAAAAAGTTTTTGCAAAAATTTTTTACGTAAAAGATTTTGAGCAGTCAATATGCTCACGAAATAGCTAACGAATCAGCCCGGTTGATTAGGCAGCAGTCGGGATTTCGATGCCAAGAGCAGCAAGAAGATCCTTGATTGCTTCGATCATCTTTTTCAGAGCCTCAACAAGTGCTTTGAAGAAATCTACCATTTGTCATTACCTCCGTCTAAAAATTTGGGGAAAGCAATTCCTTATTCAGCGTCAACTGCGGTAGCGCCGTATTTAATGCCAAGGAAAGCTTTGCAGAACTCTACAAGAGCCTTAAGGAATCTTACGATTGCATCGATGATAGCTTTGAAATCCATATTTTTCACCTCCGCTGAGTTTGTGTATAGAGAAGGTACCGACTGTGTGAAGCTAGTACCAATCTTCTATCCATATCATACCACATCTGTTGAGGAATTGCAAGAACACATTCAGGAAAAAGTGTACAGTTTTATAAAAATATTCACATGGTGTATACATTTATGTGGTAGAAAAGTGAACTATTTATGAATGCGCGCTATGAAATTTGCTGTATCTGACAAATTTCATCACGCTTACATTTTGGTGAAAGGAAAGGCAGCCTTTGAACTGAATTTCGCTCACCTTCGATTAAAAAGCGACCACAAGGGAAGGGTCGCTTTTTCCTTATCGTTCAGCCGGTTGTTCATTTTCGTTATTATTTCTGGTATAACCTAACAGCTGAAGAATCAGTATAATAATCGCAACCAGCTTATTCCAGAATTGTATAAGTGCTTCCATTGTTATCCCTGCTTTCATTGTTAGGTCAATAGGCTTTTGTTTACTTACTACAGTAAGTATAGCATCGTTTTTTTGATAAATCAATGGTTTTCCAGCGTCCGCAGCACATTTTACAATAAAGTAATACATCGAACAAAATGTTATGATATTTCAGCGCCGCGGCCATTTGTAGGGGAGCGATAAAAAATGTGCCGACCGAAGCCGGCACATGGAAAAACGAAGAGGGGATATTATTCCTGCGATGCATCGGCAGTCAATTCGCCGAAAATATTATCCCAGTTTGCTTTAATGCCAAGTTTCTCAAGGAACTGATTCAGCATTTCAAAAAGCTTTTGTATAAATGCGATAATTTGCGATAACATCGTCTCTCACCTCACGAAAGAATGCTTTCGGCTGTATCTTTATCCATAAAGCCGATTTCAACGAGAAGCGTAACGATGGTTCTCAGCAACATTTTAATAAAATCAATAATGGTTTGCATGGGAAACGCCTCGTTTCTTTTTAGTTTCGCCGTCTGGGTCAGCCCATCAGGTTGGGGATTTCAATCCCTAAGGCGGCGTAAATGCCGCGGATGGCGGCGAAGAGATTCAGAATCAGCCTCGCGATATGATTGAGCATATCGGCGTGGGTTTCATATTGCTCGCTAAACATCTTTTACCTCTTATTCGATGGGGTCAAGGTTAAACATAGCCAGAATACGATTGACAAAATCCTTCAGCTGTGCAAAGAAATTTTCAACGATGGCTGCGATATCTGCCATTGAATAACACCTCCGGTTGTTATGAAATAGATGGGTGCCTGTGCTTACGCAAGGGTAGGCAGGTTTAAGAAACCCAGGAACGAATTGATGATTCTTTTAATAGCAGCAAAGAAATCCTCAATGATTTTCATAAGTTCTTCCATGGTAACATTCTCCTTTTGTTAAGTTTTATTCAACGGCTGCTTACGCAATGGTGGGCTGGCCGATGAGGTTCAGGAAATAGTTGATGATTTTTTTCAGGAATTCAAAGAAGGGGAGGATATACTCGTTAACAACTTCCCAAGCTTCGCTCATTGCAATTCACCTCCTGCGGTTTGATAAAATTCTGGCGGAACTTACACCTCAAAGTTGTTGGTCGGCAGACCGAACATAGCCTTGATTTTCTGGATAAGATACAGCAGAACCTTAAAACCTTCAAGCATATGGTTGATCAGTTCAAGCATGAAAAACGCCTCTTTCTTTTTAATTTAGCTGAAAGCATTCCACTTTCTGACTTTAGTATTAGTTTAGCACCGGTTGACAAAAATTGCAAGAGCAGGACAGGAGATTTTTAAAAATTTATACATATAACAAACGAATAACAAAATTGCCCTGTTGCCCGTATAAATGCTTAACCTTGCGCATAAAGCGCTTCGTGCAAATGGTCAGCATAGATATGGGCAAAGGTGGTTTTTCGAGGTAATAGCTTTGGCAATCGCTTTGTTGATCTCCATCTGGCTGATAAGTGTTGTTTATGTATGGAAAAAGCCCTTCCGGAACAGACCGGAAGGGCTTTGGTTATGTTGGGATAAAAGGGGGCTGCTTAATATGCAAAGTTGGTCAGTTCAATGGTGTTAATAACCGTACCGCTGCCGGTTACAGAACCGATAACTTTGATGGAAGCGGTAACATCAATATTCATGACCTGGGTATAAGAGGTGACCTGATTATTGGATGTATTGAAAGTAATGGTCGCTGTGCAGTCATGATAGCTTAAGTCAAAGCTCTCTACATTGATGGGAAGTCCAGCAAGAGTGTTGTCGATATCGGCCTTCTTCAACGGAGAGAAAATCATACCTGTGGTGGAGGGGGAAACACCGTCTGATGCAGGTTCCGGATTCAATTCGTCAACCAGACTGAGCACAATAGTCGCGGTGCCATCGCCATTATCGGTATAGGTGGCGTTCTTAATCTTTGTAGCATCGGTCAGCAAACAGCCGCTGCTGCCCCAAGGCGGAATGTCGCCCGCGCCAGCATCCGGTTTCGGCGTAGCGGAATCTTTGCCCTTGACAAACTGACCAATCAAAGGTTCAGCAATCGTAGTTGCAAGACCAAGCTCCAAATTTTCAACTACCTGATACTCAAGCTTGTTACAGCTGGTCATATTGGCTTTCATATCGTTGGTCACTTCGGTGAATTTTGTAAGGATATCTGCCGGAGTGGACGGACCGGTAGCGGTCTGGGTATTATCGCCGGTCTGGGTGTTGTCACCGGAGGGCGTCTGGGTATTATCACCGGACTGGGTGTTGTCACCGGAGGGCGTCTGCGCGCCACCGGACTGGGTGTTATTGCCGGACTGGGTGTTATTGCCGGACTGGGTGTTATTGCCGCCGGAAACATTGTTGGAACCAGCCGGGGTGCTGTTGTTGTTTCCGCTTGCGCCGGGTTTGTACGGGCTGTTCTCGTCATAGATCATGGAAATGTTCAATACCTGTTGCTGATCAGACGAGCCGGAGCAGGCCGCAAAGGAGAAAAGCATTGCAGCCAGCAGGACAAGCGAAGAGATGCGAGCGATATTTTTCTTCATGGTTAGGTTTTACCCCTTTCATTATTGAAGATAAGTTTATGCCACTTACCGTTACTCTTAAAATTTACAACAAAATCTTGCAAATGTCAATAGCATTGTTAACAATAAAATATTTTTTTGTATTAAATGTATTAAAATTTACCAAAAGTTCCGCGAATTGGAAGACAAGCCGTCTGGTTTTGACACAATTTGCTTACCAGGTAAAATCTTTCAGCTGGGTTGTGGTTGCCAGGGTAATGTCCACATCGGAATTGATGGTAATGCCCTTTTTAATCGAGGCGTCCTTCAGGGTGATTACACAGGTAACATAGGTCTGATAGTTGGTCGGGTTGCCGTTGGCGTCCACCGTCAGGGTGGCGGTGCAGCCGCTGTAGTTGATGGTAATATTCTCCCGCGCAACGGTGGCGCCCACCTCCGGGGCGTACTCATTCAGCACATCGTCCACCGAAACAAATTGGAAGATCCTGCCGTAAGCACTGCTGTCATCCGGGTTGGTTGCCTGGGGCATGGTGACGGTCATGGTGTAGCCTGAGCCTGCCTGCTGTACGGTAATATTGGAAATATCCGCAGCGGTGATGGTGGAAACATAGCTTTGCCCTTCCGGAGAAACAATGGCGTTGCAGTTTGCGCCCTTTGTTACCGGCGTTGAAATCAAATCCTCTGACAGCAGGGCGTCTTTCACCACGCTGACCAGACTGTTCGCCAGCGAGTTGGAAAGCTGAATGTCGGTTACTTTGGTCTGTTCCTCTTTTGTAAACGCAGGCATATTTGTTTTGATTTTATTGGCGCAGTTGTTAAAATAGGTGACCAGCTCTTCTTTGGAATAGGTCAGAGGCGTTGCCGTGCTCGCCGTGCCGCTTTGGCTGCCGCCGTTGGTTGCCGCCGGTACGGTAGCGGAAGATTCCGGCTGGTTCTGGGAAACAGGCGCCGTATTTTGCGGGGTGGTCTGATCCGTGCCGCCGGCCGCAGAGGTAGCCAGTTCCGGATAATATTGCATTAAAAGAGAATATTGCTCTGCGTCCATGGTGACAATAATGGTTTCGCGGTCGGTTGCGCTTTGGGGCGCCGGCTCGGTTAAATCGCCCAAATCCCTGCCGCAGGCGGTCAGGGCGGTGAGCGTTACGGCGCCGCAGGCAAGACACGCCGCCAGCCGGAGTGGTTTTCCGGTCATTTTTTGTCCCTGCTTTCTATGGTATGATAGCCTCAGACCCAAATCCGCCGAAAAGCGGATTTATCCCCCGCTTCGCGGTGATGGGCGTCATACGCCCGTCTGAGAACATGGTATCATAAATCCCTTTTGCCGTTGGCAAAAGTGCGGCTGACAGCCGCCCCCCGTCGGGGTGTGATTTATGGTATAATAACCTCAGGCACAAATCCGCTAAAGCGGATTTTCCCCGCTGTCGCGGGGGGTGGGCGCTTCACGCCCGCCTGAGAACATTGTATCATAAAATCCTTTTGCCTTTGGCAAAAGCGCGGCTGAATGCCGCGGCCCCTGACGGGGTGTGATTTATGGTATAATAGGATACTTTTATTCTACTGAAAACCAAATGCTTTGTCAAGCAGGTTGTATCAATACAATGTAAAAGAGATATGAAAAAAGCGGACGCGCAGGGCGTCCGCCGGAGTTCGGGGGGCAAAAATTACGCAGCGGTGGAGCCTTCCACTTCCGCTACAACATTTTCAGAGGTGCCGGGCTCATCCGTGCTGGTGGTGGTGTCGTTGTTGCAGGCAGCCAGAGAAACAGCCAGCACAGCAACCATAACGCCGGCAACGATCATAGAAATTACTTTTTTCATGTTAAAAGATCTCCTTTTCATCTAAGTTTAAACTGAAATTTTCGATAGATTTTGTCAGAACGACCTGGGGCGCCGTTCCGTAAGGAATCATACCACCATCATTTGCCAAAGTCAACGGATTTACCTCAGCTGTAATAAAGATGTAATTTTTGTGAGATTTTTTTGTAAGGGTATCGACAAAAAAACATCTTTGCGGCAAAAAAATTTATCTTTTTTACCAGGCGTTTCGTCTATAAATTGGCAGCAGCAAAATGAAAAAAGCGGAATGTCCGGTACTCGCTGAATACCGGCATAGCAACAGAAAAGAATGGCAAAATTTCTTTGGCATGCCTTTTCGGTACGGTGCGCGTTTTGTGCTTCACAAGATTGTATGTCGGAGATATAAAGAAAATTCTGAACTTCTCGATATAAATTGATTGACATTTATATAATAAAGTTGTAAAATATCTTAGATAGTGTGTTCTCTGAGAACCGCAGCACGCTGTCATTGATAAAAAAATTAAAATTTGAAACATTTAAAAACAAAGGAGGTGCAGAAGTTTGCAGACAGTTTATTGGATTATTATTCTGATTGCAGCAGTGGCTTTGACTGCTGTATTGTTCTTTATTTTAGGTGGTAGACATAGAAAAAAGGTTGCCGAAGCCGCCATTGGCTCGGCCACCGAGGAAGCCAACCGGATTTTGACCAACGCTTTGGCGGAGGCAGAATCCAAAAAGAAAGAAACCATCCTGGAAGCAAAGGATGAAATTCATAAGCAGCGAAGCGAAGCAGACCGCGAAATCCGCGAGCGCCGCAACGAGGTGCAGCGGCAGGAGCGCCGTCTGATCCAGAAAGAAGAATCGATGGATAAAAAAGCGGAGCAGCTTGAGAAAAAAGAAGAATCACTTGCGAAAAAAACAAAAGACGCCGATGCTCGTCTTCAAGATATAGAAAATATCAAAAAAAGCCAGTTCGAAATGCTGGAGCGTATTTCCGGTTTCAGCAAGGAACAGGCCAAAGTATATTTGCTTCAGAATCTCGAAGATTCGCTCAATCATGAAAAAGCGGTCAAAATTATGGAGTTCAAAGAGCGTACCAAGGACGAAGCGGACACCATGGCGCGGGAGATTATTGCGACAGCCATTCAAAGATGCGCTGCCGATCACGCTTCCGAGGCGACCGTTTCGGTTGTCAATTTGCCCAATGACGAAATGAAAGGACGCATCATTGGTCGCGAGGGCAGAAATATCCGCACGCTGGAAACCATTACCGGTGTGGATTTGATTATTGACGATACGCCCGAGGCGATTACTATTTCCAGTTTTGACCCGGTTCGCCGCGAAGTCGCCAGAATTACGCTGGAAAAACTGATTTCAGACGGCAGAATACATCCCGCAAGAATTGAGGAGATGTATGAAAAGGCAAAACGCGAGGTTGACCAGACCATTAAACAGGTTGGTGAGCGCGCGGTTGTTGACGCAGGCGTCAACGGGCTCCATCCGGAACTGATCAAACTTCTTGGTAAATTAAAATACCGTACCAGTTACGGTCAAAATGTTCTGAACCATTCGCTGGAGGTCTCCTATTTGGCGGGGCTGATGGCGGCGGAAATCGGCGCAGATGTCAAAACCGCGAAGCGCGCCGGCTTGCTGCATGATATCGGTAAGGCGCTGGATCATGAGTTCGATGGTTCGCATATTGAGCTGGGCGTGGAATATGCCAAAAAGTATAAAGAAAATGAAAATGTGGTTCATGCCATTGCCGCCCACCACGGGGATATTGAGGCAAAGACTGTCGTTGCGTGCCTGGTACAGGCCGCCGATGCCATTTCTGCCGCAAGACCCGGTGCCAGAAGCGAGAATGTGCAGAATTACATCAAACGACTGGAGAAGCTGGAAGAAATTGCCACAAGCTTTGACGGCATAGAAAAATCCTATGCCATCCAGGCCGGCAGGGAAATCCGCATTATGGTCAAGCCCGAAGTCATCTCAGACGATCAAATGGTTCTCACCGCAAGGGCGATCGCACAAAAGATTGAAGACGAGCTGGAGTATCCCGGTCAGATTAAAGTACACCTTATAAGAGAAAGCAGAACTTTCGATTACGCAAAATAAATACGTCGTGAAAAATCCCCCTTTACGCTGACAGCGCAAAGGGGATTTTTTTGGTGAAAAAATTTATTTGCAAAGGGGATTGTGTTACATCATAGAAGCAAAGTCTGCCAGGATTTCCGAAATTTTAATCTGCTGCGGGCAGACCCTCTCGCAGCTGCGGCAGCCGAGGCAGGCAGAGGGGCGCTTATCCTCCGGCAGCGCTTGCAGCGCCATGGGGGCGATAAAGGCAAAATCCTTGGTAAAGGTATGTTCGTTATACAGCTCCAGCAGATAGGGGATATTCAGCCCCTGCGGGCAGTGGGTGGTGCAGTAGCGGCAGGCGGTACAGGGCACGGAGGTCTGGGAGGTCATCTCCTTTGCAATCTCCAGAAGCGCCTCCTGTTCTTCGGCGTTCAAGGGCTTCGATTCGGCAAAGGTTTTGATATTGTCAAGCATCTGCGTCTCGTTGGACATCCCCGACAGAACCATGGTCACCTCCGGGATGGATTGCAGGAACCGGAAGGACCAGGCGGGAATTTCTTCCTCCGGACGCAGGGCACGCAGCTTTTGGGCATAAGCATCAGACAGGTTTGCCAGCTTGCCGCCGCGCAGAGGCTCCATGACCCAAACGGGAATCTTGTATTCCTTCAACAGTTCCACTTTTGCTTTGGCATTCTGGAACTCCCAGTCCAGCCAGTTGATTTGCAGCTGGCAAAATTCCATATCCGCGCCGTAGGCTTCCAAAAACCGCTTGATGGTTTCATAGCTGCCGTGGGCGGAAAAGCCGAGGTGACGGATTTTGCCGTTCGCTTTCTGCTGCTTCAGGAAAGATACGGTATGGTATTTCTCCTCGTTCAGATAGCCGTCAATATTCATTTCGCAGACATTGTGGCACAGATAGAAATCAAAATAATCGACCTGGCATTTTTTCAGCTGTTCGGCGAAAATTTCCTCATGCTTGCCGAAATTGGACAGGTCATAACCGGGGAATTTGGTCGCCAGATAGAAAGAATCCCGCGGGTATTTTTTCAGCGCCTTACCCATAAACAGCTCCGACTGCCCATTGTGGTAGCCCCACGCCGTATCAAAATAGTTGACGCCGCCCGAAACGGCTTCGTCCACCATCCGCTGCGCTGTCCGCTCGTCAATCACAGCATCGTTGCCGTCAATCACCGGCAACCGCATGGCCCCCATGCCCAGCAGGGAAAGCTTTTCGTTTTGGAATGTTTTATAAATCATGGGTAAACCTCCTGTTAAACTATCAATCATCCCGATACTATTCTACGGCAAAACCCGTTTCGCAGCCATCTTGCCGTGCAATCAATTTATATTATAATAAGTATGCGCCCCAATTGCAAGACGCAAGCGGCAGGCTTTTGCGAAAAAGGAGGAGCAACAAAGCTTGTTAAAATACAAAAAAACAAACAAAAGATGCGCAGCAGCTTTTGATTGGAGAGGAGGAGCAGGGGAGCGTGCGGATGCTTTTGTTTTTATGCCCAAGGCATAAAAATAAAACGGAGCAATGGATATTCAAAAAAACCAACAAAAAGTGCGCAGCAATTTTTGTTGGAAGAGGAGGAACAGTG
>CASFEZ010000034.1 GCA_949293815.1 uncultured Eubacteriales bacterium | reverse complement strand
TTCAACAACGCGTTTTGTGCAATATGGTTATCCTTTGCCGCTTCGCGCAGCGCGGTTTTGATTTTTTGCTTCATCTCGGATGCGGCAGCGCGCGTAAAGGTTACAATCAGAAGATTTTCGGGGGAAATCGCACAATCCGTATCGGTCAAAAGGCGCAGCACCCGTTCAACCAATACTGCGGTTTTACCGGAGCCTGCCGCCGCAGAAACCGTCATTGCACCGCCTTTGGTTTCAATTGCGGAAAGCTGCTCATCTGTCCAGTGAATTGCCTGCTTGCTCATTGCCATCTGCCTCCTCGGTTAATTTTTGATAAAGCTCCTCATCCGGTATATATAGAATCGGTCTGTCGGGATCGCCGTCCTCATGCAGGCAAACCGACTGATAGTCGCAATATACACAGGTGCATTCATAGTTTTTCCCGCTTACCGGCAGGGGCGAAATATCACCGGAGCGCAGACCGTCCCCCATTTGGGCAATTTTTTCATCAATGAGCCGGTGCAGGTGCTCAAATTGCGCAAGGGAAATGACGGAGCCTCCCAATACACCGTCCCGACCGAGGGAAGCCGGAATATAACAGCGTTCATTCTGAATGCCCATTGCCTGTAAAACATCCATATCTGCCAGCAGCAGACCATTCATTTGTGCATTCTTCACATTTTGCCGCATGATTTCCCTATCGGAAGCATGACGAGACAAAGACATTTCACCGATATTGGCGGGGATATACAGAATGCCCGCAGGAAGGACTTTGCCGTGATAACGCTTTTCTCCCTGCTGCCAAAGACACATTAAATAAATCAGCATCTGCATATTCAAACCGGCAAAAACATCACTCATTTTAAAAGTTTTTCCGCCGGTTTTATAGTCTATTACCCGCAGATAGTTCACTCCGTCTTTGCGGAAAATATCGACTCGGTCTACTGTTCCTGTGATTTGGACCTGACCGCCGGAATGATCCGTTACCGTATAGGGAGCCAGATCGCTGCTGCTGTCCAGTTTCAGTTCCGTGTCACAGGTAACAAATTCGGAACCTGAAAACTCATCTGCCAGCCGGTCTAAAATATTGCGAATACTTTCTGCATATGTGCCGACAATATATTGCATACGCTCGCTCATATCCGAAAGGCTCGGCAGAAAAACAGCACGGTACTCGTCAAGATACTGCGCTATGAGTTTATCGCGCGTAACGCTGTCACTTTCGGCAAGCCCTTTGCTGCCGAGGTTGTCAAAAATCCGCTGTAAAACATAATGCACCGCCAAACCGTTTTGAGCCGATGTCAGCTCCGCCCGTCTGCGCGGCTCGGCTTTCAGACCGTATTTACAGAAATATCGGAATGGGCAGGTATAATAGGTCTCCAAACGCGATGGCGAAATGCGGGTTTTCATGTCGTACAGCAAACGAGCATTCTCCGGGTTCTTGAATTTGGGAAGCGTTTTGGCGGCGAGTCGTTCCAGCGTGTCCAGCCGCGCGCTGTCATCGCCGACGGCAAAATAGGAAAACAGTGCGGTAATCTCGGGCGCATCGGACAGAAAATGGGCAGCCAGATAACGAAAAGCGCTCTGCCTGCCGGCAACACGCATAAGGAACGGCAGTTGTGAAAAAGAGGTAAAAATTTGCGCGGGATAAATTTTTGCAAAAGAGCCGATGATTTCGGACGGCAGCAGCTGTCCGCCAGCTCCATCTTTTTCGGCATAGGTAACATACAGCCGCTCTCTGGCATAAGAAAACGCTTTATAGGTAATATATCGTTCTCTGTCGGCAATATAAGCAATATCATTTGGCAGCTCTGCACCGATTTGCGCCATTGCCTTTCGGTCATCCTGTGTAAACAAACCAGATACCGCGCTGACGGCGGGGAAAACGCCGTCATTGACACCGACGATAATCACTGCTTTTTTATCTGTCAGGCGCACCCTGTCGGCTGCACCGATAAGAATATCATCGATACCGGATGGCGCAACCTTGGCTTCGCTTTGCGCAATGGCATCAGACAGCAAATCAAAATAGCGGGAATGCGTCAGATTACGCTCGCCGGTTACCTCATATATATCGGACAGACAGTCCATTAGGGATTCCCATGCGGCTATCGCTGTTCTGGCTTCATCCAGTTTATTATCGGCGGCTAGCACGGACGCCAATTGCCTTAATTTGTCCGGCAGGCGGCATTCCTGCGACAGCAGGTAGATTTCCTTTGTGATTTGCGCACCGCTGCATTCGGCAATACGGTCGCGGAAACCGTATATATCCGCAACGATGGTCTTTCGCATATCGTTCAGCTCAGACAGCTTGTCCCGGTCCGCATCGGTCATGGCAACGCCCAGACCGCGGGGATGAAATTTCCATTCCTGCTCCCACTGCTTGCCGTCAATGTCGTACATCAGCACATAGTTGTCCAACTCCCCAATATCCTCCGTGCTGAAATCCGACATACCGCTTTTGAGCATGCGCATGAGCGCATCGGTTGTTATCTGTTTCATAACGCATTCCAAAAAAGCCAGCAAATACAGAACCGGCGCTTCGCTGGCAATGCAGCGGTTCCTGTCGAGATAAACCGGCAGGTCATAGCGTTTGCAGGCTGCTGCCAAATCCGGCGCGTAGGAGCCCTGTACACGCTCAATGATAGCGATGTCGCGATAGCGGAAGCCCTGTTCGCTTATCAGCAGTTTTGCAGCGGCGGCTGCATATTCGCATTCCTGCGCTTTGGTTTCGCAGGCACAGATTTTTATGGAATCGACCGGCTGTCCATAGGCTTCGCAATCCGTGGCGAACAGCGCATGTTCACAAAAAGACAGTGCTTCATCGGCATAAAATTGCCGGTCGGTACGTATCGGCGCGGCTACCGGGATATTGTTTTGTCTGGCCATATGAATCAACGCACGGCAGCTTTTGCGCGGCAGCGCAAATACGGCGCCGTCCGGCGCGTCCTCCGGCGCAAGACAAAAAGTAACAAATGTCCGCTCCGCCTGCAAAAGCAGATGCCGCAGAACCTGCATTTCATCACCGGTAAAACCGCTGAAGCCATCAACGGCAACGATATATCCGGCATAGTCCGTATGTTCGCAAAGAAGCTCGGCAAGCGAGGTCAGCATGGTACCGCTGTCGCTGAAGCTGCGAGACAAATAGGCATTGTAGCAGGCGAGCAGCAGACTGATATCCCGCAGCTTGGACGCCAAAAAGGATTCCTGTGCCTGTTCTGCCAATTCCTGTAGCATCTCAGCCGGAATACAGGCCTGTTTCAGCTCCGTATCCGCCGCCAACAGCTCCTCTGCAAGCCGCCGGCGGTTTTTTACACCGCCATATACTTCCAGACGCTCCCAAAGGTCGTCGATAACGAGCCCCATTAAAATCTTTCTGCTGCGAGGCGTAATAAACGGCAGGTGCTCAGGACGGTAACGGTTCAGAAAGGTTTGTGCCATATAACTGAAGCTGAGAATCTCGATATTTTGCAGCGCGTTCTTCGGCGCACGGGAAAGCATCTGCTTTTCTGCCTCAAAGGAGAACTGTTCCGGCACAAGCAGCAGACAGCGTTTTCCCGCCGACGCTTCGCGGCTGAGCATTTCATATACCATAGTGCTTTTTCCGCTGCAAGAGCGTCCCGTAATCGGAACCAGCATATTACCACATCCTGTTATTTAAAAGTCAAAAGAGAAAGCATATCTGTCGGCGATACAAGAGAAAACATATGATTTTTGCCATACAGATTGACCAAAAAAGTAAATGTTTCATGACTGAGACCGCAATTCACCGCAATGATTTCACAATACGGCGTCTCGCCAAGCAGGTTGCGCTTTTCCAGCGCGGAGCTAATGAGTGCCGATGGTTCGCTGTCCTCATATAAGGGCAAAATCACATAGTACTTTTCCCGCCGTTTCGGATTCATCAGCTTGCTGATACAGCAGAAAATCAGCGCAATAATACCGGCGGTCATCATAAAAATCGCAATGGCGAAAAGAAGTCCCTCTAACACAAAAATCACCTCAATACACATGGTATGAGGTGACAAGAAAACCGTGCGAGTAAATCTGTAAGCCGAGTTCTGTCATTTAAGGCAATCATCTATCTTTGCCTACCGTTGCCGATAAGCTCCGGTCCCAAGGACCGTGCCACCCTTCGGAGTTAGCGTCGAGCAGACAACTCCTGTCGGTGTTGCTTCGGATAGGGTTTACATGGCAATACGGTCTCCCGTATTCCGGTGAGCTCTTACCTCGCCTTTCCATCCTTACCGCAAAAAGCGGCGGTTTCTTTCTGTTGCACTTTCCCTAAGGTCGCCCTCGGCGGCTGTTAGCCGTTATCCTGCTCTGCGAAGCTCGGACTTTCCTCATGACATACCGTCACGCGATTGCCCAATTTACTCGCAAAATTATTTTACTATAACCAAAAACAAAAGTCAAGAACCGACTTGACGGCGGGCGGAAGATGTCGAAAAATTTATGCAAAATATTCGTTGTATTTTTGGATTGTAAACAGATAATGATAGAGCTTGCCCTCTTTGACAGCGCTGTCAAAAGAAGCAGTAATAACCAGTTTTTTGTTATCTGTGGTCAAAAATTCAAAATCGGATCGGTCAAAGTGAAAGCTTTCGGTTGGCTCTTTGGTGTAAATTTCCAGCTTACCGGTGCCCTCTTTGTCATAAAATATTCTTGCATTTAAACACCTGGCGGCAACGCCGTTGGCGGTCATTGCACGAATGTGACCGCTGGGAACATGCTCTCTTTTTTTTCTCTTTATGCCAAACAAAACAAACACCTGCCCTGCTATGATTGTAACACAGGTATTTGTCTGATGCAAGCCCCGAGAAATCACAGAAATTTGTATAAAAAGAGATTGTATTTTTTATGCAGTTGTGGTAAAATTTGTTTGGGTAAAAAGGAAGGAGATTTTCCGATGAAGTCAGTTACTTTGATTATTCCCTGCTTCAATGAAGCGGATGTATTGACGCTTCTTTTTAAGGAAATTGTGAAAATGACAGCTCCATTGCGCGAAAAATACACATTTAAGCTGTTATTTGTGAACGACGGTAGTTCCGATGCCACGCTGGACATTATCAAATCCTTTGCGCAGCGCAGCGAGATGGTAAAATACATTTCTTTTTCCAGAAATTTTGGCAAAGAGGCCGCCATGCTGGCGGGAATGCGTTATGCAGATACCGACTATGTGGGGATTATTGACGCCGATTTGCAGCACTCGCCGGACTTAATTCCCGAGATGCTCCATGCTGTGGACGAGGAAGGCTATGATGTGGCTGCCGCCTGCCGAACCGACCGAGAGGGCGAATCCAGGCTTAAAAGTTTCCTGTCCGGTACTTTTTATAAGGTCATAAACCGCATTTCGGAAATTACTATCAACGACAACGCGCAGGATTTCCGCATTATGAAGCGAAAAGTGGTAGACGCCATCGTTTCCATGCCGGAGTCTATCCGGTTTTCCAAAGGCATTTTCACATGGGTTGGCTTCCGCATAAAGTGGTTCCCGCACGAGAACCGTGAGCGAGCTGCCGGGGAAACCAAGTGGTCGGTTAAAAAGCTGGCGAAATATGCCATTGACGGTATTCTCGGCTTTACCTCCTCACCGTTGCGCCTGCCGCTTTATTTTGGCATTTTGTCTTGCCTGGCGGCGGTTGTTCTCGGCATATACGGCTTTGTACGCGTTTGTATGCCAACGGCAGAATTTCCGATGTATGCGCTGCTGCTGGGGGCTATACTTTTTATGTCCGGCATTATTTTATGTTGTCTTGGCATATTGGGCGAGTATTTGGCGCGGGTTTATACCGAATCCAAGCGCCGCCCCTCCTTTGTCATATCCGAAACCAATATCAAAAACATTAAAGAATAAACAAATTTGAGAGGATGTTTTATTATGCAGGTAACCAAACAATCGAAAATCGGTGAAGTTTTAGATTCCAATCGCGAAACTGCGCAGTTTTTTCTGAAAATGGGCATGCACTGCCTCGGCTGTCCTTCTGCACGCAGTGAAACCATTGAGCAGGCCTGTCTGGTACATGGGACGGATGCCGACCAGCTCGTAAACGATATCAACGCTTTTCTGGCAAACGGCAATGCCTGATTTGGACGCACGGCTGACCATGACGGCCTCGCTTGTGCGAGCGGGGCGGCGGCTGGTTGATATCGGCACCGACCATGCCTATCTCCCCTGTGAGCTGGTCAAGCGCGGTCTGACGCCCTGCGCCATTGCGGCGGATATTGCCGACGGACCACTGAAAAACGCAGAAAAAACCGTCCGCACCTACGGCCTGTCTGACAGGATATTGTGCCGTAAGTCGGACGGTTTGTCCGCTTTAGCTCCGGAACAGTGCGAAGAAATCGTTATCGCGGGAATGGGCGGCAATTTGATTGTAGATATTCTGTCGGCGGCTGCATGGATAAAGTCGGCGCATGTTCATCTTATTTTGCAGCCCATGACCCACAGCGAGGATGTCAGGCGTTTTCTTTGCCAAAACGGTTTTGTCATCGAACGGGAAACGGCGGTTTTGCAGGCGGACAAGGTATATATTGCGCTGTCAGCCTCCTATTGCGGCGCTGCGGATGCGGCGGATGCCTTTTTTTATTATTTTGGATTACATATAAGCAGCAGCAATCCGGCTTCACATCTTTTTATTAAGAAACAAAAAGCAAGGCTTGTAAAAAAATATCATGGGTTTTCCCGCTCCGCTGCATCGTTTGAAGAAGCGGCTGCATTGGGAAGCATCCTTACGGATGAACGATTGAAAGGATTTTAAAATGATATATGTTGGGGATATTTATCAAAAACTGAATCAGGAGTATCCATTCTCCTTACAGGAGGACTGGGACAATGCCGGATTGCTGTGCGGCAGCTTTGAACAGGAAGTCACTGTCTGTGTAACGGCGCTGGATGTAACGCCCGAAACCGTTGCTTTTGCCGCCGGCTGCGACGCACAGCTGATTATATCGCATCACCCGGTTATCTTCAGCGGTATGAAGGCAGTTTTGCATTTCTCCCCTGTTTTCCAGGCGATTCAGCATTCGATATCCATCCTTTCAGCGCATACGAATTTTGACAAAGCGGAAACCGGCACCGGGGCAGTTTTAAGCGAGCTGCTCGGATGGAAAACGCATATGCTCGAAAATGAGCTGTTCCGTATGGGTGAGCTGCCGCAGGAAAAGACGGTTGCTGAGCTGGCGGACGCGCTGCATGTAACGCTGCATACGCCGGTTGCCTATGTATTGGGCGAAAAAACGGTCAAAAAAATCGCCGTATGCACCGGCGCGGGTGGCAGTGAGATCGCGCGTGCTGCTACTGCCGGCGCGGATTGTTATATTACCGGAGAAATGAAATATCACGAATTTCTGGACGCAAAAGCAATGGGGCTTGGCGTTGCTGCGGCAGGACATTTTGAAACGGAGGATATTGCAATGCAAGTGCTGAACCAGCGTATGCAGCAATGGTTTCCGCAAGTGCGCTGGGTTAAGTATACGCCGGAACCGCCGATACAATGGAGCAGATGAGGATAGAGGAACTATGGCATTAGACGGTTTATATTTATATTGTCTGTTAGACGAGCTGAAGCGTGAGCTGTTGGGATACCGGGTAGAAAAGATCCATCAGCCGGGCAAGCTGGAAATCGTATTGTCTTTTCGCAGCCGCACGACAAGCAAAAAGCTGCTTCTGAGCGCGTCCGGCAACGCGCCGCGCCTGCATTTGACGCAAATTAAAAGTGATAACCCGAATACGCCGCCGATGCTGACCATGCTGTTGCGAAAAAATTTATCCGGAGCGGTTTTAACAGATATTCGCCAAAACCGCACGGACCGCGTGGCTTTTTTGGACTTTGACGCCACCAATGAGATTGGCGACCATGTCAAGCGCACGCTGGTCGTAGAGATTATGGCGCAATACAGCAATATTATTTTATTGGATGAAAATCAAAAAATTCTTGACAGTGTGAAACGGGTAGATTTACTGCACTCCTCGGTGCGCCAGATTTTACCCGGTCTTATCTACACGCTGCCGCCCGCCCAGGGTAAACCATCGCTACTGTATGACGACATCCGTACCATTTGCGATTTTGTTGATTTGACCGGCGCAAACCCGGCAAAAGCTCTATTGTTTGCTGCGGAGGGCATGTCACCGGTTTTGTGCCGGGAGATGATTTACCGCACCGCCGGTAATCTGCAAACATCCGTTTTATATGCACAGCTGGAACAGCTTCGTCAGGTGGTTCTATCCGGAAATATCGCCCCCTGTTCCGTTACGGATGCGGACGGGAAACCGGTTGATTTCTCATTTATTTCTTTAACACAGTATCAGGGCTTCCATATGCAGCACTTTTCTTCCCTTTCCGAGCAATTGGACGCATATTACGCGGAAAGAGAACGGATTGAACGCGCAAAAAGTACGGCGGCCGATTTGTTCCGTTCAGTCAATACGCTGATTGAACGCACCAGCCGTAAGGTATCCGGGCAAACCGCTGAGCTTGCGCAGGCGGCGCAACGCGAAGAAAAGCGCGTCTGCGGCGATTTGATTCAGGCCAATCTCTATCAATTGGAGAAAGGCGCGTTGTATTATGATTTGGAAAATTTTTATGATGACATGAAGCGGATGCGCATTGCGGCGGACCCGCGCCTGACGCCATCGCAGAACGCGCAGAAATATTACCGCGAATACCGGAAGCTGGCGACGGCAGAAAAGTATTTGACCGAGCAGATTGCCATTGGTCAGGCAGATTTAGACTATTTGCAGTCTGTGCGCGATGCGCTTTCGCGCGCGGAGGGCGAAAGGGAGTTTTCCGCTATCCGGGAAGAACTGATTTCCGCTGGTTTTTTGAAAAAAAAGAGCGGAAAAAACGCAAAAAAGAAATCACCGTCGCTCCCCTATCACGAATATGTTTCCCCAGGTGGCTTTCGTGTACTGGCAGGACGCAATAATATACAAAATGATGCGCTGACTTTTCGTCTTGCAGGGAAAAACGATATTTGGTTCCATGTGCAGAAATTTCACGGTTCCCATGTCATTCTGCTGACTGAGGGACAGGAGCCGGGCGATGCGGATTATCTTTTTGCCGCTGAAATCGCCGTTGCGCACAGTGAGGTCAAAGATGAAAAGCGCATACCGGTAGATTACACGCGCGTAAAAAATATAAAAAAGCCCAGCGGCGCCAAACCGGGCTTTGTCATTTATCATGTATATTACACCATGATTGTTTAATATTCTCTGACGCTTTGTGCCGGTGCGCCCTTACCTGTATATATTTTAACCCGGGCTTCCTGCGCTTCGATACCGGCGGACTCAAACACGGCGCGGCAGACACAGAGCCTGCACTGGAATAAATACGGCAGCGCATAGAAAATGCCCAGCGGCAGGATAGCTACAAAATACCAGGGAATCATCGTAAGCCGGTAGAAAAAAAGTTTTCCGAGCCACTGGATTTCCAGTTTCTGTTCAGCAGTAATAATTTCTCTCAGCGGGGCGTCTTCGCAATACAGAACTGCATATTCTGTTGCAAGGAAGCGTGCATTCGCAGCAAAATAAAAGAACCCGCCAATGACGAATAGCAAAATAGCGGTACTCAGCAGAATCAGCAGGTTCGACCAATACAACAGCCCCGCCTGTCGAAACAGTACCGTCAGGCAAAGGCACAGAAGCGCTGGACTGAAAAAGACTGGCAGAAAACAGATTTTTTTACAGCCAATCAGTAGCTTTGCTGCCAAAACATGTAAAACAGCCTGCGCAAAACTCCTGCTCTGCTCTGCGTTTTCAGCAGGCGCACCGTATTTTTGCATTAAAAATACCTGATACACCCACTTCGGTATACGGCTGAACAGCAAAAGCAGCAAAAGAAGCGCCAGCTCCCCCACCTTTTGCCAAGCGTTTTTTTCTTCCCAACGGTAAACAAAGCCAGCGGCACCGGCAATGGCAGCACTTGCAGCAAACAGCTTCAGCAGCAGCTGTACAGCAAGTACGGCTGTCATGGAAAGATAGCGACCGCGAATTTGCTCTTTTGCCTGCATTTTGCATGTAAATCTCATGTATTCATTCCCATCTTTCTTGTTGACTTGTTGAAACAAATCGGTTATAATAAATTATTGTGTCAATCAAAATTCTTTATTTTGAGGGATAGTATTCCCTTAACGGAGGCAAAATATGAATCTGGATACACAGCCGATTGCGGCGGTTGCCGCGTGCTTTGGGATACACGATACCTGCACCGACATCTCTATCATTGAATCGGGACATATCAATTGCACCTATAAGGTAAGTTTTGAAAAACCCGACGGTCAGACCATTAATTATCTTTTTCAAAAAATCAACTTAAATGTTTTTAAAGACCCGGATAAGCTCATGCACAATATTGTTGCGGTAACGGCACATTTGCGCAAAAAAATCATTGCCGCCGGCGGCGACCCGGAACGGGAAACCCTGACTTTTTTGCAGGCCGTGGACGGCAAGTATTATACTGTTTGTGAGAACAATGCGCACTGGCGTGTGTGTAACTTTGTGGACAATACCTACTCCTGTGATTCAATAGATAATAATGAGGTTTTTTTCAACTCCGGTGCGGCGTTTGGTCGTTTTCAGCGCCTGCTTTCGGATTTTGACGGTTCTGCGCTTTACGAAACCATTCCTGATTTTCACAATACGAAAAAGCGTTTTGAGGCGCTTCAGGAAGCCATTAAAAACGATATAGCGCATCGCGCAGATTCGGTTCGGGATGAGATTGCCTTTGCGCTCGCAAGAGAAAAGGATTGCTCTGTTCTGGTAGATATGATAGCCGATGGCGCTCTGCCCCTTCGCGTGACACATAACGATACCAAATTAAACAATATTCTTTTTGATAACGATACTAATGAAGGGATTTGCATTGTTGATTTGGATACAGTTATGCCCGGTCTGTCGCTGTATGATTTTGGCGACAGCATTCGTTTCGGCGCCAATACTGCCGCTGAGGATGAAAAGGATGTATCCAAGGTTTCACTGAGTCTCCCGCTTTACGAAAGCTATGTCAGCGGTTATCTGAGCACGGCAGGCAGCAGCCTGACAAGCAAAGAAATTGAACTGCTCCCCTTTTCCGCAAAACTCATGACATATGAATGCGGCATCCGCTTTTTAACAGATTATCTGAACGGCGATACCTATTTCAAAATACATTATCCGGAACATAATTTGGTGCGCTGCCATACGCAATTTGCTCTGGTTGCCGACATCGAACGCAAACTGGAGCAAATGTCCGCCATTACGGCCAAGGCAGCCGCCTTGTACAAGGACTGATGAAATGAGCAGAAAAAAAATTAAAGCTTTTTCCACGCCGCAGGGGCTGCGGTACGGAGCCAGTGTTTCCTTTTCCAACGCCGCGCTGGCATGGATTGCCAATTTGATTTGGCAGGTTATTCAGCTGTTCATCCGCGCGAACGGTATGATTTCCGTATTGCTGAGCTTAATCGGTTTTGTCTTTCTGCTTTACGGGGCGATTGTTTCCTATAATGCCTTTGAATATGAAATTCAGGCGGACGCAATGGAGAATGATACAACCGACCGTTTTTTGCCGATGATGAAAAAGGGTGTTATGGCGTGTATCGTCATTCGCACGGTCTTAACAATTGTATTTGTTGTGCTTTCGTTATTGTTTGCCTCCTCTGTGGGAACTACCGCCCGGACACAGCTGAATGGTCTGATTAACCTTGCGGGCGATGTTTTTACTTCGGTCAATATTCTTGGTCTTTTTGCTTATAAAATTTTCATTAAAGAAGGATATGAGCAAAAAATAAAGCTTTATTCCCTATTGTCTTTTATTGCTGTCATTGCCCATCTGCTGCTGGCTGAGTTGTGTAACATCCTGCGTATCCGTGGCATGAGCGCAGCCGGTCTTTCTTATGTGTCGCTGTTCGCAGCCGTGCTTTCTTACATCTGCCTGTTTTTGATGTTTGAAGCCAGGAAGGCGGTATACAAACCGCAGCCGGATGAATCCACCGAAAACCAATAAAAGCAAACAAAACAGGCGACTGCCATCTGACAGCCGCCTGTTTATTTTTGGTCTTTTTCAGCCCTGATTGTTGAAATACACAATAATACCGTTGGCAATTGCGGTTGCCAATACATCCTGACAGGCTTCGGTCAGCAGGATGCTGCAATCCGTTGCGTTGGATAAAAATCCGCATTCCACCAGTACGGAGGGGCATTCCTCCACCCGTGTTACCTGGAAGGGGAAGAACTTAATGCCTTTGTCTGCATTTGCATATTCTGTCGTCCCCTGCGCGTAAATGGAGTTTTGGTACGCTCCAACCATCTGCGCGTGAATAGAGGCTGCAAGCGGCATGGAAAAGCTCTCATAATAGAAAGTATGTGTGCCGCTGGATGAGGCGGAGGTGGAACTGTCACAATGGATGCTGACGAAAGCATCCGGCATATATTGCCGCGCCATCAGCATACGGTCATTGAGCGTAACATCGGATTCGTCGGTACGGGTCATAATTACCTGAATGCCCTGGCTTTGGAGAATAGCAGCCACCTTACTCGCCAGTGTCAGGGTAATCGGGCTTTCATAAACGCCGGTATACGCGCCTGCGGCGCCCGGGTCGCTGCCGCCATGCCCCGGGTCGAGTATCACGGTTTTTCCGGTTGCGGAGTGCTTGTTCTTAATGGACAGCTTAAATCTTCCGTCCTCACACAGGGATACGGAATACCCATAGAATTTACCAGGCTGTGCAAAATAGCAGCGCAGCGTTACGGTCTGGTCACCGTTATTTATCCACTGCATGGCGGAGATAACATCGCTTGCCGGCTGCGTAAATTCTCCGGTGCCGGTGCCGGTATAATAGAAAGTGATATCCAAATACTCGGCGGTAAAGGCTGATACATTATAAATTCTTCCCTGGTAACCGGTATAGTAATTCTGTGGCAATAAGAGTCCATTTACCGGAACTGCCCACAAAGTGGATATATAAAAATCAGTCGTATTGGCAGTAACAACAACTTCCGAGGCGGAGACAGTGTTGACCGGCAGCGCATAGCCGGGCGAAAGCAGACGCGCATCTTTCGCATATACCTTTCTGCCGGAACGCAAAATATAGGTCAGTTCATCATCATAGGTCACAATGCCGGATACATAATCAAAAGTGCCCTTAGCCAGCGGTGTATATAGCGGGCTGGAATAGTCATTTGCGTCAGAAGCGGGTGTGGTTTCGGTTTTATCTTTCAATATTTCACACATGAGCGAAGTGCCGTTGCCGGAATCCGTATATCCTGTCAAAAGCCCGTGACTTCCCGCGTCATAAAAAGATGTCAGATTTTGCTGCTGTTCCAGTTCCGCTGCCTGTTGCAGAATGGTTGTCTGGTCTGCGATCAGATACACTTCCCCGCCCTGCATGGACGCCGTTTTGCCATCGAGCAAACCATAGACAACGATATTGCCGAGCGACATATTGCTTGCTGCGGCAGGCATCGTATAATAGCCGGCAAAGGTGGCGTAGTCCTGCGTCCCTTCGCTTTGTTGAAACGCATTTCGGTCTGTTAAGACCAGGGAAACACGCTGACCTGCCACCTCGGCATACACCGTAGCGTCTTTGTGGGCAAGCGCCAGTATTTCCACCGCAACACCGGCGGTGGTTTCGGTTTTTCCCTGCGGGGCAACCTGACGAACAATATCAATGCCGTATTCAACCACAAAGGTTTTTGTAATGCTGCCGTAGGTGAAGGTAAAGCTGTTTTCCCCCTGTACCAGGGAGCATTCATATGTAAAAATACCAAGGTCACTGTAGGGAACCTCAGTCCCATTGCAATATAGCGGATAGGTTTGATCACACTGCCCGGAAAAAGTATATTTTGATTCCGTACTGCTCACGCGCGCAGACGAGGGCTTAGAAAATTGGATGCTGTCTTCCGACTGCACCGTATAATTTTCCGGCAGCGTATACTCTACCCGCCCCGCCGCAGTCGTGCCTTCGATATAGGCGTTCTCATTTGTACCTGTGCGCGTCATTGCTGCCACAAGAGCAAAGATAACCATAACGAAAAACAGGGCAACAACCGTAATAATTGCTTTTTTCTTCTTATCATTCATTTTTTACTCTTCTCCATCCAACAATTGAAGCAGGTGCTGTACCTCCGCCTGCCTGATTTCGTTCTCCTCGGCAGAAAAAAGATCTCCAAAGGAAAACAGGGCAAATCCGCTGCAGTTTTCATCACCGCGCAGCGCCTGGATCTGGCGCGCAATGATATCAGAATGATTCAACCATTCATTTTGTGCCTGCTCGCTTCCCGCATAGGTATCACGCACGCCTGTTTTATACAGCGCCAGCCCAATGTACAAATCTACCGTTGATGCTGTGCAGGCGGTACTCCATTCCTGCAACAACATTTCATAAGGGTAGCTATTGTTTTCAAAACCAAAATAGATTTGCGGAATGATATAATCACAATAGCCGCCGCTTGCGATCCATGTTTCCACATCCGCGTAATAGGTATTGTAGTTGGTATCAAAAACGCCGCCCGGACTGATACCAAAACGCAAATCCTCGTCTTGTGCATGAACTGCCGCATACATACCGCTGACCAGCGCGGAAACATTGGCACGCCGCCAATTCTCAAGCGTCAGGCTGCCGCCGGACTGAACATAGGACAAAAAAGAAGACATATCTGCCGAGCCGGTATCGGTGGGATAGAAGTAATCGTCAATATGTATGCCGTCCACCGCATAACGGGCAATGATTTCGCGGATCCCGTTCAGAACCAACTCCTGCACTTCCAAAGAAGCCGGATTGTAATAAATGCCGCTCTCTGTCAGCAATAGATTTTCCGTTTTACCATTTTCAGCCATTAACCGCGCCGGATTGCTTGCGCTGAGGGACTGGATATCGGTCTGGTAGCTGACACGATAGGGGTTTATCCATGCGTGAATATCCAAATTTGCATCGTGCGCCGCCTGTACGGCAATTTCCAATGGGTCATACCCCGGAGATACGCCCTGCGTACCGGTCAGATACGATGACCACGGAAAGTATTCCGAAGCATAAAATGCATCGCCGAAAGCACGGGCATGAAAAATTACCGTAGTAAACCCCCATTGCGCCAACGAGGAAAAACGGTCAAAAAGCGTTTGATAAAACCCGGACGCATCCGGCGCAATCAAATCACCGATTTCCGAATAACTCAGCCAAACAGCCCGGAACTCCGTCCTGCCGACTACACCATTCACAGGCAATGCGGTTGTGCCGGATTCTTCGGTTGTGCCTGTTTCAGTCAAATCCTGCTTGGCGGGGGAAGCATCATCGCCGCAGGACGAAAAGAGGGAACAAAGCAATACAAACGACAGTAAGACAGAAAAAAACTTAAACGCCGGTTTTCGATGGTTCATTGTTCGCCTCCGTTAATTCATGGGCGGTTCGGTAAGAAATTTTAACATCCATGCCGCCGTTCAGTTCAATAAACTTTATCGTGCAGCGTTTATAGAGTTTACAGTGCCGACAGACAAAAATCGAACGAAAACTGTTATTGGCACTAACCCAGTCGGAAAACAACTCCATATCCTCGCCGCAGCGGTCACAATGGCAACGCATTAGCCCCTTATCGACCTTAGGGTCGTTGATGTCGGTAATGGGAACGGTTTTGAATTTCAGCCGACGGAAAAACGCATGATCGCAGACTTCGGTATAGCGGCTGATTTTATCTGAATCATAGGTTCTGCGCAGACATTCCGCAGCCAGCAGGCTGTCATCCAATGCACGATGGTTATTATATTGCTCGACATCAATGCCTATTTTTTCGGCAGCCGCCGCCAGTCCGACCTGGTTGGTTGTACCGGAGGCTACAATTCCCTGGCAATAATTCTGCAAATCAATGTATTGCGTAACAAAAGGAATGGCATTCTCCTTCAAAAAAAACTGAAAATTATCTAGAAGTGAGCGCAAATCGCAGCTGCCCCAGGACAGAAAAATAATATCGTCCCATGTGCCGAGCCACGCGGAAAACTGTTCCATTGCTCTGGAAAAGGAAATCCCCGCACCGTTCAGCTCCTCGTTGGACAGGTGCGTCAGCTGCTTAACATGGCTGTTCAACTTGCGCCCAAGCTGGGATTTTACCAAACATGAAAAGGCGTCCTGAATGGCAAGGGAATCATCGAGCATAACGGCGCCCACTTCAATGATTTCATTGATAAAACCATTCAAACGCTTTACGTAAACATTATTCCATTCCAAATCTATAATGACATAACGCATAGCAAAACTCCGAATTCTACTGAAAATACGATACTCCATCATAGTTTAGCACAAATAAACAAAAACCTCAACTGTTTTTGTCTGTGAATCATTATATTTTTTTATAGATATTGACAACAATCCTATTTGTCCCCTATAATCATAGAAAATGAGGTGATGATTTTGAACAAGAATACTCTGCTTTTCCCAAGTCCGGCAACGATATGGGAAGAGGCTTTGCCCCTCGGGAACGGAAAACTGGGCGCAATGGTCTTCGGCGGAACCGGTGAAGACAAAATCAGCTTAAATTATGACGAATTGTGGTCCGGTTATCCGCGTGACGAAAACAAGGCGGGCGCCTATGTCAGCTATTTTAAGGCACGGGACGCCGCCATGCGCGGAGAATTGCTCCGGGCGCAGGATATCATTGAACGGGAAATTGCATCGGCAAATGTGCAGGCATATATGCCAATGGGCGATTTGATTATAACCAAACCGACCGGCCGCATTCGCGGGTACCGCCGTGTTTTGGATCTCGATCGTGCTATTGCGGAGGTAACCTATACCAGAAACGGTGTTGGTTATCGCTGGGAATATTTTACCAGCCTTACGGCAGGCTGCCTTATGATTCGCGGCACGGCAAGTCAGGAAGGAAGCATTTCCCTTTCGCTGAAGCTGAAAAGCAAATTACGCCACAGTTTTGGCTTTTCGGACGGCATCTATTATATGGACGGTGAATGCCCGTTTGATTCACAGCCCAATCGCTCCGCTTTTCCGCAGCGCAATATCATGTATTCAGATAAGGACGAAGAAAGGGGCATTCGCTTCCGTACTGCCGTAAAGGTAAAAGCAAACGGCGGTTTATGCTCGGTAACGGAAAAGGGCGCGGACATTCGTGGTGCCAACCATGTCATCATTTTTTTATCTTGCGAAAGCAGCTTCAACGGCTACGACCGGCATCCTTTCCTGGATGGGAAAGAATATCAAAATGCTGTGCTTGATAAGGTAAAGCAGGCAGCGGAAAAATCATTCGGAACCCTGAAAAAAGAGCATATTGCCTGCTATCGCAGTTATTATGACCGCGTGCAGTTTACTTTAGACGGCGCATCCTACGATGATTTGCCGACCAATGAACGCTTGATTCGTTTTTTGAAAGATAAAAGCGATATGGGGTTATATCCTTTGCTTTTTCACTATGGCAGGTACCTGACCATATGCGCTTCTACGCCCGATTCGCAGGCGATGAATTTGCAGGGAATCTGGAACGATAAGCTCAACCCGCCATGGTGCAGCGATTATACAACCAATATCAATACCGAAATGAATTATTATCCCACCCTGATGTGTGATTTACCGGAAATGCACCAGCCGCTTATTCGGCTGATTCAGGAGCTTTCCGTCACCGGCGAAAAAACGGCTGCCGCCTACTATCACGCAGCGGGCTTTTGCGCACATCACAATACGGATATTTGGCGTGCCGCACAGCCGGTTCAAGGCAGTGCTCAGTGGCTGTTTTGGCCCATGAGCGGCGGATGGCTCTGCCGGCATCTGTTTGAGCACTATGAATACACCGCCGATGTGGAATTTTTGCGGGATACGGCGTTCCCGATTCTTTGCAAAGCCGCCGCGTTTTATCTGGATGTTCTGACCGAGGACGAAAACGGCTATCTGATTTTTGCGCCGTCTACTTCCCCCGAAAATTCTTTTTGGCGTGATTTGCGCCCTTGTTCTGTCAGCGAAACAACGCATATGACCATGTCAATCATTCGGGAGCTATTCGAGAATACGAAAAAGGCGGCAGAAATATTACAGCAAAGGAATGAGGTTGTAGAGCGCGTGATAAAGGCGCTTCCCCGCCTGCTGCCATTGTCAATAGACAGCAGCGGTCGGCTGATGGAATGGTATCGAGAGGAAAAAGAGACTGAGCCGCACCATCGGCATATATCCCATTTATACGCGCTGCACCCTGCCAGGCTGATTACACCGGATAAAACACCGGAATTGGCAGAAGCTGCGAGAAAAACCCTGGAAGCACGGGGCGATGACGGAACCGGCTGGAGCCTTGGCTGGAAAATCAATTTTCATGCGCGCCTCGGCGATGGCAACCACGCGCTGAAACTTTTAAATATGCAGCTGCGGCCGGTGGTGCTGTCCAAATTTATGCGCAGGCTCTACGGCGGCGGCACCTACCCCAACCTGTTTGACGCGCATCCCCCGTTTCAGATTGACGGCAATTTCGGCGCACTTTCCGGCATAGCGGAAATGCTGATGCAATCGGACGGTGAGCGTATCTGGCTGCTGCCGGCATTGCCTGACTCCTGGCAAAGCGGCTCTGTTCACGGTTTACGGGCGAAAGGCGGCGCGAAAGTAGACATCGAATGGAAAGACGGGAAAATTACCAAAGCGGTTATTCACGGAGCGGATGACGAAATGCAAATCATTCGCTGCCGGTAAGGATTATAAAAAACAAGGGCTGTCACACAGAAAGACTTTTTGCTTCTTCCCATTGTGTGACAGTCCCTATTTTTTATTCTTTTACTTTTCGATCTGTGCTAAATGCAGCAGACCTTTCTTGTTATGTGCTTCAATTAAAGGATATAATACCCATCCTTGTCCGGCGTAATGGCATTCATCAGCCGAATATACAAATCCGGCTGGGCATTATGACCAATACGGATCGGACTGCCATCGTCAATGGTGAATGATTTTACGCTGAAAGCGCATAAATCCGATATATCCTCGTTCACACGCACTCCCTCGTGCATATAGGTCAGTGAGAAGCCGGACGGCACCCCCATGCCAAAATTATATAGAGAGAAAGTACAGGCGCCGTCATATTTGGTAACATTGGAAACAGCGAGCAGATAGCCCAAGTGGTACTTCAGATAGTGATAGACCGATATTTTTCCATCGGCAAGAAGATACGGGAAATAGGGCAGATTAGCGGCATTCAATGTGTCGAGAGACATGTATTCATTTTTCCATTTTTCCAAATGATAGGCATTCCCATCCTCTTTGTAGTTATGCTCGGCGCTCAAGGTTCCCAAACCATAACCGACGCACTGAGAAACAAAGCTCAAAGCGTCAATAGTTTCAACCGTCTTGTCCCGTCCCCAGGGCATTTCACCGTCGCAGAGCATACGGCGGTTCATATTTTTCAGCATAGAAAATTGACGATGCGAAAAGGGAATCATCCCCCACGGATGTTCCACGCCGATTAAAAAGTCATCATGAATACTGCATCGGCGCAGCTGCTCCAACGGTACATATTTTAAGAAGCGGGGATGGCGCAGCATCACTGTCATATGGCGCGGCACCATATCCAGCACTTCGGGAATAATTCGTTTTTTATCGCAAAGTTTGGTTTCGGAGTGCCCTTCCCCCCAATAGCCGAACATGCCCAGCTGCACAGCATAAACCACCGCGTTAAACAGCTGCGCATTCTCAGCAATCCATTTTTTCAGGATGCGGATATTCTCGCTCATCAGGCGCGTAGACGGACATGCGTTGTTGCTTTCGGTTTCATAGGCGAACCGCAGCAAGACCCGCAGACCATAATCGCGCAGTACCTGAAAATATTCGGTTAGCTGCTTGAGCGCCGCAGCGTCAAGGGGGGTGCGGTAATAGGCGGAAAGATATACATACAGCTGATACAAATGCACATTTTCTTCGCGGAACCTGCTATAAGCAGAAGAAAAGAAATCATAACAGTTTTTGCCGGACTGCGGGTACGCCTCCTGTGTTCCGAGGGTCAAATATAATTCACCGCGAAAACCACGATCAGGGTTCCTGTCCTGTATTAAAATATCATCACTGAACGGACAGCTGTCATCCGGCTGCGAAGAGAATGCGGTCGGAATCGCGTCACATTTCGGAATATTATATCGCCGCATATAATCGGCCGGTAAAAAAACCATAGTATCACCATATAATTAGAATTTCATTAAAAAGGACTGAAAAAGAGACGGCAAACAACGCAAAACGCACATTTCCGCTTTTAGGGGAACAGAAAAAATGCGAATAAACTATCCGGTTTGAATATCCCTGTTTTCATAAAGCCCCGTCAGCTGCTTTGTAAAAAAGGAAGCAGCATTTCCCCAAAAAATTTTATCCAATAGCGTTTTGGGCAGTCCGCCACTATGTAAATAATCATACAGCGCTGGTACTTTGTCAATACCGCGAAGCACCGGATCCGGCTGACAGCCGTCAAAATCGCTGCCGAACGCCAAAATATCTTCCGCCCCCAATGTCAGCAATGCATCAATATGGCGTAAAACAGCCTCAAAACCGGTATTGCCGTTATCACCAAGAAAATCCGGACAGAAATTCAGCCCCAAAAGTCCCTTGCGGACAATTAATTCCCGCACTTGTGAAGCCGACAGATTACGGGCTTTGCCGTATCTGTTATCTGTGAGGTCATAATTGGAATGGGAAGCGATGAAAACACCGTCATACGCATCAACAAGCTGCGAAAAGCTGCGCTTCCCGAGATGGGAAATATCCGGAATGATGCCGCAAGCAGCCATTGCCCGCAGAGCCTCTCTGCCAAAATCTGTCAAACCGCAATCCGGATCAGAAAACGCACCGCCTGCCAGTTCATTGCTGCCGTTCCAGGTCAGCGTCATTACGGCGACGCCTCTTTCGCGCAGAGCGTATATCCCATCAATGGTACCGCCGCAGGCGCTTCCGCCCTCAACAGAAAGAATCGCCTGAATCGGAGACGCAGACTGAGCATCTGGACACCATAAAGAAACAGCAGAGCAAGCGGCAATCTCCTGATAGAAGAAATCAGCAACCCGCTGAAAATAATCAAAAGCGTCCTGCCCACGCAAGGTATCCGGAATAAAAACAGCAAACAGCTGACAATATCTTTCAAGAACAGCTGCATGTGCAAAGGAAACCTGCAAACCATTCGTTTGCAAATGCTGCCCTTGGGCGAAAGCTTCGGTGATGGTATCACAATGCAGGTCAAAATAACGCATATTACACTCCGTATTACAGATTACATTTTGTATAATGCAAATGCAGACTTTTACAATTTGTATTTTTCAGCATTCTATCGACATAGTTATGAACAGTAAGAACTTTTTCAAATTATCAACAAGTTATCTCCGGTTATCAACGCCTTTTCAACAGGAAAACATCGACTTATCAACAAGTAGCCGAAAAAATTATCAACATTCATACAGGGAAAAATCAAAGGCGCTCTACTTCTTCCAACAGCGCTTGAACCAAATCGCTTTCCGGTACACGGCGGATGATCTCCCCCTTACGGAAGATTAGCCCAACACCCTTTCCGCCGGCCAGCCCGATATCAGCTTCCCGCGCTTCCCCCGGTCCGTTAACTGCGCAGCCCATAACGGCAACCGTAATGTCTTTTTTGCAGTTTCTGAGTTTTTCCTCCACTTCACCGGCAATTTTAATTAAGTCGATGGCGGTTCGACCGCAAGTCGGGCAAGAAACAAAGCGCACCCCCCCACTGCGCAAACCAATGGCTTTCAGCAAATCCAGCCCGGCATACACTTCTTTTACCGGCTCAGCAGTCAAAGAAACGCGAATGGTATCGCCGATACCGTGCAAAAGCAGCAAACCGATGCCTGCAGCAGATTTTATAAGCCCCATACGCTCCGTTCCCGCCTCGGTAACGCCGAGATGCAGCGGATAGTCGCATCTGCGGGAGAGCATTCTGTTGCATTCTATCATATCCCTGACGCAGGAGGACTTTACCGATACCACTATATCGTAAACGCCGTATTTTTCCAGCCAAGCGCAGTACTCCAAAGCGCTTTGGCACATCGCTTCCGCGGCGGGAAGATGGGCGTACTTTTTATCCAAGGAACCGCCGTTCACTCCGACACGGACGGGAACATAATGAGCTTTTAAGCAATCGGCAACCGCCCTAAGATTACT
>CASFEZ010000033.1 GCA_949293815.1 uncultured Eubacteriales bacterium | reverse complement strand
AGATAAAAAACCGCGAATATTGAAGAACATTCCCAAAGAATAAGCAGACAGAATAAAAAGCTGTTCTGCTAAAGTCAGGTTGAAATTCATAGCTTAGCCCCCAAATAAATGGCTATAATTGCGCTTCATTAAGTCGGATTTCAAAAAAGACTCACTGCCATTTAAAGCAAAACCTATAGGAATACCTCTTATAAAGCCTCTATAGTAGCTTCGAGTGTTCTTTCCATAATAGCTGAAAGCCTTCGTTGCTTCCTTCGCGCCTGCTTGAAGGCCTTTTTTCACTGTTGTATTTTTCGTGCGTACTATCGTCTGCTTCCCTAAGTTGTTCAAATGCTTATTGCCTGTGCCTGGACCTCCTATCGCGCCAAAGATGCCTCCAATTGCGGTATCAATTAACATATCTCCAATGTTAAAATTCTGGAATCCCTTGTTTTCACTTACCTGATTTATTGTATTTTCCGCCATGGAAATGGCAGCGCTGCCAACAATCATACCGGCTGCGCCGACGCCGCTTGCGCCCAGTGCACCGCCGGCAGCGCTGGCGAGGATTGCGGTGCCAAGGTCTTTATTCCACGGTTCACCACTCACTGCATTGGATACAACGCTCACGATTCCGCCAATGACCCCACCAACAGCAGCACCAACAACAATATGCCAGAAGTCCCCCTCAACATCCGCGCGGGAGAGAGGATTGCTGTCGCAATAAGCATACAGGCTCTTATCCGTCAGCCCCATTGGAGTCGCTGTCAAAATATCTGTGGCATCCGGATCGATAAACCGGCAGGTTTCCGGGTCGTAGTAACGGCTGTTCAGGTAGTAAAAGCTGGTTGTAGATAGATTTTTCCTTGTACCCCGGGGAAGGAGCGCCTCCCTCCGGGGTGTTGCTCTTTGGGCGGTTACATACTGAAAAGGATGGCTATCTCCCAGTCAGCAAGCATCGTCATTGTGATACCTCGGCAATCGTCAGGAATATGACTATAACTTTTGATGCTCTTAATCACTCACCCATCTTAAAATACTCACAAAAAAAGTTAACACAGTTATCCTCAAAATCACAAATCTCATATATGGAATCTTTTTCCCAACTATTTTGAGAATGGTTGATAATTTCAAAACCATGAACTTCTAAAGGTGCCGACCATTCTCCAACTCTAAACCTTGAAACATTATAAAATGTTATCCTGAAAAATGTATCTTTAAAATATATTCTCCACGATAATTCAAGATGGTTGTCTACATTTTTAAGAGTCATTTCTACTATTTCAATTTTATTCCCTTGAAAAACTTCTATTTGACTTGTATTCATCTTAATCCCACCTTATAGTTATTCCGTCTCGATACTGTGAATTATAAGTTGTATAATGAATATGTGGATTTCCGTGATTGAAATATCCGTGATTTGTCCAGTCGATCCTTATGGTTTGCCGCCCAGCAAAATCATAATATGCCGTTGATTGTTCATATTTTTTGGTGAAATTGTTATATGTGTAAGTTGTATATGACGAATTGGGAATGCTTTGTTTGGGGGCATGTTTAGAGTAGAAGCTGTCCGGCAAAAAAGGCTCGTCATCTTGCACATTTGGGCTGCTTTGTGCTTTGGATACTACATAGCTACCCGCACCACCCACAACAGCGCCGCCAGCTGTTGCCGCAACAGTGCCCCAATTTCCCTTGTCTGCAAAATCCTGAGGCGTGCTTGATGTGGAAGCTGCGGACACAACGGCAATTCCATAAACAGTTGCCGAGCCGATAAATGCGCCTGCGGCTACGGTTGATGCGGTTGTTGCGGCAGCAACACCACTGCCGACCGCCGCAACAGCACCTGCCGCAGCTACAAAGCCACCGGCTGTAACAACTGTGGCTACGGCACACGCGCCGACGATGGCAGCACCAATTGCCCAGTGCCACCATTTTTCTCCGGTAGGATCAATTCTCGATATCGGATTGCTGCCGCAATAAGCATATAGATTTACACCGGAAAGATCATAACCAAGTGCAATTTGATTGTCCGCATTGATAAACCGGCAGGTTTCCGGGTCGTAGTAACGGCTGTTCAGGTAGTATAGACCGGTTTCGGTGTCATAAACATAGCCGCGATAGCGGATGGAATTTTGGATTGCAATATGGTTTTTGGCGGTGATGCTGTTGCCGTTGTGGTCGACAACGGAGATGAGCTTGCCCCAGCTGTCATAGTGGTACTTGCATTCCAGATTGCCGCCCTCGTTATACAGAGCCAGTACATCGCCCCGGCTGTTGCAGACAGCGTAATAATATTCGTAGCTGGAATTGGAAAATTGTTTTTTGATTGCATATAGATTACCGTTGGCATCATAGCTGTAAAACAGGGTATAGGACGGGCAGTGTTCCACCATCAGTTTGCCGCCGACATAATAATAGTCGTATTTTACGCCGTTGACGGTTTTGCTGACCCGCTGACCCTCGGAATCATATCCATAGTCAACCGAAGTTGCCCCCTTGGTATATTCCATCAAAATCCGGCTTTCCCAGGCAAGAGAAGCCCCGCGATGAGCGGAGAAGCAGATTTATAATATATGACAAAACGCTGCGAATCTTACAGAAATCTGACACGAATTTACATTTTGTTTATATAAAAACAGGATTGCTGCAATGATTGGCAGAGCTATTGTTCGTAGCAGGGAAGCGATGCTGAAAAAAAGGAGCTGTTGCATTTCGCACAGACCGAAAAACAAAAGAATAAAAACGGGGACTGTCACACATAAAAAAGAAGCAGCAAAAGGCTTTTATGTGCGGCAGTCCTGTTCTTGTTTTATAAGGATAAAATAAATTTGCCTTTCTAAGCGTTTTTCGCCCGCTCGCGGTACCTTTGTATTTCTTCAGGGTGAAGAAAACGCTTTTTGTATCGAAATGCAACAGCCCCTAATTGGTTGCGGCAGCCGGTTGGGTGAATGCCGATTACAAGCCGAAACTGACCGACAGGGCGGCGTTGACTTTTTTCATTTCCGGGGTCGGCAGGGCGCCCATGCGGTCACGCAGGCGGCTTTTATCCAGTGTGCGTATTTGCTCCAACAGGACAATGGAATCCTTCATCAGCCCGCTGCCGTCCGCGCTGACGCGAATATGCGTCGGCAGGTCGGTTTTGGTCTTTCGGCTGGTAATGGCTGCGGCAATTACCGTCGGGCTGTGACGATTCCCCACATCGTTCTGCACAATAAGTACCGGTCGCAAGCCGCCCTGTTCTGAGCCGACCACAGGGCTTAAATCTGCAAAGTAAATATCACCACGGCGAACATCCATGTTCTCTACTTCCTTTCGTTTTTTCCTGCGTTTATAGTTTTTGCCGCTCCTTGCTGTTTTAATCATCTAATTTTCATTTTTCGCCGCCCACTTCGTCTGCGTCGCCGTGAAACACAATATCTTGTGTTTTACGCGCTAAAATGTCGCAATTTATTGGGTTTTTCTATTGACAACCCCTATATCTTGTGATAAGATGGTATCCGTTGCAAATAATAAGCATACCGCCGAGGGCGGTTTTTGAAAGAGAGGTAGCACAGATGTATAGTGTTGTAAAACGGGACGGAAAAATCGTCGATTTTGATTTACAGAAAATTTCCAATGCCATTACCATGGCGTTTGAGGCGCAGGAGGTCAATTTTCACCCGTCGGTGATTGATTTTCTTGCTCTGAAAGTAACGGCGGATTTCGAGCCGAAGATAAAAAACAATCTAATTGCTGTTGAGGATATTCAGGACAGCGTGGAAGCTGTACTGGTACAGGCGGGGTATTCCGAGGTCGCCAAGGCGTATATTCTGTACCGCCGTCAGCGGGAAAAAGTGCGCAACATGAAATCCACCATTTTGGACTACAAAGAGCTGGTGGACAGCTATGTCAAGGTGACCGACTGGCGCGTGAAGGAAAATTCCACCGTCACCTATTCGGTCGGCGGGCTGATTCTCAGCAACTCCGGTGCCATTACCGCCAACTACTGGCTTTCGGAAATCTATGACGATGAGATTGCCAATGCCCACCGCAACGCGGATATTCATTTGCACGATTTATCCATGCTCACCGGTTACTGCGCGGGCTGGTCGTTAAAGCAGCTGATTTGCGAGGGGCTCGGCGGTGTGCCGGGCAAAATCACCTCTGCGCCGGCCAAGCACCTGGCGTCCCTGTGTAACCAGATGGTCAATTTCCTCGGCATTATGCAAAACGAATGGGCGGGCGCACAGGCGTTTTCTTCCTTCGATACCTATCTTGCGCCCTTTGTCAAGGTGGATAACCTGAGCTATGAGCAGACCAAGAAGTGTATTGAATCCTTTGTCTACGGAGTGAACACCCCCAGTCGCTGGGGCACCCAGGCGCCGTTTTCCAATATTACCTTGGACTGGACGGTGCCCGATGATTTGGCGGAGCTTCCGGCCATTGTGGGCGGCAAGGAGATGGATTTCAAATACAAAGACTGCAAAAAGGAAATGGATATGATTAACCGCGCCTTTGTTGAAGTCATGATTGAGGGCGATGCCAACGGTCGCGGGTTCCAGTATCCGATTCCCACCTATTCCATCACCAGGGATTTTGACTGGTCCGACACGCTCAATAACCGTCTGCTGTTTGAAATGACCTCGAAATACGGCACCCCCTATTTCTCCAACTATATCAACAGTGATATGCAGCCCAGCGATGTGCGCAGCATGTGCTGCCGTCTGCGTTTGGATTTACGGGAGCTGCGCAAAAAGAGCGGCGGCTTCTTCGGCAGCGGTGAAAGCACCGGCTCAGTGGGTGTTGTCACCATCAATATGCCGCGTATCGCTTACCTTTCCGAAAACGAAGAGGAGTTTATGGCGCGGCTGGATAAGCTGATGGACATCTCCGCCCGTTCTTTGCATATCAAGAGAACCGTTATCACAAAACTCATGAACGAGGGGCTGTATCCGTATACCAAACGGTACCTGGGCACCTTTGACAATCACTTTTCCACCATCGGGCTTGTGGGCATGAACGAAGCCGGTTTGAACGCCAAGTGGATCCGCGCCGATTTAACAAACGAAAACGCGCAGGAATTTACCAAGCGCGTGCTGAACCATATGCGCGAGCGCCTCTCCGACTATCAGGAGGAATACGGCGATTTGTATAATCTGGAGGCCACGCCGGCCGAGTCCACCTCCTATCGTCTGGCCAAGCACGATGTGCAGCGCTTCCCCGACATCATCACCGCGTCCGAAAACGGCAAAACGCCCTACTATACCAACAGCTCCCATCTGCCGGTGGGCTATACCGACGATGTATTCTCCGCGCTGGATATTCAGGATGAGCTGCAAACCCTGTACACCTCCGGCACCGTGTTCCACACCTTCCTGGGCGAAAAGCTGCCCAGCTGGCAGTCCGCCGCCCAACTGGTGCGCAAAATTGCCGAAAACTATAAATTGCCCTATTACACCATTTCGCCGACCTATTCGGTCTGCAAGGACCACGGGTATATTGCGGGCGAGCAGTACACCTGCCCGACCTGCGGCGAAAAAACCGAGGTCTACAGCCGTATCACCGGCTATTATCGCCCGGTGCAGAACTGGAACGCGGGCAAAACCGAGGAGTTCCGCGAGCGGAAAGTCTATAAAATAGACGAAGCGCGGGTGCGCGCCGCCGCCAAGAAAGCCGAAGAACCGGTCGAGCCCCAGCAGGAAAGCAGCGCCGGTGCAGACGGTACCTTACTTTTTGCCACAGCCACCTGCCCCAATTGCCGGATTGCCTGCTCGCTTTTGGACAAAGCCGGTGTGGCGTATGAAAAAATTCTTGCCGAGGATTCCCCCGAACTGGCGGAGCAGTACGGCATCAAACAGGCGCCGACGCTGGTTGTGGTAAAAGACGGCGAAGCGGCCAGGTTTACCGGTGTATCCGCCATCAGTGGGTATCTTTCTTCTCTTTCCGTCCAGCAGAGGGCTTCCAATGGTTGATGTTTTGATTATCGGCGCGGGACCTGCCGGTCTGACCGCCGCCATCTATGCCCTGCGCGCCGAAAAATCGGTGCTGCTGCTTGAAAAAGGCGCGTTCGGCGGGCAGGTGACCTTTTCGCCGAAAATTGAAAATTTTCCCGGTTTTCCCGGTATCAGCGGCAACGAACTGGCTGATGCGCTGGTTTCCCAGGTGCTGGAGGCGGGCGGCGAATTTGCTTTCGGCGAGGTACTGTCGCTGAAAAAAGAAAATGGCTGTTTCCTTGCGGCTACCGCTGATGGTACCTATGAAGCGAAAACGGTGATTATCGCTTCCGGCGCAAAGCACCGACCGTTAGGCGTTCCGCGGGAGCAGGAGCTGTGCGGTCACGGTGTGTCCTATTGTGCGGTGTGCGACGGCGCGTTTTATAAAAACAAAAAGGTCGCCGTCATAGGCGGCGGCAATTCTGCCCTGCAAGAGGCAATGCTTTTGGCAGACCTGTGCGAAAAAGTGACCGTGGTGCAGAACCTGCCGGAATTTACCGGCGAGGAAAAACTCCTGAATGCCCTGTCGCAAAAAGAGAATGTGGAATTGATGCCCGGCTATACCGTCAAGGAATTGTTGGGCGCCGAGGAGCTGACCGGCATGAAAATCAAAGCCGTGGGCAGCGCGGACGAACAGATCATGGACTGCGAAGGGATGTTTGTCGCGATAGGCTTGCAGCCGCAAAACGAGGCGTTTGCAAGTCTGCTGACGCTGGATTCCATGGGATATATCCCGGCGGACGAAGCCTGCCAAACGGCAGTACCCGGTTTGTTTGCGGCAGGGGATTGCCGCGCAAAAAAAATCCGGCAAATTACCACCGCCTGCGCCGACGGCACCATTGCCGCCCTGGGCGCCTGCGATTATCTGCGGGAGCAGGAGGGTTCCCAATGAGCTACGAAGAAAAAGCCCGCGCCTATTTTTTAGAAGGGTATACCTGCGCCCAGTCGGTACTGCTGGCGTTTTCCGATAAAACCAGTCTCGATGAGAAAACCGCCCTGCGCATTGCTTCTTCGTTCGGCGGCGGACTGGGGCGGCTGCGGGAAGTTTGCGGCGCGGTCAGCGGCATGGCGATGGTCGCCGGACTGCTGTATGGGTTCGACCAGCCCCATCCGGGCGCGGAAAAAGCCAGCCATTATGCCCGTATTCAAAAAATGGCAGGAGCGTTTCGGGACCAATACGGCTCGATACTCTGCCGGGAGCTGCTCTCGCTCGGCGAGGGCGCATCCAATCCCGAGCCGGAGGAACGTACGCCGGATTATTACAAGCGGCGCAAAACCTGTGTGGATTGCATCGGCACGGCGGCAGCCATTACGGAAAAACTAATCGAAAAGAACGGTGAACTGTAATGAATATTCAGGGCTTGCAAAAAACCACCCTGCTCGATTATCCCGGCAAAGTCGCCGCAACCATTTTTTTTGGCGGGTGCAATTTTCGCTGTCCTTTTTGTCATAACGCCCTGGTGGTCTATGAAGAGGAGCAGCCCCTCGATGAAAACGAGGTTTTAGTATTTTTGGATAAACGAAAAAAAATATTGGACGGCGTTTGTATTACCGGCGGCGAACCGCTGCTGCAACAGGAGCTGCCGTCCTTTTTGCAAAAAATAAAGAATTTGGGGCTGTTGGTCAAACTCGATACCAACGGCAGCTTCCCTGACCGGCTGCAAAATCTAATCGAGCAACAGCTGGTGGATTATGTGGCAATGGACATTAAAAATGCTCCGTCCCGCTATGCCGAAACCGCCGGGGTGAAGGCGGCGCCCCTTTCGGATATTACGCGCTCGGCCGAGCTGATTCGCTCATCAGGCCTCGCCCATGAATTCCGTACCACGGTGGTGCGGGAGCTGCACAGTGCCAAAGATTTTTCCGCCATTGCCGATTGGCTCGCGGGGGATTCGCCCTACTTTTTACAGCCCTTTGCGGACAGCGGCAATTTGATTCGTGAGGGACTGCACGCTCCCACAGACGAGCAAATGCGAGGATATCTCGCCATTGTCCGCGACAAACTTCCCAACGCGGCCATTCGCGGCATGGAATAAAATATGCCGAAAACGGTGAATATTAAAAAAAGTGCTTGCTTTTTCTTCTCACTTGTGATAGTATATACAAGCGTTCTTTTGCGTCCGATTGCGGTCGGACGGCGGTTAGTGTAACGCAGATTACATTAAAGCGGTCGGTCCTCTGGTTTAGGAACTTGTGTCTTCTTAAAGGTATGAACGGCTGAAAATTTTTTGGAGGTTTATATGGACGCTTTAAAAATGATTTCCGAAAGCAGCTTGAAATCGGAAGTCCCCCAGTTCAGCGTGGGTGACACAGTCAAAGTTCACGTAAAAATTCGCGAGGGCGACAGAGAGAGAATCCAGGTCTTCGAGGGTACCGTGATTGCGCGCAAGGGCAGCGGTATTTCCGAAACCTTTACTGTGCGCCGCCTTTCCTATGGCGTAGGTATCGAAAGGGTATTCCCCCTGCATTCCCCCAATGTGGCGAAGGTCGAAATCGTCAGATACGGTCGTGTTCGCAGAGCCAAACTTTACTATCTGCGCGACAGAGTCGGTAAAGCCGCGAAAGTCAAAGAGCAGATTCGCTGAATGCAAGGGCATAGTCCCTCTGAAAACACAAACAAGGGGAGGGAGTCTTTATCGGCTCCCTTTTGCTTTTCTGGAGCCCCATTGGGTTTCACCGAAGGGAAGATTGGTTTATGAATGAAAATTCCATAGATACCACGGCTGAAAATACAACGCCGGTCGAACCGACCCCGCAGGACGCCGTGCCGGTGGCGCAGCCATCGCCCGAACAGCCTGCCCCGGCGCAGTCGTCCGGTGAAGCGGTCATAGAAGAACCGCTGTCTTTTTCCGGCGGCACAGAGCCGGAAAAGCCAAAACAAGAGAAAAAGGCAAAAAAACAAAAGAAACCCGAAAAGACAAAAAAAGACGAAAAGGTCAGCATTACTATTGCGTCCAACGCCTTTGAGCTGGTTTCGGTTTTTGTTTCCGCCCTGGTGGTGATTGCGGTTGTTTTTGTTTTTATTGCCCGTCCGGTCGGGGTTCGCGGTACTTCCATGCTGCCGACCCTGAACAGCGGCGACTGGCTGTTGGTATCCCCTTTGTATGATGAGCCGGAATACGGCGATATTATTGTTTCCTATCCGCCCAGCGCTTTCGACGAGCCGCTGATTAAGCGCGTGATTGCCGTCGGCGGGCAAAAGGTAGATATCGACTACGAAACCGGCATTGTTTATGTAGACGATGTGGCGCTGGATGAGTCGTTCTATGTCAATACGCCGACTACCCGCCAGACCGAATATGACCAGCAGTTCCCGCTGTATGTGCCCTATGGCTATGTGTTTATGTGCGGCGATAACCGCAACGGCTCCACCGACAGCCGCTCGACGCTGGTTGGCTTTTGCCGGGAAGAATATATCCTCGGCAAGGCGATTGGTCGTATCGTGCCGTTCGGTCAGTGGGATATTTACGAATCCTTCCGCCGAGCCGTCGGTGAGGAATAAGACAATCCAATAGATACCAGAAATCCGATAGCGGCTTTTTGCGGTTATCGGATTTTTTTGAAAGAAGGGAAAATAATGCCGGACAATCAAAAGCAAACCGTACAGTGGTTCCCGGGGCATATGGCGAAAACCCGCCGCAAAATCAAAGAGATGCTGCCGCTGGTGGATGCGGTAACCGTCCTCTTGGACGCCCGTATTCCCCAAAGCTCCCAGAATCCGGAACTGGAAGAGCTGATAGGCAGCAAACCGGTGATATACCTATTAAATAAATGCGACTTGGCGGACAGTGCCGTCACCGCCCAGTGGTGCGACTGGTTCCGAAAAAACGGTGCCGCCGTGCTGCCGGTGGACTGCCGCTCCGGCAAGGGGCTGAACCGGTACCGGGATACGGTCAAAGAGGTTTTAGCCGATCGCATTCGCCAAAACTCCGAGCGGGGCATGCCCGGAAAGCCCCTGCGGGTGATGGTGGTGGGCATTCCGAATACCGGCAAATCCTCGTTCATCAACCGTATGGCGCATAGCAGCAAAGCCAAGGTGGAGGACCGGGCGGGGGTAACCCGCAATAACCAGTGGTTTGTCATCGGCGGCGGTATTGAGCTTTTGGATACGCCCGGCGTGCTCTGGCCGAAGTTTGACGACCCGGCGGTGGGGGATAAGCTCGCATTTACCGGCGGTGTAAAGGATCAGGTGGTGGATGTTGAGCTTCTTGCCATGCGTTTATTGGCGATTTTGGCGGATGGCTACCCGGATATGCTCTCCCAGCGGTACCGCATGACCGACCTTGCGGGGCTGACGGATTACGAAATGCTCGAGCTGTTGGGCAGAAAACGGGGCATGCTGATGCGGGGCGGGGAAGTGGACACCCTGCGCGCCGCCACCACGCTTTTGGACGAGTTCCGCGCCGGAAAACTGGGCAAGCTGTCCTTTGAACGACCGCCGAAGGAGGCGCGGATATGATTGATTTTTCCTATGAAGAAGCGCTGCACCGCGAGGGCTTTGCCATCGTCTGCGGTGTGGACGAAGCAGGCAGAGGACCGCTGGCGGGTCCGGTGTTCGCCGGAGCCTGTATTCTGCCCAAAGGGTTTTATCTGGAAGGGCTGAACGATTCCAAAAAGCTCAGCGAAAAAAAACGGGAGCAGCTGTTCGCTTCGCTGGTGCAAAGCGAGGCGGTCTGGGCGATCGGCACGGCCAGCGTAGAGGAGATTGACAGCCTGAATATCCTGAACGCCACCTTTCTTGCCATGCGCCGGGCGGTGGAAGGGCTGTCGGTAAAGCCGGACTGCCTTTTGGTGGACGGCAACCGCGCCCCCCACACAGATCTTGCCGAAGAACGCACACTGGTCAAAGGTGATTCCCTTTCCTATTCCATCGCCGCCGCCTCGATTTTGGCAAAGGTGTCCCGGGATAGGTATATGCAGGAATTGGACGAGCAGTACCCCCAATACGAATTTGCTCGTCACAAAGGCTACGGCACCCGGCTGCACTACGAAAAACTCAAGCAATACGGCATTTCGCCGGTGCACCGCCGCAGTTTTTTGAAGAACCTTTCGGAGAAATAAGATGCTGAATGAAAAGCAGAAAACCGGTCTGTGGGGCGAAGTGCTCGCGGTGCGCTATTTGCGTGATCGGGGCTATTTGATTCTGAATACCAACTTTCGCGTCGGCAGGGCGGAAATTGACATCATCGCCCAAAAGGACGGCGTTTTATCCATTGTCGAGGTCAAAACCCGCGCACCCGGCGCCCTGCTGCCGCCGGCGGAAAATGTGGACTGGGAAAAGCAGGAAAACCTACGCTTTGCCGCGTCGGTAGCGCACCGGCTCTACGACGAAACAGCGCCGTTGCGGTTTGACATCGCCGAGGTGCTGTTTGAAAGCCCGACCAAATACACCGTAAACTTCATTCCGAATGCCTTTTAGACGCAGCATTGGCAAGAAAAACAGTTTTTTCTCTTGACATCCCACCGGTATTATGCTAAACTATTTTAGCCGCATGTCCCGGGTGGCAGTATGCCTGGAAGTGTCCATAGGGCACACCCCCGTACAGCGAGTCTGAAAGAAGAAGGTATTTTTCATGTACGCAATTATTGAAACCGGCGGAAAGCAGTACAAAGTGCAGACCGGCGATGTGGTTTTCGTCGAAAAGCTGAACGCCGAAGAAGACGCGGAAATCGTGTTTGACAAAGTGGTTGCCGTTTGCGGCGACGACGGTATCAAAGCCGGCGCTCCTTATGTCCAGGGCGCTACGGTGGCAGCAAAGGTCGTAAAGAACGGCAAAGCCAAAAAGATTACCGTGTTCACCTATAAACCCAAAAAGAACGAGAAACGCAAACTCGGTCATCGTCAGCCCTATACCAAAGTGGAAATCGGCGAAATCAAAGCCTGATGACCAGGGCGCTTTTTGTGTGTTGCGGTAAGCGCTTTACGGCCGTTACCGTAAGCGGTCACGCCACTCAGACGGCTCGGGCAGGGGAGGACATTGTTTGTGCCGCCGTATCGTCCGCCGTTTATCTTACCGCCAACACCATAACGGATGTGCTCGGCGCCGACGCCGCCATATCCATGCGGGACGGCTTCTTTTCCCTGAAGCTGCGGCAGCAAAATGCCGAAGCGCAGAACCTTTTAAAAGGATTGGCGCTCCATCTCAGGCAGCTCAGCGAGCAGTACCCGGAACAAGTAGCAGTAAAATTGATTCAGTTATCCTATTCGGAGGTGTGCAGCAATGCTTAAAATCAATATTCAATTGTTTGCCCATAAAAAAGGTATGGGTTCCACCAAAAACGGTCGTGATTCCGAATCCAAAAGACTCGGCGTCAAAAGAGCCGACGGTCAGACCGTAAACGCCGGTACCATCCTGGTTCGCCAGAGAGGCACCCACATCCACCCCGGCAACAATGTCGGCAAAGGCTCCGACGATACCCTTTATGCTAAAGTAACCGGTACGGTTCGCTTTGAGCGCATGGGTAAAGACCGCAAAAAGGTCAGCGTTTACGAGGCATAAGGATTCATCCACGGAATCCCCCTGCTGTCGATGATCATTCGGCAGTATCACAAAATGACAGCAAAAGAACAGCGCAGAAGGTTCGGCAGATACAAAACCGGATCGTCTGTGCTGTTTTTGGCTTTTCTTGATTCTATGGCGGCGGGGCAGGGGGCTCTGTGAAAACATCAGCCGCGTTCTGTTTTGAACTATGAAAAAACGCGCAGGTAATTCGGCAAATCATGCCGAAGCCTGCGCGTTTTTATGGTAACTTAATAGGTAAATTGACTGTAGGTATAGTGCTCCTCATAGCGGCAGGTGCCGTTCATAAAGTTGGTGGACTGGACAACCAGGTCAATTTCCGCCTTGGCGTCAATGGTAGCGTACAGGTTCTGCTCCAGATAAATCAGGTTATCGTCGTTGTCAATGCGGAACATCATGTAACAGCCCGAATAGGTGCAGTCCAGCTTCAGCGAGGACTCATCGACCAGAATACCATAGTTGCGAATGCCGTCGAGCACCTCTTCCCGGTCAAAGGGCGTCATCAGCCCGCCGAAGCCCGCGGTGCCGGTTTTCGGGTTCAGAGCGTCCCGGAAATAGATATAGTATTCTCTGTAGTTATCCGTTTCAATGTATTCCGCTCCGGCGATATAGTCGTTGTTCTCGCTTTCCACATAGACGGAATCGAACCCGAACAGCGGAAAGTTCTCCCGAATGGATGCGGCATCTCCGCTGGCGAAGGTCTGAGGATTCTGCGCCGCTTCCTGGGCGGAATTGTTCGGCACGGTGTTCTTCGAGACAATGGTCAAAACAAAATCCGCAATACCGGTGGAATCAATGGCGTTGATATCGTTAAAATCCTGCCAGTGGGTGCGGCTGAAGCCAATCGCTTCGGTTTTGATTCGCTGCGCCGCCTCCTCATAGATCCGCAAAGCCCGGGAAACCCGAATCCCCTTAGCATTTGGCGCAATCACAGCGCCTTGGGCGTTGGTAAAGGCATCCTGTTCCACGACCTCTTCTGTTTCGGTTGGTGCTGCGCTGCCGGAAGCATCCGGCGCTGAGGTGCCTGCGCTTTGACCATCGCCGGTGTTGATATTCACGGAGCAGGCGCTTAGGGTCAGCGCCAGCAGGCAGGAAAGGATGACAAGTAATTTTTTTTTCATAATAGTACCTCTTTCGTTAAAATGTAGCTTTTCAGTTCGTATGGGGTTCTGTCGCCTGCCAACGGGCTTTGACGATGGCTTCCACCGTATCCAATACGAGGGCAAGCAGGATAACAGCCAGAAAAAGGAGCTGGAAATGCTCGAACAGACCAACCAGCGCGGCGCTTTCGGAGGAGAAAACCGAGGAGATGGCAGCAAGAAAATCCGGGTTCAACACTTCGCCGCCGAGCAGCCACCAAATGGCCAGCGCCGCCGAGCAGAAATTGCAAATTGCCGTCACGGTCAGCACGGTTTTGTTGTATTGCCCGTGTTTGAGCTTTACTGCCTCCCGCAGGATGCCAAACAGGGCGAACGCAACCAGCAGATACCAGCTTTCCGCCATGCCCTCGGCGCTGAATATCGGAATGCGGCTGCCGTAATCAATGATAACGAAAAACAGCTGCGGCAGAAACAGGAAGAGCACGGCGAAAGCGGCGCAGAATACCATGCCGCCAATACATTCCCACCGGGGAATTTTTGCATCTTTTTGCGGTACCGGCGGCAGCTCGTCCGCCATGAGACGCTCGCTGAGGGGCACTTTCTTTTGGGCGAGAATGGCAAACACCGCGGTCAGTACCGTAAACGCGACCCCCAGACCGCTCACCTCTGCGGCAAACCATTCCCCCAACGCCGTAAGCCCATCCAGCGGTTCAACAAAATAGCGAATCAGGTACGCCAGCGCCATTCCCCCGGCGGCAACGGGCAGAACAATTTTTAAAAGAAGCAGATAGGTTGCGTAATAGGGCTGCGGAATCAGCGCCGTCTGGGTATTGTCGTTGTACTTTTCGGAAAATTCCTCTGGCGTGCCGAGCTCAGCAAGCACCACCCGGATGTCTTTGTCAGTCGGGGGCATATTGCCGCACCGCTCCAGCAGCATATCATCGATTAAGCCATGCAGTTCTCTGGAAACATCGTTTCGTATTTTATGGGGCAGAGGCTTGACGGCTGCATAAATATAGCGCTCGATCAAATCATGGTTCATTGGTCTACCTCCAGTAACTGGTCCACATTGGCGGAAAAGTCCTGCCAATAGGTTTTTGTTGCATTGTATACCTGTTTTCCCTCCGGTGTGATTTGGTAGTATTTACGGGGCTTGTTTTCATCGGTATTCCAGGAGCTTGCTAACAGCCCCTGCCCCTCCAACCGCCGCAATAGGGGGTATAGGGTATTCGCGTCGATGGGAACCGCATGATCATTCAGCCGTTTGACCAGCTGATAGCCATACATCGGCTCCCGCAGCTGGCTGAGCACCAGCAAAATCAGCGTTCCGCGCCGCAGCTCCAGAATCAAGCCGGACACAGTATGCGCGATGTCCATGCCATCACCTCGCACTTTATTGTGTGTGTATATTATAGTGTGTGATGCACAGCATGTCAAGACTTTTTCAAAAAAAATAAAAAATTTTGCGCTTTTTTGACGGTTTTTGTTGCCTGCCGCTTTGACATACGGTTTTTTTGCAATAAAAAAACCGCCGATTTTTTATCGGCGGCTGGCTTAATTTTTCTCTTTTGGTTTCTCGTGTGTTTTGATATATAGGGCAATGCTGTCGCTGAGCTGATTGAGCAGATTTATGAGCTTTTCCGTATCAAAATGAGAAATGTTGATAAGGCACGAGTCCATAATGCCGCCCATAATAAATGCGACCATGGTAATTTCCCACTGGTTATCGGTGGTACTCAAATTATTGGACGCAATGATTTTTTCGCTGAGCTTGTTTTTTAAGTTATAGGAAAATTCCGGTGCCAAAGGGGAACTGGCAAGCTTCTGATAAAAATCCAGGTTTTCCTGAAAATAGGTCACGACAGAGCGAATATATACCTCCGGCGCATGAACCACTTTGTCAAGGCTGAAATCGTCTACCTTGGATAAAATTTCATCGAACATTTCGTTCTGCCACTTTTCCTTGCAGTCGTAAATGTCCATAAAATGCAGGTAAAAGGTGCTTTTGTTGACGTCGGCTTTTTCGCACAGCTCTTTTACTGTGATATTGCGAATATCCCGCTCAAACAACAGAGAAACAAGCGCCGTATAAATATTGGTTTTCGTGCGTTTGATTCGTCTGTCCGGCATGGATATCTCCTCCCCTTATACGTTTTTTCAATCCTATTGTATATGGTTCGGACGCATTTGTCAATCTCTGTTTTATGGGAAGATATTTTGTATTTTTCTAAACACATATGCCGAAACCTGTGTTTTTAATGCGCGCATAGATTGGCGGCTTTTTCCATAAAATGGTGCAGAGGTGGTATCATGACAGAGCAAATTGTTCCGACAACCGTTCCCTATTCGTCCGAGCTTATGCTGCGCGTTCTGCGGCGGCTCGTTGCGCGCTACGATTTTATCCGCATTGAAAGCATCGGCAAAAGCGTAGCGGGCAGCGATTTGCAGGTGCTGCAATTGGGGCAGGGGGAGAAAACCCTGTTTGTCAGCGCCGCGCACCATGCCAACGAGTGGATAACTACGCCGGTGGTGCTGAAATTTGTTGAAGAGTATGCCGATGCCGTGCAGACAGGGACCCAGATTGCCGGTCTGGATGCGGCGGCGCTTTGGCAGGCGGTAAGGCTCATCGTACTGCCCATGGTCAATCCAGACGGGGTGGATTTGGTCAATGGCTTTTTCAAAGGGGTTTTGCAGGAGAATGCCGGGTTTATTGCGGAAAATTACCCAGCCGTCCCGTACCCTGACGGCTGGAAAGCCAATATTTTAGGCACTGATTTGAATTTGAATTATCCTGCCGGCTGGGTGAAAGCCCGTCGGCTCAAATATGCCGCCGGGTTCGTTTCTCCCGCGCCGCGGGATTTTGTGGGCTTTGCGCCGCTTTCCGCGCCGGAAAGCCGTTTTTTGTACGAGTATACGCTGCGGCAGGATTTTTCCATGATTCTGGCTTATCATACACAAGGGAACTTTATCTACTGGAAATACAATGGCTATGAACCCGCGCATTCCCTGCATATCGGTGAGCTTTTGGCTGCGGCGTCCGGCTATTCGCTGGAGCTGACGCCGGAGTATTCCTCTTATGCCGGCTATAAGGACTGGTTTATTAAAAACTTCGACCGTCCCGGTTATACGATTGAATGCGGGCAGGGCGTCAGTCCGCTGCCGCTTTCGGATTTTGACGGCATTTATGAAGCCAATCGCCCGCTTTTGGCGACTGCGATGCATGCGGTGGAACAATTTTTATAAGACATTGAAAAATTAGACGAAACAACCTTGCTTTTTACGGAAAATTTTTGTATAATTGTGCATGGATGATTTTTTGTCGAAAAGCGTATTTTCGGCAAAGCAACGGCGTCGGGAACGCGGCGGTGATTCCGGCGCCGATTCTGATGAATGAGGAGCAATGCTATGGAAGGACCGTATAAGCTGCAAAAACACAAATGCAGATTCGTAACCATTTTACCTCTGTATTCTGATAAGGTGCCGGGGGATCTTTTTTATGCTGCTGAAAAAAAACCGGATTTAACGGAGTTTCCCTATCCGCTGCCCTCTGCGCCGGATTCCTATACCTGCGAAGCCGTTACAGCGGACGGGATTCACTGGTACGGCTCGCCCACCGGTGTTACGGCTTATGACCCGGCGGCCGAGCGGGCGTCGTTTCGGGTGATGTATTTCAGCGCCCAGCGGTATTTGCCGGACAACGAGGTCAAATCCATGTATGCCGACGGCACGGTTATATGGGTTCAGTGCAGAACCGGCGTGGCGCGTATCGAAATGCGGGAAATCACCTGCGAGGAAAAGGCAAAGCTGCTTTTGGCAGAAACGCGCAAGGCGGTGGATCGGCGCGGCATGGTCACCGACAAACACCTGAATGAGCCGCGTAATATCGACTCAGCCGTATCTTACGGGCATTCCGATAACGACGGTTGCTTTACCGCCGCCTATGCCATAGGCGAAATGTTCCATTATGCCTATTGTAAACGGGAGAAAGGCCCGAATGCCCCGGATACCATGAATGCCAAAGCCCTGGCATACCGGGCGTGCGAAGCGTGCCTTTTGCTGATGTATATTTCCGGTCGGGGGGACGGTTTTGTGGCGCGCACCTATTTGGCGCCGGACGAGCCATTGCCCGATGACGGTCTGTTTTTTGAAAAACAGGAGGACGGCACGGCGGTCTGCCTGAATACCAACGCTGCCCGTGAACGGGGCATGGTGGGTATGAAGGTCAAAGCCGGCGAGCCGGTTCCCGCTAGGCTGGCGCGGCTTTACCGCAGCCTGGGCTACAGTGATGCGGGGATTCGCTACAAGGGCGATACCTCCAGCGATGAGCTGACGCTGCATTTTTTGAATATGATGTATGCCTATGATTTGCTCTGTGACGAGGACGAGGAGCTGCGGGAGCTGATTGTCACCGCCTGCCGGAATCTGATGAATCATATTATCGACAACGGCTATATGCTGTTGGAAGCGGACGGCAAGCCCACCACCTGGGCGCGCTGGAACCCCGGCTATTTTGCAATCCCCACCGGCTGGGCGGATGCCTGCCTGAACGCGGCGGAACTGCTGATGTACCTGAAAGTGACCATGCACATTACCGGCGAGGCGGGCAAATGGCAGCAGCACTATAACAAATTGATAAAAGAATACCACTATGACGAATTGCCCCTTTTGCATCTGGACAGATTTACCCATATGGCGTATTCTTTCGGCAATGATTGTGCCGAGGAGCTGATGTACGGCGATAATATGCTGGCGGTCTGTGCCTTTTGGGGGCTGATTGGTCTGGAAGACGATCCGGTTTTAAAGGAAAAATACCGCAAAGCCCTGCGCACCTGGGATCATACTCTGCTGCGCGAGGTAAATCCCGGGTATCTTTATCCCTGCAAATTGGTCTGTCCCGATTATCCGCTGGATGAAGAGGCCGTTGCGGACTGGTTTTATCATAATAATGTCAGCCGCCTGGAAGCGGGAATCAACATGGTGCGCCGCGACCAGCCCCGCCGTACCATGTTCGGCGGCGGCTATGAAACCAGCTGGCTGATGCAGCCGGATGAATTGCCCATTGACCGCTATGACCGCAATTATAACGCCTATTATGAAAACATACAGGGCGACTTGCAGTCGGTAGAGAGCTGTTATGTATACACCTTTGCTTACTGGCTGGGCAAATATTACGGGTTTATCGATTAAGGGGGCGACGGATATGGCAAACAGTAGAAAAATTCATCTGATCGGCAATGCGCATTTGGATCCGGTTTGGCTTTGGCGGCGTGCGGAAGGGCAGACAGAAGTGCTGCAAACCTTCCGCTCCGCGCTGGATCGCCTGAATGAATACGGCGGATTTGTGTTTACCTGTTCCTCCGCCGCCTATTATCAATGGGTGGAAAAAGTCGATCCCGAAATGTTCCGGGAGATTCGCAACGCCATTCGCGACGGGAAATGGGTGCCGGTCGGCGGTATGTGGGTGCAGGCGGACTGCAATATCCCCTCCGGCGAGAGCTTCGCAAGGCAGCTGCTTTACAGCCAGCTGTATTTCGATGAAAAATTCGGTGTGAAATGTAAAACCGGCTACCATGTAGATTCTTTCGGTCACAATGCCATGCTGCCGCAGCTGCTGAAACAGGCGGGCATGAACCAATATGTTTTTATGCGCCCGAGCGCGGAGGAAAACCCGGATTTGCCCCTGGGACCTTTCTGGTGGGAAAGCCCGGACGGCTCGCGGGTGCTGGCATATCACATCCCCACCGGCTACGGCGACCACGGCCGCGCAACGCTGGATAAGAGCCTGAAAACATTGGAAAGCCTTGCCGCGCAGCAGGACCACGGTATGATGCTGTTCTATGGCGTCGGCAACCATGGCGGCGGTCCGACCAAAGGCGATATTGAATATTTACAGAGCTTGGCGGAAAGAGATGAAAACCTTGTTTTTTCCGATCCGGACAGCTATTTTGACGAGCTGAAGCATACCCTTGTGGATTTGCCGGTTTGGAAAGGGGAGCTGCAGCACCATGCCAGCGGCTGCTATTCCGCGACCTCCATGGTGAAGGCGGAAAACCGCCGGGCGGAAAACAATCTGTATTCCGCTGAAGTGTGGGATACCCTTGCCGCCGCAAAGGTCAATTGCGAAGCGGCAACCGGCGCATTGGCGTCCGCGTGGGAAAAAGTTTGCTTTAATCAGTTCCATGATATTCTTTGCGGCTGCTCGATAGCGGAGGCATATGAAGAGGCGCGGGATTTTTACGGTCACGCGCAGACCATTGCCGAAGAGACCAAAACCAACGCGCTGCTGCGCTTATCGCGCGGGATTGATACCTGGATAGACGGGGTGTCTGACGCGGTGGACGGCACGGTGCGCCACCAGAGCGGCGGACGGGATTTTCTGCGTCCGGTGGTGGTATTCAATGCGCTTTCCCATACCGTCCGTGTGCCGGTTCAGGTCAACGGCTCTTCCGCGCGGGTATATGACAGCGAGCATATGCCGGTGCTGTTCTCCAATGTCCGCTCCTCCCGCTCCAACGACAGCCATCAGGATACGCTGTTTTTGGCGGAGGTTCCCGCGTTCGGCTACAGCACCTATTGGCTCGGCGAAACCGATGACGGCGGCGTAAAGGCAAAATCACATATCAAAGCCGGCAGAGCTTTTTTGGAAAACGAATATTTACGCGCGGAGTTTGATAAAAACACCGGCGGCATTGTGCGTCTATTGCTGAAAGAAACCGGCGTGGATGTATGCGGCGGCAATACCTTGGCGGTGCCTGCGGTTCTGCGGGATGACAAGACGGATACCTGGGCGCACGGTGTGTTCCGGTTTGATGAAAGAATCGGCGATATGCACCTTCACAGCATGGAGCTGGTGGAAAAAAGCGGCGTGCGCGCCGTACTGCGCATGCGCTATACCTATGAAAAGTCTTACCTTTCCTGCGATTATATTTTGGCGGAGGGCGCAAAAACCCTGCGCGTCAAGTGCCGCGCCCTTTGGCAGGAAAAGTTTACCATCGTTAAAATTCCGTTTACCATCGGCGGCAAACAACCGGTATTTACCTCGGAAATCCCCAACGGTTTTCTGACTCGTGAGCCGGTCGGCACAGAAGAACCCTGTCAGAAATGGACGGATGTTACCGCTCAAATCGGCGATGAGGTGTACGGTATCGGCGTGGTCAACGACGGGCGCTACAGCTGCGACTGCACCGGCGCAACCCTTTCGCTGACGGTGCTGCGCAATGTGATTGCCGCCGACCACTTCTCCCCAAGACCCCCGGCGGATTTCCGCTATACCGATGAGGGGCTGGCAATCTTTGAATATGGTATCTATCCCCATGCCGGAACGGCGGCGGAATCGGAGATTGTGCGCGAAGCGCTGCAATGCAATGTCCGCCCTGATGTGATTCTGGCGGGGTACCATAAGGGCGAAGCGCCGCAAAGGGCGGGCTTTTTGCAGATAGATCAGGACAATATTGCCGTCACCGCGTTGAAATTTGCCGAGGACGGCAGCGGCAGCGTGATTTTGCGGCTGTACGAAACCAAAGGACGGGCAAAGACACGCGTCAGCGTTATGAGCCGCCTTTTGGATTGCGGATTCTATTCCGATTTGACAGCCCATGAAGTCAAAACCTTCCGCATCGAGCCGAACGGGCGGGTTTATGATGTGAATTTCCTGGAAGGCATTGTATAAAATGACGGCAAAACAACAGCAGATAGGCGTATGTTTCCGCCCACCTGTGCGCAATATTTGATTTATTACAGAAAACAGAAAGGATGTTTTGTGTATGAAACTTGGCGGAAAAATCGCCCTTGGCGCAGCAGCTGCCGCGCTCGGGGCAACCGTGGTCAAGGCAGCCATGTTTACGCCGGAAAATAACGAGGCAAAAGCGCTGCCGCCGGAGCGCGTTGATGTAGAGCGGTACAAAAAAAATCTCTCCGATGCGATCAAAATTCCGACCATCTCCAACCGGGATGACAGTCTGGTGGATTGGAGCCAATTTGATGCGTTCCATGCGTTTTTAAAAGAGCGGTATCCGCTGATTCATGAAAACCTTTCGCTGGAAATCGTCGGCAAGGCAAGTTTAATGTATCTTTGGCAGGGCACAGACGCATCCTTAGACCCGATTGCCATGCTGGCGCACCAGGATGTGGTTCCCGTTTCGCCCGGTACAGAGGGGGATTGGAAGCACGATCCCTTTGGCGGAGAGGAAGCCGACGGCTATATCTGGGGGCGCGGTGCGCTGGATATCAAAAACCACCTGATTGGCGTCATGGACGCGGTGGAAACGCTGCTCGAGGACGGCTTTGTGCCGAAGCGTTCCGTTTATATCCTGTTTGGGCATAATGAAGAAACCATGGCGGGCAAGGATTCCGGCGCCTCGCTGATGTGTCAGGTGCTCAAAGAGCGGGGTGTTCATCTGGAGGCCATTCTGGACGAGGGCGGCGCGATTCTGCCGGTCAATGTCAAAGGTCTTCTGGATGTCAACCTGGCGGGCGTCGGCGTAGCGGAAAAAGGCTATGCGGATTTTGAGGTTTCCATTGACGCTCTCGGTGGGCATTCCTCTCAGCCGCCGAAGCATACCGCCCTGGGCAAAATGGCGCATATCATTCAGGATTTGGAGGATAACCAGTTCAAGGCGGAGCTGACGCCGATGATGCAGGAGCTGTTTGACCGGATTGGTCGGCGGGTCTGTTTTCCGGCCAAGCTGATTACCTGCAATCTGCCTTTGCTCAAACCGGTGATTCTGGAGATTATGAAGCAGATTCCCCCGGCAGCCTGCATGACCCGCACGACCACCGGCGTTACCATGGCCAGCGGCAGTCCCGCGCCCAATGTGCTGCCCCAGCGGGCGACCATCAATGTCAATTTCCGCATCATGCCCGGTGAAAGTATTGCGGATGTGGAAAAGCATATTCGCAAGGTTTCCCGCTATAAGGATATTGATGTCAAGCTCATTAAGGGCAAAGAGCCATCCGCCATTTCCCCCACCGATTCCAAGGCGTTTCAGGTCATAGACGAGATTTGCCGCGCCATGAACCCCAAAAATCTGGTTGCGCCTTATCTGGTCATGGGCGGCACGGACGCTTGCAACTATGAAGCGGTCTGCGAGAATATTTACCGGTATTCGCCGTTTATGGTCAATACCGAATTGCTTTTGACCACCCACGGTACCAATGAGCGCATCCCCACCGATTGCCTTGAAGACGGCATCGCGTTCTTCAAACGCTATATCAAAGCCATGTGCGAATAAAAATGGATATACCAAAGCCCCGCTCCTGCAATGTGAACTGCCCCAATTTGTACGGACAGTACAAAAACACCCTATGGTAGATAAAATCAGGTTTTAAGCAACATACTGACTTCGCTTTTCAAGTGGAGTCAG
>CASFEZ010000032.1 GCA_949293815.1 uncultured Eubacteriales bacterium | reverse complement strand
TGCTTCCACTCCGCTACGCTCCGTTCCAGCAGCACATTGTCTTTTCTCTGCTCTTTTTTTTCTTTTTCTTCTTGGTCTCACATCATTGACAAATGTACAGAATTGAAAAAAGAAAAGCGCGCCGAAAAGCGATTCGGCTCATTCGGCGGCAGTGGGGCAAAAGGACGCCATGGCGCAGGTTTCGCACCGGGGCTTTCGGGCGTCGCAGACTGCCCGCCCGTGCAAAACGCAGCGGTGACAGAAGTTGTTGCTCTCCTCGGGCGGCAGCAGCTCCCGCAGCGCCAGCTCCACCTTATACGGGTCTTTGGTTTCGACCAGTCCCAGCCGGTTCGCAATGCGGATACAGTGGGTGTCCGCCACCACCGCAGGCTTGCCGTATACATCGCCGCAGATCAGGTTCGCGGTTTTGCGCCCAACGCCGGGCAGGGTGGTCAGCGCTTCCACCGTGTCGGGCACCACGCCGCCGAACCGCTCCAAAATGCCCTGCGCCATGCCGATGATGTCCTTTGCCTTTTGGCGGAAAAAGCCGCAGGAGTGAATGATTTGTTCAATATCATGTACATCCGCCGCCGCGTAGTCCTCTAAGGTGCGGTATTTCGCAAAAAGAGCCGGGGTTACCAAATTGACCCGCGCATCGGTGCATTGCGCCGACAGGCGGGTGGCCACCAGCAGTTCAAAGGGATTTTCGCTTTCAAGGGAGCAAAGCGCGTCCGGATATTCCTGTTTCAGCGCCCCAACCGCAGCGAGGGCGCGTTCCTGTTTTGTCATAAAGCAACCTCATTTGATGTTTTCTATTCTGTGTTTTCGTGAAAAAAGGCTGCATCCGCGTATCGCCGGACGCAGCCGAAAAGGTTTTACATGGATTTTTTAATCACCACTGCGGCAATTCCCGCAAAAGAGCCAAAGACCAGAATGGCGCCGACCACCTTTTTCCAGTTGGTGCTCTGCTCGGTGTCGGCAGATTCTTCGCCTGCCGGCAGCGCCACGGAAACATTGGCCATGGTCGTTTCGGGAACGGTGTAGGACTGGGTGGTTACCTCGCCTACGGTTACCTGGGCGGGCAGGGTGTAAGTACCGGTATATTGGTTGTAGTTAATAATATTGCCGCTCGAAGAGCCGCCGCTGTAGTTGTAGTTGGGGGTGTACTGGCTTGGTATGGTTACATTTTGGTTGTAGGAGCCTGCGGTGGTATGTACCGTCGGTTCTTCGGTGGTAGCGCTGCCGCTGCCGCTGCCGATCTGGTTCAGGATGCTCTCCAGCGCAGCGCCGCTGCCGCTGCCGCCCGTTCCGACCAAATCGCCGAGCCCCGATAAAATCCCCGAAAGCCCGTTGCTGTCCGGTCCGAGAATGGAGCTGAGCTTGCCCAAAAGACCGTCATCCTCGTCCAGTCCTTCCAGTCCCTGCAAAAGGGTGTCCAAATCCAGCCCTTCAATCTGTCCCAGCGCGTCCAGAAGCGCGTCGGTGCTTAAACCCGATTCTGCTTCATCAAGAATGCTGCTCAATTCCGGTGATTCTTCCAGCGCGCTTAAATCGGTATCGGCGCTGTTGTCTGCCGCCCCGGCAGAAACGAAAAGAATGCCGACACACAAAAGCACCATGACAACGGGTATAAATACTTTTTTCATAATTTCCGTTCCCTTCACATTGATGCGCCGCCCTTAAAACGGGCGGATAAACGACCGTTTTCCGCTGTTTTAACCGGCGGGAAAATCGGACAAGATGATACAGTTTTATGTTACATCATTTTTCTCCGTCTGTCAAATGAAAAAATCAATAAATATCTGTGAAGGGACTGTGCTTTTTGCGTAAAATGCCCCCAAAGGGGGAATCGGTTGTTGTTTTTTTGTCTTCGTTATGGTAAAATAAAGATAAGCACACGCTTTTTGCCGCTGAAAACGGCTTTTTTCCAAAATCGGAAAGAATTGTTCTTTGCAATAGCGGCGGCGGTATGATAGGATAAAGTCGAGAGATTATTTTTAAAGCTGGATGTGGAAATGATGAAGCATTCCGAAAACATAAAAATCTTTGTGGTTTGCGCGCTGTTTTTGTTGGCGGCGGGGCTGTATGCCCGCTCTGCGGCGCTGTGGCAGGCGCCCCTTGCGCAGGACTATGCCGTTTCTTCCCGGAGCGCGGCTTCCTTAGCCGGCGTGAGCAGCACCGCGGCAAATACCCCTGCCGTTCTGTCCGCATCGTCTGTAACGGCGCAGAGCACAACGGCAGCAGCCTCTACCACAAGCCGGGACGATTTGATGGCGGACATCACTTTTGATTATGCGGAGGAAACCGAGCCCATCGAAATGGGCAGCGATTTTGCCGTTGGTCCCTTCCGACCCACCGGCGGGCGGGTCACGCCGATTACGGTCAACACCGAAGTGACCGATACCCTCTGGTCCTTGGGCGATTGCCGCGCCTATTCGTTTACGGCAGCCAATCGGGGCGTGGCCAGGCTCAGCTTTTCTTATAATGTGTCTGAGGTGGCAGGCACCCCCTGGATGCTCTACTTATATGAGGCGTATTCCTCCGACGGCAGCGGAGCGAACGATTCTTACCGCCTGCTTACCCAAATGCGGGTCACCAGTGCAGAAACCGGTGAGCTTATCGGCGACAAGGTGGGAATTTACCCCGGTTCTTATATGATTATTGTCACCACCGGCGATGTCTGCTCGGTGGATCAGTACACGCTGCGTCTGGCGTTTGCCGAGGGGGCAGCATGGGAAGCGGAGCCGAACGACAGTCAGAATCGCTACAGCGAGCTTGCGCTGGGGACGCGCACCGGCGGCGCCAGCGCGGATAAAACCGGCGGCGATACCGACTGGTTTCTGTTTGAATTGCCCGAGCGGGGTATTGTCGATTTGACCTTTGAACATGCCGATGAAAAACTGCCCCAGGTGGGCTGGCTGGTCACGCTGATGACCGAGGACGGCGATATTTTATATGACGGCCGCTCCTATTACAGCGATACCGCCATTACCAGCGGTGAGATTGGTCTTGAGGCAGGGATTTATTATGTGCGTGTGTCGTCCCATATCCTGTCTACGATTGATTATTACCTGACGGTGGATTACGAGGAGATTGCCACCTATGAAACCGAACTGAATGATACGCTGGAAACAGCGGACGAACTGCCCTTAAACGGGGAAGAAGCCGGTGTAAGCGGTTCGCTTTCCGATAAAAACACCCGTCCGGATAAGGATTATTACCGTTTCTCTCCCGAGCGGGACGGCGTGTTCTCGTTCTCGTTCATCCATCAGGATTATACCCGCAACCGGGACGGCTGGACAGTCAGCATTCTGGACGAAGCGGGCAATGAGCTGTACAGCATGGTTTCCCGCTGGTGCGATATGGCGGTGACAAGCCCGCAGATTGGTCTTTCGGCGGGTACATACTACCTTCTGGTGGACGGCGAGGACATGCTTCTGAACAGCGGCACCTATGTTGTGGGCGTTACCTATGCCGCCGGCGATAACTGGGAGGCGGAGAAAAACGATACCTACGAAACCGCCAACCCCATTACACTGAACCAGATGACCTACGGCACCTTGATTGGCATGGGGCTGTCATACGATACCGATGTTTATGCCTTCTCCCTGTCCGCCACCTCCTCGGTACGGCTGCTGTTTACCCACGAGGATCTGGCGCAGGACTATGAGGGCTGGGAAATTGGTCTTTACCGGGCGGACGGTACGCATATTACCGACTTTACCTCCCTCTGGTCGCAGACGGAGAGCGAATCCGAGCTTCTGCGGCTGGCTGCCGGGGACTATTATGTGGTGGTCGAAACCGGCGCGCGGTTCTCCGAGGTGCGCTACGGGCTGCAAATTCAGGTCTGATTCGCCTCTTTTGCGCCCTTTTTTTGGAAAAATCCGAAGATTTTGAAAAAAAATCTTTTCAATATGATAGAAATGTGGTATGATAAATCAGTTACTCCTGACAAATACCCTGCGCCGCCCCATTTTGCGGCGAAACGGGGGACTGTTATCGGATGCCAAGAAATTCAAGCACAGGAGCGAATGGGATGAACATTGCAATTATGGGCTTCGGCGTCGTCGGCTCCGGCGTAGCGGAGCTGATCGAAAAAAACCACGCCAATATTACCAAGCGGAGCATGCAGCAGTCGCTGGAAATTAAGTACATTCTGGATTTGCGGGAATTTCCCGACAGCCCGTTTCGGGACAAGATTATTCATGACTTCAACCAAATCTTAAACGACGATTCCGTTGCCGTGGTGGTCGAAACCATGGGCGGGCTGCACCCGGCGTTCGAGTTTGTTTCCGCCCTGTTGCAGGCGGGCAAAAGCGTCGTCACCTCCAACAAAGAACTGGTCGCTGCCAAGGGCTATGAGCTTCTGACCATCGCCCGTGAAAAAAATGTCAACTTTTTGTTCGAGGCCAGCGTGGGCGGCGGCATTCCGATCATCCGCCCGATCAGCCAGTGCCTGGCAGCCAATGAGATTAACGAGATTGCCGGTATCTTAAACGGCACCACCAACTTTATTTTAACCAAAATGATAACCGAGAACATGGAGTTCGATGCGGCGCTGAAAATGGCGCAGGAGCTGGGCTATGCCGAAAAAGACCCCACCGCCGATGTGGACGGCTTCGACGCCTGCCGCAAGATCTGTATTTTGGCGTCCCTTTGCTTCGGGCACCATGTATACCCCGATTCCGTCCCCACCGAGGGGATTCGCAAAATCTCTTTGCGGGATGTGGCGTACGCCGCCGATGCCGGCGCGGTGATTAAGCTGCTGGGCGTGGCGCGCAAAACCGAATCGGATAAAATTTGCATCTTCGTCTCTCCCTGCCTGGTGCAAAAAAGCAGCCAGCTGGCGAGCGTGGACGATGTGTTCAACGCCATCCTGGTGCGCGGCGACGCGATTGGCGATGTGGTGTTCTACGGTCGGGGCGCGGGTAAATGGCCCACCGCCAGCGCCGTGGTGGCCGATGTGATTGACTGCGCCAAGCACCTGGGCAAACGCAAGGTGCTGGATTGGGATGTGCCGGTGGAGGGCGAGATCGCGGATATTTCGGAAATTCCGTTTGCCTTTTATGTGCGCGGCGCCCTGCCCGCCGGTCTTAGCGCCGAAGCGGCTGCCAACGCGGTCGGCGCGGAAAAGATTTTGCAGATACCAAACGCCCCCGCAAACGAAGTTGCGCTGTTGACCAAAAAACAGACCGAAACCGCCCTGCGTGCATCGCTTGCGCAGGCAGGCTTTGCGCCCGATTCCATCTTGCGCGTAACGGAGTATTGAGAATAAAATATACTGTCAGTAAGACAAATTTGTAGATAAAGGAAGATACTATGAGTCTGATCGTTCAGAAATTCGGCGGCAGTTCTGTAGCCAACGCCGAACGGGTGCGTAATGTCGCCCGGATTGTGACGGATTGTTACCGCGCAGGCAATCAGGTCGTGGTTGTTGTTTCCGCCCAGGGAGATACCACCGATGATCTGATTGAAAAAGCGGCGGAAATCAATCCCAAGGCCTCCAAGCGGGAGATGGATATGCTCCTGTCCGCCGGTGAGCAAATTTCCATTGCCCTTTTGGCCATGGCCATTGAGGCGGAGCACTGCCCCGTCACCTCGCTTCTCGGGTGGCAGGCGGGCTTTTCCACCAATTCCGCCTATGGTTCCGCCCGTATTAAAACCGTCAGCGCTTCGCGGGTGAGATCCGAGCTGGACAACAACCATATTGTGGTGGTCGCCGGCTTCCAGGGTGTCAACCGCAACGATGATATTACAACCCTCGGTCGGGGCGGCAGCGATACCAGCGCGGTGGCGCTCGCGGCGGCGCTGAACGCCGACCGCTGCCAGATTTTCACCGATGTGGAGGGCGTGTACACCGCAGACCCCCGCAAGGTGAAAAACGCCCGCAAATTACAGGAAATTACATATGACGAAATGCTGGAGCTGGCGACCCTCGGCGCCCAGGTGCTGAACAACCGGTCGGTAGAAATGGCAAAAAAATACAATGTAGAGCTGGAAGTGCTTTCGAGCTTGACGAAAGCGCCCGGAACCGTAGTCAGGGAGGTAACCAACGTGGAAAAAATGCTGCTCAGAGGCGTAACCAAAGATACCAATATTGCCAGAATTTCAATTATCGGCGTGCCCGATACGCCGGGTATCGCTTTCCGTATTTTCAGTAAATTAGCCGCCAAGAATATCAATGTGGATGTTATCTTGCAGTCCATCGGCAGAAACGGCACCAAGGACATCACCTTTACCACCAGCGCCGACCATGCCGAAACGGCGGTCGAGGTGCTGCGCAGCTCCATTTCCGAACTGGAAGGCAAAGAGATTCTCTGCGACACCGATGTGGCGAAGATTTCCATCGTGGGCGCGGGCATGGAAAGCCATCCCGGCACGGCGGCGAAGATGTTCGAGGCGCTGTATGAAATCAATGTGAATATCCAGATGATTGCCACCAGCGAAATCAAAATCTCCGTTATCATCAACAAAGAGGACGCGGACAAAGCCGTGGAAGCCATCCACGCCAAATTCTTCCCCGAAGTCTAAGGGGTTCTGCTTGGTCTCCCGCGCAGCCGCAGCCTGCTTTTGGCGCTGCGCAAAATACTGAAAACTGTTTTCTTCCCCCGATGGCTTGCCATCGGGGGAAGTTGCATATTGCGGCGCGGTCGGGAAGGGGAGCCGCCATATAAAACGAAAATTTTAACAACAGCAAAGGTATACGGTTTCTCAATAAATGAATAAATTAGAAAAATGTGCGTGGGGGGGGGTTCTAACAGAGAAGAATAAAACGAAACACTTATTTACCTGAACAGAGAAAGCGGTTTAATATTTTGCAGATAAAAAGCTTTTGTGCAACATCGTTCAAAAATGCAGGTATATTGCATAGAAATTTCATATAAAGTGTGTATAAACTGTAAAAGTTGAAAAATAAAACCGGTTTTTATTGACAAGGGGCGTTTTTCCATCTATATTATTATTGAAGGAATAGCAAACGGCAAAATAAAACTGTTTTTTTGCTATGGGAGGTGTGCCGTATGGAAAACGAACCGTGCGCTGCGGCGAAAAGGCGTTTTTGTAAAAACAATCATGGTATCAGAAAAGGGGACTGTTTTATGAAACGAAAGATGTTATTATTTGTCAGCCTGCTTTTGTGTTCTGCGCTGCTTTTCAGCGCCTGTCAAACGAACACACCCGCCGCCGACGGGGAGGGCGGCACCACAACCGAACCGCCCGCCGAAGAACAGACCATCCCCGGTCTGGTGGTTGACGCCCCGCTGCCGGAGCAGACCGCCATCGGCAACCTGCAAATCGGCGCGGCGAAAACGCTGAACCTTGCCGCGATAGAGCCGTTCTTTGACGAAACGGACGCGGCGAACTACGAAGCGGAGGGCGGGTTTTACCCCAATAAACCGTTTGACGATGATATAATATTCGGCTGGTATGCCACCGGCGCGAACCGGGAGGAATGGATTCACAAGCAAAGATGGGGCATTTACCATTTGTCTGACGGCTCCCTGCAAGACCTCGGCGAAGTGGGAACTATGCTGAATTACACCTCCGATTCGGTTATCATGCACGGCGATACCTATTATTGCGTCTGGAGCGTAAGCGATGACAGCGACACGGAGAATACAGCCTCGTATACGGACAATACAACCTTATATAAAATATCCGCCCGCAATCAGACGGTAACCAAATCCGATGCGTTGCGCGGCGCGGCTTTGGCGCTGTGGAAGCTGGACGAGGATCATTTCCTGTATACGGTAAGCGAGGGGGATGAAACCCAGGGATCGGTAACGGTTTATCAATATGACTGCAATACCGATACCGCCTCCGCCCTGCTGACGGAAAGCTGGCAGCCCGATGGTGCGTCTGCGCCCATGTCTTTCGCGACCATGAGCGTGGCGGACGGCAAGCTCTACCTGTTCTTTAGCAATGAAACAGACAATCACTATACCCATCTTTTGCGCATTTACAATGCCGACGGCACCAAAGAGCGGGAGATTGCGCTGCCTGTGTTGGCTGAGATTGCCCCAATCAAAGCCATCGGCGCTGTACATGTTCTTGGGGATTATCTGTATTGCTCCATGGACGGCTTCGATGCGGTGCTTTTGCGCCTGACCGAGGACGGCGCGGAACTGGTGACAAATTTTGATGAAGCGCTGGATTTATGGGAGAATCAGATTCTTACTGTCCAATCGAGCGCCTACTCCACCGCCCAGTGTCCGTACCTGGCGCTGCAAGTGGTGAATCGAGAGCACATAAAGGAGGGCGTCAGCTTTTATCTGCTGTCAGCCGAAACCGGACAGCTGACCCTGTTTACTGTAGAAACGGACAATGCCTATGCCTACCTGGGCGACCTTATGATGGACGAGAACGGGAACCTGATTTTGCGCATGACCGGCGGCCCCACCGGCACCGCCGACATCTTTTACCGCATCGACAGAGCCGATTTGCTTTCAAATTTAGCGTAAGCCGGCGCGGGACAAGAAAAATTATTTGTAAGGAATGATACCCATGCAGAGGATAAAGATCCATTTCAGGTAAATTTCTTTGAATGATTCCCCGGGAAAGGAGAGCATCGTATGAAAACAGCCCGAAAGAATCGTACAAAATGGCTAATACTCGCCCTTGCGGCGGTGGGGCTTTGCCTTGTGGTAATTCTCGTGTTTTACTTCCTGAATCCGAGCCGTCAGGGGGCAACGCTGGCTGACCGGTTGGACGCCGCTGCCGCTGCCGTGCAGACGTTTCGGGATACACCGGCTGGCGGAGAAGCGTATGCTGCGGCAATCGATACCTTAGCAGCCGATTTGAAAGAAATCTATCCGGATGAATTTCATGAAAATCTGGATGAGCTGGATAATAGCTATAAGCCGGTCGGCGGTCTGACGGAGCGGCAATATGCCATGTCCGATATTGAGTGGATACTGGATGCGCTGCGCGGGGAGACAACCGACGAGGGTAAAAATGGATATCTGGGGAGCCTGTGCAACACCATTTGCGAATTGGAGTATGCGACCGCTTCCGATGAACGGGCAGAAATGATGTCCCTTCTCCATACATTGGAAACAGCCGAAGGCAGCGACCAGAAAGAGGCTCTGTCGCAATTGGAGGCGATTTTGCAATCCCGATACGCAAAACCCTATGCCACTTCACAGGATAGCGGGGAGGCTGCGCAGGCGGTAGAGATTGCCTGTGTACAGCAGTACCGCGATGCTGTCGCCGCAGACGAAACCCAAAAAGCGGCGGCATTGGAGCAGCTCGAAGGGGATATGAACGCGCTGTTCGCCACCGACCCGTTCCTTTCGCTGCTGACCGGCAATCTTGAGGAGGCCGAGGGTACGGCTATCCGCATACCGCTGATTATGCAATAAACGTTCCGGCTTTTGCATCTGAAAAAGGGGTGGTGCCGATGAAAAAGGGATTTCTTACGGTATGTATCGGTATTTTGAGCTTTGGTCTGCTGTTTGGCGGGTGCGGCGAAAACAGCGCCGAACCGGCGGCGGTCTATGGCTTTTGCCCGTCACTGGGCGTGGTGCAGGGCAGCCGGGACGGAAATTTCTACTATCTCGAAACGCCCCAGTCCGCCAAGGGCGGCGGGTATCAGCTGCTGCTTGAAAACAGCGACTATAACGATACGACGCGGAAACTCTTTGTATCCCTGCGCCTGTCAGATTTGAAAGAGGACCATACCGGCTTTATTGACCGGTTCTATGGCAGGGAAGATATCGCGCTGCCCACCGTCAGCGCCGATGCGCAGCCGCTAAAGCGGTTGACTTATTCGGTAGGCGACGGCGGCTATGATACCGATGCGCTGCTTTCACAGGACGATGTGTATCTGGACTATTCCGGCACCTTTCAGCTGGATGCGATTTCGGAAGAAATGCCGCTTCAGGTAGAATGGATGGGCTTGACGCTGGCCTTTACCCTGCCAGCCCATCCGGGAGCGGATGCCATCGAAGCGCTCGGCGCGATTCTGCCCGAAGAAAACGGCGTTTCCCTGGTGGCGATTGAAGGCACACGCGACGGTGAGGCGGTGCTGTATCTGACGCCCTATACGGACGGCAGCGTTTATAAGGGCGCGTATTTCGGCGAGATCAACTACAAAACCGGCGCCCGGCTGGTGCACCGGGAAACTGGCGATGTCGTAGCCGGAACACTGTCCCTGCTTTACACCTCGGCCGTATTCGACTATATCCTGCCGCCAAACAGCGCGCTTTCCGACTATGATTTACAGGTGGATATCGGGCTGAATCTGACGTATGAGAGCAAGCCCCTTTCCGTATCCCTGCAAACGCAGCCGGTCGCCTTGGAACTGCCTATCCCGTACCAGCTGGTTTTACAGGATGTGCAGCTGCAGGAGCAAAACGGCGAAAACCAGCTGACCCTGCGCGCCGCGCTCGAGGCAAGCGAGGACACCTTATCCCCGCTGACAGGAATGCGCCTATACGCCCAAAGGCCGGACGGCACCCGGCAGCAATTGCTGCCGCTGGATAACGAAGGCACCTACACCGCCGCCTGGGACAGCCAGACGGCGCAGACAACTATTTTTGTGCTAATTGACAATATCCCTGCCCAGATAAGCGGGGCAATCCAGTTGGAGAAGTAGGTTGTTTTTTTTTAGAGTGAAGAGTGGAGAGTGAAGAGTGAAGATTTGGACGCCCTGCGGGCGTGAATTGTAGATTGTTTTCTGGATATAGGGACTGCGGTGGTGTCACTCTATTTTGAGGGAACCGGCAGGTTTTAACAGGGTGGAGTTTGGAGTTTGGAGTTTCGGACGCCCTTCGGGCGTGGATTTATAGATTATTTTCTGCATATAGAACATAGTATGTATCCATCTTGATTCCCTACAACGCTCTATCTACCCAATTTGATAAAACTATCAATCAAGGCGAAGCCTTCCAACACTAACCACTAACCACTAACCACTAATCACTAATCACTAGCGCCGCAAAGCGGCGCTTTATTTATGCCTGCTTTAATAGATTTTTTATAAAACATCTGCAAAGTATCTAAAATTTTTATCCATTATTGACAAATGTTTAATAAAGGTGTATGATACAGATACATATAAAGCCGGCGAGGCGGCCGGAGAAAACAGCCGAAAGAGGAGATGGCCGTGAACCGAATTGAGCGAATCAACCAAAAATTGAAAAAACGCTTTGGCGATGCCGTGCGCTGTGAAGAGCGGGAGGGCTGCCGGTATATGACCGGAACGCTCGCGTCCTGGCAGGATGTGGTGGCTGCCTGTGAGATGGCGGCGGATAAATACAGCCGCGTGCATGTGGTCAATGATATCCAGTGCCGGGAAGCGACGCCCCGCCCTCCGCGCCTGCCGTCCCTGCGCGATCAGGCGCTGGAGGGCGATACGCCGGATGTATTGATAGTCGGCGGCGGCATTTCCGGCGTTTCCATTGCCCGGGAGCTGTCCAAGTGGAAGCTGAACATTCTTTTGGTGGAAAAAGAAGCGGATTTGGCGCTGCAAGCCTCCGGCAGAAACGATGGGGAAGTGCATCCGGGGATCGACCTGGGCAAAGGCTCGCTGAAGCATTACTATATCCGCCGCGCCAATGCCATGTATGGGCGCGTCTGCGAGGAATTGGATGTGCCGTTTCGGCGGGTCGGGCAGTATGTCTGCTTTGAAAAAGGGTACCTGAAGCCGCTGGTGGGGCTTTATTGTGCCTGGCGCAAGTACCATGACGGCATCGAGGATACCCGACTTATCTCCAAAAAAGAACTGCGCATGCGGGAGCCGAATTTTTCCGAAGATTTCCGCTTTGCCATTTCCAATCCCTCTTCGGGCTGCGTCTGCCCCTATGGGCTGACCATTGCCTATGCGGAAAACGCGGTCATGAACGGCGCACGGGTTTCGCTGAACACAGCGGTGCTGGCTATGGAGGTCCAGAACGGCGAAATTGTCAGCGTGCAGACCAACCGGGGCACGGTGTACCCGCGCCTTGTTATCAATGCGGCGGGCGTGTTTGCCGATGATTTGGCGGCCATGGCGGGCGACCGGTTCTTTTCCATTCATCCGCGCCGGGGCACCAATTCCATTCTGGATACCAAAGCCGGTCATCTCATGCACTCCATCGCCTCCATTAAGGAAATCAGCCTGCAAAAGACCCATTCCAAAGGCGGCGGCATTTTACATACCGTTCACGATAATCTGCTGGTCGGTCCGGACGCGGTGGAAACCTGGGAAAAAGAGGACACCGCGACGCGCCGCCAGAGCATTGAGACCGTGTTCGCGAAACAGAAAAAGACCATGCCCCGCCTGTCCCAGGGGGATATTATTACCTATTTCACCGGCGTGCGCGCGCCGACCTTTGAAGAAGATTTTATTATAGAGCCGGGCAGAAAGACCAAAAACATCATTCACTGCGCCGGTATTCAATCCCCGGGGCTTACGACAGCCCCCGCCGTTGCGCTGGATATTGAGCAGATGGCGCTTGCCTTTTTGCGCCAGCAGAAGCCGGTGGAGAAAAACGAAGCCTATAACCCAAAACGCAAGGGGATTCCCGTATTGCGGGAGATGAGCGACGAAAAACGCAGCGAGCTGATTCGGCAAAACCCCGACTACGGTGTGATTGTCTGCCGCTGCGAGGAAATCAGCAAAGGCGAAATTCTGGACGCGCTCCGCTCGCCGATTGTCGTGCCCACCGTGGACGGCATTAAAAAACGGGTGCGCCCGGGCATGGGACGCTGCCAGGGCGGGTTCTGTTCGCCGTTGGTCGCTTCCATTATCGCCGAAGAGATGGACATTCCTTTAAGCCAGGTGCGCAAATCCTCGGCGGAATCGGTCGTAACCTATGGCAAAATCGGCGGATAAGCAGCTTTTCGGAAAGAAGGGATATGGCATATGAAACAGATGGATGTTACCGTCATTGGCGGCGGTCCTGCCGGTCTTGCGGCGGCGATTTCCGCCTGCAAAAACGGCGCGGCAACGCTGCTGGTTGAGCGGGAGGCGCGGCTGGGCGGCATTCTCAAGCAGTGTATTCATGACGGCTTCGGCGTGGTGCGCTTCGGCGAAAAGCTCTCCGGTCCCGAATACGCCGAACGGTTTATAGACGAATTGGAAAAAACCGACTGCGAGGTGCGTACCCTGACCTTTGTAACGGCAGTGAAACAGCGGGCAGGCGGGTTCGAGGTGCATTTGGTCAGCCGCGATGGCGTGGAAACGGTTTTTTCCAAAACGCTGGTGCTTGCCACCGGCTGCCGGGAGCGCACGGCAAAACAGGTCGCCATTCACGGCACGCGCCCGGCTGGGGTATTTACGGCGGGTACGGCGCAGCATTTTACCAATTTATTGGGCGAGCTGCCTACCAGAAAATGCGTGATTTTGGGCAGCGGCGATATCGGGCTGATTATGGCGCGCCGCCTGACGCTGGAGGGCGCGGCGGTGGTCGGCGTGTACGAGGCAAAAAGCACCCCGTCGGGGCTTACGAGAAATATTCACCAGTGCCTGCACGACTATGATATTCCCCTTTACCTGTCGCATACGGTCACCCGCGTGTTCGGCGAGGATCGGCTGACGGCGGTGGAGGTCAGTCAGGTGGATGAGCATATGCGTCCCCTGCCGGGTACGGAAGAAATCATTGACTGCGATGCGCTGATTCTGTCCGTTGGACTGATTCCCGAGAACGAGCTTGCCGAAACGCTGGGCGTCGAACTTTCCCCGGCCACGAAAGGACCGGTTTGCGACGGGCAGATGATGAGCATGGCAGACGGTATTTTCTCCTGCGGCAACGCGCTGCATGTAAACGATTTGGTGGATTATGTGTCGGAAAGCGGCGAGGCGGCGGGCAAATATGCTGCCATCTATACCGGCGGTCAGCGGCAGCTTTTGGATGTGGCATGTACCAATGATTTTTTGTATGTTGTGCCGCAAAAACTGAATTTGTCGGCGGACAACAGCGAAACGGCGGTATATTTCCGCAGCCGGGAAATTGTCAACGACTGCCGCCTGGTGCTGCAAATCGACGGCAGGGAGGTATTCTCTAAAAAATACCGCTTCCTGCGCCCGCCGGAAATGGAAAAACTGACGATTGATTTTTCTAAATATGATTTGCATCCCGATTCCGAAATCTGTCTGCGGCTGGAGGTGGCGCGCGTATGAAAGAGCTAACCTGTATTGTTTGTCCCCGAGGCTGCACGCTGTGTATTACGGGCGAGGGTGAAAATCTTCAGGTGAGCGGCAACGCCTGTAAGCGGGGCGAGGCCTTTGCCATGGCGGAAATGCTGCGCCCCATGCGCACCATCTGCACCACCGTGCGCACCGTTTTTCCCGCCGCGCCGGTGCTGCCTGTGCGGCTTTCGCAGGAAATCCCGAAGGATCGGATTTTTGATGTGATGCAGGAAATTAAAAAAATCACCCTTGACCATGCGGTAGGCAGGGGCGATGTAATTATTGAAAATGTATTGGGGCTTGCGGCGGATGTGATTTCGGAAAGCGATCTGCTGCGGCATATCGAACGGAGGGACGAAGATGGGAGATGCGCTGGTTCTGACCTTTGACATCGGCACGCAGAGCGCCCGCTGCCTTTTGGTCAGGCAGGACGGCAGCTTTGCGGATTACTGTCAGGAAAAATACAGTGAGCCATATTATTCCAGAAATCCCGGCTGGGCGGAGCAGCGTCCCGATTTTTACTATGACAGAATTTGTCTTTTGGGCAAACAAATCATGGAGCGAAACAGCGAGCTTAGTGGGGATATTATCGCCGTCACGCTGACGGTTATCCGCGATACGGTGCTGTGTCTGGACGAAAACAACGAGCCGCTGCGGGATATGATTCTCTGGCTCGACCGGCGGGAGGCGGATTTTGACCACCCGTTCCCCTTGTGGAAATCGCTGCTGTTTAAAATCGCAGGCATGGAAAGCGCCACCAAAACCCTGTACCGGGAAACGGTTGCCAACTGGATTCGCCAAAAGCAGCCGGACATCTGGCGCAAAACCGCCAAATATGTGATGCTGCCGACTTACTTAAATTATAAGCTGACCGGCGTGCTGACCGATTCCCAGGCGAATATGATTGGGCATATTCCTTTTGACTATAAGCGGCGGGTCTGGAAGAAAAAAAGCGATCTGACGCGCTGCATTACCGATGTGGAAGAAGAAAAGCTGATTTCGCCGGTGCCCTCCGGCGAGGTTCTGGGCACCATTACCCGGGCATTCAGCGAAAAAACCGGCATTCCCGCCGGCTTGCCGCTGATTGCCACCGGCTCGGACAAGGGGTGTGAAACGCTCGGGCTTTCCGTTATCCGCGAAAACCGCGCCGCCATTTCCTTTGGCACGACCGCCACCATTCAAATGGCGGTGGAAAAATATTTCGAGCCGCAGCAGTACCTGCCCGCCTATCCGGCGGTGCCGAACCATCTGTTCAATCCGGAAATTGAACTGTACCGGGGCTTCTGGCTGCTGTCCTGGTTCGTAAAGGAATTTGGCGCCGAAGAAAGGCTGGAAGCCGAAAAACAGGGCTGTTCCCCCGAAAAGCTGCTCGACCACCAGATTGAGCGCATTCCGCCCGGCTGCGATGGCTTGCTTTTGCAGCCCTATTGGACGCCCGGCATTAAAAACCCGACCTCCAAAGGCGTGGTGCTGGGGTTTTCCGATTATCATACCCATTACCATTTTTACCGCGCGATTATTGAGGGCGTGATTTTCGAGCTGTTCCATTCGCTGAATATTATGGAAAAGCGTTCGCATAAAAAGGTAGAGGAAATTTTTGTTGCCGGCGGCGGCGCGAAAAGCGACATCGTCTGCCAGATTACCGCCGATATCTTCGGGCGGCCGGTCAAGCGCATCCAGACCCACGAGGCCTCCTCCATCGGCGCCGCTATGGTGGCGTTTATTGCAAAAGGGATTTTTAAGGACTATGACGAAGCCATTGCCTCCATGGTGCATGAAAAGGATTGTTTCCTGCCCCGTGAGGAGGTGCACCATGTTTATATGGGACTATATTACGGCGCCTACCGAAAAATCTTTTCGCATTTGGAGCCGCTGTATAAAAAAATCATAAAATTTACCAAAGGAGATTTGAAAGATGAGTAACAAACCGTATAAGGGCTTTGAACCCAAATGGCTATTGACCCCCGCCCCCGAGGGCAGCTACCGCTCCATTTTCCGCTGGGGCGACCCGGAGTTTTTCAAATATCCCAAGGAGTCGCTGTATAAGCTGATGAAGGAAAGATTCGATATGACCGACGATGATTTCCGCGATTATACCGATGATATCGGCTTTGACCAGGTGGATTTGTCCGACTATCCGTCCAAAATGGCGCCGGAGCATATTGCTGCACTGGAAAAAATTGTAGGCAAGGGCTTTGTTACAACCGAGGACTATCCGCGTCTGGCGGTCGCCTACGGCTGCACGGGCTATGACCTGCTGCGCCTGCGGCACAAGGAAATTGAAAATCTGCCGGATGTGGTTGTCTACCCCGACACCACCGAGCAGGTCGAGGAGCTGGTCGCCTATGCGGTGAAGGAGAAAATCCCCCTGTATGTGTACGGCGGCGGCAGCAGCGTCACCCGCGGCATGGAGGCGGTCAAGGGCGGCATGACTTTGGATATGCGCAAACGCTTTAACAAAGTCATCAGCTTTAACGAAACCGACCAGACCATCACCGTTCAGGCGGGTATGTCCGGTCCGAAGCTGGAGGAGACGCTGCACAACGCGCCTACGCTCTTTGGCGCCAAGCGTCCGTACACCTGCGGGCATTTCCCACAGTCATTTGAATACAGCAGTGTCGGCGGCTGGGTGGTCACCCGCGGCGCCGGACAGAACAGTACCTATTACGGCACCATTGCCGATTTGGTGATGGGGCAGAAATACGCCACGCCCATCGGTCGCATTGTGACCAGCCATTACCCCCGCGAGGCCACCGGTCCGGACTTGAACCAAATCATGATGGGCAGCGAGGGCACCTTCGGCGTTTTGACCGAGGTCACCCTGAAAGTTTTCCGCTGGATGCCCGAGAACCGCAAACGCTTTTCCTATATGTTCAAAAACTGGGAGATTGCCATGGACGCGGCGCGGGAGATGATGCAGTGCGAGGCCGGTTATTCTTCGGTTTTCCGCCTGTCCGACCCCGAGGAAACCAATTTGATGCTCAAGCTGTATAATGTGGACGAAACGCCGTTGGAGCCGCTTCTGGATAAGCTGGGCTATAAGGATATGGAGCGCTGTATGTTCCTGGGCTTCACCGACGGGGAAAAGGGCTTTTCCAAAAATGTGGCGAAGAATATCGCCCGCATTGCCCGCAAATACGGCGCCATGCCCATGACCGGCTTTGTTACCAAGAGCTGGGAGAAAGGGCGCTTCAACGACCCGTACCTGCGGGATTCGATGATGGATTTCAGCGTGATTACCGACACGCTCGAATGCACGGTCAACTGGTCGAATATGGCCCAGGTGCACCGGGATGTGCGCGCGGTCTGCCACGCGCTGCCGAATACAGTGGTCACCACCCATATGTCCCACTGCTATCCCCAGGGCGCAAATTTGTACTTCATTTTTATAACGAAAATGAACAACTCCGCCGAGTTTAAGCGCTATCATACCACGATTCTGGATGCAATACAAAAATCCGGCGCCGCCATCAGCCACCACCACGGCATCGGCAAAATGTTCGCCCCGTGGCTCGAAGGATACCTGGGCGAAAAGGAATATGGTATTCTGAAAACGCTGAAAAACTATTTTGACCCCGACTACCTCATGAACCCCGGCGGCACCATCGGTCTGGATTTGCTGCCCGAAGAAAAGAAATTCCTGGTCGAAAAGAAAGACTATCGCTAAAAGCAAATCGCCCTCTTTCCGTGTTCTTATCGGAAAGAGGGCTGTTTTATTTTACCGTGCGTGAGTAAAACCGAATAAAAGCTGGCTCACTCCAAATACGAAACCTGCTGTACGATTTCCCCGTGCCGCAAATAGACTCTGGGCACCCGGCGGGATACGCCGCAGACAAATTCATAGTTAAAGGAATAGGCGTTGTCCGCCACATCTTCTACCGAAATGCGCTGATTGCCGTCCGTGCCGACTAAGGTGACGGTGTCGCCGATTTTTACATCGGTCAGGGCGGAAACATCCACCATCATCTGATCCATGCATACCCTGCCCAGAATCGGGCAAAGCTGTCCGTGAATCAATACCTTGCCCCGGTTGGACAGGCAGCGGGGATAACCGTCCGCATAGCCCACCGGCACGGTCGCCACCACGGTTTCGCGGCTTGTGATATAGGTTCTGCCATAGCTGATGCCCCGCCCGGCGGGCAGGGTTTGCACATTGACCACCTGGGAACGCAGGGACATGGCAGGCTTTAGGGGAAACGCCTGGCGGTTGACCTCCTCGGAAGGGTAGAGCCCGTAAAGAATAATCCCCTCGCGCACCATATCGTCGTATTCGCCAAATTCCATAATGCCCGCGCTGTTGCACAGGTGCTTCAGCGGCGGGTTGATTTTTTTGTCAGCAAGCAGACGGATAAAATCGTTAAACCGCTTTCGCTGCGCCAGCGCTTCGGTTTTGTCCGCCGCGTCCGCCGTGGCGAAATGGCTGAAAATACCGTTGATTTTCAAATGCGGCAGGGCGGCAATTCCGGTAATGGTTTGCACGGAGGCTTCGGTGGGCTGAAAGCCAATCCGGGACATGCCCGTATCAACCGACAGATGGCACTCGGCCGTCATGCCCAGCTTTTCGGCGGCGCGCGACAGCGCCCGGGCGCTCTCCTCGGTAAAAATCACCGGCTGTATGTGATTGCGGACGGAAATTTCATCGTAGTCCGGCGAAAAATAGCCCAGCACCAACAGCGGCGTTTCAATGCCGCTGCGGCGCAGCTCCATGGCTTCATCCACGGTGGCAACGGCAAAATAATCCGCCTTGTTTTTCAAAAAATGCGCAATGGGTACGGCGCCGTGACCGTAAGCGTCCGCTTTAATCACGGCGAGAAATTTTACGCCCCGGGGAATTTTTGCCAACACGGCATCGGCGTTGTATTCGATGGCGTCGAGGTCAATCTCGGCGCGGATTCTTTTGGTATCCATGGTATCATCTCAATTATGTTTTACAGAATATCGGAGAGCGGCGCCAAAGCAATGCCCTGCGCCTGGAGCGCGGCGTGGATTTTCGCGGTAAACGCCAGCGCTTTTTCGCCGTCGCCGTGTACACAGACCGAATCGGCACGAATGGCAATCTCTTCGCCGGTCACGGCGGTGACTTTGCCCTCCGTTACCATGCGCAGCACCCGCCGAATGGCCTCGTCCTCGTCGGTAATCATCGCGCCGGGCTTGCTGCGCGCCACCAGCGAGCCGTCCGGCTCATAGGCGCGGTCCGCAAACACCTCCCGGGCAAAGCGAATGCCCTTTTTCTGCGCGAAAAGCTCCATCTGACTGCCGGAAAGCCCCAGCAGAATCAGATTTTCATCCACCGATGCAACCCCTTCGCAGACCGCCTCTGCCAAAAGCGGGTCTTTGCCCGCCATATTGTACATGGCGCCGTGGGGCTTGACATGCTGCAAACGCATCCCGTGCGCTTTGGCAAACGCCGCAAGCGCGCCAATCTGGTATTGGATATAGGCGCGCACCTCTTTGGGGGAGGCGTTCAGATTCCTGCGCCCGAAGCCCATTAAGTCCGGATAGCCCGGATGTGCACCGATCTGAATCCCTGCCTTTTGCGCCAGGCCGACGGTTTTATCCATCACCAGCGGGTCGGACGCGTGAAAGCCGCAGGCGATATTCGCCGAGGTAATATGGGGAATGACCTGCTCATCCGCGCCGATGGTATACGCGCCGAAGCTCTCGCCCAAATCGCAGTTGAGGTCAATTTTTTTTGCCATAGGGCACCTCCGTTATTCTTTGAGTAAGGAATTTTTAATGTCGGTAATCAGCATATGCCCCGGTGCATGGGTAATGGCAATGGAGGGTTTGGCAGCCATCACCGCCGCCTGAGGGGTCACGCCGCAGCACCAGAATACCGGCACCTCGCCGGGGTGTATGGTCACCGCTTCGCCGAAATCCGGCTTCGATAAATCCCGAATGCCAATACTCGCCGGGTCGCCGATATGAATCGGTGCACCGTGTACCCGGGGCACCGCCGCCGTAGCGGTAACGGCGCGGGCGATTTTAGACGGCGGAATCGGACGCATGCTGACCACCGTATTGCCGTGAAAAATTCCCGCGGGCACACAGGGGATATTGGTTAAATACATCGGTACATTTTTGCCCTCTTCAATATGCCGTACCGGCACATCCGCGTCCAGCAGCTCTCCTTCAAAGGAAAAGCTGCACCCAATCAGAAAGCTGACAAAATCCTGCTGCCAGATATCGGAAATATCGGTGGGTTCATCGACCAGCTCGCCGTTTTTCCATACCCGATATTTGGGAAAATCCGTTGCAATATCCGCCCCCTTGGCAGTCAGCGGCAGGGCGCGGCTGCCCACATCGCTCACTTCCAAAATCGGGCAGGGCTTCGGATTGCGCTGGGCAAACAATAAAAAGTCATAGGCATATTCTTTGGGTAAAATACAAAGATTTGCCTGGGCATATCCCCGGCACATCCCGGCGGTCTGCCCGGTGATTTTTTCGGCGCGAATCAAAGCCCGCACTTCGCGGGGGGATAGAGAGGCGTAGTTCATGATAATCGTCCTTTCCTCAATATAAAATAAAATATCAAAAAATAAAATCACGCCGTAGGGGCGGGTCTTGTGCCCGCCCGGGGGCGTAGAAGAAAATCTCCCATACCCTGCGCAGACCGGGCGTGGCAAAAACCTGGAAATCCACAGCCGGTTTTCACGAAACAGAAACCAATCAACCTGGAACATCTTTACGGGAAGATATTGTGCGTCTTCTCTGGGAAAGGCAATGAACCGAATTTTCTGCCCCTTCCCCGGGCGGGCACAAGACCCGCCCCTACAGAAGTGCCTCTCGGTACGTGTGCACAGTCCGCACAGCTTCCGCCAAATCGGTTTTCACAAACCGAATGGTCTGCGCCGGTTTCGCCTGTGCCAATAAATGCAAATCGCAGCTGATAACCGTGGCGATTTTCGCATAACCGCCCACGGTCTGCCGGTCTGCCATCAATACAATCGGCTGACCGGAGGACGGCACCTGCACCGCCCCAAAGGCAATGCCGTCGGATATGATATCCGTGCCTCTCTTTCCTTTCAGCGGCGTATCACCGGCAAGGCGCATGCCCATCCGGTCGGATTCCGGCGTAATGGTATAGACTTGAGAAAAGAACAGCCGCAAATCCTCTTCTGTAAATAAATCATCCTGCGGTCCGGGCACGGCGCGTATCGTAAGCGTACCATCGGGCATGGGATTGTCAAACTGTGTGCCGACAGGCGACGGCGTACAGCTGGCTTTTCCGATGGGCAGCAGGTCGCCGCTTTGCAGCTTTCTGCCGTCCATACCGCCAATGCGGCATTTTACAGTGGTGCTGCGGCTGCCCATCACCGGCGGCACATCGAAGCCGCCCGCCACTGCCAAATAGCAGCGGCACCCGGTTTTTGCCGCGCCAAAGGTGAGCACCGCCCCCGCCTTTGCGTGGTACAGTGTATTCGGCGCAATGGGTATATCGTCCAGCGCAGCGCCAAAATCGCCGCCCGCTGCCACAAAATCCGTATCCTCTGTAAAGGCAGCGGCAAGCCCCATCAGCGTCATTTCAATGGCGGCGGCATTTTTATCGTTGCCCAACAGGCGGTTCGCCTGTAAAAAGGAGTAGTCGTCCATCACGCCGGACTGGGGAAAGCCGTCTTGCATATATCCCCGCCGTCCCAAATCCTGTATGGTGGAAAAGGGACCGGGGCGCAAAATACGCAGCGCCATCTTCAGACCTCCCTGCTGGTTATGGTATAGGTTCCCGCCGCCACTTCCCGGGCAATGCGCTCGTATTCCGCCCGTACAATGGGAATAAAGCGGATGCTGTCGCCGGTGCGGTACAATACCGGCGGGTTCCGGTGCGGGTCATAGGCGGCAATGGGCGTCCTTCCAATGATATTCCATCCGCCGGGGGATTCCATCGGGTAAAGCCCGGTCTGCTTGCCGCCAATACCTACCGACCCAGCGGGAATGACGGTGCGGGGGGTTTCCAGCCGGGGCGTTTCAATGGACGGATCCATACCGCTTAAATATGGAAAGCCCGGTAAAAAGCCCAGCATATAAATACGGTATTCCCGCGTCACATGGCGGCGCACCACCTCGATTGGCGCTATGCCTGCCCGGTCGGCAACCCGCTGTAAATCCGGTCCGAATTCCGAGCCGTAGGCTACGGGAATGTCGAAAATCCGGCGCTTTTCGCTCCGACCTTTTGCCCGTTTGTTTGCCGCTTTGCGTATCATTTTTTCCAATTGGGACAGGGATACGGCACAGGGGTCATAGAAAACCGTTGCCGAACGGTAGGTGGGAATGATTTCCTCCACCCCCGGTATAGCCAGACGGTTCATCTCCCGGGTAAACGCGGTGACGCGGGCGTTGTTTTCATCGGTGATTGCATCGCCGAATTCCACCGTAACGGCGCTGTCGCCGCAGAGAAGAACGCGAACTTTCTGTTTCATGGTGCAGCCCGCCTTTCGACTATAATTTTGCGTGTAACTATAGTATATATAAAATACAATATTCTCTGGTTTCTTTACAATCCCGCCGGTTATGCTTTGCAATATGCCTCAAAATGGTCGGTCAGAAGCTTTTGCAGCGAAGCGAGCAGCTCCGGCGCTTTGCCGCCCACCGGTTTGCCGTCAATTTGCGTCGCCTGCAAGCAGAAACAGCTGGAGCTGGATACAATCACTTCATCCGCCGCCATCAAATCGTCCAAATGGAAGGGCGTTTCGTCTACCGGAATGCCGAGCTTTTCGCAGGCGGCAAGCAAGTGCTTTCTGGCAATGCCGGGCAGGATCAGGCAATCGGTGGGGGCGGTGCGGAACACGCCGTCTTTCAGAATCGAAACATTGCTGTGTGCGCATTCGGTTACCCGTCCGCCATCCCGGTAAAACACGGTTTCATCCACACCCATGGCGCGCGCCTTTTCCGATGCCATCACGCTGGGAATCAAATTCAATGTCTTAATATTGCAGTGATAAAACCGGGTGTCTTTTTCGGTGATGAGTTTTATTTTTTTATAGGTATTCGCCTTTTCGGTGGGGGTTAGCATAATCCAGATGTTCGCCTGAAAATTCTTGTCACCGAAAGCATGGTTGCGTATCGCCGTGCCGCGGGTTGCCTGCCAGTAAACAAACTGGTCGCCGCTGTCCACTTTTTTGACCATCTCTTTCAAAATTTCAGACAGCTCTTCCTTTGTATGGGGGATATTGATGTCCAAAAGACGCGCGCTGTTAAAGAACCGGTCAATATGTTCCTCCAGGGAATAAATAACATGGTTGTGCGCACAGGTGGCATCGTAAACACCATCGCCGAAATAGCAGACCCGGTCAAGCATGGGTACCTGCATTTCTTCCAGCAGTCCGAATTTTCCGTTGTAGTAGCCGAGGTTTTCCATGGGGCGTTCGTTCCTTTCCGAAAGGATCGCACAAAAAAAGATAGCGAATACGACGGGAGTTTTTCAGTTAATAGGCTGTAAAAGCTCCAATACCGACGCCGTTGTCCGTTATCCCTTCTGTTTCCTTTTGAAATAATTTATTGTCCGTATCATTATAGCCCTGCCGGCAAAAAAAGTAAATGGTTTTTGGATATTTTTCTGCTTTTTTTTGACAAAAACCGCTGCATCCGGAGTATGCCTGAGAAAAAACAAAGGAGCTGTTGCCTTTAGTTACAGAAAGCGTTTTCTTCACCCCAAAGTGATGCAAAGGGAAAATGATTGAAAATAAATATAAACAAAAACAAGGACTGCCATCATAAAAGAAACCTTTTGTTGCTTTCCCTTGCATATGGCAGTCCCTGTTTTATCTTTTGCTTTTCGGTTTGTGCGAAAGGCAGCAGACCTCTGTGTTTATTTGCAAAAAACATGAGAACCGATGGTTACAATCACCGGACGGGAACGCATCCAGGCATTGCTGGTTTTGGCGGGGTTATAATAATAGATAGCGCCGCCGCTGGGATCCCAGCCGTTGATGGCGTCCTGCGCCGCTTTTTGCGCGGTGGCATTGGGAGCAACGCTCCAGTTGCTGTCGCGAACACAGGAGAATGCCCCCGCCTGGTATACAACGCCGGAAATGCTGTCGGGGAAGGATGGATGTTCTACCCGGTTGAGCACGACAGCGCCTACTGCGACCTGCCCGGTGTAGCTCTCGCCCCGCGCCTCGGCAGCAATGACTTTTGCCAACAGATAAACATCATTGCTGCTGTATTGAGAAGACGAAGAGGAGGAAGATCCAAGACCGAGATACAGCAGCGTCTTCGGTCCGGCAATGCCGTCGGCGGTAATGCCGCAGTTCTTCTGAAAGGCAATGACAGCCTTTTGGGTGTTGGTTCCGTAAATACCGTCTACGCTGCCGGTATAATAGCCCAGCTCTTTCAGTTTTTTCTGAATGCTGCGCACCTCATCCCCACGGGAACCGAGTTTGGAAAGCGCCGCCAGCGATACGGTCGTATCGCTGCTGCCGGATGTTAAATTAATAAGTGGCGAAGCACTTGCCAATACCGCGCAAAGTAAAATAACCACCGTGCTTTCCCAAATTTTTTTCAGCGTTTTCTTTTTCATTTCCGCTCACCTTTCCATGATGATATGGTGTTATTTTACCCGTATTGCGCCGGGAATCAACATCATGTCGATTGTAAATTGTGGAAGTAAAGCTGCATTTTACTATATATTGTAGGGCAAAAAATAGCAGCGAAAAAAAATAAAAAAAATGAGAAAAAGGTGTTGACAAAGGAAGATAGAATGTGCTAAGATATGCAGGCACTCGAGAGAGTGAGGGGTCGCGAGAGCGGCTCAAAAAAAGTTAAAAA
>CASFEZ010000031.1 GCA_949293815.1 uncultured Eubacteriales bacterium | reverse complement strand
AAAAGGAATGTATCTTCTTGATTACATTCTGTGCGAGATTTACGGAAAAAACGGATACTTTATGCAATGGGATCAAAGCAGGTGCTACCTTGTGTCAGATGGTGCGGGATGTGGTTGCGATCCTAATTTTGTAGGAGAGTTTGTTGCCGGGTGTGTCAGATGTTCGTTTTTTGATAAACGGGTGTTTGATTTGTTCGGTGTACTTACTTCTCAGGGTATTCAGCGTCGCTACATAAGGATGTTTAACAGCCGCGACGAAATAGCAATAAATGAAGATTACTTTCTGTTGGATATAGCATCAAAAAAAGATGTTCCGCAAGGTAGTCTTAATAAACTGCGTCTTTTTTCCGATAAAAGTACCGGAAACCCACAAAATTTCAATCCACTCACCCCGAGTGGGGTGAGACATAGCTTTTTCGTTTTGCTTTTGCCGCGCTTCCAATTTCAATCCACTCACCCCGAGTGGGGTGAGACATATCATGTTACCACATATGCGGCAGCATTGCAAATTTCAATCCACTCACCCCGAGTGGGGTGAGACCAATGAAAAAACGCTGGAAGAGATCCCGCCGCAATTTCAATCCACTCACCCCGAGTGGGGTGAGACACGCTATCATTAATTAGCATCTGTATTAATGCCGATTTCAATCCACTCACCCCGAGTGGGGTGAGACAGCATAAATGTACAAAAGATCACTTGTACATTTATGCAAAGTGCTATCCGGTTTGTGTATAATAAACAAACGCGGATGCAGATATGTGGTTTTGACATCTCTCCTTTTTGTTTTTTTGTCAAACAAATTTCTTATTATTTAATTTTCAAGTGCGAGAGCTCCCGGGGGTTTCTGTTCACTGCCCCTTCGCACGCCTCAAACCATCAGCATACCTTCCGGGTCATAAGAGGGTTTTGTGCCGAAATGCTCAACTTTCTTTTGATAGTTTGCGCCGAGGTAATAGAAGCGCAGGCTGTCTTTTTCTGTATCCATCTCCTGCAAAAGGGCGTGCTGCAGACGGCGGCATTCATCGGCTTGCAGGACGCATTCGAACACTGAATTCTGCACCCGCTGCCCATAATTGACGCATAGCTTTGCTATTTTTCGCAGCCGTTTGCGCCCGGCCGCGTCTTCGGTGTTGACGTCATAGGTGATTAAAACCAGCATAAGCCATCCCTTCTTGCCAAGAAAAATATCATTTCCACAGAAACGGCGGATAGGCATCGAGGTCGCCCCGCAGGTACCGCGCCAGCAGCAGCGCCTGGATATAAGGCACCAGTCCCCAGGGCAGCTTTTCGCCCAAATAGGGGTGCGTCAGTGTTTCCTGCTTGCGCTCCTGCATGGCTTTCAGCACCTTCCGGCGGCCGGTGTCGGTCAAAAGCACGGCTCCGCTGTCTGTTTTTGTAAAATCCGAAGCAGCAATCTTTTGGTTGTTTATCATGGAAAGCGCCAGCCGGTCGGCCACACAGGGGCGCAGCTCCTCCATTAAGTCCAGCGCAAGAGAAGTGCGCCCCGGGCGGTCACGGTGGAGAAATCCCACATAGGAATCCAGCCCCACGCTCTCCAGAGCAGAAGCACAATCGTTTGCCAGCAGCACATAGCAAAAGGAAAGCAGCGCATTTACCGGGTCCAGCGGCGGTCTTCGGCTGCGCTCGGTAAAACGGAAGGTATCTTTATTGCGCAGAATCCGCTCATCGAATACGCCGAAATAGAGGGTCGCGCCGGTACCCTCCCAGCCGCGCAGGGTCTGCAAATCCGTTTCCGCCAGCGCTTTCGGCAAGAGCTCCTGTATGGCTGCGGAGGCATTTTGCAGCGCCGCCTCGTCCACCCGAAGCCGATGGTCCCGCAGGGTGCGCTCGATGCACCAGCGGCTGTTATATAGTTTTCCGAAAATCATACTGGCGGCAATCCGGCAGCTGGCTGTTTCATCGTCGGCGATGCGGTATTGGGTGCGGCGCAAGAGCACATTGCCGCCCTCTAAACCTGCCGTTCTGGCCAAAAACTTTCCCCGGGGCGTGCAGAAGGACAGCTGTATTTGCCGCTTTGCACAGGCGCCCATCAGCGCGGGGGAGGCGCCCGCATACGAGAAGGACAGAATGCCTGTCAGGTTGTGCAGCGGGTAGCGCGCAATTTCTTTTTTATCGCGATTTACCACCACATTCTCGCCGTCCAGGCTTAAATAGGCGTCTTCCGAAGTGACAAACAGGGTATTCAAAAGATGCCTCATCATTTTTCCTCCAAATGCTTTTGCAAATAGGCGGACGCGGACTGTACGCGCATGAGCTTGGGCACGCAAAGCTCCTTCAGCGAACAGGCGTTGCAGTGTTTACCGGGCTTTACCCGGGGTGTATAGCCCCGGGCTGCGTATTGGTGCATTTCCTGAAGCGCGTCTTTGACTTCCTGCCGCAGGCTTTGGGTAAACGCCACCGGTATGCGCCGTCGGGGCTCCCCGTAATACAGAGCGCCTTCCGGAATCTGGCAGCAGAGCATTTCCTCTAAACACATGGCCTGGGCGCAAAGCTGCCAATGGTCGCCGCTGTCCGAGCGCGGCTCCCCTTTTTTATATTCCACCGGGTAAGGCAGCCAAAGCCCCTCCTCCCCCGAAAGCGGAATACCGTCCGGCGAACGAATAAATTCTACCACATCCGAAGCACCGGAGATGCCCAGCGTCGGGGAATAAATGCGCAGATCCCGTACCGTCAGCCGGTCGCCCCGCTTTTCCCGCAAATCGCCGTTATGGGCGCGGTCGTGGAAGAGCGCCCCTTCGGTGGTGTGTAAATTCTCCTGCCAAAGGTTTTCCACATGAATCAACGCCCATCGCCGCCGGCAAAAGCGGAAATGCTGCAGGCCGGACAGTTGCAGGTAGTCCTCTTCCTTATATGCCATCGATGACTTCCGGCGTAAGACCCGGCAGCTCGTCCAATGTGATGGTATAATCCTCAAGGCTCTCCGGCAATTTGCCCTCCTCTTTCGGCGCAATATGCAGCGAACGATGCACCTTTGCGGAGGAATACTGCCCTTCTTTGCAGCTGTGCTTCCACCAATACAGGCGAACCACTTCCATAGAGCCCTCCGGACGGGCGGAAGAGGCATCGTTTTCAAATAAGGTACGCAGGCATTCTTTTACAATCTCCGCATCCTCTTCGCTGAAACCGGTTTTTTCCGCCAGCTGCACATTGATAGAGCCTTTGATCACATAGAGGCCGAACCGAACAAAATGCTTGGTTCCCATAGTGTCAGGGGAACGGTCTTTCCCAGCTTTGGGTGGTTCGCCATTGACGCTTTTTGTAATTTGCATCGATTCAATTTCTACCGGCGACACGCTGACCGCCTGCCGAATGGTAACTGGTCCGCGCACACCATCAGAAAACCCTTTAATAAAAGAGAACACTTGCCCAAAAGAACGCACATCCAGCCAGATATTGCAAGCTTTTTGCGCATAGACACCCTGCGCCGCTTTTCCTATCCCCGCCTCTGCACGCTCTTTTAAGCTTTTAAAGCCATCCTGACAACGGTCGGCGCTTTGCACAAAAATGGGATAACCCATATCCTGCATCCGGTTACGGATTTTACGCTTGATGCAAACATCGGACATTTCGCCGAAGCCGTTATAATCGGTACGGGGCATATTGCCGTTTAAGGGGTCGCCGTTTACATTGGCGCGGTTGGCGCTGACCAGGACGATGAAATCAATTTTGTTTTGTAATACTGCCATTTTTTATTCCTCCGTTTGTTCTGTGGTTTCAGTTTTTCTGGATGTATATAAGGCGCTGCGCTGCAAATAGTAACCCATTAAATAGGTTTCCTTCAGCGGCAGGTTCCACTGCGCTTGCGGGAACTGGTGGATCTGCTCTAAAATGCTGCCAATCAGGTTTTTGTAATAAGTACGGCTGCCAACGGATAGCCTGGGGAAATACGCCCGTTCCAGCTGTTTTTCAATTTGGTTTGCTGTATACAGCGGACGGCGGCAAAATACACTCATCAGCCGTATGGCGTTCGGTTCCCGGCTCTCATCGGCGCCGTAGGTATCCCGCTCCACCTTTTCCAATACCGCCAGCAGCCTTCCGTACTGATAGCTTAAATCCTTTTTCTCCGGTTCCAATACCATGCTCCATTCCTCCTTATATTTATCATACCGATATTTTCGTATTACGGCACAGGTCACATTCACAAGTCTGCGCCAAATACTCAAATCACTGCGCTGGGTTGATGCAGGGCTGCGATAATCCTGAGGTGAGGACGCCCGGTGCACCAGAGAGGCAACAATATCCTCCGGCATCATCCCCCGCTCCAGCCGCCGCACCATCAGGCGCTGCATCTGTTGTTTTAAGACTCGCTTGTCGACATCAATACGTGTTTTTCCGTTTTCTACCCGTAGCACTCCGAAAGCATCTTCGACAATCGCACACAAGGATGGCGAAGCAATACCGTTTTTTCCCAGGTACCAACAGCAGATATTATCCCAATCATATAGCCGCTGCAAAAAATCTGCGCCTAAAAACTCACTGTAATAGGTCAGCGACAATCTACCCTTGGTCGCCGCATCAAAGGCGGCAATGACCACCGTGGCCGTATCCGGGAATTGGCTCCGATAGCCGGTTAAGGTTTTCAAAAGCTGCTTACGGTAATCCGTTGGCTCAAATGTCGGCTCTTCCGAGATAACAAACGCGCCTGCGGCATGGCAAATGGGAAATCCCTGGGGGTTCCAGCATAAAAACACACGGTCGCCAGAATACACACCCTGCTCTTCAACCAGCCACGACAGCGCATTATGCGCCTTTTGTGATGCTGAAAAACTAACTGTAGACGATTCCCTATTTACCGTAAACCGTCCATAACTGTCTGCCTTCGCACAAATAAGTTTCGCATTGCCATGCTTAGGAACGATACCTTTAATATGTTGCTTTGCAAGAGGAAGGTATTCACCGCTGACCATACAAAAATCCATTGGTGCGTCTTTCCGTTCGTTGGTATAAAACTGTTGGAAAGAGGTAAACAGCGACTTATCTTTCCAACAGGCTTCTGGCTCGCCATCGTTTAGACCAACAATACGCCAGCGCACCAGCTCATCTCCATCCTTGACCTCCCCATTTTCTTTTAGCTCCAATAAGCCGCAACGCTGCAAATCCGTCAGGATTTCACCTTTTTTGACATATTGGTATACCGCACGCAACTTCAAATTGCCGCCGGAAAACGTTATCCACTTTTGCAATTGGGCAAGATAGTTTTCATATTTTTCCGTATTGTACGGCACCAGATATCCGATTTGCTCACAAAGCGGATGGGGGCAGGCACCGCCGGTGCGCCCGGAAGATTCTTCGGTTACAGGAATGATGATTCTTGGATCCTTTTTATCCAGCGCTATGGCGGAAAGGAAGTCGCCGTTTGCGTTGATCACAATTTCCAAACTGGCGCGGGTCAGCATATGCCCTGCGGGAGCGAGCGGCATATGGTCTGCCTGATAAACACCGATTCGGTCTTGATTACAGTCATAGGTTTCGGCTGCCCGTTGCAAAAGTCCCATTAAATCACCCCCTCAAATTCCGCAAGGCCGGTAAAGTTTTCGGCGTCGCGGTCGAATATTTTCATATCCATCGCCCGCACGGTTTTGTGCATGGGGCAATCCTCCGGACGGGGGAAGGTGATGATTCCGTTCTCCATCATCGGCAGCCAGAAGTTTGTGGTCAGTTTGCCTTTTGTTTCGTCGGAATAGGCCTCGTCTGGATAGGTAATGCCGTGGAGCATAACGCCGAAAGCAAGCTGCGGCAGCTTGTCGTAGGCGCCCTCCCCTTCGCCGAACACACAGGGCTCCACATACGCCTGGCACTCGCGTGTACCGAGAAAAATATCGCGGCGGCCGCCGCGCGACAGAGCGCGTTTGGCGATTTCGTGGTGTTTGTTCTCGTTGCGGTCTTTTGCCAGCTCCGGGCGGTTTTCGTTCCACTCGAAATGGGCGCGCACCTGATAGCGGCAATCTTTCAGATACGTATAGTACGCCAAATCCCGCGCCTGTGAATTGTATTTCATGGGCGCCATGCCTTTGACCTCCATTTGAATCGGGTTCATCACCCGCACGGCGTCGATATACCAGACGAAGGTCGGTTTCCAGTAAATCGACATGGCAATGCCCTTCAGAGCTTCATATGTGGGCACCTGATAGGAGCATTTCTCGCCACCTTGGCGGGTGACCGGGTCGGAGAACAGGGCATAATCCCCGGTTACTTCGAATTCAACAATGTTGGGATACACCGTATTCTTCAAATTTACACCTCCATAAAAGATATTTCTTCGGGTATGACAAAGCCGAGCTGCCCGTCATACGCCTGCGGCAGCAGAAAGGCGGCGCCGTTTTGCCGCACAAGGTAGGGCTCCACCTTTTCCTCCTGCCATTGATATAATGAAACCGTATAGGGTTTTACGGCTTTCTGCCAGTTTTGCCAGGCGACAAGGTCACCTTCGGGCAAATCGGCCAGCTGGGCAATCAGCTGCGCCCCCTCACCATAGGGGACAATTGCATCCAGGGTATTGGAATCGAACACACAGAACCGCTTCCCGGCGGTGCGAAAGGCCTGGGGCAAACTCAGGCTGCCGTAGCAAGGGGCTTCGGGCTTATGATAATGGGTGTTGCTGCTGAGCAGAGAAAACAGGGTATTGTTCTCTTTCGGTAGGGTATAATCCTGAAAGCCCATCGCCATTTCCCGGTACAGCTTTTGATAATACCAGACCACGGCTTTGTCGGAGAATAAATCATTATCCAGTGTTTCAGGGGCGGTGCGGAACTGCTCCTGCAAGGACAGGGTGACAGTTTTTGCCCGGCGAATTTCCTGTAGATGGTTCAAATTTTCATCGGAACAATTCAGCAAATAGACCGGCGCGGGTACATCGCTTTCCCCGTTGCGGTTGCAGCGTCCGGCTGCCTGTACCACGCTGTCAATCCCCGCGGCAAGGCGCAAGACACAACCAAAAGAGATATCGACACCGGCCTCTATGACCTGGGTGGCGATGCAGAGGGTTTTTTGCTGTTTATGAGCGAGGGATTCTTCTATCTGCGCAAGGGTATCTCTGCGATGCTGCATACACATCGATGCAGATAAATGAAAGGTGTTTTCGCATTCCTCCCGCAGCGCCTGGAACAAAAAAGCAGCTTCGCTTCGTTTGTTGCACACCACCAACAGGCTGTTTGTCGTTTTAAGAATCGAGCGAATTTGCTCTGGGATTTCCTCGAGCCGCCTGCTGTCAAGCAGTTTGAGCTCTGTGCGGTGAAACGGCGCCCACAGCTGGCGGCTGTAGGGCACGACTTCTATGGGCTCCCGAAGCAGCGGGTGGTCTGCTTTTTCAAAACAGGGCTGGGTGGCGGAACAGAGCAAAAAGGTTGTATGGCAGACCTCCGATAAAAAATTGACCGTCAGATTGAACAGGGTCAGCATATGGTTCGGCACGGTCTGCACCTCGTCAATGACCACAACGGCATCCACAAGGCTTTGGAAGCGCCGGACAGAGGTGGTTTTGCCGAGGAAAAAGGTATTTAACAGCTGCACCATGGTGGTGATAATCACTGGCGCGTCCCAGCTGTCCACCGCCAGCTCCCGCAAATCCAAATCGTCCCCCTCAAGCTGTGGCTGAATCACATTAGAATGGTGCTCCAAAATATGCGCATCATCGCCGAAATACTTCCGAATAACAGCCGCATTCTGTTCCAGAATCGACAAAAGCGGCGTGACAAAAAGGATACGCTTTTTATCCTGCGCTGCCGCGTGCGCCAGAGCAAACCGCAGCGAGGAAAGGGTTTTGCCGCCGCCGGTGGGTACATGGAGCCGGTATACGCCGCCCTTTCCCTCTGCTGCCCGACGGCAGAGGTCAGAAATGGTTCGCCGCGCCTTGTCGATGGGGGTCTTATTGGGGAACGCCGCCAATTTTTCCTCCATATAGGCCAGCCGCTGCTGCCAATAGGCTTTATTGGCAACAGACGGCGGGGGTGCCCACCCTTTGACAAAAGATGCCGTATCCCGCCGGTCGCCTTCCATAACAGCCGCTGCCAGCAGCCGGGCGGCAACGCCCAAATAAAAGGAAAAATCCTGCATACCGCCGTTGCTTTTCTTTGCCATTGCACGCAGCTGTTTCAGCAGCCGCTGCAGCTGTTCATCGGCGGCGGCAAAGCGCCGGTCAATTTCCTGCCAATCGGCGCAATGGGATAAAAAGCCATTCCGGCTTTCCTCGTAAAAAATATTCTGTTTTTCTACCCGATGGGCAAAGCCGGAACAGCCGTCCTGATCCACACAATCAAACAACCCGTGGTGGGCGCCGATGGCATAAGTCAAAAATTCAACGGAAACATCCGTATAGCTTTCAGACATTTTTCCGTGAAAATGTTCCCAAAGCAACCGCACCCCCGCAAAAGAGTGGTTGACGCTGCCGACTTTGCCGTTTTCTGAAAACAAGTAGTCCTGAAATTCTGCTTTACATTTTCCTACATCATGTAAAAGCGCGGCAAGATATCCCGCTTCCGACAAACCAACCGGCTGTAAACATGCCCCGGCTCGCTCGGCAGCAGCGCGAACATGCTGGGCTACGGTTTGCTTTCGACTGATTTCGCCGTCTTTTCTTTCAATATGCGCAAAATATTCCAATATGCAGCCCCCACAGTCACCGCCGTATGCTACTTATTCAAGCAATGACGGAATCATATTGAAAATATTATAGCACAAAAATACAGAATGTAAATAACAAAGGTAAGATTTTCATGCAAAATGAAACAAGATGTCGAAAAATTTCGACATCTTGTTCGTTTTGAGGCGATATGATATGACCTTCATCCACTCTGTGTTTAAGTTTCCCCAAACGAATTGTAATGAAAAAACTCGCAAAAAAGATTGCACAGCAAGCTTTTTTGCGAAAAAGGAGGAACAGCGAAACGGTCGACTGATTTTTTGCATAGCAAAAAATCAGAGGTAGTGGGGCTCGTTCCGACGATCGCTCACACGCCACAGAAGTTCGATTCTCTCCGAGCCGATTCTAAAATAAAAAACTCGCAAAAAAGATTGCGCAGCAAGCTTTTGGGCGAAAAAGGAGGAACAGCGAAACGGTCGACTGATTTTTTGCATAGCAAAAAATCGGAGGTAGTGGAGCTCGTTCCGACGATCGCTTACACCCACTCTGGGTTCGAGTCCCTCCCAGCGAATTGTTCAAAAAAATAGCATCCAGCCTAAAGGCTGAATGCTATTTTTGGCGCGCTTGGAGGGACGACCGGCGTTTCTTTGAAACGCCGCCAGCTCGACACCCCTTAGGAACCCGTCTCGCTGCTGCTCGCTAAAAATGTGCCACCGGCACATTTTTTTCACGCTCACACCCACACTGGGTTCGAGTCCCTTTCAACTAAGATATAGAAAAATTGCCCACCCCAAAAGGAGAAAAACTCGCCGAAAAGATTGCGCAGCAAGCTTTTCGGCGAAGAGGAGGAGCAGCGAAGCAGGCGACTGATTTTTTTTGTGTAACAAAAAAAATCGGAACAAGCGTAGCTTGCTCCGACGATGGCGCGCTTGGAGGGACTCGAACCCCCGACCTACTGCTTAGAAGGCAGTTGCTCTATCCAGTTGAGCTACAAGCGCATATTTTTGGAGCGGGTGATGGGAATCGAACCCACACGACCAGCTTGGAAGGCTGGGATTCTGCCATTGAACTACACCCGCATAACGAATGTATTTTAGCATATACCGAAAACATTGTCAAGAAAAACTATAGATATTTTTCGGTTTTCAGGCCGCAAAGGTTCCGAAAAGCATTCCCATCCTCCCGGATACCTGTCTGTCAATCACGCTGGGCTTCCGACCCGAAAGAACTTTGCGGCAAATGACTTAGAACCATAGAGCGCTTGCCTATTTGGCAGTATCCGGTTCGCTTTTGCTTTTTTCTTTCGGCGGCTTCTTTTGCCCGGCGATGGCAAAGGACAGGGCAAACACCGCCTCGGCGTCGTAGAGCTTGAGCATTTTGGCACATTCGTCTAAGGTTGAACCGGAGGTCTTGACATCATCGGTCAACAGAATCCGCTTGCCCCGCACTTCTTCCGGGTCTATAACATCAAACACACCTGCCACATTACCCCGCTTATATAGTCTGCCACGGGATTTCTGGGCGGGTGTATCGTATATTTTGCAAAGACCTTCATACAGCGGAATTTGCAAATAGGCCGCCAGTGCGGCGGCAATTTCCCTGTTCTGGTCAAAACCGCGCCTGCGCTTTTCTCGTACAGTCAAAGGCACGCAGGCGATCAGCTCTGCCGCAAAAGGACAATTTTGCCGGTAGCACAACGCCATTTCCCGCGCGATATACGAAACGGCGCGTTTATTCATGCCGTTTTTATACAGCAGCACACCCCGGCGCACTGTATCATTATACACAAAAGGCGCCGCAATACCATCGTAAAAATGTCGGGTCTTGCTGCAATCGCAATGGGTTTTCGGCAGCCCGCAAAAGGCGCAGACAGGCTTTGTTACTCGCTCGGCGCTTTGGGCGCAATCGGCACAAACATCCTCTGACAGGCGAATCACCTTGCCGCAGAACACGCAGCGTTTGGGAAATAAGAAGTCCTCAGCCAGCTGCGCATAGTCCGAAAGCCTCATATTAACTTCCCTCCCGCGAAGATTTAATCACCTTCAAGCGGGAGAAATCCTCTCTGTCCTTTTCATCCAGCGCGTCGGAAATGGTTTTTATCTGTGAGGACAGGCGCGGAATCATAATATTATTCAGCGCATTGGTGCGCTTTTGGGTTTTGCTGATGGCTTCCGCCAGCCGAATGACATTGCTTTCAATCTCCGCCAAACGCACCGTTAGCAGCTTGACCTGTTCAAAAGCCAGATACGCGTCGTCCAACTGGGAAGAAGTGGAGGTCAGCCCATAGCAAAGTGCCGGCGCAGTGGTTTCGCCCATGGTAATCACCGGCAATTCCACCCCCATAACGCTGCGCAGTTTCAGGCTCAGGCTGTCATCCAAGGGCACCGAACGGGCAAAATCCATACAGCTGCCCATGAATAAATGGGCTTTTTTCAGCGCTTCATAAGCGGCGGCATAGGCTTCATCCACCTTTTCCTGAATGCCCTCTGCTTCTTTCATCAAATCCATGATTTCCCGAATCAAAATATTCTTTTTTCTTCCCAGCAAATCATAACCCATACGAGCCAGTTTAAGGGATTTTTTTGCCGCCATTAAATTGTTTTTGGTTGGCGCTACCTGGTTAGCCAAAGCCAATCACCTCGCTTTTGCACCGCGGCTCAGCGCATTACGCAGTAGCCGCTTTTGCGGTGTTTCCTTTATAATATTTGCGAATGGTTTCATCGTCCACCCGGTCAAGCTCTTCACGGGGCAGCATGGACAGCAATTCCCAGCCCAAATCCAGCGTCTGCTCGATGCTGCGGTTTTCATTCGCGCCCTGGGCAATAAACTTTGCCTCGAACGCCTTGCCAAATTCCAACAGCTTTTTATCGGAGTCCGGCAGCTCATCCTCGCCGATAACACCCGCAAGGGACTTGGCGTCCTGCACCCGGGCATAGGCGGAAAAGAGCTGGTTGGCGAGCATACTGTGATCCTCCCGGGTATAGCCCGCGCCGATGCCATCTTTCATGAGACGCGACAGCGACGGCAGCACGCTCACCGGCGGATAGATACCGATGGTATCTAAGGTACGATCCAGAACAATCTGCCCTTCGGTAATATAGCCGGTCAGGTCGGGAATCGGGTGGGTAATATCATCGTTGGGCATGGTTAAGATTGGAATCTGCGTCACTGAGCCTTTGGAGCCCTCAATAATACCGGCACGCTCATAAATGGAAGCGAAGTCGGAATACAGATAGCCGGGGAAGCCCTTTCTGCCGGGAATTTCGCCTTTGGAGGAGCTGAACTCCCGCAGCGCTTCAGCGTAGGAGGTCATATCCGTTAAAATAACCAATACATTATAATCCAAATCAAAAGCCAGATACTCCGCTGCCGTCAGAGCAAAGCGGGGAGTCATGATGCGCTCAACAATCGGGTCGTTGGCGTGGTTCAGGAACATGACAACCTTATTCATAACATTGGATTTTTCAAAGCTGCGGCGGAAATAGTCGGCAACATCGTTCTTTACGCCCATGGCGGCAAACACGATTGCAAAATCCTCGCTGTCGGAAATAGACGCCTGGCGCACAATCTGCACCGCCAACTCGTTATGCTTCATGCCGGAGCCGCTGAAAATCGGCAGCTTTTGCCCGCGAATCAGAGTTGTCAGACAATCGATGGTGGAAATACCGGTGCTGATATAGTTTTTCGGATACACGCGCGACACCGGATTGATGGGTGAACCGTTGACATCTCGCTTGATAAGAGGAAAGATTTCGCCCAAGCCGTCGGCAGGTCGTCCAAGCCCGTCGAACACCCGACCGATGATTTCCGGCGACAGCCCGAACCGAATCGGATGCCCGGTCATATGGGTGCGGGTATTGACCAGCGACAGACCTTTTGTGCCTTCAAACACCTGAATGACCACCTGCTCACCGTTGATTTGCACAATACGCCCGGTGCGCGAGGAGCCGTCCGCCAGCTTCAGCTCAACCATTTCATCATAGGAGGCGTTTTTTACGCCGTCCAGCATAACCAGTGAGCCGTCAATCCGGGAAAGTCCCAAATATTCAATAATCATTTTGCGCCCTCCCGTCCCTGCAAATCGGCAAGCGAAGCGTCAATTTGCTGATAATAGCCGTCAAACAGCGACAATTGGTCGTTGGGAATATCATATTTCATCTGTACCAGTTTATCAAACAGACCCTTGCTCAAAATTTCGGAAATCGGCACCTGTTGCAGCAAAATTTCCCGGCACTTGTGGTACAGATACAAGATAACCTGCATCATTTTCAGCTGCTTTTCCGGGGATACAAAGGTGTCGTCCTTATGGAAGGCGTTCTGCTGCAAGAAGCCAACGCGGATGACCCGGGCGGTTTCAATGTCCAGTTTCTGGTCATCGGGCAGAACATCGGAGCCGATGAGCTTGACAATCTCCATCAAGCTGCTTTCAGTCGCCAGCAGTTCACAGATTTCATTGCGGCAGGCAAGAAAGTCCTCCCCCACATTTTGGGTATACCACTCGCCCAAATCACCCAGATATTCGCTGTAGCTGTCTGTCCAGTTAATGGCAGGATAATGGCGGGCGTAGGCCAGGGATTTATCCAGCGCCCAGAAACAGCGGGTAAAACGCTTGGTGTTCTGGGTAACCGGCTCGGAAAAGTCGGACCCTTGCGGCGATACCGCGCCAATCACCGTTACCGAGCCTTCGGTGCCGTTCAGATTTTCGGTATAACCGGCGCGCTCGTAAAATTCGGAAAGGCGGGACGGCAGATAAGCCGGGAAGCCCTCATCGGCGGGCATTTCTTCCAGCCGACCGGAGATTTCACGCATAGCTTCCGCCCAGCGGGAGGTGGAATCCGCCATCATGGCCACATGGTAGCCCATATCGCGATAATATTCCGCCATGGTAATGCCGGTATAAATGGACGCCTCACGCGCCGCCACAGGCATATTGGAGGTATTGGCAATCAAAACGGTACGATCCATCAGCGGTCGTCCGCTTCTGGGGTCAATCAGTTCGCGGAACTCGCTCAGGGCGTCGGTCATTTCGTTGCCGCGCTCGCCGCAGCCGATATAAATAATGATATCCGCATCGCACCATTTGGCAAGCTGGTGCTGGGTCATGGTTTTGCCGGTACCGAATCCGCCGGGAATGGCGGCCGCGCCGCCCTTGGCCAGCGGGAACAGGGTGTCAATGACCCGCTGCCCGGTCACCAGCGGCTTTGTGAGAGCCAATCGCCGGCGCGCCGGTCGGGGGGTACGAATCGGCCAGGTTTGACACAGGGTCAGCGGTATTTCTTTTCCTTCCGCGCTGCGCACAACAGCCAGTTCATCGTTGACGGTATATTCGCCGTCAGGCTTAACGGAAACCACAACACCGGAAAGGTTCGACGGCACCATGGATTTGTGACACACCGAAGCGGTTTCGACACACTCAGCAAAAACATCGCCGCCCTGCACCGAATCGCCCTCATGAATACGCATACTCACATGGCGGCGCACAGTGCCGTCCAGACTGTGCGCACGGACACCAGCGGGAATAAACGCGCCGTTCTGTGCGCTGATTGCCTTTAAGGGGTTGGCTACGCCATCAAAAATATTGGTCAGAAGTCCAGGACCCAGAGTAATGCTCATGGGAGCGCCGGTGGCATAAACCGTCTCCCCGGGTTTTAAGCCGGAGGTTTCCTCATAGACCTGAATAACGGTTTTATCGTCATCAATTTTAATCACTTCACCAAGAAGCCGTTTTTCGCCGACAAATACCATTTCGTTCATGGCGAGTTCCGTCTTGCCTAAAACGGTAACAACCGGTCCGTTGATGCCGTAAATTTTATTGTTATTCGTCATATTATCACCTTACAGGGTTACGGACAAGCCGGATTTTTCGCAAAACAGCTGCCGCTGCTGCTGGAGCCGCCCATCCAGCGTATGATCCGCCGCCAGACCTTTTTGCTCGCTGACCGCCTTAATACCGCCCAGCTGAATGCTGTCATCGGTCAGCACCTTGCTGCAATAGGGCAGCAAATCATTCGTGTAGTCTTTGTCCGCCGGACGGATATAAAATACGCTGTCCGTACCGAGAACGGCTGCCAATTCGTTTGCCAGCGCAAGCAGCAGCTTCCGGTAATCTTCGGTAGCGGTAAACCGGCGAATCCGCTCGGCACTTTCGGCAAAGACTTCATCAGTGATTTCCTGCCGGCGCTGAATCAGGCGGACGGTTTCGGCGCGTTCCGCTTCAAACAAATCGGTATTATTTCGCTCGTTCAGTTTATCCAGCGCAGAAAACTGGGAAGTGCTGATTTCTCTGCGAGCCTTTCGCTTGGCTTTTTTCAGCTCAGAGGAAACATATGCATCGGTTTCCTTACGAATAGCCGATACGGCGGCATCCGCGTTTCGGTTTATCTCCTGAATAAATTGATCTAAATTTATGGATTCGGAAAGCATGGAATCCCTCCTGTTCGGATTATTCTCTGATTCCGACCGCTTCGCGGACATAGCGGGCAATGGAATCGCTGCCCTTTTTGCCATCGGCGTCGGGGATTTCCGTAATCAGCGGCAGGGTATATTTTTTGCGGAAGGCTTTCACAAAATCACCGCACTCCGCCATCAGGGCGCGGTTGATTAAAATAATGCCGATTTCCTTATTCTGCTGCAATTCGGCAATTTTTTCCTCTGCCTCTTTCGCGGAGGAAACCACCACGCCATCAATACCCGCCAGCCGCAGTCCGGTTGCGGTATCGTCGCGATTGCAAACCACATAAAGTCGCATGGCAATCCCTCAGACCCGGTTCAGAATCAGAATGGAGATAACCACGCCGTACAGGGCAATGGATTCACCCAAAGCAACGAAAATCAGGGATTTACCGAAAGATTTCGGGTCTTCACTGGTTGCGGCAATCGCAGCGGGCGCACCGGCAGCAACGGCAATACCGCCGCCGACGCCTGCCAAACCGGTAACCAGCGCCGCAGCCAGCAGTCCCAGCCCATTGGCCTGCTCGGATGCCTCTTCATCCGTCTCTTCCTCGGCGGGCGCTTCCGCTACAGGAGCGGCTGCATCTGACGCGGTATTGACATCTGCCGCACTGACGGCAAAGGTCATGGTACCGCAAAGCACCAGAACCGCCATAAAGGCAACCAGATTTTTGGTAAGAATTTTTTTGCCGGAAATACCGTTTTTAGACTGACGAATCGAATAGACCGTCAAACCAACCAATGCGGCGATGGGGAGAATCGCAAGAGTTAAATTCAGGATTGTGTTCATTTTTCATTCCTCCGAAAACTGTATAGATTCATTTTATATATTTAGAAAAGCACAGCCGTTTTTACATGGAACCGTTAGCTTTTTCCGCAGCAGCCCTGCGTTTTGCCCGGCGGCTGATTTTTTTGATGGTGGTAATCACCGTATGCTTGCCCTCCGGTCGGCCAATGCCCGTAAAAGGTCTGCCGTCGCCGTCGTAGAAGCGGGAGAACATTTCGTAATATTCCAAACGCAGCGCCTGGATTCCGGTCAAAAGCCCTTCCAGCGCCATAACCAGAACATTGCCCAGAATAATGGCCAGCCAGCCGCCCGGCGATACCTCGGAAGGGCTCTCCGGGTTGCCCGCCAGAGAGAAGAACACCATCATCATGCCGGAGTGTACCAGCACAAACGCGCCGATTCGCAAAAACGACACCGTATTGCTGAAATAGGACAAAATATATTCAATCAGCTCAAAGAAATTCTGCAAAATAAAGTCGAGAACGCTTTCCGGCTTTGCCTCGCCCGTATGCTGTATTTTTGCAATAAGCAATTCTTTACAGAACAGCAGCGGCACGGTCAGGACAATCATAACAATGCAAACCGGGGTGGGGATAATCGTAACACCGCCCATAAACGCCACAATGCAGGATACCAGCGCCGCGTACAAGAGAAGTCCTGCCAGCCCGTTTTCGCTGAAAAACGCCTCGCCGTACTCCTTGCTGCGCAGCCGAATGACAATGTTCATCAGCATCGCCACGGCAACCAGCACAATACCAATCGAAATTGCCATCAGCAAAACGCCGTTGATAGAATCCATGACCTCAATGGGCTTGCCCGGCAGCCCAAATACCTTTTGGTAGATGGGGTCCAGCAAATGCTCAAAGCCGAATACCGAACCGAAAACAAAGCCGAAAAAGGTCGAGCAACAGCCGCATGGTACCATAATTTTAGCAATGCCGTAGCCTTTTTTCTTATACAAAATGAATGCGCCGATGGTCAGCAGCAGCCCCTGACCGAAATCGGCAAACATGATGCCGAATAAAATGGAATAGGTAATGGCAACAAAGGGGGTTATATCCACCCCGCCGTAGGACGGCAGACCATACATACTCACATACATTTCAAAGGGGCGGAACAGGCGCTTGTTTTCGAGTTTCACCGGCGGCGTACCGTGGGTATCCTCGGACGGGTCGGACAGCTCATAGCTGACCTCATCGACAGAAGCAATGCGCGTCTCAAAACGCTTGACGCTTTTTACCGGAATCCAGCCGGTATATACAAAGGACTTTCCGCTGCGGTCGGTGGCGGCGTATTTTCGCAAATCAAAGACCACGCTGCCCTGCTTCAAAAAGGTATACAGCTCGCTGAACCGGTCGGAACGCGCTTTCCAAAACGCCGAAATCTCCGCATCCAGCTTTTGCCTTGCATCATTGAGCAGAGCCTGCTCATCGGCTACCATCTTCAGCACATCTTCCGGCGTGCCGGATTCCTTTTGCAGGCGGATGCGCTCAAAATACAGCCCGGCAAAAATCCGGTCGATGCGGTCGGCGGTGTTGCGGGGCGCTACATAAACCCCCCAAACGGTTTTGTCGGTTTTTTCGCAGACCACAAAAACAAAATTCTCTTTGTTTTCATACGCGGCGAGTTTATCCAGACATTCTACCGGCATAAACCCAAAGCGTACCCGCACAAAATCACAGTCCAGCAGCTCCTTAATAGAAGCGGTCAGCCCGATAAAATGGCTGTACTGTTCCTGTTCCTTTTGACAGAACTCAATCTCTTCGGTCAACTCGCTGCGCAGCTTATGGAAGCCCTTCATTTTCTCCAGGCTTTCTTCCACCATATTCTCATCCAAATCCGTCGGCTTGAAATGGGAAACATCCACATCATCATCCAGCGACGCGCCGGCGACCGATGCCAGTTCTTCCATGCGCTGCAATTTTGCCGTATAAGGGTTTTCGCCGTCCAGACGGGTAAAGCCCAGGCTGGCGGAAACATAGCTCAGCGCGTTTTCGGGATGAAATTCCCCTGTCAGACAGCAGGCGGAAATAAAATCATCAATTTTAGAAACCGGTCCGTAAACACGGACAAATTTCATCTTAGCGATTGCCAAAAACCATCAACTCCCTTGCGCGGAAAACCCCGCGCGGCATTCTGCTCCGGTCAGCGCAGCGGCGGCAAACCCGCAGCGCTCACCCAAAAACACGGCTTTACGCCGCGCCGCTTTCAGAGCGAACACCGGTAAGAACACTTTTTATTTCATTCGGCGAAATCTGATAACGGATACCCTCGATAATGCGAATGATATTCATTATTTCATTTTCAGCCAGGAACATATAACACACCATCACAGCGGCGGGGTCGGTATAAAAACGCAGCCCCTTACGGTATTTTTCACAGACATACTCCGCAATGACCTTTTCCGTATCGCCGTAATCCAGCGCTTTCAACTCCTCGCCATAGGCGGTTTTTGCCAGCGCCGCCATAAATTCTTTTTCATCCCGCGCGCGCTGCATGGCATCGATTTGCGCTTTGCTGAAAGCGGTATGGTTTTTTACCAGATAAGCAGAATAAATTTTTTCATCTCCGGCTCGCATTTTTTTCAGCCGGTACATTGAGGTAATATATTCAGCGTCAACATACAGGCGCAGCGCTTCTTCCATCTGTTTTTTGTCAGACTTGTCGCGCTTTGCGCTGTCAAACAAAAAGGCGAACAAATACGCATGAAACGCCGCCTCAATTTGCAAATACACGCCTTTTTCCTTATATATAGGGACATAAGGCGATAAAATACGCCGGTACGGCGTGCCGTCCAAAACCTGAAGCACATCCTCCATCGAATCCGCTTCGGCAAGGCGAAACAAATTTAATTCGGTCAAATTGTTAAAAAACGGCGGCAGCTCGGTCAGATATTCCTGCGACCGACCGCCAATTAACAGACGAATACAACGAAGAAGCTGCTCGATTTCCCGTTTCACGATATAAAAACGGAAAAAGGTGTTGCGTTCGGAGATTTCATACCGACCGAGAATCGCCAGCTGTTCGTAAACGCTCATGCGCAGCAGTTCCTCCGCCTGGGCGGGCGTAATGGAACTCGGCGCTTTTTCCAAAGACACCGCGTAGCGTTTGCGGCGCTGCAACAGACCAATCAATTCCGAAAGGCTTTTACAGCTCACCAAAGCATCATATTCTTCCGATGTAATCCGCCCCGCATACATGGCGCGCGCCTTTGCCAGCACCGCGTTGGAAGCGTACCGCAAAGCTTACACCTCCCGTGAGGACAGGACGCCGTCCACAATTTGCGAAATCCATTCCTCTTTTTTCTCAGCGTACAGGCTGTTCATCCGTTCCAAAATGATTTTGTTTTGTTCGCGCACATCGGCAAGCTGTTTTTCCCGCGCCGCCTTATGCTCATCCCCGATTTTTTCGGTTTTTTTCTGTGCTTTCTGCTTCTCTTCCCGAATCAGATCCTGCTTTTTCGCCTCAACAGCGGCATAGGCGGCGGCGCGTTCGTTCTGCGCGTCCTCCAGCCGTTTGCGGGCGGCTTTATCAACCTCGATAATCTTTTGCAGCAAATCGGTCACTTCAGATCCCTCCTAACGGCAAAATGACAGAAAATCGGAACGAAAAATCACTCCGATTAGACTGTATTATACTCTTTTTCATCGTCGATTACAACGATTTTCCTTGTATATTTCGACGAAAATCAATCTGTTTTTTTACGGCGCTTTGTTTGAATTTTTTTTACATTTCTATCCAAAAGCTGCAATCTTTGATGCGTCTCAAAAACCAAAGCCCCGTGCGCTATGTCGAATTTTTTCCATGATACCGCTGACAGCAAGGGCGGCCTTGCGCGCCTGATCGTATGGCGCATACAGGTAGCCTCCTTCGGTATAACGCATAAAATCCAACGCCTCAAACGCCATCAATTCCTTGCGGGTGCGGGGGCGGCAGAGCGTTTGGCGCTGCCCCTCGCTGTCAATCAAAATCACTTCGCCCAGCTGGGAAACCGATTCTATGGTCAGCGCACCGCTATCGCCGAGAATTTGCGACGGGATACGGGATTGGGCGGTTTTGGAATAGGTCAGGGTTACAATTTTATCCGAATACTGCAAAAGCGCCGCCCCGCAGGCATCCGCCAGCCGGTTCGGCAGAAAAACCGATTCGGCGGAAATAAAATCCGGCTGGCCGAAAAGCAGATACGCCAAATATACATTATATATACCCAAATCCATCAAACATCCGCCGCCCAGCTCCCGCAAAAAAATATTGGGGCGCTCACCGCGCAGAAAGGCAGGATATTTGGAGGAAAGCTGTGAAAAATCCAAAGAAGCGGAGCGGATTTTACCCAAGCGCCGCAGCGCCGACTGCACCAGGGGCAAATCCGGGTTATGCAGCGCCATGATGGCCTCACAATAGACCCGTTTTTCACGATCCGCCAACGCATACAACCGCTCCATGCCCTTTTTTGTCATAGCCATTGGCTTTTCACAGAGCACATGCTTGCCGTTTTGCAAAAACAGCGCCGCCTGCTCCTCGTGCAGGGCGTTGGGGCTGGCAATATAGACCGCGTCGATGCTCGCGTCCGCAGCCATCTGCGCCAAAGAATCATACCAGGTATGCGCGCCGTGCTTTTGGGCAAAGAAGCGTGCGCGCTCCTGCTTTCTGGAATATACCGCCTGCAAAACGGCGTTTTCCAGGGAAAGATAGCTGTCCAAAAAGCTGTCCGTAATCCAGGAAGTGCCCACCGTTGCTAATTTCATACAATCGCCCTTTTCTCATGATTTGTTTGTTATCATAACCGATTATATACGAAGAAGTCAAGCCGCCTGCCGGGGTGCTGCATTTTATACCGTTTCTTTGCCGCAATGACAGAAAATACGACTGTTCGCGGCTGCCATGGACGCATGTAAATACTTGTATTCTGTTCGGGCGTATGGTATACTGAAGCTGCAAAATATCCAAATAACCGAAGGGGGTACTACCATGATTTTAACAACCACCAACTCCATTGAAGGCAGAACCATTCGCGATTACAGGGGCATTATCTTCGGCGAAGTGATTGCGGGTATCAACGCCATTAAAGATTTCGGCGCCAGTGTGCGCAATGTGTTCGGCGGCAGAAGTGCCGGGTATGAGGACGAAATGGCGAGAGCCCGCGCCGAAGCGCTGGCGGAACTGGAGCAGCGGGCGGCGGATGTAGGCGCGAACGCCGTGGTGGGGATTGACATCGACTATGATATCATCGGCGGCATGCTGATGGTTTCCGCCTCCGGCACCGCCGTTTGGGTCGAGTAAGCAAAAAAGAACGCATCGGGGTAAGTTTATTTCACCCCGATGCGCATACGGTAACAAAAACGCACCAGAAATCGCCGGTCGCCGTAAACGCGCCGCACCGTTTCGGCAAATTGCCCGCAGACTTCCTCTACCGCTTCCGGATGGCTTTTTAAAAGCGCCTGCAAGCCGCCCTGGCTTTGCGACAGGCCGATAAGACGCCGGGCATCGCAAGGCTCTTCGCTGTCAAAAACAATCTCCCGCGCGTAGCGGAAATACCCGCTTTCACGAATATGCCGCAAATGCTCTTCTTTCGCCCAACGGGTGAAGGATTTTTTGATATCCGGCAGCTCCTGTTCCAGCTGACGCACCCGGCAGTGCAGCGTTTCATATGCCTTTTCAACCTGCCAGTCCATCACCGGCGGCCAGTCGCAGTCAACAGCGGCAAACACGCCTCCCGGACGCAGAATCCGGTTGACCTCTAAAAGCGTGGCGGCAGGCGCCATCCAGTGGAACGACTGGGAGCAAACAACAGCATCGGCAAAGCCGTCCGCCAGTCCGGTACGGTCCGCATACGCCTGTAGAAAAGTAAGGCGCTCCCCCGCCCTTTTGCGCGCGACGGCAAGCATATCCCCGCTGGGCTCCACGCCGATGACCGAAGCGCCGGTACTTTGCCACGCAGCGGCGGAAAGCCCGGTGCCGCTGCCCAAATCCACAATATGACGCGGCGGCGCGTCCAAATAGGAAAGAATCAAATCGCATGCCTTTTGCGGCATAGCGGGGCGGTTCTGGTCATACACCTCGGCAAACCCGTAAAACCGCTTGGCGTTCCGATGACAGCTTTGTTCCATAACACCACATCCTTTTTCCATCATTATATACCATCCCCCGCTCCCTGTCAAAGAGCCATAAAAAACGCCGGATATACACATCCGGCGTTTCTGAATATTCTGGTTATTTCTCCGGCGTGTCCGCCAACCGGCGGGCGAAGTAAAACGCCGCTGCAAAGACGCTGGCGAGGGACAATACAACTTCTATCAGCGTTCAACAAACACCCCTTGAACAAAGCCATTACGGCGGTTCAGCCTTTTTCAATGCGGCAATTTTCGTAAAGCCATTGGGAAGCGACTGCTGTTTGTGTATGATAACGTTTTTTTGCTATCCAGTCCAGCCATTCGCTCTTTGCTCTTGACAAACCGGCAGTTATTCCATATAATACTACCCGTAAAATCTTTTGCGTGGATTTTTCCTGACGTTTCGTCACTTTTCGCCACACAGCCGCAAGGAATGGCTGGGTGGTTTTTTTCGGCAATTTTTCTGCAAAAAGCGTGCATGCCGAAAAATAACGCATGACAAAAAACAGTATCCGCCGCGCACAGGAGGCATTATGAACGAACAGTTTATGAAAGAAAAGCCCGTTTTGCCGCTGATTCTTTCCATGGCGCTGCCCATGGTCATCTCCATGCTGGTAAACGCGCTGTATAATATTGTGGACAGCTACTTCGTTTCGCAAATCAGCGAGGACGCCATGACGGCGCTGTCGCTGGTGTATCCCGTTCAAAATTTCATCAACGCGGTGAGCATTGGCTTCGCCATTGGCATCAACGCGGCAATTTCCTACTTTCTTGGTGCAAACGACCGGGAAAAGGCAGACCGGGCGGCCAGCCAGGGGCTTGCGTTATCCTTATTGCACAGTCTGATTTTAACCGTGGGCAGTATGGCAATGATACCCACCTTTCTGCGTATGTTCACTTCCTCGGAAGCAATGATTGCGCTTGGCACACGCTACGCGTTGGTAGCGTTTCCCTTTACTGCCGCAGTGGGGGTTGGGCTGGTTTTTGAAAAGCTCTTTCAGGCGGTGGGCAGAATGAAGGTGACCATGTTCAGCCTGATGAGCGGCTGCATTGCCAATATTATTTTGGATCCGCTTTTGATTTTCGGCATCGGACCGTTCCCGGAAATGGGGATGGAGGGCGCAGCGCTGGCCACCGGTATCGGACAAACCTTATCGCTGGTCATTTATCTGATTGTTTACCGGCTGAAACCGCTGCCCGTAAAAATTCGCAGACAATACCTTGCGCCCACCAGGGAAATGGCATGGAAATTATATGCCGTGGGCATTCCCGCCACCTTGAATCTGGCACTGCCATCCTTTTTGATATCCGCGCTCAACGCCATTTTGGCGGCGTATTCCGAAGTGTATATTCTGGTACTGGGTATCTATTATAAATTGCAGACCTTTATTTACCTGACCGCCAACGGGCTGGTGCAGGGAATGCGTCCGCTGGTGGGGTACAACTACGGCGCGGGCGAATACCAGCGGGTACAAAAAATTTACCGCAGTGTTCTTTGGATGAGCGGCGTAATTATGGCAATCGGAACGGTCATCTGCCTGTGGATTCCCGACCGGCTCATGGGGCTGTTTACCCATACGCCGGAAACCATTCAGGCGGGCGGAACAGCGCTGCGGATTATCAGCATGGGATTTCTGGTTTCCGCTGTTTCGGTTACCTCCTGCGGCGCACTGGAAGGCTTGGGCAAAGGGCTACCCTCGCTTATCATTTCCCTGTGCCGGTATATGGTTGTTATTATCCCCGCTGCTTTTGTTCTCAGCCGCATAGTCGGCGCCGAGGGCGTATGGCACGCCTTTTGGGTGGCGGAATGCGCCACCGCTGTCATTTCCGTATTCATCTACCGCAAAGCCGTTTCTCCCGTCCGCATCGGGCAGCCGCAGCGTGCGCTGCACCGGCAGGGATAAGTTTTACCATATGCAAAATCCCCCGAAACCGAAGTTTCGGGGGACATTTATTTTTGTATCCGCAGACGGGATCAATACATGCCGCCGCCCTGCTGCGCCATAGCAGCTGCTGCAGCTGCGTCGGCCTGCGGGTCGGGCTTGTCGGCAACCAGGGATTCGGTGGTCAGCACCATGGAAGCCACGGAAGCCGCGTTCTGCAAGGCGGAACGGGTCACCTTGGTGGGGTCAAGAATGCCCGCTTCGAGCATATCGGTATAATCCTCGGTGGCGAAGTTATAGCCATAACCGGTTTTGCCGGAACGGCGGATTTCATCCACGATAACGGAGCCTTCCATGCCGGCGTTGTCGGCAATCTGACGGATGGGCTCTTCGAGGGCTTTCATCACAATCTTAACGCCGGTCTTTTCATCGGCATCCTCGGTCGCCTCATACAGCGCCTTGACAGCGGGAACCGCATTCAGCAGCGCAACGCCGCCGCCTGCCACATAGCCTTCCTCAACAGCGGCCTTGGTGGCTGCCAGCGCATCTTCCACGCGGAGCTTCTGCTCTTTCATTTCGGTTTCGGTCGCAGCGCCAACATGGATGACCGCTACGCCGCCGGAGAGCTTTGCCAGTCTTTCCTGGAGCTTCTCCCGGTCGAAGTCGGAAGTGGAAACTTCAATCTGGTTCTTAATCTGGTTGATGCGGTCTTTGATGGCGTTAGAATCACCGGCGCCGCCGACGATAATGGTGTTCTCTTTGGAAACCTTGACCTGTTTGGCTTTACCAAGCTGGGTAATCTGCGCTTCTTTCAGCTCCAGACCCAATTCTTCGGTAATGACCTCGCCGCCGGTAAGGGTGGCGATATCACGCAGCATTTCCTTTCTTCTGTCGCCGAAGCCCGGGGCTTTGACGCAAACGCAGGTGAAGGTGCCGCGCAGTTTGTTGACAAGGATGGTGGCCAGCGCTTCGCCCTCTACATCCTCGGCGATAATAACGAGCTTTTTGCCCGCGTTGACAATCTGCTCCAACAGGGGCAGGATTTCCTGGATATTGGAAATCTTTTTATCGGTAATCAAAAGGTAAGCATCGTCGATAACGGCTTCCATTTTGTCGGTATCGGTCACCATATAGGGGGAGATATACCCGCGGTCGAACTGCATGCCCTCAACCACATCGCTGTAGGTTTCGGCGGTTTTGGATTCCTCCACGGTGATAACGCCGTCGGCGGTTACTTTGTCCATGGCCTCGGCAATCAGCTTGCCCACTTCTTCACTGGCGGAAGAAACGGTGGCGATACGGGCGATATCATCGGAATTGGTAACGGGCTTGGAGTTTTCCTGCACAGCCTTTACGGTAGCGTCAACGGCCTTTTTGATGCCCTTCTTTACAATCATCGGGTTCGCACCGGCGGCAACATTCTTCATGCCCTCGCGCACAATCGCCTGTGCCAGAAGCGTAGCGGTGGTGGTGCCGTCGCCCGCCACATCGTTGGTTTTGGTAGCAACTTCTTTGACCAGCTGGGCGCCCATATTTTCGAACGCATCTTCCAGCTCAATTTCCTTGGCGATGGTCACGCCGTCGTTAGTGATTAAGGGAGAGCCGTATTTTTTGCTCAGAACCACATTTCTGCCCTTGGGTCCCAAGGTAATTTTAACGGTATTGCTCAGCTTATCGATACCGGCCTGAAGCGCTTTGCGGGCGTCTTCGCCGAATAAAATTTCTTTTGCCATAATCTGTCAAATCCTTTCTTTTTTTATTCTACGATGGCAAGAATGTCGCTCTGCTTGGCAACGACATACTCTTCCTCGTCGAGCTTAACCTCGGTGCCGGCATATTTACCGAGAATCACCTTGTCGCCGACCTTGACATCCATCGGCACACGCTCGCCGTCCACGACTTCGCCCGGTCCTACGGCGATGATTTCGGCAACCTGGGGTTTTTCTTTGGCAGCGGAAGCCAGGATGATGCCGCCTTTGGTTTTTTCTTCTGCCTCAAGGAATTTGAGGACAACTCTGTCCCCGAGAGGTTTCAGTGTCATAATATTTTTCCTCCTAAATCAAAAGTATTGATTGTATAAACAGGTAGGTTTAGCACTCTCTTTCTTTGAGTGCTAAACCTATTTTACCCGCTTTTCCAAAAAAATCAAGTACTTTTTCAAAAAAAACTGCTTTTTTTATAAAAGTTCATAGATTGATAACATTCTGAACGCCCCGGGTAGATTTTTATATATTACAGAATAATACAGATCAACCCATTGCAGCCCTCATTGATGATTTTTTCCAGCGTTTCCCGTAATTTATACCGGGCGTCCTCCGG
>CASFEZ010000030.1 GCA_949293815.1 uncultured Eubacteriales bacterium | reverse complement strand
CGCTGAAAGGGACTCGAACCCCCGACCTACTGGTTCGTAGCCAGTCACTCTATCCAGCTGAGCTATCAGCGCTTATTGGCACGGTATTCCCGCGTCCGTTAAGATACATTATCACAAAACATCGGTCTTGTCAAGACAAAATTCAAAAAAAGTCTTGCACTTTCTGTTCTTCTGTGGTATACTGCCATTGTAAGCATAGGATTTGACAATGAGAGTGGGGTGACCCGCTCTTTTGTTTAGTTTAGGCGCTGTTGAGTGCGACCGGTCTATCGGCAGAAAGGACAGGAGGAAATGGCGGACGAAAAAAAACGGGGCGTCGCGGAATCGGTGCGGGAATTGGCCTCGCCGATTATAAATGCGCTTGGGCTTCAGCTTTGGGATGTACGGTTTGTAAAAGAGGGCGCCGACTGGATTTTGCGCCTGATTATTGATAAACCGGACGGCATTTGTATTGATGATTGTGTGGCTGTCAACGATGCGCTGGATCAGCCCTTGGACGAGTGGAACTTGATTGACCGTCCTTATCGGCTTCAGGTGCAGTCCCCGGGCGTAGAGCGGGAACTGACCCGGGAGGAGCATTTTCAGCAGTACATCGGCGAACGGGTAAAACTGCGGCTGCACCGGGCGGTCAACGAGAGAAAAGAATACGCCGGTGTGCTTTCTGCTTATGCAGACGGCGTGCTGACCCTTACGCTGGACGATGGAAGCGAATTGGCTGTCCGGCGCGAAGAGGCTTCCCGTATTCGTGCGGATGATTTTAATGATTTCCAATCTATTTGATTTATTTTAGGCGACCGAAAGAAATACGGTCGGTCTTCTCTGCGCGTTACCACAGAATTTTGTAAGAGAAAGGACATGATTGACGATTATGAACGAAGAATTTTTTCAGGCGGTAAAGCTTTTGGAAAAAGAAAAGGGCATATCCGCCGCCACTCTTTACGACACCATCAGCAATGCCATTGTAACCGCCGCCAAGCATGATTTCGGCGGAAAAGATGTGGTTACCTGTGAAATTGACCCCGATGCCATGGAAATTCGGGTGTTTGTGCATAAAAATGTTGTATCGGAAATTGACGATGAACTGGTGGATATTTTGCCGGAGGAGGCGCAAAAATATAAGCCCGGCGCTTTGCCCGGCGATATTGTGGAAATTCCGCTGGAAACCAAAAATTTCGGCAGAATTGCCGCCCAAAAGGTAAAGCATGTCATTCGCCAGGGCATTCGCGAAGTGGAGCACGGTCAGCAGATGGACGAAATGCAGCGGAAAAAACAGGAAATTGTTACCGCGAAAGTGCGTTCCATTGACCCGAAAACCGGCAATCTTTCCATTGAATTCGGCAAAACCGAAGCGATTCTGCCCCGCGGTGAGCAGATTCCCGGAGAGAGCTTCCAGGTAGGGGATATGATTAAAGTATATGTATTTGATGTCCACGAGGGGGACAAGGGTGTTCGAGTTATGATTTCCCGTACCCACTCAGGGTTGGTCAAACGCCTGTTTGAAACCGAAGTGCCTGAAATTTATGACGGTACGGTGGAAGTAAAGGGCATCGCCCGCGAAGCGGGTTCACGCACCAAAATGGCGGTGCTTTCCCATGACCCGGATGTTGACCCGGTAGGCGCGTGTATCGGTCAGCGCGGTGCGCGTGTAGACAAAATTCGCGAGATTCTGGGCGGAAACGAAAAAATTGATATTATTCCTTACAGCGAGGAGCCGGAGAAATTTATTGCTGCCGCGTTGGCACCCGCCGAGATTCTGAAAGTGGAAATTGACCCGGACGAGGAAAAGGTCTGCCATGTAACCGTTCCTGACCATCAGCTTTCCCTGGCTATCGGCAACAAAGGGCAGAACGCCCGCCTTGCCGCAAAATTGACCGGCTGGAAGGTGGATATTGCGCCGGAAAGCGGATTTTATGTGTCGCCGAATCGGGAGAACGCCGAGGAATAAGAGCAAACGGTATTTTTTCGTCGAAAACAGACTGAAAGGGTGCGGATAGTATGCAGCAGAAAAAAATTCCCGTCAGACGATGCACCGGATGCGGCGAGGGCAAGCCCAAAAAAGAGCTGGTTCGTATCGTAAAAACCCCGGAAGGGGAAATTGTATTGGATCCGACAGGCAAACGCAACGGTCGCGGCGCATATCTGTGCAAAAATCCGGAATGCCTGCGCAAGGCACAAAAGGCAAAACGGCTGGAAAAAGCGTTTTCCATGCAGGTGCCCGCTGAGGTCTACGAAGCAGTGGAAAAGGAGCTGACCGCCCTTGACGGATAAGTTTTATTCTCTGCTGGGGCTGGCAGTTCGGGCAGGAAAGGTCAGTTTTGGGCACGATGCCGCGAAACAGAGTATCCGTTGCCGGAAAGCGTATTTTATGCTGTTCACATCCGATGCTTCCGGGCGCCTGCGTGATGAGATGCGAGGGCTTGCCCCCGCGCTCACGGTTTATGAGCTGGATATGGATTCACATCAGGCGGCGCTTCACTTTGGGAAGCGGGCAGCGGTTATGACAATCAACGACGCCAACTTTTCAGACGCGATGAAAAAATCGATTCCTGCGGCGGAAAAAAAGGAGGAAACACAATGCCTGTAATTAAATACAGAGTGCACGAGGTCGCCAAAGACTTCAATATAAAAAGCAACAGCATCATCGAAATGCTGGGAAAATACTTCGGAGATACCAAGAAACATCAGACCGCGTTGGAAAACGCCGAATTGGATATTATTTTTGATACCCTGACCCAGGATAACCAGGTGGAAAGCTTTGACAGCTATTTCGCCATGGAGAAACCTGCTCAGGCGGCAAAACCCGAAGCGAAAACCGCTGATGATGCGCAGCCGCAGCCGGAAAAAACCGACGCGCAGCCTGCCGCGGAAGCAAAACCGGCAAAAACACAGGCGGATAAGGGTAAAAATCAGACCGGCAAAGGCGCAGAGAAAGCGGCAGACGGTAAACCCTTTGCGAAAAATGCCGATAAGAAGAAAAAACAGGATTCCCCCTATATCCAGTCCCGTACCAAGGGAGAGGCCAAAACGGTGGATACCCGCTCAAGCTTCGTAGAACTGGATAAATATAATGAGAAATACGAGGAGATTGCCCCCGAACGCGGCAAACGCAGCGACCGGGAAACCTCCAAACAGAAAATTAAGCAAAAATCCCAGCAGTACCGCAAGCAGCAGGGCATGCGCCAGCGCAAGCGGGAAACCGAAGCCGAGCGCCTGCAGCGCATTGCCGCCGCCCGCGCCAAACAGCAGATTACCGTTGTTATCGGCGATGAGATTACCGTCAGTGATTTGGCGCAAAAACTGAAGTTAAAAGCGACCGAGGTCATTAAAAAGCTGATGGCGCTGGGCGTGATGGCGAACCAGAACCAGACGATTGACTATGAAACCGCCGCCATTGTGTCCGAAGAACTGGGCGCGAAGGTGGAAAAAGAAGTGGTCGTTACCATCGAGGATCGCATCATTGACGACCATGTGGACGCGGAAGAGGACTTGAGCCCGAGAGATCCGGTTGTCTGCGTGATGGGGCATGTTGACCACGGTAAAACCTCTTTGCTGGATGCGCTGCGGCATACCTCCGTTACTTCAACGGAAGCGGGCGGCATTACCCAGCATATCGGCGCTTACCGCGTACATTTGATGGATCGGGATATTACATTCCTGGATACGCCGGGTCACGCCGCGTTTACCGCCATGCGTGCCCGCGGCGCGCAGGCGACGGATATTGCCATTCTGGTCGTAGCCGCCGATGACGGCATTATGCCCCAGACCATTGAGGCCATCAGCCATGCCAAGGCTGCCGGTATTTCGATTGTGGTCGCTATCAATAAAATGGATAAGCCGGACGCCACTCCCGAGCGGGTCATGCAGCAGCTGACCGAATACGAGCTGGTCCCCGAAGAGTGGGGCGGCGATACGATTTGTGTGCCGGTTTCGGCAAAAACCGGCATGAATCTGGATAAATTGCTGGAATCGGTTCTGCTGGTAGCGGATATGCTGGAACTGAAGGCCAACGCCAACCGCGCCGCCAAGGGCGTTGTAATTGAAGCGCGGCTGGATAAGGGCAGAGGCCCGGTGGCAACGCTGCTGGTGCAGAACGGTACGCTGCGAACCGGTGATATTATCGTAGCAGGCAAAGCGGTCGGCCGCGTGCGCGTCATGACCGACGACAAGGGCAAGCGCGTCAGCGAAGCCGGTCCGTCCATCCCCGTGGAGATTACCGGTCTTGCCGAAGCGCCCCAGGCGGGCGATATCTTTGACGCCGTATCCGATGAAAAACTGGCCAGAGAGCTGGTTGAGCAGCGCATGCAGCGCGATAAGGAAGAGCAGTTCAACGCCGTAAAGCGCGTAACGCTGGATACGTTGTTCTCCACCATCGCCGCAGGCGAAATGAAGGAACTGGATATTATTGTAAAAGCTGACGTACAGGGCTCGGTGGAAGCGGTGCGCCAGAGCTTGGAGAAGCTCTCCAATGAGGAAGTGCGCGTGCGCGTCATTCACGGCGGCGTCGGCGCGATTACCGAATCGGATGTGATGCTGGCGGCTGCGTCCAACGCGATTATCGTCGGGTTCCATGTGCGCCCCGAACCGGCGGCTGTTTCCAACGCGGAGCGTTCCAGTGTGGAAATGCGGATGTATAATGTGATTTATGACTGCATCGAGGATGTGGAAGCTGCCATTAAGGGTATGCTTGCGCCGAAATTCCGCGATGTGGAAATGGGACGCGCCGAAGTGCGAAGCGTATTCAAGCTGTCCTCCGCCGGTACCATTGCCGGAAGCTATATTTTGGACGGCAAAATTACCCGTAACTGCAAGGTGCGCGTGGTGCGCGACGGTATAGTGGTTGCCGAAGACGAAATCGCTTCACTTCGCCGGTTTAAGGACGATGTAAAAGAAGTGGCAACCGGTTATGAGTGCGGCATTGGTTTGGTAAAGTTTAACGATATTAAAGAAAAAGATATTCTGGAGGCCTTTATTACCGAAGAATACCGCGAGTCCTGATTCTTAACAGGCGAGGGCGGCATTCTGTTGGCAGGTTCAGGGTCTGAGAAAATATGACCGGCGCGGGCAGCCTTGTCCGCGCGCCGGCTTTCATTTGAAAGGGATAACATGGCGAGTTTTAAAAGCAGCCGTATGGCTGAAGACATCAAAAGGGAGATTACCGCGCTGATACGGGAGTTGAAAGACCCCCGTATTACCGCCACGCTCCTGACGGTGGTGCGCGTGGAATTGACTGCGGATTTGTCGTATGGTAAAATTCATATCAGCTCCATGGACGGCTTGGAGCAGGCCAAAATCGCCGTGCAGGGCTTGCAGTCGGCTTCCGGCTATATTCGCCGGGAATTGGGGAACCGTCTGCATATTCGCAAAGCGCCGGAACTGAAATTTTTGGCGGATGATTCGGTGGTGCGCAGCATTGAAATGTTTGCAAAGCTGAAACCAACAGAAACGGAGGCGCAGGAAGATGAGAATTGATTTTCCTTTTGCCGCAAAACTTTTGGCGGAACATCAGCGCATACAGATTCTTTGCCACAGGAGCCCCGACGGAGATACCCTCGGCTGCGCGTATGCGCTGTGCCGGGCGCTGCAAAATATGGGCAAACAGGCAAAAATCAGCGTAGACGATGTGATTCCCCACAGCTTTGACTATATGGACGATAATATCGAAATACAGGAGTTTGAGCCGGATTTCATTGTGGCTGTTGATGTGGCGAATTTTGATTTGCTGGGCAGCGAGAGCTACCGCGAAAACTTCCGCGATAAGGTAGATTTGTGCATTGACCATCACGCCACCAATACCGATTTTGCCAAATATACCCTGCTGGAATCCGAGCCGGAAGCGGCAGCTGCGGCGGAAACGGTGCTTTTGGTGCTGTATGAAATGGGCGCCGAGGTGGACGCCGGGGTGGCGGAGTGTATTTACACCGGTCTTTCAACGGATACGGGCTGCTTCCGGTATTCCAATACCACCTCCCGCACCCTGCGCATGGCGGCGGATATGGTCGATAAGGATATCCCCTTTGAAATGGTCAATAAGCGGATGTTTGAAACCAGAACCAAGACCTATAATGCGCTGGAAACGCTGGTTTTAAGCTCGATGGAAATGCACTTTGACGGCAGATGCGCCATGCTTTCCATTACCCAGGATATGTACCGCCAAAGCGGTTCGGACGAAAGCGAAGCCCACCCGCTCAAAGCCATTCCCCGTCAGATTGAAGGGGTGCTGGCAGGCATTACCGTCAAAGAGGATGCGGACGGTTCGTTCCGCGCTTCGGTGCGCACCAACGCCCCTCTGGACGCCAGCGCCATTTGCGCGCGCTTCGGCGGCGGCGGACATAAACGGGCTGCCGGGTGCAGCCTGCCGGGTAAAACTTTGCGGGAAGCGCAGGACAATATTCTGGAAAGTGTTCGGCTTGCGCTGGAAGAGCTATGAACGGATTTCTTTGTTTTTATAAGCGGGAGGGCATTACCTCCTTTGGCGCGTTGGCGGAAATACGCCGCTGCACCGGCGAAAAAAAACTGGGGCATTGCGGTACGCTGGACCCGATGGCCACCGGCGTGCTGCCTGTGGCGTTCGGACGCGCGGCAAAATTCATCGAATGGCTGCCCGACGATACCAAGGAGTATGTGGCCGCGTTCCGACTGGGCATTCGTACCGATACGCTGGATCGAACCGGTACCGTGCTGTCACAGGCAGCGGTACAGGTGTCCGAAGCGCAGGTGCAAAAGGCGCTGACGGCTTTCGTGGGCGAGGGCGAGCAGATACCGCCGATGTTTTCCGCCGTATCCAAAAACGGCGTGCGGCTGTATGAGCTGGCGAGACAGGGCATTGTAACCGAGCGGGAAGCCCGAAAAATCAGAATCGACGAAATTGATTTTCTGGGCAGGGTTGCGGAACATACCTATCGTATGCGCGTCAAATGCAAAAAAGGCGTATATATACGCTCGCTGATTGGCGATTTGGGCGAATCTTTGGGCTGCGGCGCAGTGATGACCGCTCTGGAGCGCACCGCGTCCAACGGCTTTGCTTTGCCGCAGGCGCTGACCATAGAGCAGGTGCGCGAGCGGGTGGAAAGCGGCTCGTTGGACAGCTGCCTGATCCCCGTGGACAAGGCGCTGGCTGCCTATCCGGTACTGACGGTAACCGCCGCCCAGAGCAAGCGGTTTCGCAACGGCGGCTGTTTGGATGTAAACCGGCTCTCTGTGCCAAAAGCGGCGGGCGGCTACCGGGTTTATGACCCGGACGGCCTGTTCCTCGGTATGGGCGCCTTGGATACAGAGGCCGAGGTATTACAGGCGAAAAAATTATTTGTGATTGCGCCCTAAGGCGCTGTGCTCCTTAAAGATATGCGGGCACAAGATGTAGCTTTCAGGTGGTGGCAAATTGCCTTATTTATGTAACGGCGAGATTCCGCCTTATCAAAAAACAGCCGTCGCGTTGGGAAATTTCGACGGGCTGCATATCGGCCATATGGCGGTGATTCACGCGGCTATGCAGGCGGCGGGGCAGGATATGGTGCCCGCTGTGCTGAAATTTCGGGAGCATCCGTTTTTCGCAAGCGGTCAGTCGGCAAATCAGCCGTATCTGCTCCTGAGCGAGCCGGAATGCGAAAAGCGCCTGCGCGAGCAGGGCGTGGCGGTTTATACCTATGATTTCTCCGCGGTTCGTTCTCTTTCGCCTCAGGCGTTTGTTACGGATATTCTGGCCCGTGAGCTGCATGCGACGGCGGTATCCTGCGGCTATAATTACCGGTTCGGGAAGGATGCGGCAGGGGATGCTGCGCTTTTGCGGACGCTTTGTGAAGCGTGCGGGATAGAGGTACATGTTTGTAACGAAATTTTTTATCAGGGCGAGCCGGTGTCTTCTACCGCGATACGCCGGGCGCTTTTGGCAGGGGATATGCAAAAGGCGAACGGGATGCTCGGATATTTGTATTCTTATGATTATACGGTGGTCACAGGCGATAGGCGCGGGCGGCTTTTGGGCGCGCCCACCATTAACCAGTTTTTCCCAAAGGAAGTGCTGGTGCCCCGCTACGGGGTCTATGCTTCCCGGGTGACGGTGGCGGACAAGACCTATGCGGGGGTTACCAATATCGGTTTGCGCCCGACCATCGGTCACAGCGCCCCCCGCAGCGAAACCTATATTGAGGGCTTTCGCGGAGATTTATACGGGCAAAATCCAAAAGTGGCGCTTTTACAGTTTTTGCGCCCGGAAATCAAATTTGATTCGCTGGAGCAGCTGAGCGCGCAGATTGCATCCGACGCAAAACGCGCCGCTGATATTGTGAGGGAGAGCCAATGAGAGTGCTTCTGGCTTCCGCGTCGCCCCGGCGGCGGGAGATTTTATGCCGAATCGGTCTTGCGCCGGATTTGATTGTACCCGCCGATGCCGATGAAACCTTGCCCGTGGGGATAGCGCCCCGGGAGGCGGTACAGCTTTTGGCGGAGCGCAAAGCCCTTTGTGTGCTGCCGGCAGCAGAATCGGAGGATTTGCTGATTGCTTCGGATACGGTGGTGGCGCTGGACGGCGAAATTTTGGGAAAACCAAAGGACAGGGCGGGTGCGTATCGTATGCTGCGGCTGCTGTCCGGCAAAATACACGAGGTTTATACAGGCGTATGCCTATATTATAAAGAACAGAAGGAAGTATTTTCCGTGCGGACGGCGGTGGAATTTTATCCGCTGACCGAGCAGGAAATCAACGCCTATCTGGATACCGGCGAGCCCTTTGACAAAGCGGGTGCTTACGGCATTCAGGGCTGGGGCTGTCTTTTGGTCAAGCGGATAGACGGCGATTTCTTTTCCGTTATGGGGCTTCCCGCCGCCGAAACCCGGCGGGCGGCAGATAAACTGATGGGGAATCCTCTTTTTTCGCCCCACACCCCGGCGGACTGACAGAGGATTTTGAATGACATTGCGGCGGTGATAAAGATGAATCATTTAAAAGAGGCAAAACGAATTGTTTTTAAGGTAGGCACATCCACCCTGACCCACGCCACGGGGAAGACAAATTTGCGGCGTTTGGATTCCATTGTGCGGGTGCTCTCCGATTTGTCGAACGCAGGGCTCGATATTGCGCTGGTGACCTCCGGCGCGATTGGCGTCGGCGTCGGCAAGCTGGGACTTTCGGAAAAACCGAAGGATATGCCCTCCCGTCAGGCGGCAGCCTGTGTGGGACAGAGCGAACTGATGTTTATCTATGACAAGTTCTTTTCGGAGTACGGCAAGGTGATTGGGCAGCTGCTGATGACGAAAAGCGATGTGGATAACGCGGAACGGCGCATGAATCTGGTCAACGCCTTTGCCCAGATGTTCCGCTACGGCGTCATTCCCGTTATCAACGAAAACGATTCGGTTGCCGTGGAAGAGATTGCCTATGGCGATAACGATAACCTTTCCGCCATTGTTGCAAAGTTGATTCACGCCGACGCGCTGGTGATTTTAACGGATACCGATGGGTTATTCACCGGCAACCCGCAGACGGATGACCTGGCGCGCCTGATTCCCATGGTGGATGAAATTACGCCCGAAATCCAGGCGCTTGCCGGAGAGAGCGGCACCAAGCAGGGCACCGGCGGTATGGTGACCAAGCTGCACGCCGCCAAAACCGCCACCGAAGCGGGCATTGATACGGTAATCATGAACGGCAATACCCCGGAAGACATCTATAAGCTTGTGGATGGGAGAAGTATTGGCACATTTTTTAAATCTCAAAAGAAAGGTGAAACGGTATGAACACGGATTTAATCAACATCGGCATACGGGCAAAAGAAGCATCCTATGTGCTGGCATCGCTGGGGACCGCGAAAAAAAATGAAGCGCTTACGGCCATGCATAAAGCGTTTTACAGCAATTCCGGTCGTGTCGCCGCAGCAAACGCCAAGGATATCCTTGCGGGACGGAAAAACGGAATGAGCGCCGCTATGCTTGACCGGTTGACCTTTGATGTGCGGCGCGTGGAAAAAACCGCAGACGCAATTTTGGATATTATTGCGCTGCCTGACCCGGTCGGTCGCGTAATCGGAGGCAATACCCATCCCAACGGCATGACAATCGAAAAGGTTACGGTGCCGCTCGGGGTAATCGGCGTGATTTTTGAAGCCAGACCCAATGTGACCATTGACGCGGCCGCCCTGTGCTTAAAGGCGGGCAATGCCGTCATTCTTCGCGGCGGCAGCGAAGCGATTCATTCCAATGTTGCCATTGTACAGGTGATGCGGGAGGCGTTAAAAGAAGTTGGTCTGCCGGCGGACTGCGTACAGCTGGTGGAGGATACCAGCCGGGAATCCGCCCGGGAAATGATGCAACTGGATCGCTATATTGATGTTTTGATTCCCCGAGGCGGCGCAGGGCTGATTCGTTCGGTAAAAGAAAACGCCACCGTCCCCGTTATTGAAACCGGCACCGGCAACTGCCATATTTATATTGACGAAAATGCGGATGTGGCAATGGCGTCGGATATTGTCTGCAACGCCAAGCTCAGCCGCCCCTCGGTTTGCAACGCGGCGGAAAGTCTGGTGCTGCACGAGCGAGTTGCCCGCTGGGCGCTGCCGATTATTGCCGAAAAGCTCCGGCAGAAGAATGTTGTCATTGTCGGCGATGAGGCGGCATGCCATATCCTGAAAGATATTGAGCCCGCCACCGAAGAGGATTGGGGCAAGGAATACCTGGACTATAAGATTTCCGTTAAGATTGTAAAGAATATTGATGAGGCGATACATCATATTAACACCTACAGCACCCACCACAGCGAAACCATTATCACGGAAAGCTATGTCAACGCGGAAAAGTTTTTGGCCATGGTGGACTCGGCAGCGGTCTATGTAAATGCCAGCACTCGCTTTACCGACGGCGGCGAATTTGGCTTTGGCGCGGAGATTGGCATTTCAACGCAGAAGCTTCATGCCAGAGGTCCTGTCGGTCTGCCGGAGCTGGTAACCCACAAATACTTAATTCGCGGCAAGGGGCAAATTCGCACCTAACCCTGTTGGTTGAACAAAGGAATAGAATGTGAAAAGAGGGCAGCGCGCTTTGTTGGACGCGCTGCCTTTTTATTATGCGGTTATATTGATATATCGGAGAAAAAGAGGTGCAAAAGAGAGAAGATTTTATGAATTTTTGTTTACAATCGCCCCAAAGCGACCGGTTCTGTGGTAAAATACAGGGTATCGACAAAAAAACTGCCCGCCGCAGCAAAAACAGCGATATATCCGGCATGGGATTTTTTATTTTTCCCGGCTGGGCGGCATGGATGGGACAAAACACGTCATATGATACTATGTATTCTATTGTTACGGCACGGATGGTAAAGTAGGTGAGCGGAGCGTTGAAACGAAAAAAGAAGGGGATTTATCAGACCCGGAAATTGTCATGGAAAAGAATTGCGATATTGGTCATAGCTTTCGCAGCGCTTGCGGCGGCAGTCGTCATATTGGTAGTAACCTTTTCGCCGGAAGCCAAAAAGGTTTTGACCGGTCTGGGGAAAATCTCCACCGCGCGGCTGCATGACGAAGACACCCAATATTCCTATTACGATGAAAACGGCACGGCGCTGCTGACGCCCTACGAGGACAACGGTTTGGGCACGGGAACCATGGCGGAGGTTATCGTGCCGTATGCAGAATGTACCGACGGCAGTGAGAGCAGCAACCTGTCGAATCCCCTTTGTTCCTCGCTGACGCGGGGCACGGTGGATCGGGTGGCGTCGGTGCTGGGGGACGCGGACAATCCGATTTATGTGTTGGAAAGCGGCGTGAAGGTCAACGATGAATATCTGAAAATTACGGAAAACGCCTATCTGCTGCCGGAGAATACCTTAACGGTCAGCACTTGTGAAGAATCGAACAACGGCGTAAAATTTACGCTGGATACCCTTTGGGCGGTGCCGGTGCAAATGATAACCGAGCCGCAGGAATACTATACCGGCTATTTGGAGCGCATCTATAATGTGGCGGAATACACCGCCGAATATCTGGATATTCGGTTTGCCCATACCGCATCGCTGGAAGGGACGCTGGATTTTTCCGCAAGCGATGTGATTCGCTCGTATGAATGGCTCGAAACCGAGAGCGGCGGCACGCTGCGGCTCTATTTTAAGCAGACCGGCACCTTCTACGGCAGCTCTTATTCCTTAGATGGTAACGGCAGATTTTCTTTTGTGATAAAACAAAACATCACCCAGGACGACGCGCCGGTGGTGATGCTTGACCCCGGTCACGGCGGCAGCGACCCGGGCGCCGCCAGCCTGACAGACACCTATGAAAGCGAGGTCACCTTAAACATAGCCGAAAAGGTTGCCGAAAACCTGGCAGAGCGGGGCGTGCGGGTGGTGATGACCCGGCGGGACGAGGTGGATGTGAGCATCGATGAACGCCTTGCCATGAACCGAAAATATGCGCCGGCGCTGTTTGTTTCTATCCACTGCGACAGCTCGGACAATACCGAACTATTCGGCACCCACACCTTCTATTATAAAAACTTTTCCCAGCCTTTGGCGCAGAGCATTCACGAAAATATGGCGGCGGTCTACCAGGGGTTGTATGCCGCTGATGAAGCCAAGGCGGCAGAGAGCGACCGGGAGATTAAATTTTATCCCTTCGCTGTAACGCGGGTGGAGGATTGCCCTTCGGTGCTGGTGGAATGCGGGTATCTTTCCAATGAAGAGGATTGCGACTTTTTGATGAGCGAAGCCGGTCGCCTGCAAATTGCCGCCGCCATCGCCGACGGCATCGCCCAGCAGCTGAATATTGCCTGAATCCTGTAATAAATACAACCGGATTGTCGCCATAGCATTTGCCCTTGCGGCAGTCCGATTTTCTTGATGGCGTCAAATAACAGGCAAGAATGAGATAGTTTTTATGGATTATTCGTAAAAACTATCAATATTTCGGAAGTTTTTACAGGTGATAAGTAAAAACTACGGAAGTTTCAGAAGTTTTTGCGGATTTCGGGTAAAAACAACGGATGTTTTGGAAGTTATGGCTGTACTGTTGCCATAGCAAAGGAGATGGATGCGTGGACGCACTATATGAGCACAATGAAAATCAATCGCGATGTTCTACATGTTAAAATACAATCGAAAATACAATAAAAAAGCACCCGCGCAGGGTGCTTTTTTGCCGTTAAAATCATATTAGAAATTGCCGGAGTAGTTCGGAGCTTCTTTTGTAATGGAGACATCGTGCGGATGGCTTTCTACCAAACCGGCGTTGGTAATCCGCACAAAGCGGGATTTGGTGCGCAGCTCGTCGATGGTGCCGCAGCCGCAATAGCCCATACCGGCACGCAGACCGCCGACCATCTGGTAAATGGTTTCCGAAAGGGTTCCCTTATAAGGCACGCGGCCTTCGACGCCTTCGGGAACCAGTTTTTTGTTGTTTGTTTGGAAATACCGGTCGCGGCTGCCGCAGTTCATAGCAGCGATACTGCCCATACCGCGATAGACCTTATATTTTCTGCCCTGATAAATTTCCGTATCGCCCGGGGATTCCTCGCATCCGGCAACCAGAGAGCCGAGCATTACGCAGCTGCCGCCTGCGGCAAGCGCTTTCACGATTTCACCGGAATATTTAATGCCGCCGTCGGCAATGACGGCAATGCCGTGCTTGTCGGCCTCACAGGCGGAATCATAAATTGCGGTAATCTGCGGCACACCGATCCCCGCAACAATACGGGTGGTGCAGATAGAGCCGGGACCGATACCGACCTTGACCGCGTCCGCACCTGCGTCAATGAGCGCTTTGGTAGCTTCCGCCGTTGCCACATTGCCTGCAATGACGGAAATGCCGGGCAGCGCAGCCTTTACACGGGAAACGGCATTCAGAATATTCTGGCTGTGACCATGGGCGGAGTCCAGCACAAAGGCGTCTACGCCCCGTTCCGCCAGGGCGGAGGCACGCTCCAAAACATCCGCGGTTGCGCCGATGGCAGCTGCGCAGAGCAGGCGTCCCTTTGCGTCTCTGGCGGAGTTCGGGTACTGTACCGCTTTTTCAATATCTTTAATGGTGATTAAGCCTTTTAATTTGCCCTCGCTGTCCACCAGGGGGAGCTTTTCAATCTTATGTTTTCTCAAAATTTCCTGTGCTTCGGACAAGGTTGTGCCCACATGCGAGGTAATCAGGTGGTCTTTGGTCATGACATCGTTGATTTTAACATTGAAATCGGTCATGAACCGCAGGTCGCGGTTGGTTAAAATGCCGACCAGCTTACCGTCAGCATCGCAAATCGGCACGCCGGAGATGCGATAATTGTGCATCAGGTCGTTTGCTTCGTATACGAAGTTGTCCGGACCAAGATAAAAAGGATTGGTGATAACGCCGTTTTCGCTGCGCTTGACCTTATCTACTTCTGCGCATTGCTGTTCAATGGACATATTCTTGTGAATGACACCGATTCCGCCTTCACGGGCGATGGCAATCGCCATGGCGGACTCGGTAACGGTATCCATCGCTGCCGTCATAATAGGGGTATTCAGCGTTATGGTTTTGGTCAGTCGGGTGGAAATATCCACATCCGCAGGCAAAACATTGGATTCGGCGGGAATCAGAAGCACATCATCAAAGGTCAGTCCTTCTTTTCCGAATTTAACCGAAAAATCCTGGCAAAGCATCATTCATCATCCTTTTCTTATCAATTTCGCTGCATGGTATATTTTATATATTATACTCTTTGCTACGGGAAAAAGCAAGATACAACATGGTGGATTCGTTTGTCGATTTTGTAAAAGATTCTGTTGTTCTTACCAAACAGGCAAAGGTATACGGATGTATAAGCAACGGAATGTCTAAAAGCGGAATGGTGTATATAATTTCATGAATAAAAGAATTATTATCCCCAAAATCGTCATAAAGTTTACAAAATGTACACAAAATTGCATATATGTTGTAGTCTTAGGGGATTAAAATTACAGCGTAATCAAACGACAGCGTTGATTCAACACTTTTTGCTAATTCCTTTTCATTTTATTTTCTCTTCCCCAAGGAAAAAGGACGGGTTTTTTGCCCGTCCTTTTTCCTTGGGGGTAGTTTTTGCGTCGCTTCTGTGATTTCAGCAAGGTTCCCAGCGTTTATCATACCGCTGGCAGAAAAATGGCGTGGTTCTAAATTTCATATCTTATTCATAATTCTATCTCACCGGTATAGCAATCCCGTATTACAATAAACTCGCTTATTGACAATTGTTGTAATATGTACAATTTTTAGGTAGTCCATGAATAAATTTCATACATGCAAAGAGAAGTTATCCTGTTTCTATGGCAATGAAAAGCCGGAGATTCGCTGACATCTTTTATTTGTCAATTTGCCGTATGACTGTAAGTGGATGTTGCAAATTCGGTTTAGGGGCATTTCGGCTTGTGTTTGTTTTTTAGCCGGTCAACCGCCCCGGGTGGAAAGGAGTAATGGTATATGATGACCAAATCGCAGCTGGTATTTAAAGCGGTGGATATTTTATGCTATCAAATGCAAAACCATGTACACTTCCCGTTAATTGAACAGGTGCAGGATGTTGCGTACAGCCCGGAGGGGGGACGCGCAACCTCCGGCAATTTGTTTTTTGAAAAAACCAGATTGGCGTCCGGTGAAAAACTGCCTATCCTTGTCAATATCCATGGCGGCGGTTTTGTTATGGGAGATAAGGACTATCGGGAGTCCCTCTGCGAGTTCTATGCGCATAACGGTTTTTTTGTGTTCGACATCAATTACCGTATGCCGCCGGAGGTGGTGTTTCCGGTATTGTGCAACGACTGCATCGATGCGCTGAACTTTTTGCCGACGCTGGCGGTGGATTATCCCATAGACCTTGACCGGATCGTGGTCAGCGGCGACTCCTCGGGCGGATACCTGACCGCCTATGTGGCGGCGCTGGCCTATGACGAAAAGCTGCGTGAGGCGGTCGGCGGGCATGAACTGAAGGTAAAGCTTGCTGCGATTGCGCCGTTCTGTGGTATTTATGATGTCGAAACGCTGCTTGATGGTACGCTGCCCTCCGGACTCATTCAGGATACGGCGAGTATGCTCTTTGGCTTTCATGTCAACCATGGACTCAGCAATCTGAAGGATTATAAATATATCGACTATGTTGCCCCCAGCGAATATGTCAATGAAAATTGGTGCCCGGTGTTTATCGCCTGGAGCGATTCTGATTTGATTTGCGTTGGTCAGGGCGCGGTTATGGCGGAAAAATTGCAAAAAAACTGTAAGGTAGTCGGAACCTACCATTGCGATGGACTGCTGAATAACCACTGTTACCATTTGAACTTTCACACGCGCGAGGCAAAAAAATGTATGGCAGCATTTTTGCGGTTTATGCATCAATTAAAAATTCTCCCGTAAAATTGCGGCTGGCTGGTATGCGCCGTTTTGGAACGCCGCTCAACCTTTCTTGAACAGTAGATGCTGCCCGGCAGCTCTTGCGGTTGGGATTTGCAGATTGTAAAAAAAAGAAAAACAGTGCAGGATGCTCGGTCGAATAAGACCTGACGTTTCTGCACTGTCTTTTTTAGTGTTTGATGGATAAAGGCGGGCGGCGTTCACAGGGAAATGCAGCTATCATCCCGCGTTTGATTTATCTGAAAAACGGCGGGCGCACTTTGGGGGATAAAAGTTTGTCATAGGCTTCCGTCCGTCGGTAGGCATTGCCGTGGACTTCTTCGGCGCGGTATTGCCGGATTTCTGTAAGCGGGAAGTCGGCCAGGTAAATGCCCTCCCGCTCGCCGGCTTCCAGAAGCAGCGTATCACGGGAAACCGGTTCGTCCGCCCGGTAGGCGATGCAGTCAAAAGCGGTGGAGTGACCGTTGCAGTCCGGCACGCTCTTTGGGTAGTTGACAGTGGCAATGCCAATCATATTTTCATAGGCGCGGGCGCGCAGCTGGGAGAGACGGTTGATTTCCATGGGACAGGCGTTGGGAACAATCACTATTTCCGCGCCGCCGAGCATCAGGAGCCGGGCGCTTTCGGGAAATTCCCGGTCGAAGCAAATCATGGCGCCGAGCTTTACAACCGTATGCCCGATGTCCAAATCGCCCACCAAAAAGCCGCTGCCCGGCGTTAAAACCCGTTCATCCCCAAAAGCGCAGGTATGCACCTTGGAATAGGTCAATACGGTCTGACCGAACCGGTCAAATACCCGAACGGTGTTCAGCAGTTCCGCTCCGCGTTTTTCAAGAAAAGTGATGGCAATGCCCATTTGCAGCTCTTTTGCTGCCCGGCGATAGCTTTCGCAAAAAGCGCTGTCGGCGGCAATGGCTTTGTTTGCCGTAAAGGGCGCCCGGTAGCCGATATGCCACATTTCCGGGAATACTGCCAAATCCGCGCCCATTGCTTTTGCTTTTCGGCAGGCTGTCAGCCCTTTGTTTTGATTTTCTTCTGCGTTTTCGGCAGACGCAAGCTGTAAAAGCGCAACCGAAAAATGATTCACGGATATGCCCCCTTTGCATACATCTGTTTGTTTGCCATTATATAGCAGTGGTCACTGTGGTGTCAAGCGCAGGAAAGCGTAGTTTGACCATGGGGGGAGAGCAAAGATTGTGAAAAAATTTGCAAATTCCCTTGACAAGCCCATATGCTTTTGGTATAATTCTTACTGTTCCTTTGGGAATAAGCTACGCGAGAGTGGCGGAATCGGCAGACGCGCACGTTTGAGGGGCGTGTGGTAATCCCGTACGGGTTCAAGTCCCGTCTCTCGCACCAGGAGCCGCAGACATTCGCTGTTTGCGGTTCTTTTTTTGCAACGGGGATAGGTATTTGAAGCAGCTTGTTTTTTAAGGTGAATGTAAAAAATAGTAGGGTGAGCGGACAGTGGATGAAAGTAAAACGGTAAATGAAATAAAAAGCACAGCAGTAAAACCGAGATATGATTGGCTGGATGCCATCAAGGCTTTTGCCATGCTGCTTGTTATCTTCGGGCATTTGGGGCTGAGTTCTGTGCCCATATATCAGGCATATGCAAGTTTTATTAAGCTGCCTTTGTTTTTTGCCGCCTCCGGATTTGTGTTTAATCCAGAAAAAAGCAGCCATTTAAAGCAGTTTATTTTTTTGCGGTTTAAGAGAATTATGATTCCTTATTTCGCCTTGTCGGTCATTTTACAGCTGATTAAATGGCTCAGCAATGGCTTTGCATTAGAGCAGTTTTACAGCGAATACATCAGACCGATTGTAACTGCTGAGGTTATGTGGTTCTTACCTGCGCTGTTCATATGCAATGTTGCCATGGCTGTCGTTTTTCGTCTTGCTAAAAATAGGAACTTGGTTATCCTGCTGACAGCCATCATTGCGCTGATAATAGGCGGTATTCCTATTTTTGAGGATCATTTTTTTATGAGTATCAACGCTTGTTTTGTATCGTATGCGTTTTGCCTTTTAGGGTATTACTTGAAAAAATATGTCATGCATGCAAACAAAAAAATTCTGCTTATTGTTTCCGCCGTTCTGCTTCTGGTTTATTTGGTTTTACCTTTTGTGTATTGCTATAGGATGGGGGCTTTTAACTATATTAATCTTTATAGCAGCTTCTATTCCTGTTATCCGTTGGATATGTGTATCAGCTTGGCAGGGACCATCGGTGTCTTTCTTGTTGCTCCCTTTTTTAAATACCCGAAAGGAATCGTTTGGTTCGGTAAAAATACCTTGTTTTACTATGCTTTCCATCAGGTTATGTGCGAGTTTGTTCTATTTTTTATTCAAAAATTTATTTGGGCGGGCTGTACCATTGACTATCTGTATACTTCTTTTCAAACGATTATGTTATATTGCGCCATCACCGTTTTGACTTTGCTGTTATTGGTGCCAATATGTATGCTTGTCAATAAATATTTACCTGAATTAGTCGGTTTGAAAAGAAAAAAACGAATAGCATGATGAAAGGCAAAGCATACCGGTTGTTACGGTTGTGCTTTGCTTTTCTTACATCGTGTAATCGTTTTGTTGATAGCATTTTGCAACAGCTGTTATGGATTTTGAGAAGGATTGATACGCATGGTCAAGGGTGTAATTGAAAAACTGGCGTTAGAGGAGTATGACAGGTGCGGCGAGATTTGGGATATGAAAAAATTCCCCTATACCGAACAGTTCCGTCGGGAAATCGCCGCAGGGAACCGCGTGGTGTATATTTACAAGGAAAACGGCGCGTTTCTTGGGGAAATTGCCTATGTGCTGCATATGGATGCCCCGGATTATACCATCGAGAACCGGCGTATTTATATTTCCCGCCTATTGGTCAAATCCACCCACCGCGGGCGGGGCATCGGCAGCGCTTTGCTTGATTTTGTTTTGGCGGAAGTGCAAAAGCAAGGGTTTACGGAAGCGTCCGTCGGTGTGGATAAAGCCAATGCCGCCGCCCGGCACCTGTACCGCAAAAAAGGGTTTACCACGGTCCTGTTCGACGGTGAAGACGAAGCGGGCGCGTATGTTAAATTGCTGAAAAAACTCTGAATATTTCCGCTGCTGTATAAAACGATAGCGATATAAAACCAATGCTGTGGATAAATAGATGAGTTATTTTGGCAAATATGAACATGGGGACAGGGATAGTGTGATTTAAAAATAGAAAATTTGAGTCAATGCCCTGTTCGGGAAACGGATGGGGCATTGACTTTTTTATCGTTTCATTGTATGCTGAAAGCAGAAAAATAAAAGCGGGGGAATGCCGGATGCAGGAGCGGATTTTGCTGGTGGAGGACGATGCGTATTTGCGCGAAGGGCTGTTGGATTTGCTCAGCCGTGAGGGCTATTTGCCGGACGCGGCGGCGGATTTGGCGGAAGCGCGGGAAAAATTGAAACAGGCGTCGTACCGGCTGGCCATTCTGGATGTGATGCTGCCCGACGGTACCGGGGTACAGCTGTGCGAGCAGATGCGGCAGCAGGGGGATGATACGCCCATTTTAATGCTGACCGCCTGCGATGAGGAATTTCAAATTGTGCGCGGACTGGACGCGGGGGCGGACGATTATGTGACCAAGCCCTTTAAGCTCCAGGAGCTGCTCTCCCGGGTACGGGCGCTGCTGCGCCGGGGCGGCGGGACGGTAATGGGCAGCGGCGGCATTGTCATTGACCGCAGCCATATGACGGTGAGTAAGGATGGTGAAACACTTTTTGTTACCCCCACGGAGTTTCAGATTCTCTCTTTGCTGCTTTCCGCCAAGGGCAACACGGTAACCCGCGCCATGCTTTTGGAAAAAATTTGGGATGCGGACGGCAATTTTATTGACGACAACACCCTTTCGGTGCATATCAGCCGTCTGCGGGAAAAGATTGGCGCGGCGCATATTGTTACGGTGCGCGGCTTCGGTTATCGATGGGAGGCGTAACAGATGGGCGCTGGTTTTTATCTGTCAATTACTGTCTGTGCTTTGGCTTTGGCGCTCTCTGTGGTACTGCTTGCCCTTTGGCTGCGCGACCGGCGGCGGCTGCGGCGCTTGACCGAGCAAACGCAGCTTTTTTTGCAGGAGGGCGCGCATATCCCGCTCAGCACGGCGGACGATGCCTTTGCCGCTTTGCAGAACGCGATTTGCGATATGGAAAATCAACTGCTTTTGGCGCGCAGCCATGCCGCCGAAGAAGCAAAGAAAAACGCTGATTTTATTTCTGACATTTCCCATCAGCTTAAAACCCCGTTGGCAGGGATTCGCCTGTACTGTGAAATGATGCGTTCGGACGCAAAAAATCCCTATGTGGAAAAGGAATTGGAACTGATAGAAAAAATGGAGCGGCTGATTGCAGGTCTTTTGCGCCTGGAAAAACTGCTGGCAGATGCCTATGTGATGCAGTTCGCTTCCTGCGAAATTGCCGAGCCGGTGCGTCTTGTGGTATCGGAGCTGGGGCATCTCTTCCCGGAAAAGCAATTTCAGGTCAACTGCAGCGGTTCCATGCGCTGCGACAAGGCATGGCTCGGCGAGGCGATTGGCAATATTGTAAAAAATGCCTGCGAGCATACCGCACCGAACGGCGTCATTCGCATAGACGCCGACACCGGAGAGCGATCGGTAACGCTGACGGTGGAGGACGACGGCGGGGGCGTGCCGCAGGAGGAGCTGCCCCGGCTGTTCACCCGTTTCCACCGCACCGCCAACGCCGCCCCGGACAGCACCGGCATCGGTATGGCAATTACCAAAACCATCGTAGAAAAACACCACGGCACCATCACCGCCGAAAACGGTGCAAAAGGTCTGAAAATTACCATGTGCTTCCCGGTATTAGATGAAAATTTAAAAATATGAAAACAGCAGGATAGCTTCACGGCAGTTTTCCTGCTGTTTTTATGTCTATTTAGCGAATCTGCGAAGGAAATGGTGAACCTTACGAAATCGTAAGGTAGAAGTCACCGAACGGTAAGACTGGGGTGGTACAATGTCGGTGACAAAACAAGAAAAGGGGCGAAAACATATGAATATTCTCGAATGCAGGGACTTAACCAAGGAGTATTACAGCGGCGATACGGTGGTGCACGCCGTGGATGGGGTGTCGCTGACATTTTCCCAAGGGGAATTTTGTGCAATAACCGGACCGAGCGGCTCGGGAAAATCCACTCTTCTGCATGTGCTGAGCAGCTTGGAAAGTCCCACCGGCGGCAAAATTTTTTATCAGGAAGCCGATCTTTCCGGCTATAACGACAACCAGCTTTCCATTCTGCGCCGCCGGCGTTTTGGCTTTGTGTTCCAGTCCTACAATCTGGTGCCGGAGCTGACCGGGTATGAGAATATCCTGCTGCCGGTGATGCTGGATAAAAAGAAGCCCGATGAAGCGTATTTGGAAAAGATTATCCAGATTTTGGGCGTGGAGGAACGGTTGGGGCATCTGCCCTCCGCCATGTCCGGCGGGCAGCAGCAGCGAATTGCCATTGCCCGGGCCCTTGCCAACAAGCCTTCGATTCTGTTCGCCGATGAGCCGACCGGCAATTTGGACGGCAAAAGCGGCCGGGAGGTCTTATCGCTGCTGAAATATGTGGGCAAAGAGCTGGGTATTACGCTGATTATGGTGACCCACGATTTGCAGGTGGCGGAGCAGGCACAGCGTATTTTGCGCATTGAAGACGGCAAAATTGTAAAAGACAGCGCAAAGGAGGCGGGGGACAGGTGAAACGGAAACTGACGGTCAATGCGCTGGCGTTCGGCAATTTACGAAAGCGCAAAAAACAGTACGCGCTGATGTGTGTGGGCATTATTCTTGCCATGGTTTTTTCCTCCGGCACGCTGTTTTTCCTGTCCTGTATGCGCGAATCCACCCAGGAAATCTTTTATCGAAGATACGGCAAGGAGAACATCCTGCTCATGAACAGCCAGAGCCTGGATATGGAAAGCGAGGCCATACAGGGATATATCCAATCGTCCGGCGAGGCGCATATTACCGGCTATGGCTATCTCAGTGAAGAGGAACAAAACGACGGCGTTGCCATCGGCTGGCTGGATGAGACGGCCGCCATGCTCGCCTATCCGGTTGTGGAAGAAGGGCGTATGCCCCAATCTGCCGGTGAAATTGCCGTTGAGCGCGACGCGCTGGCGCGGATGGGGCTGCATAACAAAAAGGTCGGCGACACCATGACCTTGCAGGTGCAAATTCCCGACGGCACACAATATTTAGACAAAAGTGAAAAAATAACATATACCCTGGTAGGGATTCTCAGCGACAAAAGACGCAATTTAAGCGTATTGCCGCTCAGCGGGCAGGCGGAGCTGTTCCGGCTGTATCTGCCCGCCGCTTATGTGGTCGAAGGCACCCAGCCCGCCCCCGGCGGCAGGGAGGCGACTACCTGCTACGCAGCTGCAAACTATTTTACCGAGGATGGGTTTTCTGCTTTTTATGATTATTTGCGGTCGCAGAACGCCACAGCGCAGTACTATGGGGTAACCAGCAATTTTATGGGCATAGCCAACAGCGAAGAAGCCCAGGTTACTAATACCACGGCGCTTGCCGCCGTTCTGGCGGTTGTACTGACGGTGGTATCCTGCCTGGGGATTGTCAACGCGTTTCAAACCAATCTGCGGCAGCGGCGGACGCAAATCGGTCTGCTGCGCGCCGTCGGCGCAACAAGGCGCCAAATCATTCAGCTGTACGGGCGCGAGGCGTTTTTGCTCAGCCTGATCTGCGCGCCGGTCAGCATTGCGATTTCCTATTTCGGCTCGTATCTGATTATCCGCTTATTGGGCGATTCGTTTTTATTCCGTCCCAAGATTTGGATTTTGTTGGTCTGTGCGGTTGTGGGAGTCGGCTGTGTCATGGCGGCTGCGTTGATTCCGCTGTCGAGCGCAGCAAAAATTTCCCCCATGCAGGCCATTCGCAACATCGACTGGACGCGAAAAATGGTTCGCAAAAAGATTCATTCCCAAACCTCCTACCGGCTGCCGAATCTTTTGGCAAAGCGTCAGCTGCTCTTTCACCGGGGAAAACAGGCGTTGGTCAGTGTGATTCTGATTATCGCCATCTGCCTGTCCTGCTTCGGCTTTTCCTGGATTCGGCAGATGGGGGAGAATCTTTGGACCTCGCTTTATGATTATGAAGTGGAGATATCAAGCGATTTTTACGGCAATCCGGTCAATGTACTGTCCCAAAGCGTCGGTCTATCAGAAAACGATTTGCAGGAGCTGTACGATACCGGTTATGTGAAGAATATTTATGCCCGGAAAGAATGTACAGTTCAGATGCTGCTGGAAGAACCCTCCGCCTATGCTGCCCTGTCTTCGACATCCAACGGCATTCGGATGTGGGACATCTTAAGCGACCCGGACAATGCAGACGGCTGGTCGCCGGAGAATGCAGCGCTCAGTGAGGAGTATGAGGCTTTTCGCAGCCAGTGCGGTTATGAGCAATATCCAATGGCAACGGGGATGCGGGCAGCTGATGATGATATGTTGTCCCTTTTGGAAGAAGGGGTTGTAGAGGGTGAAATTAACCTCAGCAAGCTCAATTCCGGAGAAGAGGTGATTTTGTACGCGCCCAGGCAGATAGCGATGGAGATTGGTACTACGGAATATGGCAATTATATATCTACTGTACGGACTCTTTCGGAGGATGAGGAATATTTGGTTGTGGCTGATTGTCCGTTTCATGCAGGGGATACGCTGCCGCTGAGCCATTTGTCCACCGAGGAGGCATGGGCTGACGATGCCTATTCCGGTGAAGTGAGCTTACTGCCCGAAGACTTTACCCGAACCGACCATACCGTTACCATCGGCGCTATTATACATGAGCTGCCGGACGCAGTTGTTAATCAGGGCGGAAGCAACTGGTTCGATGCTACGGTTATTACCAGCTTCCCCGGATTTCAAACGCTGACCGGCACCGACCGGTACCGGTACAATAATGCCTGTATTTATCTGAATCAGACGTGTACGGAGGAAATCGACGATTATATGCAGAGTACCCTTGAGCGGCTGACCTCGGGGATTTCAAATACCTATCTGTATTCCCGATTCGCGTTCAATGCCGAGCAGAAAATGCAGACCCGTTCCATGGTGACCGCCCTGCTGGCGGTGGTGATTCTGGCGTTTGCCATCTGCGGCAGCATGATTAACAACGCGCTGACCTCCCGTATCCGCGAGGGGAAGCGGGAAATCGGCACCCTGCGGGCGGTGGGGGCGTCCGCCCAGGAGCTGAACCGTTCCTATGTGCTGCAATTCCTGTCCCTATTCGGCTGGGGCGCGGGGATCGGTTTCGGGCTGTATGCCGCCCTGTACGGTATCCTGTGGGCGGTATTGCAAAGCCAGGGCATGTCGCTGGAGCTGCCTTTCGCAGTCTGGGAATGCCTGGCGGTCTGTTTGGTGCTGTTTTTGGTATGCGTTATCAATCTGCGCATGAAGATTCGCCAACAGATGAAAACCAGTATTATTGAAAATATCAGGGAGTTATAAGGGAGTTATATATACATGAAAAAGTTGATTGCTATTTTTTTGCTGCTTGGTGTGTTGTGCGGCGCGTACCCTCTTTTAGGAGTCGCTGCCGAAACCGACACAGAGCCGCCGCAGACGGAAGCGCCGCTTTCCCAGCCGCGGCTGATGGTGACCTCTTACCAGACGGACGATACCATCCGTCCGAATAAAAACAGCAATTTGAGTATTGTGTTTACCAATACCCATAAGAGCGAAACGGTGAAAAACATTCGCCTGACCTTTTCCGGCGAAGGCGCGGTACTGGCCGCCAAAACCGCCTCGGTGCATGTGGAAAGCATCGCGCCCGGCAAAACCTATACCTGGAAGCTGCCGGTAACGGCGGCAGCCGGCGCCGAATCCGGTAAAGTCGCCGCTTCGGTAACGGCGGAGTATGAGGCGGGCAGTGGGGAAGTGTATTCGGTCACCGACGCGCTGACCCTGACCGTATCCAACCCGCCAAAAGAGACCGCCGCACCTACCCAGCCCCGGCTGATGGTCACCGAATACGCGGTGGAAAACGACTGGATTGCCCCGGGCGAGCAGCGCAAGCTGACCGTTACCATCAAAAACACCAGTTCTTCCGCCAATGTGCGCAATTTGAAGCTGACCTTGAGCGATGAGAGCGGCGAGCTGCTCTTTGACGGACTGGGTACGGCTTATCCGGATAAACTGTCGGCGGGCAAAACCTACAGCTGGGAAATCACTCTCTCCGCCGTGCCGACCGCCCAGAGCGGCACGCATAACCTGAGTGTTCTGATGGAATACGAGGATGCGGAGGGCAACGCTTATACCGCTTCGGACACCTTGCGGGTGATTGTGCGCCAAAGCGTGGCGCTGACCTGGGATGGCGCCGCGCTGCCCGCCCGTATCGTACAGGGGGAAACGGAAAGCGTTGCGGTCAATTTGATGAATACGGGGAAAAGCCCTTTATATAACTGCGCCATTCGCTTTGATGTGGACGGTCTGACCAGCGGCGGCAGTGTGTTCGTGGGCGAAATCCCCTCCGGCGAGAGCAAAAGCGGCAGTGCCAACCTGCGCGCTGCCGCAGAGAAAGAAGGCAAGGTGTCCGGCACCTTAACCATCACCTATGAGGACGCCTACGGCGAGGTACACGAAGAGGTTATCGATGTGTCGACCGAAATTGCCAAAAAGGTAGAGCAGGCCGCAGCGCAGACGGAGAAAGAGGAGGAAAACAAGAACACCCTGTGGTGGCTGTTTTTGTTGGCAGGTCTTCTGGTCGGCGGCGGCGCAGGCTTCGGCATCCCCTTCGCCATCCACGCACGCAAACAGCGCAAAGAGGATGAAGAAAGACTGTAAGACAAGGGTTCAGCACCCCGTGTGGATGGGAACGCCCCACACCGGCGAGGGTCTGGCGTGGCAGAAACCCGTTTTTACCGGGTGGTATTCCATATCCGATTTGACCGTTCCGATGTCAATTCATTTATGCGTCTTCTTTAGAGAGAGGACGCCCTTTTTTCTGCATCTTCTTCTTTCCACATCGTAGGGGCGGGTCTTGTGCCCGCCCGAGGGCGTGGATGGGAACGCCCCACACTAGCGAGGGGCTGGCGTGGCAGAAACCCGTTTTTTACCGGGTGGTATTCCATATCTGATTTGGCTGTCCTGATGTCAATCCATTTGTGCGTTTTCTTTGGTGTACGGGGTACCGCAATTCTCTGCCTCTTCCCCGGGCGGGCACAAGACCCGCCCCTACGATAGGCGAGGGACAGGAAATTTCTGTTTCTCGCACCAATGAAGACGCACGACCGGCGGGGGGCGTGGCAGTTTGCGCCTATACGATATGCAGTTCCAGCGTGGCAAAGGCCGGATTCGGAAGTAAGGCGGATTTGTACGAAAATCCCATCATAATGATAAAAAGCTGTCGCGGTGCTTCGCGGCAGCTTTTTTGCTTGCATATTGCTTCTTTTTTTGCGCCGTGTATGACAGAAAAGTAAGGCTATCATAAAACAGACGCGGGATTGTCGGTGCGCTCCAGAATATAGTCGGTGGAGGTGTGGTAAAGGTCAGCCAGGGCAATCAATACATCGGTTGGCACATCCCGGTACCCCTGCTCATAGCGGCAATATTGGGGTTGGGGCATGCCGAGCCGGGCGGCCAGCTCCCGCTGGGTCAGGTCGTGATCTTCCCGCAGCTGTCGAATGCGTTTGTAATAGGCCATAAAAAACCTCCCGATAACCAATTGGATATCTTGACAATACCATAAAATGGTGGTAAAATGTCTGTATGATATCCATATGGCTATCAAAGCAGGGAGATAATATACACCACAGCGCACGTGAGCGTCATATAAACAAGAAAAGCGAAACAGCCAAACGCCGTTCGCTTTTACCGATTGGTTTCCTTTTTGTCGGTTCGTTCCAATAAATAATCAACGGATACCTGATGCAAGTCCGCCAGCTTGATTAAAATATCGCAGGGCACATTCAATTCGCCCCGCTCATAATTGGAATATACCCGCTGCGAGCATTGCAATTTTTCCGCAATCTCCCGCTGGGTCAAATCCGCATCCTCCCGTAATTCCCGAATCCGTCTGTACATCACCCATCACCAAAAATATTATATCCGCCGCCGCATTTGTCTATTGACTTTTAGCGGAATATCCGCTAAAATAGTCTCATCTCACCAGATAGACATAAAACATGGTGTATAAAAATAATAAAATATACCAAAATGGAGGGCTAACAATGAGAAAAAAGTTTTATCGCGGTATGGCGCTGTTGCTAACAATGTTACTGCTGGTGCCACTGCATGGTTTTTCGGTGGTTTCGTCTGCCAGTGATGAGGCGCAGGTTTTTGAAGGACACCGGTATCAAGTGTTTGACGAATCCATGACCTGGACGGAAGCAAAAGCGTATTGTGAAAGTTTGGGCGGACATTTGGCAACGGTCACTTCACAGGAAGAAAATGATTTCATTGCCGGTTTAATTGCAGATGGAACAAAAAATTTATACTGGCTGGGTGGATATGAGGAAGCAGAGCAAGAAGGCGTTTGGCGCTGGGTTACCGGAGAGGCATGGGACTATGCCAATTGGGATGCAGGCGAGCCTAATGATGCTGGCAGTGAGTCCTACGTTGAAATGTTTAGAATTAAGGATCGTTCTTTTCACACGCCAGAGAAATGGAACGATATGAAAAATGATGGTGAAGATTCTAATGTATTTTACGCAATTCAAAATAAGGGATTGGTTTGCGAGTGGGATACGACAGAAACAAAAAAGACTCCTGATGGCTACAAGTTTAATGAAGACTCATACTCCTTTGATAATGATAAAAGGACTATTGAATGGGCGATTTTTTCCATGGTCTATGGAGATCTAAAGGGAACCAACTTGTGGATGAATGCTGAAAAGAATGGTCCGCATGGTCTTTGCTATGGCATGGCTGCTACCACTGCGGCTTTGCTGAAGTATTCTTCAGCTATTTCTTCCTATAAACTGGTAGGTGAAGGAATAACGGCAGACGCTCAGATGTTACGGCAGCTTTCCAGAGACACTTTTTCAAGCTTATTTAATATGACAGCGCAGACATATATTAAATTTGGACAGGTATATCAGTACGACGCTGATGAAGCAACAGCACGCAATAATACAAGAGATGATATGGAAGGTCTGTATCAGGCAGTTGTTGATTATGTCAATGGAGCTGGCGATCCAATCGTTATAAATTTCCATTCCGAAGAGATGTCACATGCTCTTTTTATAATTGGTGTAGAACAGGATGCGCAGGAGATTCGTATCATTTTGAATGATTCTAACTCTCCTTATGATATGCAATATATGAAGATTGCTAAAGATTTTAGCTTTTGGAGTTATTCAGGGGATGGTAGCTATTTTGATTCAGCATCTTCATACTTTGATTATTGTTTTCCTGCGGATATGGTTTATTCAATAGGCAGAGTATATGGTGAAGAAGTATCAACGCGAACGCTTAAAGAGAACGGCTATTTAAGCAATGATAATCTGTTGTTGACTTCCAATCATGCCATAGAAACTTCCAGTGAACTGATTGATATTTCGGATTCTATAGGTGCAGTTGATTCTGATGGCGCATCTACGCAAAAAGTATATTGGCTGGAAGATAATGTAAACACCATTGATTTGACAACCGAAGCCGAAGCGAGCGAACTGACGCTATCCGATGTCAATTCTGCCATTACACTTCAAGCACCGGCAAACAGCAAGGTAGCAATGACCGTTGATGATGACGCACAAAATGCGCTGACGCTGACAAGCCGAGTGGGCGAAGCTGTTTCTGTGGACTTTATGTATGCACGGGATGACGATATCAGCACGGTAACCATCACCGGCACCACCGCCTCCGAAACGGTAACGGCGGAGGAAACGGACAGCGGTCTTGTGGTTACAGGGCTGAATGATATGACTGTTACGCTGGAAACCGCGGACGGTTCGGCGGAAACAGCGGCGCAGGTAACAGACGGCGCGACGGTGCAGATTACGGTGGATGAAGAGAATACAACGGTTTCGACGGACTGGACTTGCAGCCATCCCGACGCCAACCACGATGGCATTTGCGACAATTGCGGCGAGGATTTCACCGCTTCTTGCAGCCACTTCTGCCACAGCGACAATAAATTCGTCCAGTTTATCTGGAAGATTCTCAACTTCTTCTACCGGCTGTTTGGTATAGAAGATATGCGCATCTGCTCCTGTGGAAAATACCACTGGTAACACCTTGTTGGTGATATCATATTGAAAACGCACAAAGGCGGGGGACATCCTCCGCCTTTATGCGTTTTTATTCCCCACATCGTAGGGGCGGGTCTTGTGCCCGCCCGAGGGCGTGGATGGGAACGCCCCACACCGGCGAGGGTCTGGCGTGGCAGAAACCCGTTTTTACCGGGTGGTATTCCATATCCGATTTGACCGTTCCGATGT
>CASFEZ010000029.1 GCA_949293815.1 uncultured Eubacteriales bacterium | reverse complement strand
GTGGATGGGAACGCCCCACACCGGCGAGGGTCTGGCGTGGCAGAAACCCGTTTTTACCGGGTGGTATTCCATATCCGATTTGACCGTTCCGATGTCAATCCATTTGTGCGTCTTCCTGGGGGGCGGGGTAACGTAATTCTCTGCCCCTTCCCCGGGCGGGCACAAGACCCGCCCCTACGGAGTGCTTTTTATTTTGTAAATCCGGAAAACATGCAGCCAATCTATCATCCAGCCCACAGGGCTGCCAAGCCACAAGCCTGCCCCCCTGCGCCGCCCAGCGGTGCTATGCCGTCCACCCTCCACCCGGTCGCCTTGGGGTGACTGCAAATCCCAAACAAAATATGCGCTTTTATCTTATTTCTGTATGTTACTCGCCGCATCGTCCGATTTTGTCGCAGAATATTGACGGCAGGCAAAACTTGTGGTAAGATATTACAGAGTGCAATTGGATAACTGCGCGTTTTTTGCTTAAATGAGAAAGGAATGACAAAAATGGACACGAGATTTGCGATTTCGCAGTATCATGACGCTGCGGAAGTCACCAGAAAGCTGGATAATCTGATTAAACAGCCGATTTATACCATTCGTCCTGACGCTTTGCAGGAATATGAAACCGAATATTACGGTAAAAAATGCAAAAAGTCCAAGGAAATGATTGATGAAGCAAAAAAAGCAATTCCCGGCGGCGTACAGCACAACCTTGCGTTTAACTATCCCTTCCCTCTGGTTTTCACCAAAGCCAGCGGCATGAAGCTGTATGATATTGACGGCAACGAGTATTTCGACTTTTTGCAGGCCGGCGGTCCCACCGTTCTGGGCTCCAACCCGCCCGCCGTGCGCGAAAAGGTTATTGAGCTGTTGAATGACTGCGGTCCTTCCACCGGTCTGTTCCACGAGTATGAATACAAGCTTGCCAAAAAGATTATCGACAATGTGCCTTCTGTCGATATGTTCCGTATGCTCGGCTCGGGCACCGAGGCGTGCATGGCGGCAATCCGTGTGGCAAGACTGGCTACCAAAAATAAGAATATTTTGAAAATGGGCGGCGCTTACCACGGCTGGAGCGATCAGCTCGGCTACGGTATCCGTATCCCCGGTTCCAAATTCACCCAGGCGCATGGCGTTCCGCTTTATATCTTCAAGCACACCCAGGAATTCTTCCCCAACGATTTGGACGATTTGGAAAGAAAGCTGCGCATGAACCAGCTCAGAGGCGGCACCGCTGCGGTCTTTATTGAGCCGGTAGGTCCCGAAAGCGGCACCCGTCCTTTGGATAAGGACTTCAATAAGGGCGTAGAGCGTCTTTGCCGCAAATACGGTGCGCTGCTGATTTTTGATGAGGTTGTTACCGGTTTCCGTATCGGTATGGCGGGCGCCCAGGGCTACTTCGGCGTATCGCCTGACCTGACCATCTTCGGTAAAGTGGTTGCCGGCGGCTACCCGGGCGCGGGCGGTATCGGCGGCAAGAGAGAATATATGAAATATCTCGGCGCTGGTCTGGACGGCGATACCAAAGTCCACAAGGCGTTTATGGGCGGCACGCTGGCTGCCACGCCCATCTCCTGCGTTGCCGGTTACTATACCATGGAAGAAATTGAAAAGAATAACGCCTGCCAGGTTGCCGGTCAGATGGGTGATCGCCTGACCGCCGGTTTGCAGAAGCTGATTGATAAATATTCCCTGCCTTTCGTGGCGTTTAACCAGGGGTCCATCTGCCATTTGGAAACCGTAGGCACCATGCATTTCTCCATCAATTGGAGCAAACCGTGGCAGATTCCCGGCGTTCTCAACGCGACCAGCGAGAGAAAGAAAGAGATGGAGCATATGGGCGCCGCTTACATGGCGGAAGGTCTGGTTACGCTGGCGGGCAGCCGCCTGTACACCAGCGCGGCCTATACGCCGGAGCTGATTGATGAGGCGCTGAACCGGTTCGATCGCGTCTTTGAGAAGGTTGCTATCAAAGCTTAAGTTTACGTGCTGTTTGATGAAAGGGGAGGAACCGCCGCAGAAGCTTTGCTGCGGTGGTGTCCCCCTTTTTCTGTGAATGACTGTGTTACGCATACCGAAAGGATGATTCCGACAGATGAAAGCATTTTATAAAATAGGAACGGTGCTTTTGGCACTTGCCATTTTTCCCGTGCTTATTTTTGCTCCCTTTGTCAAAATCATTGTTGTTTCCGACATCGCATCGTTCTTCAGCTCGACACCCTCGGTGCTGCTGGATGATTCCTACAGCCTGAAGGATTTGTACGACCTGTATATCGCCAATCGGGATACGCTTTCTTCCCTGAATCTATCGGCGGATTCTCTGCCGGAAACGGTGGTAGAAGCGGTGCGGGTGCCGGGTATTGTGTTTTTGGTGCTGTTTGCCGTGGCGATTGTATGCGCGGTGCTGGTCATTTTCTTTGGCCTGTTTTCCAAAAACAAGCGCGGCGCCATGGTGCTTTCCGCCATCGGCGCGGCGTGCTCGTTCGGCATGAATATGTCCTTTAACAACATTGCCAAGCCGTTGGTGAACGGCAGCATCTCCATTACCGACCTTTTGGGCGAGGATCTGCTCAATCAGTTATCCGGCGGGCTGGCGTCTTTGGGCGAATCGCTGATGTCGCTGTTCGGCAGCGGTGAGCTGGTGGAAATTCGCCTGCTGAGCTTAAGCAGCGCGTATCTGTTTATGCTGCTGCTCTTTGTGGGTGTAATTGTTTGGTCGGTTGTATTCACTTTGGTCGAATGGGATAAAAAATAAATTTTCCTGCTGCCGAAGCGTATGCGGCAGCAGGTTTTTGTTTGATTTACAGCGCAAACTGCCCGGCAGATATTGTTTCTGCCGGGCGGTTTTATTGCAGGGTTTCTGTGAGTATGGTTCATTGGCTTTGGTTCTTCAGCACTTCTTCCGCCGCGTAGAGGAGACCGGTGCGGTTCCTGAAAAGAAAAGCGGAAAGCAGATTATGCGCTGCCGGCACCGCTTACCATCAGGGCAGCGACAAGTGCCATGGTCAGGGTAACAAAGAGTGTAATGCCGTTTATGAAATATGCAACCCAGTTCAAATCTTTTCGTATCCAGAAGATGGACAGCAGGGTGTCAACAACTGTCGTAACCAGCGGAATGATTCCCAAATGATACAGCTCCGTTTTGTCCCCCCACCGGTCGAAACCGACGCCGGTTGAATAATGCAGCGGTACGGTATCGGGCAGCGTTTGCAGAGTGTAGAAAAAGATGCCGCAAAACAAGAGCATGGCAATAACATTCAGCGCCGTGCATAAAACCGGCATGACATATGGGGAACGGTTGAACCGGCGGCGTCCCAACATAGGTATCCTCTCCTTTTCCATCTTTCAAGGGCTGAAATAGCCGGGTCCGAGTTTATACATCTTTTTTTCATTATATCATGCTGTTTTGTATTGTCAACTAAAATGCAGTTAAAATTTACACTGGCGATAGACGAAAGGAAAGCGCCAAACGGCGCAAGGTCATGCCATTTTTGATGCTTTCCGTGCGTAAAAACAGGATTGCATTGCATAATCAGCTCTTGTCTTTGCTGACTTTCAATACTTCTTCCGCCGCGTAGAGAATGCCTGCCTTGGCGCTGTGGAAGTTTAAGCCGCCTTGCAGCCAGACCGCGTAGGGTTCGCGCAGGGGGGCGTCGGCGGACAGCTCGATGGACGAGCCCATAATGAACGCGCCTGCCGCCATAATGACCTTACAGGGGTAGCCGGGCATATCCCAGGGCTCGGGCGTGACAAAAGCGTCCACCGGCGAGCCTTTTTGAATGCCCCGGCAAAAGGCGATCAGATTCTCTTCGCCTCCCAGGTGGATTGCCTGAATGATATCCCGCCGCGTTTCCTCTGGCGTCGGGGTCGGGTCAAAGCCCATTGCATCAAACAGGGCGGCGGCAAAGACGGCGGTTTTCAGCGCTTCGCCGGTGACATGGGGGGCGTTGAAAAAACCCATGAACAGATCCCGGTTATTGCCAAGGGTAGCGCCGACCTCCCGCCCCAGCCCGGGCACCGTCATGCGGTAGGCGCACTGTTCAATCCACTCTTTTTTCCCGGCAATATAGCCGCCGCAGCGGGCAAGACCGCCGCCGGGATTTTTAATCAGGGAGCCCGCCATCAAATCCACGCCCACGCTGACCGGCTCTTCGGTTTCCACAAACTCACCGTAGCAGTTGTCCACCATGACCACTGCGTCTCGAACGCTTTTGACCGCTTCAGCCACCTCGCCAATCTCCTGTACCGAAAGGCTCGGACGCAGGCTGTAGCCCCGCGAGCGCTGGATATAGACCATTTTAATGGACGAATCGGCGCGCAGGGCATCTTTGACGGCGGGGATGTCGATTTTTCCGTCCGCCGTCAGGTCTATCTGCCGGTACGATATGCCGAAGTCCGCAAGGCTCCCTTGCCCCTGCTCGCCCGCAATGCCGATCACCGGGCAAATGGTGTCGTAGGGGCGGCCGGTGACGCAGAGCATCGTGTCCCCCGGTCGCAGGACGCCGAACAGCGCCGTGCCCAACGTATGGGTGCCGCAGGAAAAGCTGTGGCGAATCAGCGCGTCCTCTGCGCCGAAGGCGTCCGCCACCACCCGATCCAGCGTTTCCCGTCCCCGGTCGCCGTAGCCGTAGCCGGTGGAAGCGCCGAAACAGGCTTCGCTGACCCGATTTTCAATAAAGGCCGAAAGCACCTTTTGCTGGTTGTATTCGGTTATCCGTTCGATTTCGTCAAAATGGCGTTTCGCCCGCGTCATCGCCTGTTCGGAAAGGCTTTGTACTTGCTCTGAAAAGGATAAAAAATGACTCATATGTTACCGCTCCACCAGGTATAGATTTTGGTAAACCCAAGGGGTTGATAAAAGGAAAACAGCGGGTCTTCCGCACAAAGAAAGACCTGTTTGCCCAAAGACGACAGGACTTGACAAAGGGCGGCGCAGACCGCCGACCCATAGCCCCGATGCCGGAAGTCCGGCAGGGTGCGTACACAGCCGATCACCGCGTTTTTCTCCGTTTCCGCCGCTGTCAGCGCCAGCGATACCGCCTGCCCGTTTTGGCAGGCGGCGGCGATATGGCAGGTATCGTGCCGCAGCCGATGGGACAGCTGCACATACCAGCTGCCCAAAGGGGACCGGTCGCCCTCGGGTAAATCCCATTTGAGGCAGGGATAAATGCCGCGCAGGCTCTCTGCGTCAATGAACTGTATTGGCTGCTGCGGTTTGGGCGGCGTGTCGGTCAAACGGGCGACAAAACCGGTTTTTTGCAGGGACAGTTTCTCTATCGGAAAGGCTCTTTCCCGGCAGAATACGGTTTGACAGCCCAAAAAGGTCAGGCAGTCCCTCATCTCCTCGGTGGCGCGGCCGCAAATCGTTGCCGAAAAGCCCCGCAGGTAAAGCGCCCCTACCGGCTCGCCGCCGGTATTCCGCGCCAGAAGAAAAACGGACGCCGGGTCGTTCTGCTCATAATTGTAAGCGGATAAAATGCGTGTGCCAAAATTATCCGATGCGCAAAGTCGGGCAAATGCCTGCCGGTTGCCGCTGTTGATGGCTTCAAGCATCGGCAAGCGCCCCGATCAGTTTTTCAAGCAGCGCCAGCCCCGCGTCAATATCCGTCGTGTCCAGCACACAGGCGGGGGAGTGCAGGTACCGGCAGGGCAAGCTCACCGCCAATGTTTTCACGCCGCCCCGGCTCTTATGCACCGCGCCGCTGTCGTTGCCGCCCGCCACCATGGTTTTTGTCTGGGCGGGAATTTGATGCTTTTGTGCCAGCTCCATCGCCATGCGGTAAAGGGCGGGGTCATATACGGTTGCCCTGTCCATGAACGAAACAGCGGGACCGCTGCCCAATTGGCAAACCTGTTTTTCGCCGGCAACCTCCGGCAAATCCGCCGCCGTGGTGGTTTCCACCACCAGCGCCCAATCCGGCGCGACGGTAAACGCCGCCGCTTCTGCGCCCCGCAGTCCGACTTCTTCCTGCACGGTAAATACAAAGGTCAGATCCGGTAAATCGTCCCGCTGCATCAGCTGCAAAAGCATCGCGCAGCCTGCCCTGTCGTCCAGCGCCTTGCCTTTGATTTTTCCATGACCGAAACGGATAAATTCCGACTGAAACACAGCCGTGTCGCCGGGCGCGACCCGCTTTCCCGCTTCCGCTTTGCTTGCTGCGCCGATGTCGATATATAAATCCTCCGCTTTGGCAAAATGCGTTCTTTCGCTTTCCGAGGAAAGATGAATGGGCTTTATGCCAATCACGCCCACTGTACCGTTGGTAAAGACCATGCGCTTGCCGCAAAGCACCGCGGGGCTGATGCCGCCGAGGGGGGTAAAGCGCAGCAGCCCGTTTTCTTCTATGTATGTTACAATTACGCCGACCTCATCCATATGCGCTTCGAGCATGATTTTTTGTCCCGTGCGCCGGTTCCCGTGATAGGTAACCAGCAGATTGCCCATAACGTCCACAGTGTATTCTGTTTTATCGGCGGGCAGGCGGGCGATAATCCATTCCCGAACCGCCCGCTCGCTGCCCGATGCGCCGCATAACAGGCTCAGCGCCTCAATGGTATCTAACATATCCATTTCTTACACGCCCTTTCTAATGGCTGCCGCCAGCAGCGCCGCGGTGTTTTCGATGTCCGAAAGCCGTACCGTTTCCGCCGGGGTGTGCATATTGCGAATGGGCACAGAGAGCATGGCGGTCGCAAAGCCGCCGGCGGTTTTGGACAAAATATCCGCGTTGGTGCCGGTATGCGCCCCCATGATTTCCCGCTGACAGGGCAGGTTCTCGTCTTCCGCCAACCGGCAGAGCGCACGGCTAATATCCGTATCCAAAACCGGGGAAAAACCGACCATGGCGCCGCCGCCCATTTTTCCGCAGTTTTCCGCCCGTATGCCCGGCGCTTCCCCAAAGCTGACATCAATCACATATACCCGTGTATGTTTTTCACCGAAGATAGAGGGCGCAGCGCCCCGCAGCCCTGCTTCCTCCTGGGCGGAAAAACAGAGGGTGAGATTGTCCAGGGCGTTCTGCTCTTGCAGCAGCTGTGCCGTGCGCAAAAGCACCGCGCAGCCGGCGCTGTTGTCCAAATAAGGAGAAGTGACGGTATCGTCCCCCAGCCGCTCGGTCTGTCCGCGGAACAGAATCCGGTCACCGGGCTGTACCTGCTCCCGCGCTTCCTGCTCGGAAAGCCCGGTGTCAAGCCACAGCTCCTCCGGCGCGGGTACGGTATTGGTCTTTTCGGCGCTCAGCAGATGGGGCGGCGTTGCACTGACAGTGGCAAACAGCGGCTGTTTGCCAAAAACAGTGAAATCCGCAGCCGCCAGGGTGCGTCCGTCCAGGCGTCCCACCGGCGCGGCGCGCAAAAAGCCGTTTTCCGCCACATGGGTGACAACCATGCCGATTTTATCGATATGCGCGTCCAAAAATACATCGCCGCTGCCGAACACCGCTTTGATATTACCGAACCGGTCGCCGGAAACGCTGGCGCCCAGCGGCTCCAAAACCTCTTTGAAAAAGGGCAGCGCGTTCCCCTCCTGCCCGGATGGGGTGGGCAGCGCCGTCAAGCGCGCCAAAAGGGTAAATAAATCCTGCATAACATTCTCCTTATCGGTCGGAAATCTGATCCAGGGTCAACGCGAAGGCGGGAATAAACTCCTCCATGAATACCGCCGCCTCCGGGCAGTCCATATTCTCTATCGCCTGCCTGGTGGATTCCTCCGCCTTGTAAAATTCGGTATTGCCCGCCCGGCGTTCCTCTAAACATTTGATATAGGCGCAGATTTTATCTGCTGCCTTAATGAGCTTGTAAAGGTCTTGATCCGCCTCATTTGCGGTAAAAAGCGGCGCAAAATCCGCTTGCAGCTCCACCGGAAGGGAAGAAAGCAGCTTATTCTTCGCCGCCAGCTCCACTTCGGCATAAGCGTCCAGAATGGCGGGGTTATAATATTTTACCGGGGTCGGCAAATCGCCGGTTAAAATTTCCGGCATATCGTGGTAAAGACCCAAAAGCGCCGCCCGCTCGCTGTTGTAATCTTTGCCGAACCGGCGGTTGCCGATGAGCGACAGCATATGCGACAGCGCCGCCACCTCAAACGAATGGGAGCTCAAATTCTCCGGAAAGGTATTGCGCATCAGCGACCAGCGGTTGATATATTTCATGCGGGAAAGAAAAGCAAAAAAAGTGCTGCTCATGGCGTTCTCCTTTGTGTAAAGCCAAATGGTTTCGCTCTATTGTACATCAATTTTACGGCGTTTGCAACCGTTCCCCGCCTGCAAACGCCGGGGGGCGACCGCATTTTGCGACAGATGGCGTTTTTTTGGTAAAGAAGCGGAAAAACCGGGGGGATTTTATGGCGGAACTGTTACATTCTGCAAAAATCCCTTGTATTTGACCTGTCGGTATAGTATAATATAAACCAATCCTTGTTGTTTTGGCAGCGCGTTTCGGCGCTGCGGCGGCAAGAATCAAAAAAGGAGTAGACGAAATGGAACCGATTCAGGTCGATTTTACCAAAAAAGGCAAATCCGGCGTTAAAGACGCATATATCGCGCCGGAAAAATCATGGCTGCGGATTCTGATTAACATCGGCGTGATGCTGGTGGTGGCTGTGGTGGCGTATTATTTCCTGCTGCCGCCCATGAACTTCAAATCCCTTGATTTTTATATGTATTTCGCGATTGTCTTCGCGTCCTATATTGTCAGCGCGGTGATTACCTCCAAGGCGTTTGCCCGACCGGAGTATATTCCCTATGTCAAGCGGCAGGCCATTGCGCCCATTGTTTTAATTGCCATTTTGGCGGTGGTTTTGGGCATCGGCTATATCAGCTCGGCGGCGCTGTTCCGCGCCAAAAGCTATTCCCAGCTGCTGACGGTAGAGGAATCGGAGTTTTCCGACAGCTTTTCCGCCATCGAGAGCATTGAGGATTTCAATAAGCTGCCCCTGATTGACGCGGACGCGGCGGAGCGCTTGGCGGACAAGACCCTCGGCGATCTGGCGCTGGTGGGTTTGGAGTCCCAGTTTGAGGTGTCCAACGCCTATTCCACCCAGATTAACTATAAAAATGCCCCCTATCGGGTGTTCCCGCTGCAATACGGCGATATTTTCAAATGGCTGAAGAACCGTGCCGACGGTCTGCCGGGATATATTATCGTGAATATGAATACCCAGGAATCCGAGCTGGTGCAAATTCCGGAGGGCATCTCCATTTCTACCTCGGAGCATTTCTCCCGCTATCTGGGGCGTGTGCTGCGCTTTGCCTATCCGACCTATATTTTCGGTACGCCCTCTTTTGAAATCGATGATGAAGGCACGCCCTATTGGGTTTGCGAGCATATCGACAAAACCGTAGGTCTTGTGGGCGGCGACGATGTGGTCGGCGTGGTGCTGGTCAATGCCGTGACCGGCGAACACAATTATTACAATATCGAGGAAATTCGAGCCGGTGTAAGCGCGGACGGCACGGCTCTTTCCTGGATTGACCAGGTGTATGATACCGATCTGCTGCTGCAACAGTATAACTATTACGGCAGATATGCGGGCGGCTTTATCAACGCCTATATCGGTCAGACCGGCGTAAAAATGACCACCGCCGGCTCCAGTTTCTTTGCCATTGAGGATGACGTATATCTGTATACCGGTGTAACCAGCGTGACAAGCGACGAATCCATCCTCGGCTTTGTTGTAATCAACCAGCGCACCAAGGATGCGTATTTCTATAATGTATCCGGCGCAACGGAGCGCGCGGCGCAGGAGTCCGCAAAGGGTATTGTTTCCGATAAGGGCTGGGAGGCAACTTTCCCCATCTTAATCAATCTGGACGGGGAAGCGACTTATTTGATGTCCTTAAAAGATGCAAATGATGTGATAAAATCCTATGCGATGGTCAATGTCAACCAGTTCTCGGACGCGGTGCGCAGTCCGGATGACGACAACCCCGACCTGAAAGCCTGTTTGCAGGCGTATATCAATAAGCTGGCAGCCCGCGGCGTGGTGATTGATATTGATATGACCGGCAATGTGGCAGCTGACGATGTCACACCCTCCACCGATGATGATACGCCCACCGCCGACAGCGAGACTGTTTCGGGAACCATCAGCGATATCCGCACCGCGGTGATTGACGGTACGACCTATTACTATATCGAGCTGGACGGCAGCGGCACTTACTATTATGTGTCTGCCGCTCTCGGCAGCGAGGTGGTTCTGTTCTCGGTTGGCGATGCGGTTACTCTGAGCGTATCCACCACCGCTTCCGGCGAAATTCTTCCCGCCTCCGACCCGGTGTTTGCAGAAAGCGTCACAGGGCAATAATGAATGGTAAAAACAGCGGAATGCTTTTTTGAGCGTTCCGCTGTTTTTTGCCGCATCGGCAGACAGAAATGCAAACCGCTCTATAATGGAAAGAGCGGTTCACGATTATTGCTGCGGTTTTTTCAGGCATCTTACTTTATTTTTTTGCGAGCGTGTGAACCACAGGGACGATCACGCCGACCGGCGCGGCAGAGCCTGCCGAAAGCAAGGCAATGCGCTTTTTCATGGTTGACACCTCCTGAAGTTAGCGTAAGCCTTTGACCAGCGGAATCAGGCAGAGCAGCAGGACGAGCCCCACAAGCCCTACGGCGATGCCGAAAACCAGCATATCCCACACCATCACCATGCACATGCCGGCGCCGAGCGTCAGTGCGCCGATCACGCCGAGGACGATAGAGCCAATGGCTTTGCCCGTCAGGTGGATAGCAGGTTTGCCCTCCATTTTGCGGCGGACAATCAGCAGCGCCAACAGAACCACCAGTCCGATCGCGCCGACCACCAAACCGGGGGTAAAGGCGTTCCAGACCGGCAACAGACACATGCACATCCCAAGGGCGAACAGAATGCCGCCGACGGTTCCTAAAATCATGGATACAAAATTTTTCTTCAACATAAAATAGCTCTCCTTTTCGCTTTCTGTTTTCGACAGAAGCGGTATTTTTTTGCTTTGCAGCATCGTACGGAATGCCCTCTCTGCCTGCCGCTTCTCTCGTTCGTTGTGTCTATAGCATACGGCGGAAAGTTTTGCGAATCGATAAAGATTTGTTTGAAAACGGTTAAAGTCAAAAAAATGACGCGGTTCCATTTGTTCGGAAATCCGCGTCATATGTATTAAGAATATGCGGTTTATCCTACGCAATGTTTTTAGAAGTAGAAAAACGGTTCAGCAGTTCTTCTGTTCTTATTGTTGCGCGTCAGCTTTTGCATTTGGTAAATACTTATAGTTTTTATCATATATTTATAAATTTTTAATAAGTATTGACATATGATAAAATTTGCATTATACTGAAATCGTAAAAACCGTTCGGCGTAAAGCAGATAGCGGGTATTGGCGGAGGGAAGCGATGTCAATGGTTCTTAGAAGAGAATAAAAAGCTCGTATGAAAGGATGAAAAGGAGAAAGGAGGCGCTATCATGAAGCGTGTGGTCTTATGTTGTTTTCTTATTTTGACTCTTTTGTTGAATGCTTTTGTCTGTCCCGCCGCAGCGGCGGACGCCACTCTGGAGGAGGGCACCACATCCCTGCCGGTGGAAACGGGCAGTGTAGAGGATCTGTTGGCGCTCGGGTATCCGGCGGATTTTTTGCAGGGCATGACGCAGCAGACCGTCAGCGCGGTGCTGTCCTCGCTGCAAACCGTGCCGGGCAGCGAGGTGCTGCGCATCAGCACAGAGAAGGGAATTTGCAGCGTCAATCAGAACGACATGCAAATGCAAAGCGCGGCGGCGGTCATGGCAGATCCGCAAACCGGCTATTTGACCGGGCTTGCGGTTTGCGTGCGCTGGCAGTGGGCGCCGGGCAAGCCGTTTTTCCGCGGCGAGGACGCCAACTTGCTTCATGTTTCCTGGGCGCGGGAGGACTATCTCTATGATCAGGATTCCTTTTACTTTATCTCCGCTTACCGCCCGAATGACGCATCGCCCTGGCTGTGCCACAGCGCGAGTCCGGTTCTGGCGGATATAAGCCATGGCTCCCTTAGCGCCCAGACGCCAATGAAGACCTTTGCCCGGCAGGTCGGCGGCGCCATGGTTTTTTATCTGCTGCCAACCGATGCGGAACGGGAACCGGATTTGGATTCCCCTGCGCCCCTCTATTATGTCAATTATGAAAACCGACCGGAGCCGCTGCGCATGATATTGCTGTTTGCCTTGCGGTTCTTGCTTCCGATTGTAATCATCGTGGTGCTTGTTCTTATGATCCGCGCAATCGTCAAGCGCCGCAGAAAGCGAAAACAAACCGCTTAAAAAAAGGGCTGTTGCCTTTTGATGCAGAAAGCGTTTTCTTCGCCCCGAAGCTGTACAAAAGTACCGCGAGCGGGCGAAAAAACGCTTAGAAAAGCAAGGACTGTCGCACATAAATGCTTTTTTGCTGCATCCATTTACGTGTAACAGTCCATGTTTTATTCTTTTGCTTTTCGGTCTGCGCGAAAGGCAACAGCCCTTTTGCTTCGGCTGGATTTTTTAATACAGATTCCGGTAAATGTCCAGCACCGTTTCCTCGTTTAAGGGGACAAAGCTGTTTTTCATCAGCCGCTGCTGGGTGGCAATTACATTTTCGGCAAAGACGGGCAGTTCTTCGGGCTTGACGCCGTATTCGTGCAGCGCTTTTTTCGGCAGCAGCCGGTTCAAAAGGTTCTCCAGCTCGTCATAAACCGCGCCCACCTCGCAGTGCAGCTGCTCCGAAAGCAGCTCGTTCAGCGCGGCAATGGCACCATCGGATTGAATTTGCATATATTTTTTCAAAACGCCGGTGAACATGGCGTAGTTACTCTCGCCGTGGGCTACATGGTAAACGCCGCTGAGCGGATAGCTCATGGCGTGTACCGCCGCGCAGCCTGCTGTGCCGAACGCGAGACCGGCGATATTGGCGGAGAACAGAAATTGGTCGGTAAATTCCGGCAAGTGCTCTTTCCCGGCCTGCAGCAGCTGCTGATACCCAGTGATGATCCGGCAAATGGCCTCTTTGCTCAAAATGCGGGTGTATGGCGTGGCGTTTGGCGACAGATAGGATTCCACCGCGTGTACCAGTGCGTCAATGGAGCTGGTGGCAAAAACCGAAAAGGGAATGCTCTTCAAAAGTTCGGGGATCAGCACCGCATAATCGCCGTAGGTCGCCTCGCTGGTCAGACCCATTTTCACCCCGAGCTTTTGGCGGGTCATAATGGCGATATTGGTCACCTCGCTGCCGGTGCCGCAGGTGGTGGGCACCAGAACCAGCGGTACGGACTTTTTGAGCGTTTCCCGGTTTTCATACAGCGCATCCGTGTGCCGCCCTTCGCTGACGGCAATGACCTTGGCCGTGTCCAGTACCGAACCGCCGCCGATGGCAACAAGGCGGGTATAGGTCAGCGCAGCCGCCTTCTGAATCACCGCGTTGACCACATCGTCCGTCGGTTCCCCCTTGCCGTAATCATCCAAAAACAGGGTTTGCACCGGCGTTTTTTCCGTATCAAAATAAGGCGTAAAGACCGAATGCAGCGTCAGCACCAAATCGTCCTTGCCCAGCGCAAAGGCTTCGGCAAAGGCGGCGCAGGTGTCAAACCGGTATAGCTTCGGTCGAAAAATCAATTGTTCCATCTCGCTCGCTCCTTTTTATGGAAAAATAGATGGTTGTATGATACCATATCCCGCCATTTTACGCAAGGGAAACCCGCCGCTCTCTCCGGTAAGGCCATTTCCGGTTCGTCTTTGGGGCAGGGCAGAAAAAGGGAATTGGTGAATATATATAAAAATATAGTAAAATATTTATCAATTTTATGTATTGAGAAAAAGCAAAGCAATTGCTATAATGAAAATGTGACTTTGGATTTCAAAATAAGAGGTATGCTGTTGAGTGGATGCAAGCTATTTTTTCAGAAAGAAGGTGCGATGATGTCTGTAAAACAATATAAACAACTGCGTTTTTTTCATTGGTTCGGCGTAGGGACGCTGATTGCATTATGGCCTCTTCATATTCTTTATGTTCTTTCTTCTGAGTTTCTAGATATTTTTATTATCGGTCATACCTTCGTTATAGGAATTGTTGCTGCACTTCTATTGCCGGTGTGCTGTATTTTGCTGTTCACAGTCGGATTGGCCTTTTTGATTTTATCGCGCCGCCCTCTGCTTTTTATCCTTAGCCTTTTGCAGACCGGACTGTATGGGTTTTATGCGGTATCTTTTGCGGGGTTTCCTGCCTATGAAACGCAAATTTACCATATCTGGTTTGCCTTTCTGGCGTTGTTTACCGCCTGCTGGCTCTGGTACTCCTTCCGGCAGGTGAAGCGTCTGGCGCCGGTACAAGAATAAAAAAATACCCGGCACGCTCCGCCGCTTGACAAAGCAGGCGGGGCGTGTTATATTGTATGCAAATCTTGGAAAAGGAGCGCGCGCCATGAAAGCCAGAACCATGGGCTATATGGGTTATTCCGTCCTGATGCAGCAGAAATGCCATGCAGAAGGGCTTTGGTTTTCGTTGGTCTGTGCCCCTCAGAACGGATGATTCCGTTCCCCCCTTTACAGCCAAACGCAGCCGTAAGTTCTTCGCCGGAGCTTGCGGCTGTTTTTATTTTCATAAAGAAGGAGGAAAAAATCATGCTCAAGCATAAGGGAACCGTACCGCTTCCAACAGAACGGCTGCTGCTGCGCCGGTTCACTCTGGAGGACGCGGAAGCGATGTATGAAAACTGGGCGAAGGACGCCGCAGTTTCCCGGTTTTTGACCTGGGAACCCCATCGCTCCGCAGAGGATAGCAAAGCGTTTTTGCGCAGCTTGGATTATAGCCGCCCGCAAACCTACGAGTGGGCGATCGAATACAGCGGTACACCCATTGGCTCGATCAGCGTTGTCAGCATCGATGAAAACGCCCATATCGCCGCCCTGGGTTACTGCATCGGTCGCGCCTTTTGGAACCGGGGCATCACCAGCGAGGCGGTGCGGGCGGTCATAGCGTTTTTATTTGACGAGGTGGGCGTCCACCGGGTGGAGATTGACCACGCGGAAAAAAATCCCGCCTCCGGCGCAGTGGCAAAAAAATGCGGCTTTACCTATGAGGGCAAAAGCCGCGCCAAATTTTACCGCCACGGGGAATACCTGGATATTTGCCATTGGGGGGTGTTGGCGGAGGACAGAAAAGGATAACAGATTCCCTGTCTGTCCATTCTAAAACACTCCGTAGGGGCGGGTCTTGTGCCCGCCCGAGGGCGTAGCTGTCAGAACCCAATACCACCGCAGGTCGGGCGTTGGTGTAATCCGGTTTTTCGTTTGTACGGTTTTTATCATAAAACCGATACATTTGTGCGTCTTCCTTGGTACGCGGAAGCCGAAATCCTCTGCCCCTTCCCCGGGCGGGCACAAGACCCGCCCCTACACTGTGCATCCAATCGGCGCGATTGACACCCCTTTCGCGGTGTGGTAGAATAAAAGAAAAGCGCGAGGAGGCGCTGTTATGGGATTGGGTGAGAAACTGAAAAACATTGTCGGCCTGGAGGGCAGCGTAAAGGATTTTATCAAACCGGCGGCGGGGTATACCTGCGCCAACATAACCTTAGGCGGCGCGGGGTACCCGATCAGTCAGTTCCACCAGCAGTATCTGACCTATGTGGAGGGGCTGGATACGGAGCAGGCGGGTTCCATTTCGCTGATTACCGGGCTGTTCGATGCGTTCAATGACCCAATCATGGGCATGATTACCGACCGTACCCGCTCCCGGCTCGGACGGCACCGCCCCTACCTTTTGCTGGCGCTGCTGCCGTTCTGTATGTCCTATATTATGAAATGGACCTCCTTTGGCATTTCCGAAAACGGCACCGGCGCAACCTGGCTCTGGTACCTGTTTGCGGGGCTGCTTTATTCGGTGGGGTATACCATGGCGTCCATCCCCCATACCGCTATGCTCCCGCAGGTTGCGCCCCATTACTTTCAGCGCACCCAGTATAAAATTGTGGAATATTGTATGAACTCCATCGGGCAGGTTTCCTCCTATGTGTTTACGGCGCTGGCGCTCAGCGGGTTCAATGTCAGAGTCGCCTTAACCGATTTGCCCGACCCGGAACCGGCGCACCGGGGCAATTATATGATGATTGGCCTGATTTTGGCTCTGTGGTTTGCCTGGCCGCTGGTGCTTTGCTTTTTTAAGACAAAAGAGCCCTCTTCCTTAGGGCAGCCGAAAGAACCGCTGAATTTCAAGTACCTGTGGCATGAATACCGGCTGGTATTCGCCAACCGGGCGTTCCGGCAATACTTTGTTATTACGCTGTTCTATTCCCTGAGCCGGAATTTCTACAGCATCACCGACCAGTATTTCATTATCAGCGTTGCCGACCAGTATCAGTTTTTTAATTCTTTTATCATTATTTCCGGCATAGCCGAGTTCTGCGGTTCGCCCATCAATTACCTGCTGGTGCGCTATAAACAAAAGACCTTCTGCGGCAAGCTATTGGGACCGCTGATGATTGTCGGGCTGTTTATGAATGTATTCATCGGCGTCAATACGCCGGTAACGGTAACGAGAACCATTATTGTGCTTTCCATGATTTTATACAACTTCGGCTTCTCCGGTCCCGGCTTTGTGGGGGAGAACATCCAGCCCGATGTAACCGATGTGGACGAAATGATTACCGGTCGCCGCCGGGAAGGGGTTGTCAGCACTTTCCGTTCCTTTTTCAGTAAAACCATCAGCTCTTTAACCAGCTATATCGTCGGCAAATCGTTAAAGGATTTCGGCTATGACCCCCAGGTGCGCGAACCGTCCGCCCAGAGTGCCCGCACCATCTTTGGTCTGAAATTGAATTTTGCCATCCTGCCGTCCATTTTTGCCCTCTGCTCGGTGCTGGCGATTTACGCCTATTCCATGAGCAAAAAGGATCATGAGCTGATGAAGCAGATTATTGCCGAACGGCATGAATATGGTCGGGTTGTCACCGATTTGAGCGTGGAACAGATTCAAAAGCTCGAAAAAATTTCCGGTAAAAAATGGCGGGAGATGTGGATTAGCACCGTTGAAGAGCGGGAGCCTGCGCTGAGTGAAGTTTAAAGCGCCGCGAGTGGCGCCAGTGATTAGTGGTTAGTTGTTAGTGGTTAGTGTCGGAGGGCTTCGCCTTGGGCGGCGCTTGGCGCCGCCAGTGGTCACTAAAAAGCCCCTGCTTCGACTTAACTTCTTGCCAATATAAAAATAAACGCGCCGATTTCAAAACGAAATCGGCGCGTTATACTTTCCATTATGCCTCGGTTAATTCTTCTAAAATCGAGAGCGAATGCTCTGTCACATTGCCGTCCGCGTCGCGCAGGAGGATGGTGGTAAGGGCGTCACAGCCCGCGAAGGCGTCCGCCGCGACCGTGGCGTCTGCGCTGAAGGTGACGGTGGTTAAATTCTTACAGTCGCGGAAAGTGCCGCTCTTGACCTCGCGAATCCCGCTGCCCAGATCGATGGTCGTAAAGAAAGATCCCGCAAAGGCGTCCTCGCCCAGCGCGGTGACCGTATCGGGCAAGGTGATGCTGTCCATGCCGCTCATGTCGGCAAAGGCGCCCTTGCCGATGGTCTGCAGTTTTCCGTCCTCCGGCCAAATCAGCTGGGTGCAATGAAAATCAGCCAGGGCCCTGTCGCTCAGCTGTTGTACATTTCTGCCCATGGTCAGTGTATCAAGATTGGAAAAGGCTTCGCTTTCAATGACTTCCACGCTGTCGGGCACCACAAAGTCATGGTCTTCCTCCACACGGTTTTCCTCCAGTTCAGAATAGCCGTATAGGATTTTTTGGTCAGAAGAATAGACATAGCCGTCAGAAAAAATGATTCTTCCATCGTCCAGCTGCACGGTTTCCCCCTCCGCCAGGGTTACACCGTGGCTACCCTCGCCGGAATCCTGCGGCTGCTGGTTGCAGCCGGTCAGCAATCCGAACAGCAAAACCACTGCCATAACCAAACAAATTTTTTTCATAATATAACCTCCTTTTTTGTGGTACCACGAAAAACATTTCCGTCAGGGAATACGGCGAACGGTCGCTCTTTTCCCAAAGGCAAAAGATTTTATGATACAAGGTTCTCATCCGGACGAGAAACGTCCCTCCCCGCAAAGCGGGGAGAAATCCGCCGCCAAGCGGATTTCAGACTAAAATTATTATAAATCATGCGCAAGGGGATTACAATAGAGAAATGGTTATTTTAACCAATTTGTAATTATTTGTCATAAAAAAGTCATGAAAGACGCATAAAAATTTTACAGATGTTCCTATCAAAACAATGTTGCTGCCAAAACAAAAAACCGCTTTCCCGCATGGAGCGGAAAAGCGGTGAAGTCGGATATGCAGTGGTAAACAAAAGCTATAGACGGCGTATGGTTTACGCATCCAGAAGCGCAGCCATGGCGCGGCGCAGCTCGCCGTCCCGGTCGGTCAGCTCCTGCCAGCAGAAAATGCCGCCAAAGCCTTTTTGCTGAATATAGCTTATTTTTTTGCGAATCGATTCGGGAAAGTCCAGCCCGAGCTTTGCGCCATCGGCAAAGACAATATAATCCTGATTGTCCGTGTGCAGCCGCTGCGCTTTGCCCGCGCGAACCGCCTCCATGGCCGTATGGTAGCCCATCCAGTTATAGCTTTCATCGGTGCTGCGCCCATAGAACGGCACGCCCAAAAGCAGCTGTTCGGGGCGGTAGCCCTGCGCCTGCCAGCCCTCCATGGCGTTTTGGGTCAGGGTCATGGCGCTGTGGTCGGTGTCCGCCATATCGTAGGTCATCACATTCACATAATCCAAAAGACCGCGCAGCTCGTCATTTTCCAATCGGTTCCAATGGTCGGATCCCATGGCGCTGGTCAGCAGCTTTTCGCCGAGCGTCTCCCGCAGGACACGGCATAACAGGGTGAAATCATGCACACAGTGTTCGCATGCCATGACCCCACAGTGGGGAATGCCGGGAAATTCCCAGTCCAAATCAATGCCGTCCAGGGAATAGTCCTCGCAGAGCGCGGCGCAGGCTTCGGCAAAGGCGCGGCGGTTTTCCCCGGTACGCACCGCCGGACAGAAAAAGTCCGCAAATGCGCCGCCGATGGAGAGAACAACGCGGCAGTTCGCATTCTGGCGTTTGATTTCCTGCTGCAAAAGGCGAATGCCGTCGGCAACCCCCTCGCTGACCACCGGCACATAAAAATCGGTGTCCGCCTGTTTCTCCAATACGGAAAAGGCAACAAAAACATGGGTGATTTTTCCGAAATCAATGGCCCTAAGCTGTGCTTCGGTCAGACCGTTCGCGGGAATATAGCTTCCGCAGACAAGATGTTTCATCTTCTCTTTCCCTTTCGTGTTTTTGGGTATTTTAGCATATCTGCCGCATGGATGCAAGAGAAAATCACGCAAATGGGCACATTCCGTATGCGTGAATCAAAGAATCGTCGCGCCGCCCAGCAGAATATCGTCCCGATAGAACGCGGCGGTCTGCCCGGGGGCTGCGGCGGTTTGCTTCTTTGAAAGGGTGATGCGACAGGTGCCATCCGCCTGCGGTGTTATCTGCGCCGGTACAGGGGCGGCGGTGCTGCGTACCTTGACATCCGCCGAGAACGCCTCTCGGGGGGTATCGCCATGTATCATATGCAAATCTCTTACAAAAAGCTCTGTCTGGTAACGCTCCTGCTCGGTGCAAAGGGTGACGGTATTGTCTGTCGGATTCAGCCTCGACACATACATCCGCTCGCCCAGCGCTATTTCCAGCCCTCGCCGCTGTCCCAATGTATAATGGATAATCCCTCGGTGCTGTCCCAAAATTTTTCCGTTTTTATCAATGAAATGCCCCGGCTGCGCCTGAAGTCCGCCGGTTTCGGTTAAAAATGTCCCATAATCGCCATCCGGAATAAAACAGATTTCCTGGCTGTCGCTTTGGCTGGCGCAGGGCAGTCCGTGTTCGGCGGCGATGGCGCGCACTTCTTCCTTATGATAAGGGGCAAGGGGAAATTCGGCGGCTTCCAGCTGTGCCTCGGTCAGGCGGCAGAGAAAATAGCTTTGATCCTTGCGGCTTTTGTGCCGCCGGAGTGCGGCTGTGCCGTCCGGCAGCCGGATTTTTTCCACATAATGTCCGGTGGCAATCTTGCCGCCGCCCATGGAGGCGGCAAAGGACAGCAGCGCGGCAAATTTAACGGTCGGGTTGCAAAGCACACAGGGATTGGGCGTGTGTCCTATTTTATATTCACTGATAAAATTATTTATTACCGTATCATGAAAGAGCTGTACCGCATCCAAAAAATGCAACGGTATCCCCAGCTCGTTTGCGGTATTCTGCGCCTGCGCCGCTTCCCGCTCCCGCTGTTCGCTTGGCGGCTTGAGCAAAAGCATCACACCGTGTACCTCATATCCGGCTTCCCGCAATAAGAGGGCGGAAACCGAAGAATCCACCCCGCCGCTCAGCCCCAAAAAAATTTTACAATTCATCATCTTCGCGTCCTTTATCAGACAAATCTGTAGCAAATGTACAGTTATATTTGGCATTTTTAAAGAAAAGTCGTCTTTTTTTAATATTTTATCATAAAATCACTTGAAATGGAAGCGGTTTCGATGTAAAATAGATTAAGTAGAGAGTATAAATTGCGGTATTGTGCGGCTTTTTGGAAAAATACCGAAGGTTTCCGGCAAATCCGCATTTGCCTGAATGATCCGCTGTATGGATTCGGTACGGCAAGACTTTTGCCGTCTTATTTTTTGCCTATGCGAATTTTACAGTAGGTGCTTTCAGCGGATAAGTTTGCAGAAAGGTAGATGAGGGAAATTTATGAAGGGAGATTTACATTGCCACACCAGGTTGTCCGACGGTTCGGTTGGCATTGAGGAAATTGTATCGCTCGCGAGGGGGCGCGGTTTGGATGTGATTGCCATTACCGACCACGATTGTATGGCCGGTACCATTCGGGCAAAAATGATTGGTGAAAAACAGGGGGTACAGGTGATTCCCGGTGTCGAGATTTCCTGTACCGATAAAATCAGCGGCAGGAATGTCCATCTGCTTTGCTATTCGCCGGATTTTCCGGACAGATTGGAAGGGCTTTGCCATAAAAATCAGGTGATTCGCAAAAAAGCCGGGCAGATTATGATGCTCAAGGCAAAAGCCCGGTTCGGCATAGACGCGGAATTTATTATGAAGCGCTCCACCGGTTCGACCAATCTTTATAAACAGCATATTATGCATGCGCTGATGGAGGCCGGCTGTACCGATATGCTGTTCGGTGAGGTATACGAGGAATTGTTCATCCGCAAGGGCGAGAGCAATATTGCTGTCAACCCGATTTTTCCCGCGCCGGAGGAGGTTTTGCAGGCGATTCGGGACGCGGGCGGCATTGCCGTTTTAGCGCATCCGGCGCATTATGATAATTTTGATACGCTGGAGCGGCTGATTCCGCTGGGGCTGGACGGCGTTGAGGTATACCACCCGTCCTGCGACACGGTATCCGAGGCGCGGCTTTTGAAACTGGCAAAGGAACATAAGCTGCTTGTTACCGGTGGCAGTGATTTTCACGGTATGTACAGCAAAAAAAGCCTGCCCATAGGCGCTTATACCATTGCCGATAAGCAGCTGGATGATTTCCTGAATTACAAAGCCAGAAAAAAACGGCAGCAAAGAAAGCTGGATATGAAAAAGATGCAGGAGGCGGCTGCCGAAATAGGGTGAGCGGCCTGCCGGATAAAGAATTTACAAAATGAACTTGATTTGCCCTATATATTATAGTAAAATAGGGCGGTAAAAATATCCAAAGCACAACAGGAGGCTTTTTTGTTATGTTAGTATCTGCAAAAGAAATGCTTACCAAAGCAAAGGCGGGGCACTATGCCGTCGGTCAGTTTAATATCAACAACCTGGAGTGGACAAAATCCATTCTGCTGACTGCGCAGGAATTAAATTCTCCGGTTATCCTCGGCGTGTCCGAGGGCGCGGGCAAATATATGTGCGGCTTTAAAACCGTTGCCGCCATGGTCAGCGCCATGGTCGATGAGCTGAACATTACCGTTCCGGTTGCGCTGCATCTGGACCACGGCTCCTATGAGGGTGCAAAGAAGTGCATCGAAGCGGGCTTTTCTTCGGTGATGTTCGATGGTTCGCACTATCCCATTGAGGAAAATATTGAAAAAACCAAAGAGCTGGTTGCCATCTGCAACGAAAAAGGGCTTTCCATTGAAGCGGAAGTCGGTTCGATTGGCGGCGAGGAAGACGGCGTAATTGGCGCGGGCGAAGTGGCAGACCCCGACGAGTGCAAGCGCATTGCCGATTTGGGCGTTACGATGCTGGCCGCCGGTATCGGCAATATCCACGGTAAATACCCCGAAAACTGGGCGGGTCTGCGGTTCGACACCCTGGCTGCCATTCAGGAAAAAACCGGCGCCATGCCCCTTGTGCTGCACGGCGGCACCGGCATTCCCGCCGATATGATTAAAAAAGCCATATCTCTCGGTGTTTCCAAAATCAATGTCAACACCGAGTGCCAGCTCAGCTTTGCCGCCGCGACCAGAGCGTATATCGAAGCGGGCAAAGACTTGCAGGGCAAGGGCTTTGACCCCCGTAAGCTCCTTGCGCCCGGCGCACAGGCGATTTGCGACACCGTCAAAGAAAAAATGGAGCTGTTCGGCTCTGTCGGCAAAGCATAAAATCCGCTGTTTTACAAACCATAAAGCGTCCGCCAGTTTCCTGCGGGCGCTTTTCTTTATCAGTCGGCTGCAGCAAAAAAAATAAAATACGCTGCAACAATTCTTTCCTGTTTTCTGTCTAATAGATGCAGAGGAAAGGGGGCGTTCTTATGGATGCTGTTATGCGAGAAAGAACGGTTCAGTTGGCAAAACAGGGGGACAGCGCGGCGTTTGCCGAGCTGTATCGCCACTATGCCGAGGATTTATACCATTTTGCCTGTTATTATCTGGGCAATCGGCACGATGCGGAGGACGCGGTGCAAACGGCCGTGCTGACCGCGTACCGGTCGTTGCCGTCTTTACGCAAAAACGGGGCGTTCCGCTCGTGGCTGTTTAAGATTCTGTCGAATTGCTGTAAGGACGCTCTTGAAAAACGCAGCAGGCGGCAGGGCGATGTACCGCTGTTTGAGGTGGAACACATGGTGAGCGGCGACAGTCGGGAACTCAGCGAATCGGCGGCGCTTACGGAAGCGCTGCAAAAGCTGCCCGAGACGGACCGAAAAATCATTCTGCTCTCGGTCATCGGCGGCTATACCAGCCGGGAAATTGCGCAAATGATGCAGCTGCGTCCCGGCTCGGTGCGTTCCCGCCTGTCCCGTGCGATGCAAAAGCTGCGTGATTCCCTTGGAGAAGACGACGGAAAGGATGAAACATGATGGAGAATCGGAAACAGGACGAAGAAAGAATCCGTAAAACGTTTGACGCAGCCAACCGGAACCTGCCTCTGCCCGAATCGCTGCGCCATGAAAATATTCAAACGCTTTTACAGGCGGAAAAACAAAACAGCAAGCCGCTGAAAGCTGTTAAAAACAGAACGCCGGTGCGCCGGTATCTTGCCGCCGCAGCGGTGGTGGTTGTGGTCTGTATGGCGGCTGCCGGTGTGGGATGGTTTGCGCCGGAATTGACGGGAAACGACTTGCAGACGCAGTCTGACGCTGTGTCGTCTTTTCAGTTTGTAGGTGATTATGAAACCTATTCCGGCTACGCCGCCCTGCGGCGGGCTGCCGTTGGTGCTGCACTGCAACAGAAAGCGGACGATTTGAAGTCGTGGGGCACGGTCACTGACGGTACGGTTGCGGAGAATGCAGTGGGAGCACCGCAGGTTAATATGAATGCAGACAGCTTGGCGGGTGCGGAGCCTTCGGAACCCACTGCCGGTGCGGCGATGCACGGCGAAACCAATGTGCAGGTGCAGGGCGTGCAGGAGGCGGATATTCTGAAGAATGACGGCAGGTATCTGTATTATGCGATGCGCTGGGGAGATCAGTCAGCGGTGCAGATTACGGAAGCAGCCGATGGGGAAAACCTGCGGCTGGTTTCTGTGCTGACGCTGCCGCAGCAGGAGAACACCTGGACGGAAATGCAGGAGATTTATGTCAGCGGCAACCGCCTTGTGGTGCTGTCGCTTGTGGGCGAGGACGACAGCGTGCGCTACGGCGGCTATGCCGACTACAGCACCGGGGTCAGCACCCGCCTTGCGGTCTATGACATTACCGACCGTGCCGCGCCGGCGCTGCTGTATGATTTCACCCAGGACGGGATGTATGTATCCTCCCGCCAGATTGGCGAACGGGTGATTTTCTGGACGAACTACTGGGCGGATCTGTCCTCGGTAAGCGCCGCGCGGGATACCTGTATTCCCGAAACCTCCGCCGGGGCGATTCCCGCCGACCGCATTGCCGCCTGCGGGGATTACGGCAATGCCTATACCCTGATTACCGATTATCAAATCGAAAGCGGCACGGCGGAATCGCTGGCGGTATGTGCCGACAGCTTTGAAAGCTATTGCACGGCGGATACGCTGTATCTGGCATCTTATCAGTCGCTGGACAGCGCCGCGCAGCAGGTAGCCGGGCTGGAGGAGGTATCGTCTGAGAGCATCAGCGGCACAAAAATCATGGTCTTTTCTCTTACTGATGGGCTGACTTCCGTTGGTACGGGACTGGTGGCCGGTACGCCGCTGAACCAGTTTTCGCTGGATGAGCAGAACGGCTATTTGCGTATCGCCACCCAGGTGTATGATGCCGCCTATAGTCCCTCTACCATGCTGACCGTTTTAAGCAAAACCGACCTGCGTGTCACCGGCACGCTGCAGGACATTGCGCCGGGCGAGGAGATGAAAGCAGCGCGGTTCATCGGCAATACCTGTTATCTGGTCACCTTTTTCCAGACCGACCCGCTGTTCGTGATTGATTGTTCCGACCCGGCAGCGCCGGTGCTGAAAGGGGAGCTGAAAATTCCCGGCTTTTCCGCCTATCTGCATCCGGTGGGCGAAGGCTTGCTGCTGGGCGTGGGCTATGGCGGCGATGAAACCGGCACCGACGGAAGTGTGCAGTTTTCGCTGTTCGATGTATCCGACCCCGAAAAACCGCAGCAAATCGATACCCTGCGCATCCCCAACGCCTCCCTGGCAGCCGGATTTTCCCATAAGCAGTTTGCCGATTTAAGCGGCGGCATGTACGGGGTGGCGGTGGAGGTGTTGTGGGACAGTGACCTGGCTTTCCGGTACCAAAGCGTGGTGGCAACTCTGACCGTCAGCGGCCAAAGCCTGACGCTGGGCGCCTTGCTGCCAACAACAGAAGAAGTGTCGGACGCTTTTTCAGAGGATGTGCGTGCCAGCTTTATCGGCGATACCGTTTTCGCGGTTTCCACAAGCGGCGTTGCCTCCTACACCCGAGCAGGCGAGCGGCTGGATTTCCTTGCCTTTGCTGAACCGGAGTCTGCTTCCGCATCAGAAACAACCACGGCTGCGGCTACGGGCGGCGATACGGATGAAGGCAATTCACCCGCCATGACCGGCAGCGGTATCTTACAGGAAGAGGCTGTGGTTTCCGCTGCCGCTCAGCCGGCAGCATAACAGCGGCACCCTGTTCCAAACAATACAAACCCCGTTCTGTTTCTGCGGCAGAACGGGGTGCGTTTATTATGTTGCAATCTATTATACTTTCATACGGACGGCGATTGGCGCAGAATGGGCTGCAGCTGCCGCCCCTCCAGTGCGGCGGCAACGGCATCCGCTGCCAAAGAAAAATCCGCCACAATGGAATTGGGCTTGCCGTCCGGCGCATCCTGGCGGTAGGGCACAAAATAATAATGCCGGCGGTTTTGCAAACTGCCAATGTTTTTTGCTGCTGCCGCCAGCGCATCGTTGGTGGACACGGCGATAATAACCGGCTTCTGGTTGCGCAAATGGGATTTTGCCGCCAATGTTACCGGCGTGTCGGCAATGCCGGCGGCAAGCTTTGCCAGCGTGTTGCCCGTACAGGGGCAAATCAGCAGGGCGTCCAACAGTTTTTTGGGACCAATGGGCTCTGCGCCATTGATGGTGTGAATGATTGGATTTTGACAGATTTCTTCGATTTCGCGGTTAAAATCCTCGCATTTCCCAAAACGGGTGTCCAGCGAATAGGCGTTGAACGAAAGGATGGGCAGCACCCGATAGCCAAGCGCGGTCAACTGGCGCATGGTGTCCAGCGCTTTTTGAAAGGTGCAAAACGAGCCGGTCATCGCAAAACCCAATGTAACGGGGTCTTTCATTAAATCTCCTCCTTGTGTTGCTGAATCAGCCGGTCAACGGTGTCGGCAATGATTTCTCCGGCGGTTTTTGGCGATACCTTGCCGGGCAGCGAGGCGGCTTTGATGATTTGCAGCCCCAGCTGCGAAGCACTGTCAAAGTCAATCCCGAAAGGTGCCGAGGAGATTTCCACCAGCACCGTCTCTTTTTTCAGGCGCTGCAACAGCTCTTTTTCAATGACCCGATGCGGAATGGTGTTGACCACCGCATCAAAGGGCGCAGGCGCGTCGGCAAGCTCGTCGATGGATAAAACAGCGCAGCCGTTTGCCGCAGCTTCCTTGCGTGCCAGTGGGCTTCTAGCCGCAACGGTAACGGCAGCGCCGTTTTTCTGCAAAAGCGCCGCAATGGCCTTGCCGCACCGGCCGTAGCCGGTAATCAAACAGGAAGAGGAGCAAATGGTAACCGGGGTTTTTTGAATCAAAAGCCCCAAAACCCCTTCCGCAGTGGGGACGGCGTTGCGGGTGATGAGGGTTTCGTCTTTATAATAGTCGAAATAGGGGATGTTTTTTTCCTCCAGCGCCTCGGCAAGGGTAAAGGGGAGCATGCCGCCCAAAACGATTTGCCCTTCGCCCAGAAGCGCCGCCAAATTGCCTACGGGCAGTTCGGTGTCCGAAAACGGTGCGTTTACCGTTTTGCCGCTGCGGCTGACCGGTAGGGGCAGCAAAAGGATGTCGCAGCCGCGAACGGCTTTTTTTGTATTACCTTCATTTTTTTCGTTTGCCGCTTTTTCAAACAGCGTAAGGCGCACATCGTACCCTTTTTGCCTGAGCGCGTGCGCCATATATATCTGGCGGATGTCACCGCCGCAAATTGTCAGTTCCATAGGTTCTGTCCTTTCAAGCGTTCCGGCGGGTAAAACGCCCGCGGTCATTACAGTTTATGGATAAACGCAGCCTGTTGTGACGCTACGGCGTATTTTTCTGATAAAAAGGTTGACAAATCAATTGAACTGTGGTAAAGTAAGGATACCTCTCAAAGAGGGTTCTTTTTTTGTGCCCTGTTTTTGAGAGGGAGGCTACATAGATTTAATGGAGGTGCCGTTATGAGAGTTAAGATAACTCTTGCCTGCACAGAGTGCAAGCAGCGTAATTACAACACAATGAAAAACAAAAAGAACACCCCTGACAGGCTGGAGATGAACAAGTACTGCAGATTCTGCAAGAAGCACACTCTTCACAGGGAAACCAAGTAAGATTCGGGAGGGTCGTTTCATGGCTGACAACAAAGACAAGCTTTCCAAGGAAGAAGCCAAAGCCGCAAAAGAAGCGGCCAAGGCTGCTGAAAAAGAAAGAAAAGAGCGCATTAAAAGAAACAAACCCAAAAACGAAGACAGACCGAATATTTTCGTCCGCATGGGGCGCGCCATTAAGCGCTTCTTTAAGGATTTCCGCGGAACCTGTAAAAAAGTCATCTGGCCGGACGGCAAAACCGTAATCAAAAGCAGCGGTGTTGTTATCGTCTGCGTTTTGATTGTCGGTATCGGTATCTGGATTGTTGACTGGGGTCTTTCCGCAGCAGTTCAGGCCTCGACGGAAGCGCTGGCTGAAATCGGCGACAGCGCTGACGACGACGCGGACGCAGTAGACGAAGAGGGTACAACCGATGCCGCCGAGGCAGAGGAAACCACGGCTTCTTCAGAAAGCGGTGCAACGGAAGCGGACGCGGAATAATCGCGGAACTGTAAATTTTAACACGCGCAGTGCGCGTTCGGTAAGGAGTGCATTTTTCTATGACATTTGAAGACGCGAAATGGTATGTGGTTCATACCTATTCCGGTTATGAAAATAAAGTAGCGTCCAATATTGAAAAAGTTGTTGATAACCGTAAAATGCACGACCAGATTCTTGAGGTTCGGGTGCCCACAGAGCTTGTCACCGAGGTAAAGGACGACAAAAAACGCGAAGTGGAAAGAAAAATTTTCCCCGGCTATGTTCTGGTGAAACTTGCCGTTTATTACGATGAAAAAATCGGCGGCTTGAAAATGACGGACGAGGCATGGTATGTGGTGCGCAATACACGCGGCGTAACAGGCTTTGTCGGTCCGGAGAGCAAGCCCGTGCCCCTGACGGAAAAAGAAGTAATTGCCCTGGGCGTGGAAAAACGCGTCGTTGAAGTCAACTATGCTGTCGGCGACCCGGTTACTGTCATTGGCGGTCCCTTTGATGGATTTTCCGGTACAGTGGAATTTTTGGATGTGGACAACGATTTGGTTCGTGTCACCATTTCCATGATGGGGCGAGAAACACCCATTGAACTCGGCTTGGATCAGGTCGAGCTTCTTGCGTAACAAATTGGTAAAACGCGGCTTTTGCCGCTTTTATGAAAGCCTTGGCTTTCGTGGGAGGGGCTGCAAATGCCCCGCCACTACCACATTTTTTTTGGAGGTGCAATATGGCACAGAAAGTTATCGGTTTAATCAAACTTCAAATTCCCGCAGGCAAAGCGACTCCCGCTCCCCCTGTAGGTCCTGCTCTTGGTCAGCACGGCGTCAACATCATGGCGTTTACCAAAGAGTTTAATGAAAGAACGAAGAACGATGTGGGCTTAATCATCCCCGTTGTTATCACCGTTTACGCTGACCACACCTTTTCGTTTGTAACCAAAACGCCTCCCGCTGCCGTCCTGATTAAAAAGGCATGCGGCATTGAAAGCGGCTCCGGCGTTCCCAACAGAACAAAGGTTGCAACCATCACCAAAGACCAGATTAGGAAAATCGCCGAACAGAAAATGCCCGATCTGAATGCCGCCAGTGTCGAATCTGCTATGAGCATGATCGCCGGTACGGCACGCAGCATGGGTGTCACTGTTACGGACTGACACCCCCTCGTGGGAGGACCATTTCCGAATAACCACTTATGGGAGGTAATTCATTCATGAAACACGGAAAAAAATATAGCGAAAGCGCAAAGCTCGTTGACAGAGCAAAGCTGTATGAAACGGAAGAAGCCATGGCGCTGGTTATCAACACCGCCAAGGCGAAATTTGACGAAACGGTGGAAATCCATGTTCGTCTGGGCGTTGACTCCCGCCATGCCGACCAGCAGGTCCGCGGCGCGGTTGTGCTGCCCAACGGTACCGGCAAAACCGTTCGCGTTGCGGTATTCGCCAAAGGCGATGCTGCTAAAGCCGCAGAGGCCGCCGGCGCGGATATCGTAGGCGCGGAAGATTTGGTGCAGAAAATCCAGGGCGAAAACTTTTTGGATTTCGATGTCTGCGTTGCGTCCCCGGATATGATGGGTCTTGTAGGTCGTTTAGGTAAGGTGCTTGGTCCCCGCGGCTTGATGCCCAGCCCGAAAGCGGGTACAGTGACCCCGGATGTGGCGAAAGCCGTTACCGAAGCGAAAGCCGGTAAGATTGAATACCGTCTGGACAAAACCAATATCATTCACTGCCCCATCGGAAAAGTTTCTTTCGGTGCCGAAAAGCTTGCAGAGAACTTTAATACCTTAATGGAAGCCATCGGTCGTGCGCGTCCCGCCGCTACCAAAGGTCAGTATATCCGTTCCTGTGCGGTTGCCTCTACTATGGGTCCCGGCGTGAAAGTCAACTACAATAAGTATCTGAATATGCAGATCGCCGCTGAATAAAAAGGGTTGACAAACCCGTTTGTTCATGCTATACTAATTAAGCTGTTCTTAAGACAGCAGGTGCATATTTGCATAAAGGTTATTTACCGCCTGCCGAGGAATTGCGCGAAACGACAGGATGATTCTGTTTTTACGCCTTTCCCGGTTTTGCGGGAAAGGCTTTTATTTATCAATCAAAAGGCAGGTGAAATAATTTGCCAAGTCAAGTAGTTTTGGAAGCCAAAAAACAGCAGGTTGCCGCAATCAGTGAAAGCATTAAATCCGCTTGCGCCGGTGTCATTGTTGATTATAAGGGCATTTCCGTTGCAGACGATACCACTTTGCGTAAGGAGCTGCGCGAGGCGGGTGTTCAGTATAAGGTTGTTAAAAACACCCTGCTGAAGCTTGCGCTCGACGGAACGGGGCTTGAGGGGCTGGACACCATCCTCGAAGGTACGACTGCTCTTGCCGTCAGCACCGATGACTATACCGCTTCTGCCCGCATTCTTGCGAAATTTGCCGATTCTCACAAGACCTTCGCCATTAAGGGCGGTTTCCTTGATGGAGAGGTTATCAGTCTTGAAAAAATCGATGCGCTTGCCAAACTTCCCACCAGAGAAGTTCTTCTTACGCAGGTTGCCTGTGTATTCCAGGCTCCTATGGCTTCGTTCGCCCGCGTGATTAAAGCGCTGGCGGAAAAGAAAGCCGAGGGCGCAGACGCCCCCGCTGCCGAGGAAGCTGCCCCCGCTGCGGAAGAAACCGCTCCTGCCGCTGAAGCAGAGCCCAACGCAGCTGAATAATTTATACACTTAAAATCAAATTTTGGAGGAAATTAAAATGGCATCTGATAAAATAAATGCTATCGTTGACGCTGTCAGCGAACTTTCCGTACTCGAGCTTTCCGAGCTCGTGTCCGCTGTTGAAGAAAAATTCGGCGTATCCGCCGCTGCTGCGGTAGCTGTTGCTGCTCCCGCTGCCGACGCCGGCGCTGCTGTTGAAGAGAAAACCGAGTTCGATCTGGTTCTGTCCGAAGTCGGCGCGAACAAAATTGCCGTTATTAAGGTTGTTCGTGAAATTACCGGTCTTGGTCTTGCCGACGCGAAAGCGGTTGTTGACGGCGCTCCCAAAACCGTGAAAGAAGCTATGTCCAAAGACGACGCTGAAGCTGCCAAGGAAAAACTCGAAGCAGCCGGTGCGAAAGTGGAACTTAAATAAGTTCGCTTTATTCAAGAAGATAACTGCGTTTTCGGCATCTGTCCGAAAACGCAGTTTTTTTCTGAAAAAGCTATGCCAGAGCTATCTACAGTAAAAAAGGGCAGCTTCATTTCGATGTAGAAAGCGTTTTTTTGCCCCAAAGCTGTACAATGGTACCGCGAGCGATCACACTTAGAAAAGTAATTTTATTTTTTATAAAAAAAGACTGCCGCACATAAAAGCTTTTTTGCTGCTTCCATTTGTGTGTGACAGTCTCTGTTTTTATTCTTTTGCTTTTCGGTTTGCGCAAAAGGCAAAAGCTCCGGCTGTTTTGCAGTTTATACGGTGGTTTCCGCAACGGGTTCGGTGGTGGTGGGGTTCATAATATCGTCCCAACTGGAGTAGTCACCATCGCCGTATTGGTTGAGGAACTTCAAAAAGATTCTTTCCACCAGCTGAATGATATAAAGCAAATAAGTAATGATTTGGTTGATATTCACGCAATGCCACCTCTTTTCTGTACAAATTGACTAAAGCTATTGTATCATATAAAAGAAAATGCCGCAAGCCCTCCTGTAAAAAAAACGCAAAATTCAGTGTTCCGTTACATTTTCAGCAAACCGACGCAATCCGCTCATACATTTTTTTACTCTCAGTGGCAATACTAATGAGAAAAAGAGCAAAAGGGTGTTTACATGAGGTACGAAAAACCGTTGAAAAAGGCGCTGCGTCAAATCAAGCGCTATGCGGCATCTCAGGGCGGCGAGGCGTTGGATTGGTACGAGGGAATATATCGTGAAAGCCGCCCTTTGGCTGCGGGACCTGCGTCTTTTTCTGCTTTTTCGCAAACCGGAGAGTTTGACGCGCTTTGCCAAAAATTAAAAGCAATGCTGCCGGGCGGTAAACTGCCCGGGCAGCAGGCACTGGAAGACGCATGGGACGGTTTCCTTTCGGTCAGTCAGGCGGAACATTTTCGCAATACGGTATTATTTTGCCTGGTTCTGCGGGCGGCGGAGGCGGCTGCGCAGGAACAGAATGCAGTGCTGCGTCAGGTAATGCAATCTTTTTTTGTTTTGAAGGATTATCACTTCCCGTCTCTGACAGAACGGCTTTGCCGGGTCAGCCTGATTTTTTCAGCGGAAAAAGCCAATCTTTACAGATACATGCAGCCGCAGACCAAGCAGGTTTATTTGCATACAGCAGCACAGCAGGCAAAAAAGCTGGGCATTTCAGAGGAGGCGTATGCTGCCGAGATTGTGCGGCAGGCGGACGCGGCGGGCAAGCATTGCGGTTTTTTTCTGCCGCTGCGAAAGGGCAGAAAAAAAGAGGGTATGGCGCTGATACTTTTGTCCTATGTTCTGTCCGCGGGTATCTGTTTTGCATTGGGCATGCTTTTGCAGCACTGGGCAGCTGGGGTGCTGTTGTATTTGCCGGTTCTGGAAATGATTTTGCTGCTTATGCGAATGACCGCATCCCTGCGCAGAAAGCCCGCGCCGGTTTTCCGTATGGAGCAGACATATGCACGGCAACAAAGCGAGGTGGTCATTGCTGTTTCATCTATGCTGCCCAAAGCATCGGAATTGGAACAAACCGAAGCGCATTTGCGCACATTGTATCTGGCGAACCGGCAAACGGCTTCCGTGGTTTGTCTGTTAGCAGATTTAGCGCCGAACCGTGAGGTGGAAACCCCGTCGGATCAAACCGATACCGAAGCGGCGATAAAAATGATAGACCGGCTGAACGGGCAATTTGGCGGTAAATTTGTTCTTTGCCTGCGGGAGCGCAGTTTTTCGCAGACCGAGCAGGCATATATCGGTCGGGAGCGCAAACGGGGCGCCGTTTTGGCGCTGACCGAATATATGACCACCGGCAAGCATGATTTTTGTGTGCTGCACGGTGATTGTCAGGCGCTGCTGCGGTCGGAATATGTCATGCTGTTGGATTCGGATACCGAAATCCCCTTTGGCGCTTTGGGAGATGCGCTGGCGGCGGCGGTGCATCCGCTGAATCATCCGGAGCTGGACAACCTGACCGATATGGTTCGGCAGGGATACGGTATTTTTGCCCCGTCCGCCGCGCCGTCGGTGCGCAGCTTTTCTTCGACCTGTTTTTCCCGGGATATGTGCCGCTCCGGCGGTATTGCCGCCTATGACCGCACCGCCAATGATTTTTACAACGATTATTTTTCTGATGGTATTTTTTGCGGAAAGGGATTGGTACACGCCGGTCTGTTTTATAAGACCATGAACGAACGGTTCCGACCGGAGCGCATGCTCAGCCATGACATTGCCGAGGGGCTTGTTCTGCGGGTTCTGTCGCTGACGGATATGACGCTGACCGATGATTTTCCCAAGAATGAAACCGCTTATCTCAAGCGTGAGCACCGGTGGATTCGCGGGGATATGCAAAACCTGCCGCTGCTGCGCTCAAAAGTATGGTTTTTTGGAAAGAAAACCCCTTCGCCCTTTGGTTTTGACGCAAAATATAAGCTGTTTGATAACCTTCGTAGGGCGGTAACGCCTATTGCCGCCCTTGCGGGTATTTTGGGGTCGGTTTTTCTGCCCGGAAAAGTGGGCGCAGCGGTGGCAGGGATTTGTCTTCTCAGCAATGCGTTCGGTGATATGGTCAGCGGCATCGGCTCGCTTTTGCGCGGCGGCATGCGGGCGCTGTCCGGTCTTTACAAGGAGGACGCGCTGCCGGAAGCGCTGTCCGCGTTTTTGCGGGCGTTTTTGTGCATGGGTCGTCTGGCTGTCGAGGGGCTGAACGCGCTGGATGCCGTGGTACGCAGCATCTGGCGGATGGCTGTCAGCAAAAAACATTTGCTTTCCTGGACAACAGCTGCCGCCGCCGACCAGATGGGCGGTTTTTACGCCGTTCTGCTGCCCCGGCTCCCTGTATTGGCTGCGGCGCTTTTTCTGGCGGTTTTCGGCGGTCCGATGCAGCGGATATGCAGTTTGTTTTTTGTGTTTGATTTATTTTATGCCTGGTTTTCGCAAAAGCCTCTTCGCGCTGCCGTACCGGCATTTTCAGGCGCGGACAGGGAATATCTGCTGTCGGAATGCGCCGGCATGTGGCGTTATTTTCTGGATACCTTTCAGGCTAAATATCATTATCTGCCGCCGGATAATATCAGCATTTCCCCCTTGCCGGAAACAGCGGAGCGCACATCGCCGACCAACATCGGGCTGGCACTTTGTGTTACGCTGGCAGCGAGGGACTTTGGCTTTATTGACAGCCGCGAGCTGTATGAACGATTGGATTTGACGCTGACCACGGTGGAAAAATTGGAAAAGTGGCACGGTAATTTAATGAATTGGTACGATATCCGTACATTACAGGTGCTTGCGCCCGGTTATGTTTCCTTTGTTGACAGCGGTAATTTTATTTGCTGCATTACGGCTCTGCGCGAGGGGCTGTATGCCTATATGTCCGAAGAGCCGCGCCTGGGGGCGCTTGCGGTGCGTCTGGGGAAGCTGCGCGGGGAATGCGACCTTTCGGTTTTTTATAACAAAAACCGAAAGCTGTTCTCCATTGGTTACGATTGCCAAAGCGGCGCATTTTCTTCCTCTTATTATGATTTGCTGATGAGCGAGGCGCGCATGGCCAGCTTTATGGCGGTGGCGGACGGGCAAGTGGATCGGGCACACTGGGCATCGCTTGCGCGTACTACTGCCAAATGCGGTCGGTATTCGGGCGCTCTGTCCTGGTCAGGCACGATGTTTGAATATTTCATGCCCTATTTGTTTTTGCCCTCCGGAAAAAACACCCTGTCAAGCGAGAGCTTGTGGTTCTGTGTCAAAAGTCAAATGCGTTATGCGCAAAAATATCATATCCCCTGGGGGATTTCGGAAAGCTGTTTTTATGCGTTTAATGAGCAAATGCAATACCATTACCAAGCAAACGGCGTGCCGCAGACAGCGCTGAAGCGGTTTGAGAGACAGGATTTGACAGTAGCTCCCTATGCCACTTTTTTAACGCTGCCTTTTGTTCCGGAAGAGAGCCTGCAAAACCTGCACCGCTTGGAAAAGTATCCGATCAAAGGCAAGTACGGTTTTTTTGAAGCGTTGGATTTTACGCCATCGCGCACTACGGCGGGGCAGCCATCGCCGGTGCGCTGTTTTATGGTGCATCATTTGGGCATGAGTCTGTTGGCGGCGGAAAACGCACTGCATGGAATGATTTGGCAAAAGCGGCTGATGCGGGATCTGAACGCTTCGGCGGCAGTTGGATTGCTGGAGGAAAAAATTCCCGCCGACAGTTTTTATTATGATGCGCCTGCCAAGGAAAAGCCGGAGCCGGAGAAAGAGAAGCGGCGCGGCAAGCTGCCGGAGAATCTGCCGTCTGCCGTATATACCGGCGGAGAGATGAGCGGCGCCCTGCATCAGAGCGGCTGTATGGCGGTTACCTTTCAGGGGTTTCAGCTTTTACGCAAGACCGTATCCGTCAGCGGCGCACCCGGCGGTATTTTTGCTGCCATGCGCACCGACAAAGGGCTTTTCCCTTTTACCTTTGCCCCATGCGAGGACAAAACGCGCCAATACACTTGCCGTTATCGGAAAAACGGCGCGGAATACCGCAGCCGTTCAGCAGATTTTGAATTGGTGCAAACGGTGCAGTTCCATACACAATTGTCCTGTATGCGTGTGTGTTTTTCCATACGCAACTTAACCGCTGCGCCGCAGAATGGCTCACTGCTTATATATTTTGAGCCGTCTTTGACACGCAGAAACGAGGAAACCGCGCATCGCACCTATTCCAAGCTGTTTATTCAGTCGCAATATGCGGCGAAAGACAATTGTTTGATTTTTTCCAGACGGCAGGAGAAAGCAGAGTGTGCGCTGGCGGCAGGACTTTTGGACGCGACATATACCTGCACGACCGACCCGGAGGAGGTCTTTTTGCCGGATGGGGGCATTGGCTCCCTGTTTGCCAAAAATCCAACGCTGAATAATCGTGTCGGCGCAGCAGATGGCTGTTTCTTTGCAAAGACGTCGTTTCGCATCGGCGCAAAAAAAGAGCTGCGTTTTTCTCTGCTGCTGGCAGCGGGTAAAACGCCCCGGGAGGCGCAGCAGCAATGGATTTGCGCACAGAACCGCGCCTTTTTGCCGGCGGGCAGGTTATTTGCCGCAAGCCCCGGGCGGGATGCCATTATGTCATCGCTGCTTTGTGACTCTCTGTTTGCCATTCGTCCGCACCGGCGGAACCAAGCGTTTGCCGAGCGCAATCGCGGCGGCATTGCCGGACTTTGGGCGGCAGGTATTTCCGGTGATGACGCGCTGTTTGTTTTTGACTGCGGCACGGAGGACGGCGCGGCGGCAGAGGATTTTGCGGCTGTCAGTGCGGCGCTGAATGCCTGTGGTTTTCGCAATGACTTGGCGATTCTTTATACGGATAACGGCGGAAAAGCAACGGAAACGCAAAAGGATTTGCGGTGTTTTCTGCAAAAGCATCAGGGCGGCGTGCATTTGCTTCGGCGTTCTTCTTTGGGCGCGGACACAGAGAATATCCTATACGCACTGGCGCAGGCGGTTTATCCCAAAAACCAGCCGGATATGCCGGCAGAGCCGATTCCCTTGCTCGCGGCGCTGGCTTATAATCCCCGGGGCGATAAAAACGGCGATACCGCAGAAGGCTTCCTGGTGGTAACGCAGCCGCCGGTGCCTTGGTGCCGCACCCTGGCCAACCGCAATTTCGGCTGTTTGGTGTCCAACCGCTCGTTGGGATTCACCTGGGCAATGAACGCGGCGGAAAACAAGCTGACCCCCTGGATAAATGACCCGTATTCCGACACGGCGGGTGAGATTTTATCCGTGGAGATCGGTGGGAAGCATTGGGATTTAACAGCGGGCGCCGCCGCCGTACTCGGTGACGCGCGGGCACAATGGAAGAGCCATGCGGAAAATCTGGTGTTCACGGCGGCGGTTTCCGTGCCGGAGAAAGGACTGCGCAAAAAACTTTGTGTGCATGTCAAAAATACCGGCAGTGCCGTTTGCAGCGGTACGCTGTACTATACCGTTTGCCCGGTGATGGGACGGGATTTGTCTTACTGTAAAACCATATGCTGGCGCAAGCGGGCTGCCGGGGTGCTGTTTTCCAACCCGTACCAGACGGATTTCCAGGGCTATTTGTATTTGCAGGGCAACGGAGCGACCTATTTGCCATCGCTGCCGTACCGCAAAACCCTTGCATTATCGGAAGGCGTGAGTGCTGCCATTCCCTTTACCCTGGCGCCCGGAGCGGAATGGGAGGCGCAATACAGCCTTTCTTACGGCTTGAGCGAGAACGCCGCTGTTATACTTGCCGATGCGGCGCTGCCGTCGCAAAAACCATATGCGCCGGTGTTGCAAACGGATGATGCGCTGCTGCAAACTTTTGCCAACCGGTACTTGGTGCATCAGACCATGCGTACCCGCGTATTTGCCCGCTGTGCTTTTTACCAGTGCGGCGGCGCATACGGCTTCCGTGACCAGCTGCAGGACTGTATGAACCTGGTGTCGATACAGCCTGCTTTGCTGAAAGAGCAGCTGTACCGCAGTGCCGCCAGCCAGTTCCCGGAGGGGGATGTGATGCACTGGTGGCATATGGTTTTGCCCGGCGGGCGGCAGCAAAAGCGGGGTGTGCGTACACGATGCAGCGATGATATGCTTTGGCTGCCTTACGCGGCGGCGGTATATATAAAAGAAACGGCGGACGCGGCGATTTTGGATGTGCCGCTGCCGTTTGTTGTGGGCGAACCGCTGCGGGACGGGGAGGCGGATCGGTATTTTTCGCCCCGGCAAAGCGAGGAAAAAGCGACGCTGTATGAGCACGCAAAGCGGGCGCTGCGCCGCGCCTGTCAAAAAGGCACGCACGGTCTTTTGAAAATCGGCGCGGGGGATTGGAACGACTCTTATAGCGCCGTGGGCGAAAAGGGGGAAGGGGAGAGCGTTTGGCTGACCATGTTTTATATTATGACAGCCAAGGCATTTTTACCGCTTTGCCGCCAGCGCGGGGACGGTGAAACAGCGGGAATGCTGGAGCAGCTCGTAAAGGATCTGACGGATGCGGTGGAAACAGCTGCCTGGGACGGCGAATGGTACCTGCGTGCTTTTTATGACGATGGAACGCCCATGGGCGCAAAAGGAAATAAAACCTGTCAAATTGACCTGCTGCCCCAGACCTTTGCGGTTTTGGCGGATTTGCCAGACCGGCAACGCCGCCGCACAGCGCTGAAAAGCGCATGGCAGCTGCTGTATGACCGGGCGAATCGAATGCTGCGGTTATTTTGGCCGCCGTTTACGCCGGAAAGCAAACGAACCGGCTATGTCAATTTTTATCCGCCGGGGGTGCGGGAAAACGGCGGACAATACACCCATGCCGCTGTTTGGTTCTTAAAGGCGTTGTGGCAGGAGGGCTTCCGGCAGGAAGCAGAAGAGCTGCTGCGGGCGTTGAACCCGATGACCCGCCTTCAGGAAAACGGGCTGACCGGCGATTACCGCAACGAGCCCTACGCCCTGAGCGGCGATATCTACGCCCTGAACGGTTATGAAGGCCGGGGCGGATGGAGCCTGTATACCGGAGCAGCCGGATGGCTTTTATCCACCTTGCAGGAAATGTACCCGCCGCAGGGAACGGACGATACCGAGGAAGCCCATTTGCCAAAAAACCGAAAGTGAGCAAAGCAAAACCGCCCTTTTCGCTGATTTTTCAGCGAAAAGGGCGGTTTTGGGGAATAGCCGCAGCTGCATCTCAGCAACGGGACATTTTTTACAGTGCCGCTTCTTCCTGCAAAGGGGCGGCGGGTACATTGTCCTCTGTTTGGTCGGCGGAGGGCGCATCCGATGACATCACAACCTCTACCTCAACTTCAATTGGCTCCTTTTTCTTGCCTTTGCGTTTATCCGTTTCCTTTTTTGCCGCAACAGCACAGGCGGCAATGGCGGTGCCGATACCGGAAAGAATCAGCGCGTTTTTCTTTTTTCCATCGAACAGAGAGCTGACCGAGGTCAGTGCCATGGAAACCATCAATAAAATTGCGGGAATACCATTCATAGCAACACATCCTTTTCCTCAGTATACCATATAAAACGGGAAAAGAAAAGACAGAAGTGCATTTTTTGTCATTTTTGCGTACCATCGGAAGATAACATAAGAAAAGAGCCGAATCCGCTCCAAAAGAAAGGATTCGGCTCACAAAAACAGGCAATCAGGTCAAATAACCGATATAGTGTGCCAGATGGACAAAGAAGTGCACAATGGTATAAATGAAGCCCACAAACGGAACATCCTTATTCGCTTCATACTTGTCGCACATCTTGCAGCGGAAGGTGTCAAAATCATAACCGCCCTCCGGAATCACCGGCATACCGTCATGATCGCACTTGCCATCGCCGTCCGCATCCGTATGTCCGGTGGCGGGAACAATGGTCGGCTCTTCAATGATAGCGCCGCAGTCCGCGCAGCGAACGCCGCCG
>CASFEZ010000028.1 GCA_949293815.1 uncultured Eubacteriales bacterium | reverse complement strand
CCGACAGGGGGCAGCGGCGTTCAGCCGCGCTTTTGCCAAAGGCAAAAGGATTTTATGATACAATGTTCTCAGGCGGGCGTGAAGCGCCCTGTCCCGCGACAGCGGGGCAAATCCGCTGTAAGCGGATTTAAGCCTGAGGTTATTATACCAAATCCTGCGTTTCTTTTCTACCATCTTTACAAATTTTTATCGTCTGTTTGTTTTTTTCTTTCTTTTTCCTTGTAGAAGAGGAAAAATGGATTGCAATCTTTGGCGTTGTGCTGTATGATAGATACAGTAAAATCGATGGAAGAAAGCGTGGATTGAATGGAGTATATCATACTGGTCGGCATTGTCATTCTACTTGTACTTGTGCTGGTGCTGCTTCTGCGTAAACCGAAAACGGAGCTTACCGTGCCGGACAACAAAGAGGATTTGATTCGCTTACAGCGGGATTTGGAGCGGCTTTCCGCCTCACTTCCGGAAGAGTTTGCCCGCTCCCGCCAGGACGCCGCCACCGGACGCGCCGCCATGCGCGAGGACATAGACAGGGCGCTGGGGCAAATCAATGCCCGGCTGGAAAAGGCGGAAAAAGGCAATATTGAACACGAACTGCAATTGAACCGCCTTTTAAACAATTCCCTGTCCGAGCTGCGCGACCGCAACGAACAGCACGCCGAAAAGCAGACGCAAAAGCTCGAACAGTCGCTGACGCGCCTGCGGGAGGAAAACGAGAAAAAGCTCGAGCAGATGCGCGAAACGGTCAGTGAAAAGCTGGACGAAACGCTCGGCAAACGGCTGGACGCTTCCTTTGAAACCGTGTCGAAGCAGCTGGAAAATGTCTATAAATCCTTAGGCGAAATGAAAGAGCTGTCCGCCGGTGTGACCGACAATGTAACGGCGCTGAACCGAGTGCTGACCAATGTGAAAGCCCGGGGCACCTGGGCGGAAATTCAGCTCAAGGGCATTCTTGACCAGATTATCCCCGGTCGGTATGTGGAAAATTACAGTCCCAAGGGTACCGGCAGCGTGGAGTTCGCGGTGATTATCCCTGCCTCGAACGGGAAGCAGACCTACCTGCCCCTGGACTCCAAATTTCCCATGGAGGACTATATTCGCATTACCGAGGCGGCGGACGCCGGGGACGCGGCGGCGCTGAAAGAAGCGCGCAAGGCGCTGGAAGCGCGGATCACCCAGGAGGCGAAGGACATCTCCACCAAATACATCAGCGTGCCCGATACCACCCCCTTTGCCATTTTGTATCTGGCAACCGAGGGGCTATACGCCGAGGCGGTTTCCGCCGGGGGCGGGCTGATGGAAAAAATACACAGCACCTATGGGGTTCTGATTGCCGGACCTTCGACCATTACGGCGCTGCTCAACTCGCTGGCTATGGGCTTTCGCACCATTGCGGTCAACGAAAAAGCGGAGGAAATCCGCGTGATGCTCACCGCCATTAAGGCGCAGTATGAAAAGTTCGGCGTCCTGTTGGAAAAAGCGCGCAAAAAGGTGGACGAAGCGGGCAGAACCTTGGAGGACGCGCAAAAGCGCAACAACCAGATTCAGCGTAAACTGAAAAATGTTGAAACCATGGATGCCGGTGCGGCGGAAAATTTACTGTTTGACGATGCGCTCCCGGCACTTCCCGAAACAGAATAACACAGGAAACCATTCAACCGGAAAGGATGAAAGACAGATGAAACACGCCGATTTGATTGCAAAACTGACCCTGGAGGAAAAAGCCTCCCTTTGCGACGGCAAGGATTTTTGGCATTTGCAGGACATTGAGCGGCTCGAGCTGCCGTCGATTATGGTGACCGATGGTCCCCACGGATTGCGCAAACAGCCGGAGGAAAAAACAGATAAAAAACTGCTGTCTGCCAGCCCCGCCACCTGCTTCCCCACCGCCGTCACCACCGCCGCCTCCTGGGATCCGTCCCTTTTGGAAGAAATGGGCAAGGCCATCGGCGAAGAGGCCTTGCAGGAGGGGGTTTCCGTGGTGCTGGGACCCGGCGTCAACATCAAGCGCTCCCCTCTTTGCGGCAGAAACTTTGAATATTTTTCCGAGGATCCATATCTTGCGGGCGAAATGGCAGCCGCTATGGTAAACGGGCTGCAATCGGTGGGGGTTGGCGCATCGGTCAAGCATTTTGCAGGCAACAACCAGGAAACCCGCCGCCTGACCATCGATACGGTTGCCGACGAGCGCACATTGCGGGAAATTTATTTCCCCGCCTTTGAAACCGCCGTCAAAAAAGCCCAGCCCTGGACCATTATGAACTCCTATAACCGCCTAAACGGCACCTATACCGCCGAAAACCGCTGGCTGTTGACCGATGTGCTGCGTAAAGAGTGGGGCTTTGAAGGGCTTGTGGTCACCGACTGGGGCGCGGAAAACGACCGGGTCGCGGGCATCAAAGCCGGGGGCGATTTGGAAATGCCCACCTCCGCCGGGCTCGGCGCCGCAAAAATTGTACAGGCGGTTGCAGACGGCAGCCTGACTGAAGACGAGCTGAACGAATGCGTTGACCGGGTGCTGGATCTCATCTTAAAAGGCGAGGAAAACCGCAAGAACTTTCTTTACGACAAACGCGCCCACCACGAGCTGGCCAGAAAGATTGCGGCACAGTCGATGGTACTTTTGAAAAACGACGAGGATATTTTGCCCTTAAAACCCGGGCAGACCGTGGCGGTCATTGGCGAAATGGCAAGGGCGCCCCGCTACCAGGGCGCGGGCTCCTCCGGGATTAACCCGAACCAGCTGGACAATGCCTTTGAGCAGCTGATGGCGGCGGGCGTCAAGGTGCTGTACGCGGCGGGCTACAACAAAAAGAACAACACGCCGGACGCGCGGCTGATTGGCGAAGCCGCCGCTCTGGCAAAAAAAGCGGATGTGGCGCTGGTATTCGCCGGGCTTACCGAACGGTATGAGTCCGAAGGCTATGACCGCAAGCATATGCAGATGCCCGCCGACCACAACGCGTTAATTGAGGCGGTTGCCCGCGCCAACCCCAACACGGTTGTGGTTTTGCAGGGCGGCTCCCCGGTGGAAATGCCCTGGCTGCCCTATGTCAAGGGCTTGCTCAACGCCTATCTGGGCGGGCAGGCCAGCGGCGCGGCGGTAACGGATTTACTGACCGGCAAGCTGTCCCCCTCGGGTAAACTGGCGGAGACCTATCCCCGCTGCCTTGCGGACACCCCCTGCTATGGCAACTTCCCCGGCAGCCAAAAAACCGTGGAGTACCGCGAGGGCATCTATGTGGGCTACCGCTATTATGATACCGCCGAAAAAGAGGTGCTCTTCCCCTTCGGCTTTGGTCTGTCCTATACCCAATTTGCTTATTCGGGCTTAAAGCTTTCCAAAAAGAAAATGACCGACAGCGACACCCTGACCGTTTCGTTCAAAGTAAAAAACACCGGCAAGGCGGACGGCGCGGAAATCTGCCAGCTTTATGTCAAAGACGAGGAGAGCACGATTTACCGCCCGGAAAAAGAGCTGAAAGGCTTCCGAAAAGTCTTTTTGAAGACCGGCGAGAGCGCGACGGTGGAAATCGAGCTTGACAAGCGCGCCTTTGCCTTCTACAATGTGAATTCACATGACTGGCAGGTGGAGAGCGGCGACTTTACCATTCTGGTGGGTGCCTCCTCCCGGGATATTCGCCTGAGCGGCAAGGTACAGATTGACTCTGCCTGCACCGCGCCGATTCCCGACTATCGCCAAAGCGCGCCGGAATACTATACGGCGCAGGCGCAAAATATCAGCGATGAAGCTTTTACCGCCGTATTGGGGCGCCCGCTTCCTCCGAGCGAACAGGACGCAAACGAACCTTTGACGATAAATAACAGTCTGGAGGACGCGGCCAACACCCGCCGGGGCGCCGTCATTAACAAGGTCATCAACGCCGTGATGGAAGGCATGGGCGGCGATGACGGCGCGGAAATGATGAAAGCCATGGCGCTGCAAATTCCCATTCGCAGCTTTGTGAGCATGAGCATGGGCGTCTTTACGCCGGATATGGCCGAAGGGCTTTTGGAGATTCTGAACGGCGGCAGCCTGCCCGGCGGCATCGGCAAAATCCTTGCCGGGCTGACCAAATCCGCCAAAAATATCAAAAATCTAATGAGTGCGGTCTAACATTGACCACAGCCATTTTTGCGACCACGCTTCGCGAACCAAACGAAACGGAGGCCTCATGAGAGAAACCTATTCCTATTCCACCCGATTCCGCAAGCCCGTCGGCGTGGGCAATCTCAATTTTGAAAGTACCGCGCTGCGACCGCTTATCCGTTCTTATGTGCGAAATATTGAGAAAAAAACCGCCCGCTATGAGCCGCCGAAGGGCATAAATAAAAAAAGAATCGCCGTACCGACAAAGGACGGCGAAATTCCCTGCTATCTATTGGAACCGGCAGATACCGATGCGGCACTGCCTGCCATTTTGTATCTGCACGGCGGCGGCTTCCTGTTCCCCATCCTGCACAGCCGTTTAAACAACGCGGTATATTATGCCCAAAAAATGAACTGCCGGGTGCTGATGCCCGAATACCGGCTGGCCTGGGACAATCCGTTCCCCGCTGCCTTTGACGACTGCTGCGCCGTTTATGAATATATGCTTGCGCATACGCGGCAGCTGGGCATTGCCCCGGAAAAACTTTTAATCATGGGCGATTCCGCCGGAGGCTGTTTGAGCGCGGGGGTGACATTATATGCCCGCGACAAGGGAATCAGTCAACTGCGGGGGCAGCTGCTGCTTTATCCGGTAACCGATGACCGGATGAACGACAACACCCTGCGCGACTACAAGGACGCGGTCTGGACGGCATCCTCCAACCGGCACATGTGGAGCCTGTATACGGCGAAGGGCTTTTTTGATAAAAGGGAATACGCCGTGCCCTTTTCCAATCCGGATTTGTCCCATCTGCCGCCCGCCTATATCGAAGCACAGGAGATGGACTGCCTGCGCCAACAGGGAATCGACTATGGCGAAAAGCTGCGCGCTTTCGGTGTACAAACCGAAATCCGTGTAATTGCCGGTTCGTACCACGGGTTCGATGTGGACATGAAAAACAAAACCGTACAGCGCATTTTGGATGAACGCTGTCAGGTTATGCAAAAGATGCTGTCGCTGCCTTAACCGCTGTCGCCGCAGCCGAATTGTCACAATCATTTGACAAACGGAAAAACAGACGGCAAACTTTTCCTGCCGCCTCTTGCAATAGGCAACATCGTGTGGTATATTGGAATAGAAGACAACTGTGTCTATCAAATAAGCAAAGAAAAGAGTTGACCGTGATGAAAAAAATGAAAAAAGCAATCGCACTGTTTTTAAGCGTATTGATGGCCTGCTCCCTGCTGAGCGCTTCCGCTTTGGCCGCCGGTGAATCCATCGGGGTACGGGAAGCTGCCAGAATCGCCCTGGCGGATGCGGGAATCAGCTACGACCAGTTCGCAAGCGAGCATATGCTTCCTTTCCTGAGCGATGTGACCATGCGCGAAAACTTTGATGCCGGTATCATTCAGGGCTACGAGGTTTCGTTTGTCTATCGCGGCGTTTCCTATGATTATTCCTTCCTGCCGGACGGCACCGTTACCGCGAAAACCACGGGCAGCGTTCTGCCCGCAGTGACCGGCGGAACGAGCATTCCGGAAGATGTGGCAAAACAGCTTGCCGTTGCCTATGTGGGCTATCCGGATGCGGCAGACCAGGCGAAAAATTGGGATATCCACACCGAGCTGGATGACGGCAGATATATCTGCGAAGTGGAATTTCTGTTTGATGCCAGAAGCGCCAGAGTCGGCGAGCCGAACGCGATTTATGAGTTCGAATATGATTTGGAAATCGACTGCGCTACCGGCGAAGTTCTTTCCGCCTCCTGGGACGACAACACCTCGTCCTTCCTGAGCCTGCTGACGGATTTGTTTAATAAGATTATCATCTTCTTCCGTCAAATCTTCGGTGTGTTCGCTTAAAATCAGCACAACCAAAAGGGGTGCAGCCAATCGGCTGCACCCCTTGTTTTTATGCGATATTCCAATGAAACCGGCTGACGCCGGACGCATCCTTCGCCGCTTTATCAGCCCTTGGCCATGGCGCCGACCAGCATCATAAATTCGCCGATCTGGGCGCCGAATTCCGGCGCGCCCTCCATGATAAGCTTGCTTTGCCGGGTGGATTCCATCATATCGTCGGTGGACAGCAAAATACCCAGGGCGCTGTCCAGCGAATCAAAACGCATGGTGAAGAAAGGCATGGCTCTTTTGTAAACGCCTCTGCCCGCCTTGGTTTTGCCCGCTTTGACGCGGATATAGGCGGAAACCGTCGGCTCATTGTCCACCGTCCAGGCATAGACCCGATCGGGGCTTTTCAGCGCCCAATCATGTACGGCCTCGTGCCCGTTTTTGTTCAGCTGGCTGATGCCGCTGGACAGCAGGTAGAACATGCACTTAACCAGCAGGCGTTTGGTTGCCTCGTCCTCGGGCGCTTTATCGGCGCTGAGCAGCGAGGACATTTTCAACAAAGCCATTAAAAAGTTGATGAAATATTTCGGGTGCCTGGCTGCGCCCTTCATTTTCGGCAACGTTGCCGGAGACATATTTCCCTTAAAAAACGCATTCAGCGCCTCTACGCTCTTAAATTCCAGTTCCACAAAGGGCTTGGGATCGACCTTGCCCACATGTACCAGCCATTCATCGCAGTTGACCTGAAAATGGGTCGCCCATTTGCCCTGGGGGGCATCCGGATCCAGTGCGCTGACCTGATAGATGCAGTGGGTGGTGGCGAACATCTTTTTGAGGCTCGGCGTATCGGCAACAATGACCTTCAGCAGAGGAACTGCCGCGTTCAGAAATATTTTATTGGTAAGAAGTTCTTCTTTGGAAGCCATAGGGATTCCTTCCTTTCTTTGCTGCCGTTATTATGCTTCGTCGTCCCAGTCGTCGTCTTCTTCAAAGTCCATCTTCATCAGCTCACGCACGGCGTTGATAATGCCGTTGGAGTCGATGCCGAGCATATTCATAATGTCCTCGTGCAGACCGATGGGCGCGAACTGATCCTGAATACCCAGCTTCTTAAACGCGCAGCCCTTGCCGGATTCCACAACAACCTCAGCCACGGCGGAACCCAGACCGCCAATCACATTGTGGTCCTCTACCGTAATGATACGGCGGGTGTCCATAACAGCTTTCAGGATGGCTTCGCGGTCAATGGGCTTAATGGTGTGGATGTTCAACACGCGCACCTTCAGACCATCGTTGACCTCGAGGAATTTCGCTGCCTCAAACGCCTGGAACACGCAGGAACCGGTGGCAATAATGGTCAAATCCGTACCCTCGTTAATGGTAACGGCCTTACCAATCTCAAAGCCATAGTCCTTATCCTTATAAAGCACCCGGTCGAAACCGCGGTTGATGCGGATATAGAACGGTCCGGGGGTATTGTAAGCCGCCATCACTGCGTTATAGGTTTCGTAGCCGTCCGCCGGGCAAATGACCGTCAGGTTTGGCATACCGCGGGTAACGGCAAAGTCGCAGATCGCGTGGTGGGTCGAACCGGCCTGCCCAAAGGAAGTCCCCGCATGGGTGGCGATAACCTTGGCGTTTACATTCTGATAGCAAAGGTCGGTATGCAGCTGATCCGCCGCGCGCAAGGAAGCGAACACCGAGAAGGTGGAAAGGAACGGCACCAGTCCCGCTCTGGCCATACCGGCGGCAACGCCGAACATATTCTGTTCCGCGATACCCACATTAAAGAACCGGTTCGGAAATTCCTTTTGGAACTCACCGATTTTGGTGGATTTTGCAAGGTCCGCCGTCAGAGCGACCACTTCGGGGTGTTCTCTGCCCAGCTCCACCAGAGCCTGACCGTAAATTTCAGCCGTAGACAAGGATGTTGAATCAACCGCAGTATATGTCAATGCGCCTGCCATCGCTTACTCCGCCTCCTTTTCAACTCGTGCGACCCTTGCCGCATAGTATTTTTCCAGGCTTTCTTTTGCCTGGTTGTATTTTTCTTCGTTAATGGCGCCGTAGTGCCATACATAGTTGCCTTCCATAAAGTCGATACCCGCGCCTTTTTTGGTGTGCAGGATAATCATAACCGGTTTATCGGTCTTGTTCGCCAGCGCAAAGTCAATGGCATCGCAGATTTCCCTGATATTCTGTCCGTCAATATCCTTTACAATAAAGCCGAACGATTCCCATTTATCCGTAAAGGGCTCGAGCTTCATAACATCTTCGGTTTTGCCGTCAATCATGCACTCGTTGCGATCCACAAAAGAGATCAGGTTGGTCACCTTATAGTGCGAAGCCGACATGGCCGCTTCCCAGTTGGAGCCTTCATCGCACTCGCCGTCGCCCAGAAGGCAATAGGTGATGTAGTCCTTGCCCAATACTCTGGCAGCCAGCGCCGTGCCCACGGCAATGGGCAAGCCGTGACCGAGCGAACCGGTGGAAGCATCTACGCCGACCACCTTGTTGGAGTCCAGATGAATACCCATTTTGGAGCCGGAGAGGTTAAAGGTTTTCAGCATTTCCGGGTCATTAAAGCCCAGATCGCACAGAACCGGCGCATAGGCAATGCCCGCGTGCCCCTTGCTGAGAATAAACCGGTCCCGATCCGGCCATTTCGGCTCATCGACCCGGATGTGCATATATTTGTAATAAAGCACCGTCAATAAATCCATGCAGCTCATACCGCCGCCGATATGACCGCTGCCCGCCCAAGAAGTGGTATCCAGACACAATAGCCGCAGCTCATGCGCCTTTTTTTCCAGAGCAAGCCATTCCTGTTTGCTTAAAGACATTTTGCTATTTCCTCCTTATATTTGGATTGCGTCCGGCTTTTCGCATCATTGCTTTAGATAGATTATATGCAAAGCACGAAAAATTGACCGGAAATTTTATGCAAATGCACTACTATAATACTATGCGGCGGCAAAAAAGTCAAGTCATACCTGACACTGTAACAGAAAGATTTCCGCCGACATTATTTTTTGAGATAAAGAAAAGCGCCATAAACGACCGGCATTTATGGCGCTTTTTTCCTTAGAATAATTCCGGATGATTTTTTGCAACAACCTTGAAGGCCTCATCCGCAACCGCCGCGGTTTCGGCAATGTCCTCATCGGTCAGAGAAGCGTTCAGGAAATGGTTGTGGTGGCTGGTCATAAAGATACCGCGCTTCACCATTTCGGAAACCCACTCCTGGTGCAGAAGCAGCGAATCATCGTTGGCAATCCGCAGATAGAACAGCGCAGGCTCGCCGGAAACACGCAAATCAAAGCCGTTGTTTTCCGCAGCCGCCTGCAGCGCGCCGGTAACTTTCAGCGCTTTTTCACGCAAAAGGGTCGGCAGATTCAGCGCTTTCATTTTGTTAATGCAGGCAATCCCCGCCGCAAAGGGGACGGCGCTCATCCAGTAGCTTCCGGTATAGGACAGGCTGCTGATGGCGGATTTCAGGAAATCCTTACCGCAGAGGCAGGACACATTCCAGCCGTTGGCGATGGCTTTGCAGAAGCAAATCATATCCGCCTCAAAGCCGTAAAAATGGTCGGAACCTGCCAAATCCAGGCGGAAACCGGCGCGCACATCGTCAATAATCAATACAATGCCCTTTTCGGTGCAGAGTTTTCTGACTTTCTGCCAATAGCCATCGGCGGGCAGAATGTTGTCAAAGAAATTACCGTGCAGGTAGGGAGTGGAGATAAAAGCGGCAATTTCGCCTTCGTTTTCAGCCACAACCTTTTCCAGCTGCTCGAAGTCGTTCCAATCCACATACAGGTTGTTTGCTACATCCTCCGGGATAACGCCGGGATAATCCACCTTCTGCGTCCAGGGCGCAACGCCGTGATAGAAGCCATTGACAAAAATAATCTTTTTGCGGTGGGTAGCGGCGCGGGCAGTCATAATAGCAGCTGTGGTCACATCGCCGCCGTTTTTGGCAAAAAATGCCCAGTCTGCCGTATTGACGGTATCGACCATCAGCTCCGCCAGCTCTACCATTTTATACGAGGGCGAAGTCATGCAGTTGCCAATCTTGACCTGTTCCATGGCGGCGGCGTCCACATCGGGATCGTTATACCCCAATACATTCGGGCCGTAAGCGCACATATAGTCGATAAAGCGGTTGCCGTCCACATCCCAAAAATAGGAGCCTTGGGCTCTCTCGCCCATAAGCGGGAAGGACGAAACGGGAATAAAGCAGCCCTCGGCAGGACCGAGATGACCGTAGACGCCGGAGGGAATAACCTTTGTGGCGCGGTTAAACCACTCGCGGCTTTTCTCATAAGTATTTATTTTTGCAGCCATTGCGATTTTCCTCCTTACGCAAGATACAGCGCGACGCGATCCAGAATACGGTTCACATTATCCACCATGGAAATCATGCCGCCCATCCGAATATCGCCCGAACCAATGCAGGCCAGCGCGTTGACATTGCCGTCAAACAAATCCCGCGCCAGCTTCATATCCTTAAATTCCATCACCGCGCGATAGGTTGCCGCCGGTTTTTTCAAGGCAAGCAGATGATGGTCTTCGACACGAATGACCGCACCGGGTCCGTCCTTGATGCCAATGCTGATATCGCCATCCGGGATATTATGGGCACTGAATTTGCCAATCTCATCCTGATTGCCGATTTGCGCAATGGCCACCGCAATGGTGTAGAGCATCAGCGTTGTGCTCATATTAAAAAATTCTTCATCTTCCAGATCCTCCGGCGTAGCGCGCAGATATTTGGACAAACGATCAGTCAGCGGAACAAACGATTTCAGCAAAAATTTGATATGCTGAAAACCCTTTGACGGAATCGGCGTTACGGTACCGTCAATCATCCCGTTGAATTTTTCACAGGACGAGAAGGGCAAAAGAATATCGCATTCCTTGATTCCGTCCTCCATGCGGCATCTGCCGTTTGTGAAAAAGGTTAAGGTCGCACTCGGACCGCCTTTGACGCTGAAACCGATGGCAATCGGCTTTTTGTTTGTCAAAAGCGCTCTTGCGCCCTCATCCAGTTCGCACAAGTTTTCGAGCGTTCCGAGAACTGCGTACAAATTGATGTAAGACAGCGTTCTCGCATCTGGTTTTGAATCCATCATTTGCGAATTCCTCCTTATATACCTGCCCTTGCGGGCGAATAGTCAAACATGCGGTGCAGATACATTTAGTATTTTAACATTTTACGAAATCAAAGTCAATGCAATCGGGAAAACAACACCTGTCGCGGCAGGGAAATATTTAAGAATCCAATTTATCAGCAATCTGCGGCAGAATCACCCGTTTAATCAGTGTTTCCATCGCAAATGTATTTTCTATGGCGCTCATATTTTCCCGCTCGGAAGCGTCTGTCGCCGCCACGGCGGAAACATTGCCATTGGCGTCAATCAAAAAACAGCGGCGCAGGGTATCGGCATTGCGCAGGATCTTTCCCGCGCTGTCGGTGCTGCCGTTCCATTCCAACACATAGTTCTGCCCGGTATCCGGCACAGAATAGACCGCCGTTAGCCGTGCGGTGGGCAGATTGTATGCCTGATGAATAATTTGAATAAACCGGTTATCCGCATCGTGGCTGACATGCATCGTGCCGTTCGCTTCGGGCAAAGAAGCGGGAAAGGTAACAGAAGCATCCTCTGCCTCTCCGTCTGTAGCAGCCACAGAGGTAGGAACGGTTGTCTGCGCACCGGTGCCGGATGGCACGGAACCCTGTGGAAGCGTTGCAGCCAGCGAAGTACTGCTGTTTGACGAAACGGAGGAACTATCAGACAATGCCGTAGTCTGGGTGCCGTTTAAACCGCTGACAAAGGAATACAGCGAAGCATACGGGTCCTCGTCCGAAGACGGTGTAGCGGACTCTGATTGAGAGGTCAGAACCAGAAAAATTCCGGCAGCCATGGCGCAAACGATTGCTGCAACCGCAATATAAAACTGCGTTTTCTTTTTATCCGCCACTTTTTTGGCAAGCTTTTCTTCCGGAATGCGGTCCGGACGAATTTCGTTTTGCTCGCTGCCCTGTCCCATATGCTGTCACCTCCACCGTTCAACGAAAAGCCAAACAGAAAATACGAAAGGGCAAACCCAGCGCTTTTTCCATACGGTTCGCCGTGTTTGGTTTCAGTATACCATAAAAACAGGGGCAATACAACAAAAAAAAGCAGTTTCGCTCTCAGAAAAGCGTCACTGCTTTTTTGACTCAACATGGGTCAGGCGATTGGCTTATTCCTCATCCGATTTGCCGAACAAGCCTTGCAGCATCGAAATGAAGCCGCCGAAAATATCGGTTTCCCCTGTACGAATGCCACTAAACAGATCTCCGATGGAGGGAAGGTCTACAAAGAAGTTGGCAATGGTCTGGAACAACGCTTGAATCATCAAAAAAGCCTCCTAAAATACAGCTGTAAAGTGGGACAAAGCCTTTATACTGGCTGTATTATATCACATTCCTGTAACAATATTTTTATATACAGGAAGAATGATAAAAATATTTCACCTTTTTCTGTCTGCCTTGTGCGGAAATATCGTATAAAATCCCGAAACCAAACGCGCTCCGTTGGCAGGGAGCGCGTTTGCAGTTATCCGGTGCCATCAGGCAGTTTTCTTATTACGGGCGGCAAGCCGCTGGAAGACCTTTATGATTTCCACAATCGGAATCACACTGACGGCCAGCGCCAGAGAAATGGCATATTCTTCCCAGGAGATGGGGGTAAAACCAAAGGCATTTGCCAGGAACGGAACTTCGATAATCAGGGTTGTTAAAACCAGAGAAGCCGCTGCTGCGCCGACTAAATACAGGTTGTGGCTGCCCCGCGCCGCCATGGCAAAGATGGAACCGCGCTGGGAGCGCATATTCAGTGAGTGGAAGATTTCGCACATGGACATGGTCAAAAACGCCATGGTGATGCCTTCTTCGCAATCGGAGATATTCATAAACTGCCAGTGACCGGTTTCCATAAATTCACCGATAAAGAAAGCCGCCAGGGTCAGAAGCGTTACCAGCGCGCCCTGATATACACAGTCCACGCCCAAGCCGCCGCTGAAAATGCCGTCTTTGGGGCTGCGGGGCTTGCGTTTCATAATATCTGCTTCCGGTTTTTCCACGCCCAGTGCCAATGCCGGGAAGCAGTCGGTAACCAGATTAATAAACAACAGATGAACCGGACGCAAAATAGTAAAGTTCAGCAGCGTGGCAATGAAAATGGACAGAACTTCCGACAGGTTCGAGCCAAGCAGGAATTGAATGGCCTTGCGGATATTATCGTAAATCCGGCGCCCTTCCGAAACGGCGGAAACGATGGTGGCAAAGTTATCATCCGCCAATACCATATCCGCCACATTCTTGGTAACGTCCGTACCGGTAATACCCATGCCGACGCCGATATCGGCACTTTTGATGGAGGGCGCATCGTTGACGCCGTCGCCGGTCATGGCAGTGATATAGCCTTTTTTCTTCCAGGCGTTGACAATGCGCGTCTTATGCTCGGGCTGTACACGGGCATATACATGCACATTTTCAACAATCTTATCAAATTCTTCTTCTGAGAGCTTTTCCAAATCCGCACCGGTCATTGCTTCGGATGCGTTATGAATAATACCCAGCTCAGAGGCAATGGCAACGGCGGTATCCTTATGGTCGCCGGTAATCATAATCGGGGTAATGCCTGCTTCGCGGCATTCCACAATCGCGTCCTTAACCTCCGGGCGTACCGGGTCGATCATGCCCTCCAGCCCAAGGAAGATTAAATCCTGCTCCAGGGCAGCGGGCTCATAGCTTGCGGGGGCTTCCTCATATACACGGAAACCGGCTGCCAGCACACGCAGCGCCTTATCTGCCATGCGTTTATTATCTGTCAGCGCCGCTTTGAGAATTTCCGGCGTCATAGGTACAATCTGACCATCAACCAGTGCGTATTTGCATTTTTTCAAAATTTCATCGGGCGCACCCTTGGTGTACTGCACAATCCCCTGCTCGCCGCGATGGACTGTGGACATCATCTTTCTGCCGGAATCAAAGGGTGCTTCGCCGATACGGGGATATGCCGTTTTGAGCGCAGTCTTATTCTGACCGAGCTTGGCGGCATAAGCAACCAATGCCGCTTCCGTCGGTTCGCCGGTGACTTTGCCGTCCGCGTCAATTTCCGCGTCAGAGCAAAGCGCCATAGCTATAGCCAGCTGCTTTTCGTCGGGACCGTAATGGTCAACAACGGTCATCACATTCTGGGTCAGCGTGCCGGTTTTATCCGAGCAGATAATCTGCGCGCAGCCGAGGGTTTCCACTGCGGTCAGCTTGCGGATAATCGCGTTCTTTTTGGACATATTGGTCACGCCGATGGACAGAACAATGGTTACCACCGCCGCAAGACCTTCCGGAATGGCTGCCACCGCCAGCGAAACAGCGACCATAAAGCTGTCCAGCGCGATATCAAAGCTGAATTCGGAGCGATGCATAATCAGCTGGAACGCAAAGATGAAAATACAAATGCCGATAACCAGCTTGGTCAAAATTTTGGAAAGCTGGTTCAATTTGATTTGCAGCGGAGTTTCGCCCTCCTGGGCGTTGGCAATGGCGTCGGCAATTTTACCCATTTCCGTATCCATACCGGTGGCGGTCACTACCGCTTTGCCTCGTCCGTAAACCAGGGTAGAACCCATATACGCCATATTTTTCCGGTCGCCCAGGGGAACTGCGGTATCCTTGCCGCCGGTCAGCACGTTGATAATTTTATTGACCGGAACCGATTCGCCGGTCAGCGCCGCCTCTTCAATTTTCATGCTCGCGCATTCAAAAATGCGGCAATCGGCGGGAATCGCGTCGCCCGCTTCCAATATGACCACATCGCCAACCACCAAGTCTTCACTGCGCACATTGACGACCTTGCCGTCCCGCAGGGTCTTTGTTGTGGCGGCTGACATTTCCTGCAAAGCTTCAATCGCCTTTTCCGCCTTGCTTTCCTGAAAAACGCCCAGCACTGCGTTGATTAGTACGACAATTAAGATAATAACCGTGTCCGTCGGAAAATAGGACGCACCGGTGCCTCTGGTTTCAAAATATTCGGTAAATGCGGAGATTACAGCTGCCACAATCAGAATAATGATCATGGGATCCTTCAGCTGGTTCAGGAAACGGACAAAGAGTGAATCCTTTTTGCCCTCCGCCAGCTTATTTTTACCGTTCTGCTCCAGTCTTTTTGCGGCTTCGTCAGAGCTGAGTCCGGCTTCAGAACTGTTAACATCTTGAAAGACATCCGCGACTTCTTTCAAATAATACTCCACAAAAATCCTTCCTTTCAAAACCCAGAAGAGTAATAAAAAAGACTCATACACGGTCACAAAGAAAACGCGCCCGCATGAGTCTGGTTATTTCATCCATGACCAAGCCCGACGGGCTATGATGTTGGTCAAAGGAACACGCAAAGCGTGCAAACTACTCCCTCATGAGTTATTATTTATTTAAGATTAACATATTTCTTTGCACCTGTCAAGTATTTATCCTGAAAATTTACCAATTTACGGGAGCGAATACTTTATGATATGCAAAATCAAAGGTTTTATGAAAATCAGCTGTTTACTGACTTGGCAAACAAAAAAGCGAAAAAATAAGCGAATGGCAATCCATTCGCTTATCTTTATAAAAAGTTTCCTCAGAAACCTGCAAAACAGGGTTCGTTACGGGGTTGTGGTAGAGCCACCGCCAAGACCGCCCAGCATACCGAAGAAGGTGCTGAAGACGTCCATAATGGTCTCAATGATGGTGCGGATGGTGTTCATAATACGCATAATCAGCGCTTGGGTTTCGTCTGCCACGACACCGACTACATAAATATCATAAGCGCCCTCGGCAGCTTTTGCATCTGTAATATTGGAGATGGTGTAATAGCCGTATTGATCCGGTCCGGAAATGGAAGAGCCCTCCGGCTGCGTCGTGGGATCCAGACCGCCGATGGTAACAACCACATCGGAATCCTGCCAGCCTTCAAAAATATCCACACGGAAGCTCAGGGAAGTACCGTAATCGACATATACATACTCGATATTTTCTTCGGTGGCTTCTTCCAGCGTGGTGCCGTAAGCGACCACACGATAGCCTTCGCCGTAGGGAAGCGTGATCTTAATCTGCTTCAGCAGATTCTTCCTGACATAATCGCCATAGGAAACCGCCAGCGCCATATTATCAGGTATCAGTTTATAAGTACCACGGTCACGATACAAACGGATGCCGTTAACATTGACAACAAACTTATCGGGATCAACCGCTTCATCTTCAAAGTCCAGAGTAAAATACAGCGCGTCACCGTCTTTTACATAGCCGTTGAAGCCCTGATTGAGCACGGAGTTTTCGTATGCGGCGTCCATATCGGCAAAATATGCCTCATCAGTCGTAATATCGGTCGAAGCGACACGAACATGATAAGGATGTGCCGAATCGTTCGGGTTGGTTGCCGGAATGGTTACTTTTGTACGAAGAATGCCGGTTTCACCATTATAAACATTATTCTTATTGGAGATGGTGCCGTCATTGGTAACGGTGCCGGTATTGGTCACCGTGGCGTTGGCAACAAGCATCGCACCGGCAGATATGACCAGTTCGCCGTTTACAACCAAGTTGCCGTTTACGGTAAGAGACGCACCGGGAGCGATGGTAACAACTGCTCCCTGCGGAACCGTAACAAAGCCGGTCGGGGTGATGGTCACCTGACCACTGATGATATCGCCATCGTCAAGCGTTCTGGTATCTGTAAAATTCTCGGTATGAGTTGCGGCAAACGCGGCGGGAACAACAGAGAACGCCAGAATCAGCGCAAGCGCCAAGGATAAAACCTTTTTCATGTTTTTTCCTCCTAAAATATGAAAGAATCCGTGTATCTGATGCTGATACACCTATGCTCTTTTATTATAGTCCAGATAAGGCAGTTTTGTCAACCGCTTTTTCTCGCTTTTTATCCACATTGTCCGTTCAAGGTAAATATTCACAAATCGGTTTTATCTGTTTCACACAAAAAACAGACCTGTGCAACATCTAAAGCAGAAAAAAGCAACGCGGTGTCTTTTTTGGCGCCGCGTTGCCGGTTACAAGCAATATAAATAGCTGTCAGAAATTAAAATCTTTCAGCGCGATGCCGTTCGCATCGTAGTTGATGGAGTGGGTCAACAGCCGAATGGCATTGACGAACCCCCAGATAGCACCGCCGATGCCCCATGTGATAATGGAAACAATCAAATGCACAACGCCCATGGTCTTTTCACCAAGGTAAAAATCCTCGAGCGCAAAAACACCGAAAAACAGCGCCAAAAACGCGGCAATCAGCCGGGAACGCTGCACCGGCGGATTTTGCGGCTGTGCATGAGACGACGGCGATGTATAGGATGACTGCGCCGCGCTGCCGCCCAAGGGCATACCGCAATTGCCGCAGGCAGCCGCATCCGAAGCAACCGGCGCACCGCAATTCGGGCAAAACGCCGAGGAGCCGTTCGACTGCGGCGGTGTATAAGCGGCTACATTCTCTCCGCAGTTTGGACAAAACTGTGTGCCCGGCGTTACCGCCATGCCACATTTAGGACAATTCATAAGAAAACCTCCGTTACTATCCTGATTTCCATCATCATCATACCACGGAAAATCAAAAAGAATGACAAGAATATCTTACAATTCTATAAAATTTTTCCGGCGGTATACAGGATAAAAGCAGAGGACAGCCGTGCGCTGCCGTTATTCGGCAGGCTCGGTTTTCTTCACTTCGATTTTACCGTACAGACCGCTGCCCGCAGCGTCATTTTTCGGTGCACGGGGCGCACTGTCCGCGCTTTCACGCGGGGTATAGCTGCTGCGATTCCGGTTATAGCCGCCGCGGCCACGGTTGTTGTAGCCGCCTCTGCCACGACCGCGGTTATTATAGCCGCCTCTGGACGGATGGGTGGGGGTTACGCCCTCTTCCAGCGCAATAACCACCCGGCGGGAGGCATCCGCGCCCACAGAGAAGGACTGTACCCCTTCAATTTCCTGAACGGCGGTGTGGATAATGCGCCGCTCATAAGGATTCATCGGCTCTAAAGATACATTTCTGCCGTATTTCAACACCTGCGAGGCGCTGCGTTTGGCCAGCGCACGCAAACCGGCTTCGCGTTTTTCGCGGTAATTGCCTACATTGATGGAAACATGGTCATAATCCTTGCCCGCGCGATTGGCAACCAGACGTGCCAAATATTGCAGTGAATCCAAAGTTTCGCCTCTTCTGCCGATAATCAGCCCCTGATCCCCTTCACAGGAAAGGTTGTAGGTGACGCTCTTGCCGGCAAGGGCATATTCTACGGACAGGTCGGAAAGCCCCATCAGACCAATCACTTTTTTCAAATAATTCGCAACCGGATCATCCGCCTCGACCGGTACAAAGACCAGCTCGGGCGCGGCAGCCTCTTCTTTTTCCGGCTGCGGAGAGGGTTGTCTCTCCGCTGCCTTTTCGGGCGCTTTGACCGCCGGCTTTGCGGGGGCTTTCGGCGCTTTTTCTGCCGGCTTTACCGGTTCCTTTTTGATAACAGGTGCGGGATCCGCCGCCTCATAATACGCGCGAACCCGGGCGGGCGAACCGCCGAACAGACCAAGAGTTTTCTTTTTCGGCTGCGCCAAAACTTCATATTTCACATCGGCGGTTTCCGGCGCGGCCAAACCCTGTTTGGCTGCCTGCATCGCCGCCTCAATGGTCGATGCTTCTGCAATATATTCTTTCATCATATCTCTTTCACCATTCTAACAAATTCTGTTGCAATCAATCTCGATACTGTATGGTATTTTTTATGCTTTGCTCCCGCGCACGGCTGGTGACGGTTTCGTCAATCATCAGCTGGGCGAGCACTTTACCCGGCTTGTGGGTATAATTCAATGCGACGGTTTGAATAAACGAAAGGATGTTGCCGATAATCCAGTAGATACTGATGGCTCCCGGAAAAAGGAACCCGAAATAAATGGACATGGCAGGGCTGAGCAGGAAAGTACAGCCCATCATGGGGTTTTTCGCCATGTCGGGGTTTTGCTTTTTTTGGCGAATCAGCATAAAAATGCTGGTCAGTAAAGCGGTAACACCGGAAATAATCGGAAGCAGCCACAAAAGGCTCGGTTCGCTGACCTGCGGGGTATCCGCCAGGTTGATGCCGAACAGGGAAAACGAATCGCTGAAATCCGCTACCGTCTGCATATCCGATGCGGACACGCCTTCCACCATTCCCTGCAAAGAGGAAAAGTGTTTCAGAACTTCAATTTCCAGGGTAGCCTGTCCGCGGGAAGAAATTTCAGCTACCTGCTGCACTGCATCGGTCAATGCGGTAACCGCCGCGCTGCCCAGATGCAGAACACTGGTCAGGGGGGTACGAATCGCCGAATACAGACCAATCATCACCGGGAACTGAATCAACATCGGCAGACAGCCGGATGACATGGGATTAAACCCTTCGCGCTGGTAAAGCGCCTGGGTTTCTTCGTTGATTTTCTGTTGGTTGCCCTTGTACATTTCCTGAATCCGTCTGACTTTTGCCTGCAAACGCATCTGCGAAGCGGATGAACGCTGCTGTTTAATGGTAGAAGGAAGAAGAATCAGCCGCGTAATAATGGTAATGACCAGAATGGAAAAAATATAGTTCTGGCTGATATCATAAAAAAATCCGATAATATAGCCAAACGGGACGGCGAGCAAATCATAAAGCCCTGTCATGGATTACCTCCGGCTTTCTTTTTTTTCGGGGACGGGGTCATAGCCGCCGGGCCAAAGCGGGTTGCACCGCAGAATCCGGCGAAGCCCCATCCATCCGCCCTTGCATATGCCGAACCGCTCAATGGCGGTATAGGTATACGCCGAACAGGTGGGATAGTACCGGCACCGTGGCGGAAATAAGGGAGAAATTCGCTTCTGATAAAATTTTACGGCGCGAAGCGCCGCCGCTTTAGCTGTCATTGTCTTTCGCGTCCTTTAATAAAAGACCTGCCGCCAGCAAATGCTTGTGCATCACAGCGGAAATATCCGTGCTTTTCAGGCGGCATGTCCGGCTGCGGGCGATAAAAACAATATCGAACCCGGGACGGATTCGCTTGTCATACTCAGAAAAAGCGGCGCGAATAATGCGCCGCGCACGGTTACGCTGAACCGCGCCGCCAATTTTTTTTCCGGTTGTGATACCGAAACGGCAAAGACCCGCACGGTTTTTCAAAACAATCGTAACCAATGCAGGATCCTGATATGATTTTCCGCGGGCATAGACCCGGCGAAAATCCCCGTTGCTTTTCAATGGCTGCGCAATGAGCAAAAAGTGTCACCTGCCGCCTTTTTAATAGGTAAGCTGTTTTCTGCCCTTCGCTCTGCGGCGGGCGAGAACTTTTCTTCCGTTTCTGGTAGACATTCTCTTGCGGAACCCATGCTCCATCTTGCGATGACGCTTTTTCGGCTGATAAGTCCGTTTCAAATTCATAACCCCCATTCTATAGGTAGTCCATATGAAACAACGCCCACCCCGCAAAACGGAAGGCGGGACATCGAACAACAAAGTATAAACCCTTTGCAAGGGTCAATTATATATCATGAAGAAGCAATATGTCAACCTTTTTTTGTAAATTCGGCGGCGCACCGCCTTTTTTCCGGCGGCGCTCTGAAAAAATTTGTACATTTCATAAAAATTATTTTCAGTATTACACAAAATGTTAAAATTATTTCATAATTTTTTCAGCGTTCCACCTTGTAAAATGTTGCCGGTCATTGTATGATATAGACTAATCAAATATATACTTTATTTTTTCCGATTGAAAAAGACTGAGGGATTGAAAAAATGGACGAAAAAACAACCAAGCGCTTTTCCTTTCTTATCAACCTGGCGTATGCCGCTGTGTTTATTGCGCTGTTTTACCTGTTTGTCCGGTGGGCATTGCCGCTGGTGGCGCCGTTTTTAATCGCGTTGGTGTTGGCGGCGCTTTTACAGCGACCTGTCAATGCACTGGCGAAGAAAATTAAAATTCCCAAGGGCATCACCGGCACCGTACTGGTGCTGCTGCTGGTTGCGGTTTTGGCCACGCTTATCAGTGTGGCGGGCGTACAGCTCGTGGGGCAATTGCAGGAATTTGTCTCCTTTATCGCCTCAAAGCTGGAAAGCATTCCCGCTTTGATTACCGATTTACAGAACCGGCTTCTGGATTGGGCATCCACCCTGCCGGAGGTCATTGCGGGCACTTTGACCGATGCCATCAGCAGTTTTTCGGCAAGCACACTGATAGACGATGTGTTAAACTCCCTGACCGCCGACAATATTTTTTCTGCGCTGCAAACCCCCTTGAGCGGTGCCTGGAGCACGGTAAAGCAGCTGCCCTCCTTTATGATAGCTGTTTTGATTACCATCATCTCCGCCTGCTTCCTGACCAAGGACTATGATGTGGTGCGCGACTTTATTTTGCGGCAGTTTTCAGAGGTGCGCCAGACCAAGCTCAGACGGGCAAAAAAGCTGGTATCCTTTTCCATTGGCAAAATTGTCAAGTCCTATCTGCTGATTATTCTTATCACAACCTGTGAGCTGGCCATCGGTCTTTCCGCATTGAAGCTGTTTGGCTTTTACAACAGCGGCTATATTATCGGAATCTCTCTGCTGATTGCCATTATCGATATTGTTCCCGTCTTGGGCACCGGCACGGTGCTGATTCCCTGGGCGGTGATCTCCTTAATCTCCGGCAATATGGGGCTGGGAATCGGCTTGATTGTTGTGTATGCCGTCATATCCATCATTCGGCAGATTATTGAGCCGAAGCTGGTTGCCGGGCAATTTGACCTGCCCGCCATTGTCACCATTGCCTCAATGTATATCGGCACCAAGATTTTCGGCGCCATCGGCTTGTTCCTGCTGCCGCTGACGGTGATTGTTATCAAGCTGCTGGCGGATGAAGGCATTATCGGTTTTATCAAAACAAAGCGGTCGGAAGAGCGCAGGGCGGAAGAACAGGCCGGGGTTTCGCCGGAGGAAATAGACGCCCGTTTTGAACAGGAGGTAAAAGCCAGCCAAACCGCTGCCGCTGCGGCGCAGAACACCCCGGGGCAAAAGCTGGCCGCCTTTATTACCAAAGCCGTAACCGAGCGCAAAAAACAGGAACATTCCGACGAGGATTCGGATAAGAAAAAAGGAGACCAGAACCATGCCGATGAATAATACAGGCAATTCAGAGCTGCGGCTGGCGGTGCTGATTGACGCGGACAATGTACCCTATTCCTATGTAAAGGAAATGCTGGAGGAAATTGCCCGCTACGGCACGCCGACCATGAAGCGCATCTACGGCGATTGGACGCAGCCCACGGTTTCGGGCTGGAAAAACTGCCTTTTGGAAAACGCCATTACGCCCGTTCAGCAATACAGCTACACCTACGGCAAAAATTCCACCGACTCCGCCATGATCATTGACGCGATGGATATTTTATACAGCAATAAAGTGGACGGGTTCTGCATTGTATCCAGCGACAGCGATTTTACCCGTCTGGCCACCCGTTTGCGGGAAGCAGGCATGAAGGTGATTGGCATCGGCGAAAAAAAGACCCCTGCCCCATTCATTGCCGCCTGTGAAAAATTCATTTATCTTGAGATACTGAAGCCCCATATCGAGGAGAAAGAGGAAAAGAAAGAGCCGCATAAAAAAGGCGGCAAGACGGAACCCCGCCCCTCTGCCAGACAGAAAAGGGCAGCGCCGCTGCCGAAAGATGTGATTCGGCTGATTGCCAATTCCATTGATATTGTCGCCGACGACGAGGGCTGGGCGTTTTTGGGCGAGATTGGCAACCTCATCTCCAAAAAGCGTCCGGATTTCGACAGCCGGAACTACGGCTACCCGAAGCTGTCGGACCTGATTAAGAGTTCCGATATGTTTGAAACCGATTTCCGCGACACCAACAACAAGGGTGTAAAGCATATTTATATTCGCAACCGGACATAAATATTTTTTACATAAAACCTTTTCCCGGCGGTATTGGCGGCAGCGCCGAATACTGCCACCATTCACAATTTAAAGCAGCGTCGCTTTAAATTGTGAAACTTAGCCAAAATTGCCGTTACAACTTCGTGCATCCTTTTTTGAAAATAGCGTTGACAGCGCGTTTTTTCGGTGTTATAATAACGGCGAAAGAAACGGAGCGTTTATGATGAAGCAGTCTTATTTTGCAGCTGAATCCTTTTATTACTTTTACTTTGGTCTGCCCGAAGTGAAAGTGATTTCTGCTGCGTAAGATTCGATACCGAGCCGTTTCGGCGAAAGCGAACAAAAGCCATGCAGGATTCACTGCATGGCTTCATTTTTTTGGAAAAATTGGAGGAATACAAAAATGATTGCTGTATTAAAACAGGGAACCGATGAAAAACAAATGGAAAACCTGATTGCCTGGTTCAAGGGGCAGGGGCTGGATGTGCACGTTTCCAAAGGGGAATTTAACACCATTTTGGGGTTGATTGGCGACACCGCCAAGATAGACATCGATTTGCTGCAAGGGCTGGATATGATTGAATCCGTCAAACGCATCACCGAACCCTATAAAAACGCCAATCGGAAATTCCACCCGGACGATACCGTTGTGGAAATTACGCCGGATATTAAAATCGGCGGCGGGCATTTCCAGTTCATTGCCGGACCCTGCTCGGTGGAAAGCCGGGAGCAGGTGCTTTCCATTGCCGAAGAGGTCAAAAAAGCCGGAGCCTCCATTCTGCGCGGCGGCGCGTTCAAGCCCCGCACCTCACCCTACGACTTCCAGGGCTTAAAGGGCGACGGCATCAAACTGCTGGAAGAAGCGAAAAAGGTGACCGGCATGCCCATTATTACCGAAATTATGAATGCCAATCACTTGCCAATGTTTGAAAATGTTGATATAATTCAAGTCGGCGCAAGAAATATGCAGAACTTTGAGCTTTTGAAAGAACTGGGAAAAACCGACAAGCCCATCCTTTTAAAACGGGGGCTTGCGGCGACCATCAAGGAGCTTTTGATGAGCGCGGAATACATTATGGCCGGCGGCAACCAGCAGATTATTCTTTGCGAGCGGGGCATTCGCACCTATGAAACCGCTACCCGCAATACGCTGGATCTGTCAGCGGTGCCGGTATTGCACGAGCTGACCCATCTGCCGGTGGTGGTTGACCCGAGCCACGCGCTGGGCATTGCCCGTATGGTCAAGCCCATGGCCATGGCGGCGGCCGCCGCGGGCGCGGACGGGCTGATGATTGAAGTACACAACGACCCGCAGCACGCGCTGTGCGACGGGGCGCAGTCGCTGACGCCCGCGCAGTTTGCGGATTTGGCGAAGCGGACGCGGGAGATCCTCGCGGTAGTAAACGGGTAAGCCGGGAAAGGACGAAAGCGTATGATAGTCGGTATCGTTGGTCTGGGGCTGATTGGCGGCTCCATGGCAAAGGCCTATAAGGCGGCGGACTGTACGGTCTATGTGGCGAACCGCACCCGGCAAACGGCGGATTTTGCCATGTTAGCCGGTGCGGCGGACGGCATCTTGGATGAGAGCACCATTCCCCGCTGCGAATTGATTTTGCTTACGGTTTACCCCCAATCGTCCATCGATTGGCTGGAAGAGCACCAGACGCTGATTGCCAAAACCGCTACGGTGATTGACTGCTGCGGCGTCAAGCGGGTGCTATGTGAAAAGTGCTTTGCCATTGCCGCAAAGCAGGGCTTTGAATTTGTGGGCGGGCACCCGATGGCGGGCACGCAGTTTTCCGGCTTTAAGTATTCGGACGGCAATCTGTTCCGCGGGGCGCCGATGGTGATTGTGCCGAAAAAAAATGTGGACATGGCGTATCTGGAAAATGTCAAACGGCTTTTGGCTCCGGCGAAATTCGGGCAGATTTCCGTGACCACCGCCGAAGAGCACGACCGGCTGATTGCCTTTACCTCGCAAATGGCGCATGTGGTTTCCAATGCCTTTATCAAAAGCCCCACCGCCCGACTGCACCGGGGCTTTTCGGCGGGCAGCTATAAAGATTTGACCCGGGTGGCCTGGCTGAACGAGCGCATGTGGACGGAACTGTTTTTGGACAACCGGGACAATCTGATTTTCGAGCTGGATACCTTTATTAACGAGTTGGAAAAATACAAACAGGCCCTACAGGAGCAGGACGCCGACCGGCTGAAGGCGCTGCTGGCGGAGGGCAGAATCATCAAAGAGGAGGTTGACGGCGGTGGCAAAGGTAACGGTTAATACCGCAAAGCCCTATGATATTCTGATTGAAAAAGGCTTGCTCGATCGGGCGGGCGATTTGATTCGCCAGACCGCAGGCGGCAGCGCCGTATGCGTTGTCACCGACGATACCGTAGACAGCCTGTACGGCGAGCGGCTGACCGCCTCGCTGGAAAACGCCGGGTACCGCTGGGAAAAATTTGTGATTCCCCACGGGGAGGCTTCCAAAAACGCCGACAATTTTATTAAAATACTGAATTTTCTTGCTGAAAAGCAGTTTACCCGCACCGATGTGGTAGCCGCGCTGGGCGGCGGCGTGGTCGGCGATTTGGCGGGGTTTGCGGCGGCCTGCTATAACCGGGGAATGCTGTTTGTGCAGCTGCCTACCACCCTTTTGGCGGCGGTGGATTCCTCCGTGGGCGGCAAAACAGCGATCGACCTGGACGCTGGCAAGAATTTAGCCGGGGCGTTTTACCAGCCGCGGCTGGTGCTTTGCGATTACGCCACGCTGGATACGCTTTCGGACGAAATCTTTCGCGACGGCTGCGCCGAGGTGATAAAATACGCGGTGATTGCCGACGGGGCGCTGTTTGAGCAGCTGAAAAAGCCCATCAAGGAACAGATGGAACAGGTCATCACCCGCTGCGTGGAAATCAAGCGGGATGTGGTGATAGAGGATGAATTTGACACCGGTCTCAGGCAAATTCTGAATTTCGGGCATACCGTCGGGCACGCGGTGGAGGCTAACAGCCATTTCACCATCAGCCACGGGCAGGGCGTTGCCATCGGCATGGCCATCGAAGCGAAAGCGGCGGCCAAACAGGGCTACTGTTCGGAAAGCTGCGCTGGGGCAATCATCGACCTGATTCGCGCCTACCAGCTGCCCACCGAAAGCCCCTATGATGCCAGCACCCTTTGCGAAAAGGCGCTTTCCGATAAAAAAAGACGGGGGAATACGATATCCCTGATTATTCCCCGCGCAATCGGCAAAGTAGATATTGTAAAAACCTCCGTTGACAAGCTCCAATCCTTTATACAGGACGGCATGGAATAACAGAAGGAGAACCCCATGGATCTTTGTATCAACCAATCCCCCCGGGGCGGTACGCTGCGGGCGGTGACATCCAAATCCGCTGCCCACCGGCTGCTGATTTGCGCGGCGCTGGCGGACAGGGAAACCTTTGTCGGCTGCACCGACACCTCCAACGACATTGAAGCCACGGCGGACTGCCTTTGCGCGTTCGGCGCGCAGATTTTGCGCACGCCGGACGGCTTTGCCGTACAGCCCATCGGAGAAATACCCAAACAGACCATTTGCCGCAGCCGGGAAAGCGGCGCGACTTTCCGCTTTCTATTGCCGGTAGCGGCGGCGCTGGGGATTGCGGCAGACTTTTTGCCGGAAGGACGGATTCCCCAACGACCCCTCTCCCCTTTATATGAAGTTTTACAGGAACACGGCATTTCGCTGTCGCCCCAGGGCAGCGTCCCCTTTTCCATTCGCGGGAAACTCCAGGGTGGCGCATTTACCATTGCGGCGGATGTATCCTCCCAATTTATCAGCGGGCTGCTGTTTGCCGCGCCCTTAACCGGAACCGATTGCGAAATTCACCTGACCGGCACCTTTGCCTCCCGCTCCTATGTGGATATGACCTGCGACGCCATGGGGCGGTTCGGGGTAACGCCTGTTTTTCGGGATATGACTTATTCGCTGCCGGCAAACAGCCGTTACCGCTCCCCCGGCAGAATGATTGCCGAGGGGGACTGGTCGAACGCTGCTTTCTGGCTGGCGGCAGGCGCCATCGGCAAAGCGCCCGTCACCGTTACCGGGCTGCGGTTTGATTCCCTGCAAGGCGATATGGCAATCTTACCAATTCTGAAAACCTTCGGCGCCCGGGTGGAAGAGAACATAGAAGCGGGCAGCTGCACGGTATATCCCTCTATCTTACACGGCATGGTGATCGATGCCGAAAATATTCCCGATTTGGTGCCGATTCTATCGCTGGTCGCCTGCTGCGCGGAAGGGGAAACCCGCATCACCCATGCCGCGCGGCTGCGCCTGAAGGAAAGCGACCGGCTGCAAACCGTGTGCGCGACCCTGCGCGCCTTAGGCGGCAAGGTTGAGGAAACCGGGGATGGACTGCGCATAGAGGGCGGCAGCCTTCAGGGCGGGGTCTGCGATTCGTTTAACGACCACCGCATTGCCATGACCGCCGCCATCGCCTCCTGCTGTACGGCGGGAGAAATCACCGTAACCGATGCCGGTGCGGTCAGTAAATCCTATCCCCGCTTTTGGGAGGATTTTACCGCCATGGGCGGACAAATTACCACAATAAGGACTTGATTGCATGGCTTTTTCCTTTGGCAGGCATTTGAAAATTTCCATTTTCGGGCAATCCCATTCTGAGGCAATCGGCGTAACCTGCGAAGGGCTTCCGGCGGGTACGCCCATTGACGAAGAGGAATTATATGACTTTTTACGGCGGCGCGCCCCGGGACAGAGCCTGACTTCGCCCCGCCTTGAGTCGGACAGACCTCGATTTATCACCGGCGTCAGCGGCGGCAAAACCAACGGCGCACCGCTGACCGCCATTATCCAAAACACCAATACCCGTTCCTGGGACTATACCGAGCTTCGGATAAAACCCCGCCCGGGGCACAGCGACTACCCTGCCGCTGTGAAATTTCAGGGCAATAACGATATTGCCGGCGGCGGACAGTTTTCCGCCCGGCTGACCGCGCCGCTTTGCGTCATCGGCGGTATTGTGCTGTCGGTGCTGCGCCGCGAGGGCATTGAAATTGCCGCCCACCTAAAGAGCGTGGGGACGGTTCACGACCGCGCCTTTGACCCGGTAAAACCGGATATGAAAGATTTCTTCGCACTGCGGCACGCCGATTTTCCGGTATTGGACAAGGCAGCGGGCGAGCAGATGCGCGCGCTGATTGATAAAGCCCGTATGCAGCTGGACAGCGTCGGCGGCACGGTGGAGTGCATGGCGACCGGGCTGCCCGTTGGCATCGGCAACGGCGGCTACGGCGGGCTGGACGGCGCGATTGCGGCGGTGGTCTTCGGCATTCCCGCCGTCAAGGGCATCGAATTCGGCGCGGGCTTCGGCGCGTCTCAAACCTTCGGCAGCGAGAACAACGACCCGTTTTATTACGATGATACGGGCGTTGTCCGCACCAAAACCAACCACTGCGGCGGCATTTTGGGCGGCATGAGCGACGGGATGCCCGTTGTTTTCACGGTAGCGTTTAAGCCCACCCCCTCCATTGCCCGCGAGCAGGAAACCGTCAATTTACAAACCAAAGAAAATACCCGTCTGTGTATTCAGGGGCGGCACGACCCCTGTGTGGCGGTACGCGCCGTTCCCATTGTGGAAGCGGCGGCGGCCGTTGCCATATACGATGTATGGATGGAACAATAAGGGAGAGTACATATGGATTTAAGCCAATATCGTGAGCGAATCGACACCATCGACAAGGAGTTGATTCGCCTGTTTACCGAACGCATGCAAATCGCACAGGGCATTGCCGAATACAAGGTCGAAAATCATCTGCCGGTTTTGGACGCCGCCAGAGAACGGCAAAAATTAGCGGAAATAGCCAAGCTCAGCAGCGATGAGGTGCGCCCTTACACCGGCGTTTTGTTTTCGCAGATTTTTGAGCTGAGCCGCGCCTATCAGGAAACGGTGGTACACCCCGATTCCGAGCTGAAGCAGCGCGTCTTACACGCCATCGAAACCACTGACCGGCTGTTCCCCGAATACGCGGCGGTCGCCTGCCAGGGGGTAGAGGGCGCGTATTCCCAGCAGGCGTGCGATAAATTATTCAAAACCCCGGAGATTATGTACTGCAAAACCTGGGAGAATGTATTTGCCGCGGTGGAAAGCGGGATTTGCCGTTTCGGGGTGCTGCCCATTGAAAACAGCACCGCCGGTTCGGTCAACAAGATATACGATTTGATGATGGCGCATAATTTCAGCATTGTGCGCAGCGTCAGGCTAAAAATTGCCCATAGCCTCTTAGCGCCCGCCGGGGTGAAGACAGAGGACATTCGGGAAATTTACTCCCACGAACAGGCCATTAACCAGTGCGCGGCGTTCTTGAAATCCATGGAGCATGTAAAAATCCATATTTGCGAAAACACCGCCGTGGCCGCCAAAACCGTTGCCGAAAGCGGCAGAAAAGATGTGGCGGCGCTGTCCTCCCACGCCTGCGCGGCGCTCTATGGTCTTCAGGAGCTGGCTTCGTCCGTACAGGATAACGGCAACAACTACACCCGGTTTATTTGCATTTCCAAAAATTTAGAGATTTATCCGGGAGCGGATAAGACCAGCATTATGATGGTCACCAGCAACAAGCCCGGCTCGCTGTATAAGGTGCTTTCCCGGTTTTACGCGCTGGGCATCAACCTGATTAAGCTGGAAAGCCGCCCGATTCCCGAACGGGATTTTGAATGGATGTTCTATTTCGATTTGGACAGCCAGGTTTATTCCGACCAGTTTGTGCGCCTGTTGTGCGAGCTGGAGGGGCTTTGCGAAAAGTTTAAGTACCTGGGCAGCTATTCGGAGATTGTGTGATGAAACATTTCGGTTTACTCGGCCGCAAGCTCGGTCATAGCTTTTCCCCGCAGATTCACCAGCTACTGAGCGATTACGACTACCGGCTTTACGAAAAAGAACCGGAGGAAGTAGAGAAGTTTGTAAAACGCGGCAAGCTGGACGGCTTTAATGTGACCATTCCCTATAAGGAAACGGTGATTCCCTTTTGCGATGTGCTTTCGGAAACGGCGCAGAAAATCGGCAGTGTGAACACCATTGTTTACCGTGGCGGCAAAATTGAGGGACATAACACCGACTATGCCGGGTTTGCCTATCTTCTAAAGAAAACCGGCGTGCATCCTGCCGGGAAAAAGGCGATTGTCCTCGGCTCGGGCGGCTCGTCCAAAACCGCCTCGGCGGTGCTGCGGGATATGGGCGCGAAGTCGGTAACGGTGATTTCCCGTACCGGCGAAAACAATTATCAAAACCTTAACCTGCACGCCGACGCCCAACTGATTATCAACACCACGCCGGTAGGCATGTACCCGAACTGCGGCGCGGCGCCCATTTCTTTAGCGGACTTCCCCGCCTGTGAAGGGGTGGTGGATATTATCTACAACCCCGCCAAAACCCGGCTGCTTTTGGACGCCCAGGAGCGGCAGATTCCCTTTGTCAATGGTCTGCCGATGCTGGTGGCGCAGGCAAAAAAGGCGGCGGAGATTTTTTTGGACAGACCGATTGACGATGGGGTGATTCCGGAAATCGTCCGAAAAATCGAATCCCAAACCAAAAATATCGCAATCATTGGCATGCCCGGCTGCGGGAAAACCTCGGTGGGCAAGGCGCTTGCGAAAAAATTGGGGCGCACCTTTGTTGAAACCGACGATTTGATTCCCCAAAGGGCGGGCAAGAGCATTCCCGACCTGTTCCGCGAGGACGGCGAGGAGGCGTTCCGAAGAATCGAAACCGAGGTGCTCTCGGATTGCGCCAAACAGAGCGGCGTGGTGCTTGCCACCGGCGGCGGCGTAGTGACCCGACCGGAGAATCTGCCGCTTTTACGGCAGAACAGCGTGATTGTATTCCTTCGGCGCGACCTGCAAGCGCTTCCGCTGGACGGACGTCCCCTGTCGCAAAAATACGGCGTTCAGCAGCTGGCGAAGGAGCGGCTGCCCCTGTACCGCGCCTGGTGCGATTGGGAGATAGAAAGCACCGGCGTGATAGAAGGAACCGCCGAGCGCATTGCAAAAACCGTTTTTTCGGAGGAAAGAACATGAAATTTTTGATTATGAACGGACCGAATCTGAATCTGTTGGGACTGCGCGAGCCGGAAATTTACGGAAAACAGGACTACAACGCTCTATTGTCGCTCTGCCAAAAGGTCTGCGGCGAGCTGGGCGTGGAGATGGAGAGCTACCAGTCCAACCACGAGGGCGCGCTGGTGGATAAAATTCAGGACTGCTACCAAAAAATCGACGGCATTGTCCTCAATCCCGCCGCCTATACCCACACCAGCGTTGCCATCCCCGACGCGCTGAAGGCGGTCAGCATTCCCTGTGTGGAGGTGCACCTTTCCGACATCAACGCCCGGGAGGAATTTCGCAAGCATTCCTTTGTATCGCCGGTCGCGATAAAAACCATTTGCGGCAAGGGTCTTGCCGGGTATGAGGAAGCCATTCGGTATTTATACCGGTATTTGACCGAAAAGTGATTTTGCGCCGTTTGCTATTGACAAAAGCGGGCGGAAAATTGTATAATTATGACAGAAGAAATAATGATACGGAGGGTTTTCTATGTTAGCAAGAGATTTTTACCGGCTGTTCCGCGTGCTGCTGTTTTTGGTCTCCACCGTGGTTGGTCTTGCCACCAGCGGCATGAATCTGGACTTGAG